>NZ_PCOQ01000024.1 GCF_002975275.1 Achromobacter sp. MYb9 | reverse complement strand
GGGGAAGAGTTCGCGTGCCTGTTGTCGGGCGACCCCGCCCCCCCCGCCCCTGCCGCCGCCGCCGCCCCCGCCCCTCAAAGCGCCATCGCTTATGGCCTTGCCACGCTTGCCGCTGACGGCACCGTTCTGGATACCTGGTATCCGCGCCCCTCGCTGGCCGATCACGCTCCCGCTGGCGGGACCCGTCATCTGACGCCCGAAGAAGCGCGTGCCGCGCTTGGCGAACACGTTCCCACCGCCCTCATTCGCGACACCCGCCGTAAAGTCGATATCGTTGCCGTGCGCACCGCCATCGCCTCGCTCGACGAACCGCCCGCCGACGCGCATGACGCCTATCTGCGCCTGCATCTGCTTAGCCATCGGCTGATCCGCCCGCACGACGCCAACCTGGATGGCTTGTTTGGTGTGCTGGCCAACGTTGCGTGGACCTCCGTCGGCCCTTGCGCCGTCGATCAGGTCGACGCCTTGCGCTGGCAACTACGCGCCACCGGCCAGACCCTTGAGATCCGCGGCGTCGACAAAATCCCGCGCATGACCGACTACGTCGTCCCCGGTGGCGTCCGCATCGCCGATACCGCGCGCGTGCGCCTGGGTGCGCATCTGTCGCCCGGCACCACCGTGCTGCATGAAGGGTTCTGCAACTTCAACGCCGGCACGCTCGGCGCGTCCATGGTCGAAGGCCGCATCAGCGCGGGCGTCATCGTCGACGACGGCAGCGACATCGGCGGCGGCGCCTCCATCATGGGCACCATGTCCGGCGGCGGCAAGCAAGTCGTGTCCATCGGCAAACGCTGCCTGCTGGGCGCCAACTCCGGGCTGGGCATTTCGCTGGGCGATGACTGCGTGGTCGAGGCCGGCTGCTACGTCACCGCCGGCACCCGCGTGCTGACGCCGGAAGGCGCCGTCGTGAAGGCCCTGCAGCTAGCGGGCCAGCATGGCCTGCTGTTCCGCCGCAACTCGCAGACCGGCGTGGTCGAATGCCTGGTGCGCACCGCCGCCTGGGGCGCCTTGAATCCCGCGCTGCACGCGGGGCACTGAATGGAAAAGGGCCGCTGACAGCGGCCCTTTCTTCATCCGGGAACAGCCGGCGCGCCTGGCGCCGCTGGGGCCATGCCCACTCAGGCGTATTCCGCCGTTTGTCCCAACTGGTCGTACACCAGGTTAACCAACAGGTCCGAACTGAGGATGCGCGTGGCCAGGCACGAAAACACCGTCTTGCCGCTGTCGTCTTGCAGGGTGACCGTCTCGGTCCAGTCATTCAGGTCGATGCGCTTGAGCGACTCGTAGGGCCAGGTGGCGCCGCCGATGTGCAGCCCTTCCGCCGACAGAGCCAGCTCTTGCGTTTCCAGGCGGGGGAATTCGCCGGCCTTCACATAGCGGAACGGAACACGCGCGCCATCGGCGATCGCCGCTTCCAGCACCGGCAGGCGCTGCTCGACGTAACGCGAACGGAATCCATCCATGAAAACGGGGAAATCGGTGATGCCGCTGGGCACCACGGTCCAGTCTGCTGCCGCGTCCGTGCGATAGGCAAGGCTGTTGACCGGGCCCGCTGCGGCGTCCGGGCCGGCAGCGAACAGGCAGAGATCCTGGATATCCGCGAAAGCGGCGTATTGGCGCGTGTCGCCCTGCTGGCTGACGACACCCTTGTCATGCAATTCAAAGCGAACCGGGGCGCTCCCCGTGTGCGTAAACACCGCCAATGCGTCAGAGGCCTGCGGGGTTTTGCTATTAGTCATGCAACTTCCTTATTCAGTTAGGGTGCTTTCGCGGCCCAGGACGTCGCAAAGTCATGCGACACGCATTCTCCCCCATATGAGGAATACGTGCTTGATGACCCCTTTTATCGCCGGGCCGCCCCAAGCTAAAAAGCCCCCTCGGGGGGCAGCAAGCACGCCGAGCGTGCGCAGCGTGGGGGGCCTTACTTATCGCCGGGCCCCTTACCCTTCGCCAGGCGGGATCGGCACGAACGGATAGTGCGCCACATCGCCCCGCCCGGCGATGATCGCCGTGGCCTCAGGCACCTCTTCCCAGGCTCCCGGCATCTCGCTCAGCGGCTCGGACAGCAGCAGAAAGGCATCTTCGTCCAGCGCCGCGATCTGCGGATCGTCAGGATAAAGCTCGCGCAAGTGCCGCACGCAGGTATTGTGGAACAACGTGCGCGACTCGGTTTCGCTGGAATAACGCACCGCGATCAGGCGTTCGCCGTCCAGCGCGCAGACCGTCATGTTGATGGGATGCGCCACGCCATGGCGCCGCCCGGTCTCCTCCACCGCGCCCACCATGCGCGCCAGCGCCGGGATGGGGTCTTCCTCCAGGCCGAACGTCAGCGCCAGCAGGAACATCACCTCGGAGTCCGTGGACCCCTCGAGCGAGCCGAAATACGCCGGCGCGATCATCAGCATCAGGTCGCGGCGCAAGAGCGGGTAGTCGCGAATCACGCCGTTATGCACGAACAGCCACTGCCCGTGCCGGAAAGGATGGCAATTGGTTTCCTGCGCGGGCGTATCGGTGGCCGCGCGGATATGCGCCACGAACAACGGTGCGTGGATCGCGCGCGCCGCCTCGCGCAGGTTACGGTCGTTCCAGGCCGGATGCACGCTGCGGTAGCGGAACGGCGGCTCTGGCGGGCGGCCATCCGCGGGGCGTCCATACCACCCCAGCCCGAAACCGTCTCCGTTCGTCGTGGTGGCGCCCAGGCGCGCGTGCAGGCTCTGGTCGATGAGGGAGTGCTTCGCCTTGAACAGCACGCTCTCCATCTGCAAGGGATTACCGGTGTAGGCCAGCCAACGACACATGACGCGCTCCTTCAAGACAGTCGTGCCCAGTGTAGGAGCGACCCGCAATTTTCTACAAGCTTGCGCGCCCGGGCGACGGCATAGTGGCGCTTTCCCAGTATCAGCCGGAACCTGCCCCGTGAATACGTCCTCATCCGTCCCCGCCCTGCAACAGGGCTTTTCCAGCGACAATATCGCGGGCGCAAGCCCCGAAGTCTTCGACGCCCTGATGCGCGCGGGCGCCGGGCAGGCGCCGGCCTATGGCACGGACGACGGCACGTTGCGCGTGCAACGCAAACTGGCCGACATCTTCGAACACGAGGTGGACGTACTGCTGGTGCCCACCGGCACCGCCGCCAACGCGATCAGCCTGGCCGCGTTGACCCCGCCATGGGGCGCCGTGCTCTGCCACGCGCAGGCCCATATCGCCAACGATGAATGCGGCGCACCAGAGTTCTACACGCATGGCGCGCGGCTGAAGCTGCTGGGCGGCGAATCCGCCAAGATCGACCCCGCGGAACTGGCCATCGAAGCGCGCCGCAAAGTGGGCGACGTGCACTCAGTCCAACCGTCCTGCGTCAGCATCACCCAGGCCACCGAGACCGGCGCGGTCTACACGCAAGATGAGATCAACGCCATCGGCGACGTCTGCCGGGATGCCGGCTTGCCTTTGCACATGGACGGCGCGCGCTTTGCGAACGCGCTGGTCAGCCTGGCGTGCACGCCGGCGGAAATGACGTGGAAGGCGGGCGTCGAAATCCTGTCGTTTGGCGCCACCAAGAACGGCGTGCTGGGCGCCGAGGCCATCGTGGTGTTCAATCCGGATCGCGCCCGCGAACTGGAATTCCGGCGCAAGCGCGGCGGGCACCTGTTCTCGAAAATGCGGCTGCTGTCAGCGCAGCTGGAAGCGTATCTGGACGGCGACCTGTGGCTGCGCAACGCACGCCAGGCCAACGCCATGGCCGCGCGCCTGGCGGCCGGCATGCGGGGGCTTGCAGGCGTAACGTTGCAGGGCACGGCCGATGCCAACATCCTGTTCTGCCAATTGCCCGCTCACGCCATCGAGGGCCTGCTGGCCGATGGTTTTCGCTTCTATCACGACCGCTGGGGTCCTGGCGTCGTGCGCCTGGTGACGTCGTTCGCCACGCAGGCACAGGACGTGGACCATTTCCTGTCGGCGCTGCGCGCACGGGTGTCCTGAGGCCTTTCGTAAGGCGCCTGCGGGCGCCTTACGCCGCGGGCAGATAGGCCGACGGCGGTGCGCCGTAAGCCGTGCGGAACGCGCGGTTGAAGTGACTCTGGTCGTAGAAGCCCACATCCGCCGCCACCTGGGCCACCGACCCCTTCGCGGCGGCCAGGGCCGCGCAAGCGCGCTCAAGCCGCAGCCGCACCAGCCACGCATGCGGCGTCAACCCTGCGGAATGCGTGAAGCGCCGCAGAAATTGAAAGCGGCTTAATCCACACAGCCGGGCCAGATCGTCCAGCGCGATCTTCTCGCACAGGTGCGCGTGGCAATAGTCTCGCACCGCGCGCAGATGCGTGGCCGACAGGCCGCCTTTGACGACTTCGGGCCGCACGGCGCCCGTCCGCGCGAACAAGGCGCCCATCAGCGCCAGCGATTGCGACTCCTGCGCCAGCGGCGCAGCCGGCGCGCCGGACATCCACGCGCTGTGCAGCAGCATGAAACGGGCGGCCAGCGCGGTGTCCTCCACCAGGGTGCCGAAGAAGCGTTCATCGGCGGTCTCGCCCGACACCTCTTCGATGAAGCCGCGCATCAGCTCGGCCGACAGGCGGAACGTCTTCAGTGTGTAGGACGCGCCATCGTCGCCGACACCCACGCCGTCGTGGATCTCGCCCGGCGGCATCAGGGCGATGCCGCCGGGGCCCAGCAGGATGCTCTTGCCCCGGAAGCACTGGCGCTGCACGCCCTGCGTCACCAGTCCGATGTGATAGTCGACGTGATAGTGGCGGTCGAACTGGAACGCGCTGAACCGCGCCTCGCCCAGCACCAGCCCCGGCGTGCCGGGCACCGGGTGGTATCGGACATCGTCTGTCATGGCGCCGGCTCCCACGCGCTACTTCTTCAGCAGCGCCTTCAGCATCGCCATGCGCTCCTTGGGATTCATGGCGGCCGTGGCTTCGTCTTCCTGCACCCGCACGTCGCCCAGCCCCATCTCTTCGATGAAGCGCGACGGCTCGCGCACCAGGTCTTCGCGGGCGCGGCGGCGGCGCTTGCACCAGCTCAGGTTCAGGCTGCGCTGCGCGCGCGTGATGCCCACGTACATCAGGCGGCGTTCTTCCTGGATGCGCGTGGCCAGATTCTCGGCGGCGCGCGCCGGGTCGCCGACCTCGTCGTCCTTGCCCAGGTGGGGCAGCAGCCCCTCTTCCACGCCGGCCAGGTATACGTGCGGATACTCCAGCCCCTTGGACGCGTGCAGCGTCGACATCTTCACGGCATCGGGCTCGTCTTCTTCGCCGCGCTCCAGCATGGTGACCAACGCCACGTGCTGCACCAGATCGAAGAGCGTCATGTTGTCTTCTTCGGCCTTGCGCTTGAGCCAGCCCGTCAATTCCAGCACGTTCTGCCAGCGCGTTTGCGCCGGGCGCTCTTCGAACAGTTCGAACAGATGGCGTTCGTACTGGATGGCTTCCACCAGATCGTCCAGGATGACGCCCGCGGGTTCCGCGGGCGCCGCGTCCTTGCCAGAGGCCGCGCCGCGTCCGGCGCGCCATTGCATGCGCCGGATGAACTCGGCGAAGGTGCGCAGCGGGTCCAGCTGGCGCGGCGCCAACTGGCTTTCCAGCCCGGTCTCGGCCACCGCCGCCAGCAACGAGATCTCGCGCGTGGCCGCGTACTGCCCCAGCACCTGCAAGGTCGCCTGGCCGATGCCGCGCTTGGGCGTGGTGGCGGCGCGGATGAACGCGGGATCGTCATCGTCATTGGCCAGCAGCCGCAGGTACGACAGCACGTCACGCACTTCGGTCTTGTCGAAAAAGCTCTGCCCGCCCGAAATCGTGTACGGAATCTTCAGGTTGCGCAGGGCCTGTTCCAGGATGCGCGACTGGTGGTTGCTGCGGTACAGGATGGCGAAATCCTTCCACTGCGCCTGACGCTCGAAGCGCGAGGCCGAGACCTTCATGGCAATCGATTCCGCTTCCTGCTCTTCGCCGTCCATCGCCGACACCAGGATCGGTTCGCCCACGCCCAGATCCGACCACAGCTTCTTCTCGAACAGCTTGGGGTTCTTTTCGATAACCTGGTTGGCGGCCGCCAGAATGCGCTGCACCGAGCGGTAGTTCTGCTCTAGCTTGATGAGCTTGATGTTGGGATAGTCGGTCGTCAGCTTGGCCAGGTTTTCGATCGTGGCGCCGCGCCAGGCGTAGATCGCCTGATCGTCGTCGCCGACCGCCGTGAACATGGCGCGCGACCCGGTCAGCAGCTGCACCAGCCGGTACTGGCACACGTTGGTGTCCTGGTATTCGTCCACCAGCAGATAGCGCACGCGGTTCTGCCAACGCGTGCGCACTTCCTCGTTGCTGGCCAGCAGCAAGGCGGGGATGCGGATCAGGTCATCGAAATCCACCGCCTGATAGGCGGCCAGCGTGGCGGCGTAGCTGCGGTAGATGTTGGCCGCTTCGACGTCGCCGGGCGTGACGGCTTCGCGCGCGGCGTCGTCCGGCTCCAGCAGCGCGTTCTTCCACAGCGAGATAATGCCCTGCACGTGGCGCAGGCGGGCCTTGTCGGTCGTGGCCAGCAGTTCCTGGATGATCGACATGGCATCGTCGGCGTCCAGGATCGAAAACGTGGGTTTCAAGCCAGCGTTGCGCGCCTCTTCGCGCAGCATCTTCACGCCCAGCGAGTGAAACGTGCTGATGATCAGGCCCTTGGACAGCTTGCGATCCACCAGCGTCTTCACGCGCTCGTCCATCTCGCGCGCGGCCTTGTTGGTGAAGGTCAGGGCCACCACGTTGCGGCCCATGTAGCCGCATTCCCGCAGCAGATAGGCGATCTTCTGCGTGATCACGCGCGTTTTTCCGCTACCGGCGCCAGCCAGCACCAGGCAGGGGCCGTCCAGGTAAAGCACCGCCTCCTTTTGGGCGGGATTCATGCCTTGACCAATCGATTCGCTTGCGGACATTTTGAGTTGGACCGTCATGCATCGCGCTCGCCGCAATGCGGATGCGGCCGCCAGGCGCAAGGCCTGCGGCCGCCCGTCAGCGGGCCGGTAACACGCGAAAAAATGGGGACGGGCGCAGCCGCCGATGCAGGCCTGCCGCGCCAGCGCGATAGAGGAAGTCGATCATAGAACAATCGGATGGATGACGCATCGGCCGTTGCCGAGGGTCAGATCTCCAGCGGATCGACTTCCAGCTGCCAGCGCACGCGCGCCTCGTTGGCGATGTAAGGCAGGTGGTGCGACCACGACGCCAGGAACGCCTGCAAGGCGGGCCGGCTGGCGCTCTCCACCAGCAGCTGCGCGCGCTCGATATTGGCCACCCGCACCACGCGCAGCGGCACCGGGTCGTACAGCATGATCGCGTCCAGGCCGGGAAAGTCCGCGGCCCATTCGCCTTCCGGCAGCACCCGCGCGCGTTCCAGGAAGGCCTGCGCCACCTTCAGCTCGCGCGCCTCAGCGGTCAATAGCGCCTGGTAGACGAAGGGCGGCAAGCCGGTGCTTTCGCGTTCGTGCAGCGCGTGCCGCGCAAAGCCGGCGTAGTCGTGGCGCAGCAGCGCCTGGTACACGGGCTGCTCGGGATAGCCGGTCTGGATCAGCACTTCGCCGTTGCCCTGGTGACGGCCCGCGCGGCCTGCCACCTGCATCAATTGGGCGAACAGACGCTCGGGTGCGCGGAAGTCGTGCGCGAACAGCATCGAATCGGAATTCAGCACGCCCACCAGCCCCAGCCGGGCAAAATCGTGGCCCTTCGCCACCATCTGCGTGCCGACCAGAATGTCGACCTCGCCCGCATGCACCGAGGCGAACAGCGCCTCGGCGCTGCCCTTTTTTCGAGTGCTGTCGGCATCGATGCGCAAGATGCGCGCGCCGGGGAACAGCTCGGCAAGATGTTCTTCGATGCGCTGCGTGCCGCGGCCCATCGGCGCCAGGTCCTGGTCGCCGCATTCCGGGCACGCATGCGGCACCGGCGCCTGGTAGCCGCAATGGTGGCATTGCAGGCGATGACCGCGGCCTTCGGTGCGGTGCAACACGGTAAATGCCGTGCAGCGCGGGCAATTGCTCACCCACGCGCAAGACTGGCAATGCAGCACCGGCGAATAACCGCGCCGGTTCAGGAAGATCAGCGACTGCTCTTTACGTTCCAGCCGCTGCCCAATGGCCTCCAGCAGGTGGGGCGACATGCCGTGCTTCATCTGCAGGCGGCGCGTATCCACCAGTCGCATGGACGGCAGGCTGCTGGAACGCGCGCGGGCCGGCAGCGTCAGGCGCAGATAACGGCCCCGTTCGGCGTGCTGCCAGGTTTCCAGGGACGGCGTGGCCGACCCCAGCACTACGGGAATGTCCAGGTCGTGGGCGCGCCACACAGCCAGGTCGCGCGCCGAATAGCGCAGGCCGTCCTGCTGCTTGTAGGAGGCATCGTGTTCTTCGTCCACGACGATCAGGCCCAGCTTGCTCAAGGGCGCGAAGATCGACATGCGCGTGCCCAGCAACATGCGCGCGTCGCCGCGCTGGGCGCGGGCCCAGGCCTGCAGGCGTTCGCCATCGGACAGGCCGCTGTGCATGACCGCCAGCCCGTCCGGGCCCACCACCGCCTCAAGGCGCGCGCGCAGCGCGCCTTCCAACTGCGGCGTCAGGTTGATTTCGGGCACCATCAGGAGCACTTGGCGCCCCTGTGCCAGTACCCGTTCGGCGGCGCGCAGATACACCTCGGTCTTGCCGCTGCCCGTCACGCCATGCAGCAACACGGGCTTGAACCCCGCCAGTGCGCCAATGGCGTCCACCGCGGCGGCTTGCGCCTCGTTCAGTTCGGGCGGCTGATCGGCCTTGGCCGGCGCGCGCGCCGTCTTGCGTTTGCGGTTGTCCAGCCGCGCCACCGGCCCGCCCGCCGACCGCTTGCCCTGGTATGCGGTGGGTTTGCGCAAGGGCGGCGGCAACGTGGGCAGCATCACCTCGCCCAAGGGCCGTTGGTAATAGTCCGCGGCAAACCGGGCCAGGCGCAACCAGTCCTCGTCAAAAGGCGGCAGATCGTCCAACACCTGTTCGATGGGACGGATCTGCTTGGGGTCGAAAGACGGCTCTGCCGGGTTCTCAACCACCACGCCGATCATCTTGCGCCGTCCGAACGGCACAATCACCCGCAACCCGACCGGTACAGGCGCGTCGCTGCGGTAATCGAAGGGGCCGGGCAGGGGCACGTCCAGCGCCACGCGCACCCAGCAAACGGCTGCGGGAGTCGTAATCGGCGGCGCTTCAGACATGGGGGGTTGGACGGTGCATGGGGCGGGCGGCCTGTGGATAACTTTGGGGAAAAGGCTGGAGCAACGTCAAGATTTGGAATAAGCGTAGATTGCGTACGCTGTTGCAATCCGGTGGAAAACTTGATTTTTGTCTATTAAAACAATAGCTTATACAAGCTTCCAAGATTGTAAACTAGCTTCTAAAGGGTTTTCCCCAAGCAAAATCTTGCTGTGCACAAGTACTTGACGGGGCCCTCAAACTTCGGCCCTTCGGACCGAAGCGTTCACTCACTTACCCCCTCAGCGAGCGGCTATGTTGGTGGACTTCGTCGACCAATTCCGCTACGGCTTCCGGCGGCGTGAAGCGTGAAATGCCATGGCCCAGATTGAACACATGACCGCCCTTGCCGACCGGGCCAAATGCGTCCAAAACGCGGCGAGCCTCCGTCCGGATGGCGGACGCGCCGCCAAACAGCGCCATCGGATCCAGGTTGCCCTGGAACGCCACGGAATCGCCTGTGCGGCGGCGGGCCGCGGCCAGATCCACCGTCCAGTCCAGTCCCACGGCGTCGCAGCCGCAAGCCGCGATCTGTTCCAGCCACTGGCCGCCGCCTTTCGTGAAGACGATGACCGGGACACGCCGGCCTTCGTGTTCGCGAGTCAGGCCGGCCACGACCTTCTTCGTGTACGCCAGTGAGAATTGCTGGAACAGGCCGTCAGCCAGCACCCCGCCCCAGCTATCGAACAGCATGACGGCTTGCGCACCCGCGGCGATCTGCGCGTTCAGGTATTGCAGCGTGGCTTCGGCGTTGATTTCCAGGATGCGGTGCAGCAGGTCCGGACGCGAATACAGCATCGTCTTGATCAGCCGGTAATCGTCGCTGCCCTGCCCTTCAACCATGTAGCACGCAATGGTGAACGGGCTGCCGGCAAAACCAATCAGCGGCACCTTGCCGTCCAGCTCGCGGCGAATCACGCTGACCGCGTCGAACACGTAGCGCAGCTTGTCCATGTCGGGCACGGCCAGGCGCGCCACGTCGTCCTCGGTCCGCACGGGGCGAGCAAAGCGCGGGCCTTCGCCTTCAGCGAAATCCAGGCCCAGGCCCATCGCGTGCGGCACGGTCAGGATGTCCGAAAACAGGATGGCCGCATCCAGGTCGAAACGCTCGAGCGGCTGCAATGTGACTTCCATCGCGTAGTCCGGATTCTGAGCCAGGCCCATGAAAGAGCCCGCCCGGGCGCGCGTCGCGCGGTACTCGGGCAGGTAGCGACCCGCCTGGCGCATCAGCCAGATCGGGGTGTAGGGCACGGGCTCGCGCAAGAGCGAGCGCAAGAACACATCGTTCTTCAAGCTGGAAGCAGACACGACTATCCTCGATGATCGGAAGCCGTGATTTTACTTCCCCAAGCTGACAAGGCGCGCCCGGGCGGCAGACGCGTCTTGTCTGGACGCAAGCCCGCGGCAGTTCAATCGCCCATCCGGCGCGCCAGCGCCGCTTGCCGATAGGGAGCCGCCTCGATGCCGTGCTTGCGCATCAGCGCCCAGAACGCGCGCCGGTGCTTGGCGCAGGCCCGCGCCGCCTGAGCCACATTGCCGCCATGGCGCGACAGCGCGTGGCGGATGTAGTCCCGCTCGAAGCCGTCCACCACCAGGGACTTCGCCACGCGGAACGATTCCTGCGCCGGCAGGCGCCGCGGATCCCGCGGATCCCGCGGATCCCGACTTTCCCGATTTTCCCGACTTTCCCGGCTGTCTCTGGCGTCGCAGTTGTCCCACCTGTCCCGATGGTCTCGCATGCCGGCCAGCGCCTGGTCGACGAATGCCGCCGGCACGCGCGGCCGGGCCTGCTCGTGTGCGCCCGAACCATCGGGCCCCGGATAGCGGGCCCGTGGCTCTTCCAGGCCAGCGCGTGCCGGCTGCCGCCAGGCCGCTGGCCGCGCCATCCGGCCCAAACGCACCCTGACGCTTTCCAGGCAGGCCGGTTGCGCAATGAAGTCCGCCACGCCCAACCCCAGCAGGTCTTCGATGGCGGGGGCCTTCATGTCGTCCATCAGCAGCAGCACCGGGGTCGTCAAGGCGGCACCCGCCTGCGCCAGGGCCATCCGCGCCCAGGCGACCGTGGACGGCGTCACGGGCAGGATGCAGCCGTCATATCGCCTGAGCGACACCGCCAGGCGCGCCAGCGCCCGGACGTCGTGGTCTTGCAACGGCAACGGGTCCGGCCCCGGGGACGGCCCGGATTCCCCAAGGGGCACCAGGTGCAGCCGGACCCGCGCCATGCGGGCGTGATGCCGGGCCACCCAGTCCCGCATGGCGCCTTCGTGGCCAGGCGCCAGCAGAACGCCGCAATCCAGGACTTCTCGCACGCTTCTCCCCTTTGGCTCTGTACGCAAAGTGGAAGGCTACTGTCGCGGCATCCGTGTCGCCATTCGTATTGAACGCATTGCGGTCGCCCGGCAGGCGGGGCAACGGCCTGCCGCAAGCAACGCGCGGAAATGAAAAAAGCGGCCATGGGCCGCTTTTTTCGTTCCGGGGCGAACCCCGGGCAGTGCTTCGCCGCTTAGTGCGAACGACCGCCTTGACGCAGCTTGCGCGCCGCGATGGCTTGCGCAGCCAGCATGGCGAGTTCCGCTTCGACGACAGCGATGTCAGCCTTGTCCTTGGCGTTCGCAAGGGCCTCTTCGGCCTTTTTGCGAGCTTCCAGGGCACGGGCTTCGTCCAGATCCGAAGCACGGATAGCCGTGTCGGCCAGAACCGTCACGCTGCCCGGCTGCACTTCCAGAATGCCCCCGGCGACGAAGATGTTTTCCTCGCCTTGGTCGGCACGAACGATCTTGACCGTCCCGGGGCGTATGCGCGAAATCAGCGGGGTGTGGCCGGGCAGAATGCCCAGTTCACCCGCTTCGCCAGGCAGTACCACGAACTTCGCCTCACCGGAGAAGATCGCTTCCTCTGCGCTGACGACATCCACATGCAGGGTAGCCATATCGGTTCCTTATTGCAGTTTCTTGGCCTTCTCGAAGGCCTCGTCGATCGAACCGACCATGTAGAAGGCCTGTTCCGGCAGGGAATCGCACTCGCCGTTCACGATCATCTTGAAACCACGGATGGTTTCAGCCAGCGGAACGTACTTGCCGGGCGAGCCCGTGAACACTTCAGCGACGTGGAACGGCTGCGACAGGAAGCGCTGGATCTTACGAGCGCGGGCCACGGCCTGCTTGTCGTCGGGCGACAGTTCGTCCATACCCAGAATCGCGATAATGTCGCGCAGTTCCTTGTAGCGCTGCAGCGTTTGCTGCACGCCGCGGGCAACCGCGTAGTGCTCTTCGCCGACGACTTGCGGGTCGAGCTGGCGGCTGGACGAATCCAGCGGATCCACGGCCGGGTAGATACCCAGCGAAGCGATGTCACGCGACAGCACGACGGTGGAGTCCAAATGCTGGAAGGTCGTGGCAGGCGACGGGTCGGTCAAGTCATCCGCAGGGACGTACACGGCCTGGATGGACGTGATCGAGCCCGTCTTGGTCGACGTGATGCGCTCTTGCAGCTTGCCCATTTCTTCAGCCAGCGTGGGCTGGTAGCCCACGGCCGACGGCATACGGCCCAGCAGTGCGGACACTTCGGTACCGGCCAGCGTGTAGCGGTAGATGTTGTCCACGAAGAACAGGATGTCGCGGCCTTCGTCACGGAACTTCTCGGCCATCGTCAGGCCGGTCAGCGCCACGCGCAGACGGTTGCCCGGGGGTTCGTTCATCTGACCGAACACCATGGCGACCTTGTCCAGAACGTTCGACTCTTCCATTTCGTGGTAGAAGTCGTTGCCTTCGCGAGTACGCTCACCCACGCCGGCAAACACCGACAAACCGCTGTGCTGCTTGGCGATGTTATTGATGAGTTCCATCATGTTCACGGTCTTGCCCACGCCGGCGCCGCCGAACAGGCCGACCTTGCCGCCCTTTGCGAACGGGCACACCAAGTCAATCACCTTGATGCCGGTTTCCAGCAGTTCCACGGACGGCGACAGTTCGTCGAAACGGGGAGCCGCTTGGTGGATGCCACGCTTTTCTTCGTGTTGGATCGGGCCGGCTTCGTCGATGGGACGACCCAGCACGTCCATGATGCGACCCAGCGTGCCGGTGCCGACCGGCACCGAGATCGGGGCGCCCGTGCCCGTGACCTTCATGCCGCGGCGCAGACCGTCGCTGGAGCCCAGCGCAATGGTACGCACCACGCCGTCGCCCAGCTGTTGCTGCACTTCCAGCGTCAGGCCCTTTTCGGCGAACGACGAGGACTCGTCGTCGGCCAGGGTAAGCGCTTCATAGATCTTGGGCATGTGATCGCGGGGGAACTGAATATCCACCACGGCGCCGATGCACTGAACGATGGTTCCGTTGCTCATGTCGATTCCTTGCTTGATAGCTTTAGATGGGAGCTGCCTGCCTTAAACGGCGGCAGCGCCCCCTACGATTTCCGAAATTTCTTTGGTGATCGCGGCCTGACGGGTCTTGTTGTAGACCAGTTGCAGCTCTCCGATGACCTTCTTGGCGTTGTCCGACGCCGCCTTCATGGCGACCATCCGGGCCGACTGCTCCGAAGCCATGTTCTCGGCCACGGCTTGATACAGCAGGCCTTCAACGTAACGCTGCAGCAGGTCGTCGATCACGCTACGGGCGTCGGGTTCGTAGATGTAATCCCAGCTGTAGTCCGACTTCACTTCCGACGTCTTGGCCAGGCTATCAGCACCCGTTTGGTACGGATCTTCCAAACCACTGGCCAACGGCAGCAGACGCAAGAACAACGGCTCCTGCTTCATCGTGTTGACGAAGCGGGTCGAAGCCACGTACAGCGCGTCGATGCGGCCATCCAGGTAGGCGTCCAGCTGCACCTTGATCGCGCCCAGCAGGCGGTCCAGTTGCGGCTTATCGCCCAGTTGCACTTCCTGGGAAACCAGATTGGCGCCGATACGGGTCAGCACACCCACGCCCTTATTGCCGAAAGCGGTCGCTTGCACGGCGATGCCGTTTTTCTCGAACTCTTTCAGCTTGCCCAACGTCACGCGAGTGATGTTGGTGTTCAAGCCGCCGCACAAACCCTTGTCAGTCGTCACCATGACCACGCCGACCGCTTTGATTTCGCGTTCGACCAGGTACGGGTGGCTGTACTCGGGGTTGGCCTGCATCAGGTGCGCAGCAATCTCGCGCACCTTGGTGGCGTACGGACGACCAGCACGCATCCGTTCCTGCGCCTTGCGCATTTTGGATGCGGCGACCATTTCCATCGCCTTGGTGATCTTGCGCGTGTTTTGCACGCTCTTGATCTTGGTTCGGATTTCCTTAATTCCGGGCATTGCGCTTTCCTGTGAAGACTGGCCGATGGGTTCCGCTCACGCCTCAACCATCCGGTAAGGATGGGTGAGGCGTTGCAGACGCCTAACCCATCACTTTCTTAAAAAGCACCGTGCTTCTTGAATTCCTGAACGGCGGTGGCCAATTCGGCCTCGTCGTCCTTGGACAGTTCCTTGGTGTCTTCGATGCGCTGGATCATGGCCGCATGCTTGGCCTTCAACTGATCCTTCAGCGACTTCTCGAACGACAGCACTTGGGCCACGTCCACGTCATCCAGGTAGCCGTTGTTGACCGTGTACAGCGTGACGGCCAGTTCCCACACTTGCAGCGGCTGGTATTGCGGCTGCTTGAGCAGTTCCACCACGCGCTTGCCGCGTTCCAGCTGGCGACGGGTCGCGTCGTCCAGGTCGGAAGCGAACTGCGCGAAGGCGGCCAGTTCACGGTACTGCGCCAAGTCGGTACGGATACCGCCGGACAGCTTCTTGACGACCTTGGTCTGAGCAGCGCCACCCACACGCGACACCGAGATACCGGCGTTGATTGCGGGGCGGACACCGGCGTTGAACAGGTCGGTTTCCAGGAAGATCTGGCCGTCGGTGATCGAGATCACGTTGGTCGGAACGAAAGCGGACACGTCGCCAGCCTGCGTTTCGATGATCGGCAGCGCGGTCAGCGAACCGGTCTTGCCCTTGACGGCGCCGTTGGTGAACTTTTCGACGTAGTCTTCGTTCACGCGGGCAGCACGTTCCAGCAGGCGCGAGTGCAGGTAGAACACGTCGCCCGGGTAGGCTTCACGGCCCGGCGGACGGCGCAGCAGCAGCGACACCTGGCGATAGGCCCAGGCTTGCTTGGTCAGATCGTCATAAACGATCAGGGCGTCTTCGCCGCGATCGCGGAAGTATTCGCCCATCGTGCAACCGGCGTAGGCGGCCAGGTATTGCATGGCGGCGGAGTCGGAAGCGGTGGCAGCCACGACGATGGTGTATTCCATCGCGCCGTGCTCTTCCAGCTTGCGGACCACGTTGTTGATCGTGGAAGCCTTCTGGCCGATGGCGACGTACACGCAGGTGACGCCCTTGCCCTTCTGGCTGATGATCGTGTCGACAGCGACGGCGGTCTTGCCGGTCTGGCGGTCGCCAATGATCAGTTCGCGCTGGCCGCGGCCGATCGGCACCATCGAGTCGATAGCCTTGACGCCGGTTTGCAGCGGCTGCGACACCGAGCGGCGGGCGATAACGCCAGGCGCCACTTTTTCGATGATGTCGGTGGCCTTGGCGTTGATCGGGCCCTTGCCGTCGATCGGCTCGCCCAGCGTGTTGACCACGCGGCCTTTCAGTTCCGGACCAACCGGGACTTCCAGAATGCGGCCGGTCGTCTTGACCTGGTCGCCTTCGGAGATGCCGGTGTAGTCGCCGAGGATAACGGCGCCGACGGAATCACGCTCGAGGTTGAGCGCCAGACCGAAAACGTTGTTGGGAAATTCGAGCATTTCGCCCTGCATCACGTCGGACAAGCCGTGGATGCGGGTAATACCGTCGGTCACGGACACGACGGTGCCCTGAGTACGGACATCAGCCGAAGCGCCCAGGCCCTCGATGCGGCTCTTGAGCAGTTCGCTGATCTCGGAGGGATTGAGTTGCATATTGACTCCTGGAATCCTGTTAGTTGCCTTAAGCGGCGAGCTGATCGCGCATGCGGACCAATTGGGCTTGTACGGAAGTATCGAGCACCTGGTCGCCGACAGCCACGCGCACGCCGCCGATCAACGACTGGTCGACGGTGACGTTGGGCTTGAGCTTGAGGCCGAATTTTTGTTCGAGCGCGGCAACCAGTTCTTTGACCTGGTCGTCGCTCAGTTCGAACGCGCTGGTGATTTCCGCCTGCGCCGTGCCCTCGTGACGATTCCGCAGCACCACGAATTGCGTGGCGATGTCGGGCAGCAGCAGCAGTCGGTCGTTTTCAACCAGCAGCTCGATGAAATTACGGGCGGCCTGCGGCAGTTCGGCCTTGATCAGGCCGGAAAACAGCTCAACGCGCTGCTTGTCGCCCAGACGCGGATCGGCCATGGCCTCGCGCACGTCGGGGTTGGAGGCGACCTGCGACATTTCGCTGACCAGGTCGGCCCAGGCCGGCAAGCCGGCCTTGTCGTCGCGCGCTGCGCTGAAGAGCGCTTCAGCGTAGGGACGGGCAACAGTGGAAAGTTCAGCCATGACGGTCCCGGATTAAAGCTGCGCGCGAAGCTGGTTCAGCAGCTCGGCGTGGGCGCGGGCGTCAACCTCGCGCTTGAGGATCTGTTCAGCACCCTTGACAGCCAACGCGGCAACGTCGTCGCGCAGCGAGTCACGAGCGCGCTGGACTTCCTGCGCGGCATCTTGAGCAGCTTGAGCCACGATACGGGCGCGTTCAGCTTCCGCTTCACGGCGGGCTTGCTCGATCAGGGAGGCGGCTTGCTTTTCGGCCTCGATGATGCGGGCATGGTTTTCGGACTTGGCAGAAGCCTCGATAAGACTGACACGCGCCTGGGCTTGAGCCAAGTCGGCTTTGCCCTTCTCGGCGGCGGCAAGGCCGTCGGCGATTTTTTGGCGGCGCTCGTCCATCGCCTTCGTCAGAGGAGGCCACACGAATTTCATCGTGAACCAGCCCAGAACGAAGAACACGAGCATCTGGAAAATGATCGTCGCGTTCAGATTCACGGTCGTTCCTTTAACACCTTGCGGCTCCGACCGCACCCGGAAAGGGGCGTCACGGAGCACTCGATACTTTGCTGACCGGCGACGGGACTTGCGCCCACATCGCCGCCAGCGTCATGACCCGCCTATTCGCCGGCGGGCGCTGCCTTAGCCGACGAACGGATTGGCGAAGGCGAACAGCATGGCAATACCCACGCCGATCAGGAATGCCGCGTCGATCAGGCCAGCCAGCAGGAACATCTTCGTTTGCAGAGCGTTCATCAGCTCAGGCTGACGAGCCGAAGCTTCCAGATACTTGCCGCCCATCAGTGCGATGCCGATGCAAGCGCCGATAGCACCCAAACCGATGATGAGACCGCAAGCGAGGGCAACGAAAGCGACGTTGGTCATGACAACTCCTTGGTTAGAAATCTGAAGTCAAAAATTGAAAAATAAGAGGTACAGCTCAATGCAAGATAATCTTGCTATCCCACGCTGGCCGGGTGGCCAGCGCAAGAAATTCGGGGGATCAGTGGCCTTCGTGTGCCTGGCCGAGGTACACCAGCGTCAGCATCATGAAAATGAAGGCCTGCAGCAGAACGATCAGGATGTGGAAGATCGCCCAGATGGAGCCGGCCAGCACGTGGCCAATTCCCAAGCCGATGCTGGCGCCGTTAAAGCCGGTCCAGGCGCCGCCCAGGAGGGCGATCAGCATGAAAATCAGTTCGCCGGCGAACATGTTGCCGAACAACCGCATGCCCAGCGACACGGACTTGGCGGCGTATTCGATCAGGTTCAACAGCAGGTTGAACGGGGCCAGCACAACGGCGCCCAGGCCATGCGCATGGAACGGCGCGGTGAACAGTTCTTTGACGAAGCCGCCCGGGTGCTTGATCTTGATGCCGTAATAGAACATCAGCAGCAGCACGCCCAGCGACATGCCCATCGGCACGTTCAGGTCGGCGGTCGGCAGAATGCGGTGGTAATAGAGGGGGTCGCCGTGGTCCGCACCCAGGCCGGTCAGGCGCCAGATGGAAGGCAGCAGGTCAACCGGCAGCAAGTCCAGCGCGTTCATCAGGATGATCCAGAGGAACACGGTGAGCGCCAGCGGGGCGATGAAAAGACGGCTCTTGGCGTTGTGGACGATGCCCTTGGCCTGGTCGTCGACCATGTCGACGATCATTTCCACAAAAGCCTGGAAGCGGGTCGGCACACCACTGGTGGCGCGGCGAGCAGCGCGCCACAGAAAGAAGATGACGATCAGACCCATCAGGCCGGACCAGAACAACGAGTCGTAATTGATGATGTCGAACTGAGCAATTGCGCTCTGTTTCTCACCGGTATTGTTCAGGTGCACCAAGTGATGCTGAATATACGCGGACTGAGGCGACACGTCGCTGGCAGCAGCCATTTGAATCCTACCCTATTTGCTGTATGCCCGAACCCTTGCGAGCCGGACGATTCCACGATCACGTTTGCCGCTACTTACTACTCGGCGCTAAGACAACTTGCGGAACATCAAGAGCAGGAGGTAGCCCTTCAATGTGAGTATCAGACCGAGCAACGCGGCAGGCCACACCAGGGTGTCCTGAGCCACACGCGAAAGCATCCACAACAACAATGCCGTTGCGAACAGCTTGATCAACTCACCAGAGAGAAAGGTAAAAGGGTTGGCGCGACCGGCCCGAACGCTGACAACCAGGCGCAATGCAAACAATGCATTGGGTATGAAATACGCTCCCGCCCCCGCCAGCGCCGACCAACCAGCCGCCGCCCCTCCGACAACTCCCGCAATTACTGCCGCTGCGAGCCCCATGGCGCCTTGCGCCGCCAATGCCAACAGGAGCCCGCGGCTAGCTTGAGCATTCAGCGCCGCGCGATCCGCGTCGCTAAGAACCAGAACTTTATCCATCTCGTCCTGGTCCAACAAACCCTGTTGCACATGTTGCATCGAGTTCTGCTGCATCAAACTTCCCCGCTGTACTTCTTGCCCCTATCAGAACCGGCGTGCCCGCACTTGAAACCTGATCCTTTGGCCCTACATAGGTCAAAGGCACCGCTTTCAAATACGCGCTAGTGCCTGGGTTCAGACTGCCTGGGTCCGCTTTTCAGCATTCGCTTAGTTTGCTTTGCAGCATTTGCTCAGCGTTTGCTTTCGCGTTCTTCCCCGCATTCCGCATCCATTCACTGCTTACCAGCCGCCACGTGTTCTTATCCCGCAAGCGTCAAACCCGCAGAGTATAGCGTGATTCTTTTTGCCCAAGCAAATGAACTTTCGGCCGTTTGTAAGGTGCAAACAACGGCCCTCACGCCCTAACGCGAACACCAAAAATAGGGACGCGAACGTGGCGCTCAAGCGCGCTGCGCAAGGCTTGCGCAACCCCCCTGCCCCGCTTGAAATAATGCGGCCCCGGACATCGGGGCCGCATTGTTCCGGCTGGCGGTGCCAACCGCTTGTGAAGGCTTAGTCTTCCTTGACCGGCGGCGGCGCCCACAATCCGTCCAGCGCCGTGTCTTGCGGCCAATACAGGCGCAGGCTCAGCAAGAACGGCCCGTCGACGGCCGGCGTGCTGACCCAGTTCGACCGCTTCTTGTCGCCGGGGTCGCGGCGCTGGATGTAGATGTCCAGCGATCCGTCCGCGTTGTACTTCAGCCCGTCGGTGCTGCGCAGCGCGTAACGGTTGGCCGGGTTGTCGGCGAAGCCGTGCTTGTCGTTATAGACATGCAGCGACCAGAACGCATTGACCGGTGGCAGCTGGCCCTTGTCAAAGTGCAGCACGTAGTCCTCGCTTGCGTCCAGCGGGCGGCCCTTCGAGTCGGCCACCGTCACCGGGTACAACACGTCTTCCGGCGTCGGCGCGCCCAGACCCGCATAGGCGATGGCCGCGCGGCGCGCATAGTCCGTGCCATATGTGCCGATGCCTGACAGGACCGTGTTCCAGCCGTTGATCGGCGTGCCCAGACGCGATACGCCATCGGCGATGCGCCGGCCCGCCAGCGGTTGGGCGTCGGCCAAAGCCTGCTGCACGGCCGGGCTCAAGCGCCCATACGAGAACGGCTGGCGACCGTCCAGGCCAATGCGGCGCATGCGATCCAGGATCGGCGAATCGTTGGCATGCGGCGGATTGTTGCGCAACACATCGAAGAACAGCGTGAAGAACGACGCCGCATCCATGCTGGCCGCCTGCTCGGCCGGCGTGCCGTCGGGCAGGTTCACCGGCATGGGCATCGGCAAGCCGCTGCCGATCGGGGCCGAACCCACCCCGGTTCCGGTCTGCGGATAGGCGTTACCGCTGTGGCGGCCGCCGCGCACCGGCGTGGAGGCCGTCTGCGCGACCAGCGGGGCGGCCGTCATGCCGGCCTGGATCTGGTTGACCGCGGCGTAGTCCTGCGGCCCGCCGGTCTGCGTCCAGCCGATCAGCCAGCCGGTCGACGTGGGGCTGCGGATGACGTCGACGCCTGCGGGCACGTTGCCCTGCCAGTTCGGGCCGACGATTGCAAAGGACTGCGGGCCGCGGCCGTTGGTGCGGGTGCCGCGCGAGGCGAACACGTCGCTCCACATGTCCAGCGCCGACAACACGGAATAGCGTCCGCCGGTGTCGGGCAGGTTCACGATCAGCGGCGCCTGCGACACATCGAACCACAGGCTGGAGTACAGCGCGTCGGCGCTAGGCCACGGCGTATCGGCGGCACGCGGGTCCGGGAAAGCCGTCTTGTGGCCGAACTGGTTCACCGGCGCGCGGCCGTCCAGCGGGCTTTGCACGGCGGTGGCCTTGCGGCGCGCCAGCTCCATCAGCACCATGGGATAGGCATACACATAGGCGTCGATGGCCGTATCGCGCAGCTCCTGCTCGCTCATCTGCGGCGCGGCGGTCGTGGCGGGATAAGGGGTTTCGGACACCAGGCGCAGCGTGGACTGCGGGGATTGAGCCTGAGTGGCGGTCACGAAGCAGGCGCTCAGCGCGCCCGCAAGAATCGCGGCGGACCACCGGCGATTGGCGATATAAGTACGCATGCAAGGCTCCTTCTTGATTTTGTTTGCAAGCGAGCCGCCGCGCGGGACTTGCCAGGTTGGACAAGCCGCTCTGGCGCGGCACCTCTTGATGACGCTTAACCAGCATAGGGAAGATCCCTGCAACAAGGTGCTGCCCAGACGTTTCAAGGCGCAACGGGGAAACGCGTCCTGGCCGCCCATGAAAAACGCGCCCGGTGCGGGCGCGTCGAAGGATTCGGGCTTGCCCACGCCTGCGGCGCGGACGTAACAACAATTAACGGTGTTTAAAGTCCGGTTTGCGCTTTTCGCTGAAAGCCGCCATGCCTTCCTTCTGGTCTTCGGTGGCGAACAGCGAATGGAACACGCGGCGCTCGAACAGCAACCCTTCGTTCAGCGAGCTTTCGAACGCGCGGTTCACGCATTCCTTGGCCATCATGACGGACGGCAGCGACATGGAGGCGATGACGGCGGCGGCGTCCAGCGCCTCTTCGAGCAGCTTGTCCGCGGCGACCACGCGCGACACCAGCCCGGCGCGTTCCGCTTCTTCCGCGCCCATCATGCGCGCGGTCAGCGCCAGGTCCATCGCCTTGGCCTTGCCCACGGCGCGCGGCAGGCGCTGCGTGCCGCCGGCCCCGGGGATCACGCCCAGCTTGATTTCCGGTTGGCCGAACTTGGCGGTGTCGGCAGCGATGATGATGTCGCACATCATGGCCAGCTCGCAGCCGCCACCCAGTGCGTAGCCGGCGACTGCGGCGATCACGGGCTTGCGGATGCGTTTCAGGGTTTCCCAGTTGCGGGTAATGTATTCGCTGCCATACACGTCCATGTACGACCAGTCTTTCATCGCGCCGATATCGGCGCCCGCGGCAAAGGCCTTCTCGCTGCCGGTGATGACCACGCAGCCGATGTCGGCGTTCGCCTCGAACGCCAGCAGCGCCGCGCCGAGCTCGTCCATCAGTTGATCGTTCAGGGCATTGAGCGCCTTGGGGCGGTTCAGCGTCAGCAGGCCGACGCGGCCCCGGGTTTCGACCAGTACAAACGACTCGCTCATTGAATGTCTCCAGTAATAAGATAGAAGCATGAAAAAATCAGATGCCGCTTTTCCGATACTTTACCGCCTTGCGCCGTTCGATCCGGCAGGACACCGCTACCGGATAACCCTAACCATCGACACGCCCTCTCCGGAAGGCCAGCGCCTGTCGCTGCCGGCGTGGATTCCCGGCAGCTATCTCATCCGCGATTTCTCGCGCCAGATCGAATCCCTGTCGGCGCATGCCGGCACGCGGCGCGTGAATGTCGACAAAATCGACAACCACACGTGGCAGGCCGCGCCGTGCGACGGCCCGCTGCGCGTCGAATACGAGGTCTACGCCTGGGACCTGTCGGTGCGCGGGGCGCATCTGGATGACAGCCACGGCTTCTTCAATGGCACCAGCGTGTTCCTACGCGTGCACGGCCAGGATCACCTGCCCTGCCTGTTGGATCTTGCGCCGCCACGCGGGCTGGACGGTTGGAAGGTCTACACCAGCCTGCCGGAAGCCCGCGGCCATCGGGGCGCCGCCCGCCGCCACGGCTTCGGCCTGTACCTGGCGCCGGACTACGATGCGCTGATCGACCATCCCGTGGAAATGGGCACGCCGCACGTGGCGACCTTCACCGCCCACGGCGCGGAACATGAACTCGTATTCACCGGCGTGACGCCGAACCTGGACCTGGCCCGCATCACGGGCGACGTGAAGAAGATCTGCGAAACGCAGATCGAATTCTTCGAACCGCGCACGAAGCGCGCGCCTTTCCTGGACAGCACCGACCGCTACGTCTTCATGACCATGGTGACGGGCGACGGGTACGGCGGGCTGGAGCATCGCGCCAGCACCGCGCTGATGACGTCGCGCAAGGACCTGCCCGTGGTGGGCCAGCAAGGCCAGGGCGAAGGCTACCGCGGCTTTCTGGGCCTGGTCAGCCACGAGTACTTCCATACCTGGAACGTCAAGCGCATCAAGCCGCAGGCCTTTGCGCCCTATCACCTGGACCAGCCCGACCTGACGCGCCTGCTGTGGGTGTTCGAAGGCTTCACGTCCTATTACGACGACCTGCTGCTGTTGCGTTCCGGCGCGATCACGCAGTCCGACTATCTGCGCCTGCTTGCCAAGACCATCACCAGCGTGGCCCGCACGCCGGGCCGCGCCAAGCAGTCGGTGGCGGAAAGTTCGTTTGACGCCTGGACCCGCTATTACAAGCAGGACGAGAACTCGCCCAACGCGCTGGTCAGCTACTACACCAAGGGCGCGCTGGTGGCGCTGGGCCTGGACCTGCTGATCCGACGCGACAGCGCGGGCCGGCATTCGCTGGACGATGTGATGCGCCTGCTCTGGGACCGCTATGGGCGCGACTTCTATCAAGGCCATCCGCAGGGCCTGCCCGAAGATGGCTTGCCCGGGCTGATCCAGGAGGCCACCGGGGTGGACGCCCGCCGCTTCATCGCGCGCCACGCCTACGGCACGGCCGATGTGCCGCTGGCCGAACTGCTGGCCGCCGAAGGCATCACGCTGCAATGGAAGACAACCGCCAACATCCCGTCGCTGGACGTGCGCACCCGCAAACAGGGTGACTCCCTGCTGCTGGCCACCGTGCTGGAAGGCGGCGCGGGCCATCAGGCCGGCCTGTCGGCAGGCGATGTGCTGGTGGCGGTGGATGGGTTGCGGGTGGATGCGCCCGCCGGCCTGGACCTGCTGCTGGCGCAATACCGCCCGGGCGACCGCGTGACGGTGCATGTGTTCCGCCGCGACGAGCTACGTGCATTCCGCGCGAAGCTGCGCGCCCCCGAAGCGCTGGACTGCGTGTTGACGGTGTAGCGCGGCGCGACGGAGTCTAGCAACAGGGACCCGCCGGTCCCTGCTTAATTCAGCTTGGCCCCCGAGACTTCCACCGCTTTTTTCCACGTCTCCAGTTCGCGGTCGATATGGCTGGCGAATTCGGCCGGCGTGGAGCCCACCGTTTCGTAGCCGTAGCCCGCCAGTTGTTGCTTTAACGCCGGCAGCGCCACGGCCTCGGCAATGCCGCGGCTTAACGCGTTGACGACGTCGGGCGGCGTGCCCGCCGGCGCCAGCACGCCGTACCAGCCGTTCACCACGAAGCCCGGCACGCTTTCCGCCACCGTCGGCACGTCCGGCAGCAAGGGCGAGCGGCGTTCGCCCGTCACGGCGATCGCCTTCAGTTTGCCCGCCTGCACCTGCGGCAACGACGTGGAGATGCTGTCGAACATCAGCGACACCTCGCCGCCCAGCAAGGCGACGACCGCCGGCCCGCTGCCTTTGTACGGCACATGCATCATGTCCACGCCCGTCTGGCTCTTGAACATCTCGGCGGCCAGATGGCTGGTGTTGCCGTTGCCCGCCGACGCGAAACTGAGTTTGCCGGGGTGGCCCTTGCCATAAGCGATCAGTTCCGGAATGGTATTGGCCGGCGTGGACAAGGGCGCGGCGACCAGCATGGGCAACGTCGCCACCAGCGAGACCGGCGCGAAATCGCGGCGGGTGTCGTAGGGCAAGGACGGGTACAGGCTGGGGTTGATGGCATGCGCGGCCAGCACCATCAGCAATGTGTAGCCGTCGGGTTTGGCGCGCGCCAGTTGCGCGGATGCGATGGCGCCGCCCGCCCCCGGCTTGTATTCCAGCACCACTGGCTGGCCCCACTTCTTCTGCAGTTCCGCACCCAGCGGACGGGCCAGCATATCGGCGCTGCCGCCCGGCGGATACGGGATCAGCAGGGTGACCGGTTTGTCGGGATACACGGGCGCGGCCTGCGCGGGGCCCAGGGACAGGGCGCCGAGCGACACGGCGATCAGAAGGGAACGGATCATCAGGGATCTCCTTGGCCCTCAAGCGGGCGCAAACCGTCAGGCGTAGCGCGGAGCGCCCGCCAGGTCCAACACGATGACGCGCGGCGTTTGCGGGAAGTTCAGCGGCGCATCGGTCACCGAACGCAAAAAGGCCGCGCTGACGCCCGCTTTCATGGCGTAGACGTTCAAGCCGCCGGGCGTCACGTCGATCACCGCCAGGTCGGTATAGATGCGCGTCACCACGCCTTTGCCAGTCAGCGGATAAGTGCATTGCCGAAGCACCTTTGGCGTGCCGTCACGGCCGCGGTGTTCCATCGTGACCAGCACCTGTTTGGCGCCCACGGCCAGGTCCATCGCACCGCCCACGGCGGGAATGGCGTCGGCCGCATCGGTCTTCCAGTTGGCCAGGTCGCCGGATGCAGATACCTGGAAGGCGCCGAGCACGGCGTAGTCCAGATGGCCGCCGCGCATCATCGCGAACGACACGGTGTGCTCGGTGATGGACGCGCCGTGCAACAGCGTGATCGGCTGGCGGCTGGCGTTGATCAGGTCGGGGTCCACGTTGTCGCCGCTGGCGGCGGGGCCCATGCCCAGGATGCCGTTTTCGCTGTGCAGCAGGATGTCCTTGTCGGTGGGCAGGTAGTCACCCACCAGCGTCGGCATGCCGATGCCCAGGTTGACGATGGAGCCGTCGGGGATGTCGCTGGCCAGCAACTGCGCGATCTGCTGGCGGGTCAAGCCGATAGTGTCTTGCATGTCAGGCCTCCACCCGCACCACGGATTTCACGAAGATGCCCTGCGTCATGACCTGTTCGGGCACGAACGAACCCAACGGCACGACCTCGTCGACCTGCGCGATGGCGTGGCCCGCGGCCATGCACATCACCGGGTTGAAGTTGCGCGCCGCGTGGCGGTACATCAGGTTGCCCCAGCGGTCGCCCAGGTGCGCGCGGATCAGCGCATAGTCGCCGCGCAGCGGATGTTCCAGCACATAGCCCACGCCGTCGATCACCTCCTGGCGCCGGCCGGCGGCCAGTTCCGTGCCGTAGCCGGTGGGCGTGTAGAACGGGCCCAGTCCGGCGCCCGCCGCACGCAAGCGCTCGGCCAACGTGCCCTGCGGCACGCATTCGAGTTCCACCTCGCCGGCACGGAACGCACGCGCGAACGCGTCGGAATTCGGCGGGCGGGGATGCGAGCAGATGATCTTGCGGACTTGCTTGCGGATCAGCAGCGCGGCAATGCCCCGCTCGAACGTGCCCGCATTGTTGGAGATGATGGTCAGATCGCGGCGTCCCGATTCCGCCAGGCATTGCAGCAGTTCGTAGGGCACGCCTGCTTCGCCAAAACCGCCCACCAGCACGGAGGCGCCGTCGGGAATAACCGCCACGGCCTCTGCCATAGATGCTTGAATCTTGTCGATCACTTATTGCTCCTGCGCCAGTCCGGCCGTATCCACGATCTGTTTCCAGCGGGCGCGCTCCTGGTCGATGAACGCGCTGAACTCGGCCGGCGTATTGCCGCCCGCCTGCCCGCCCATGGCCTTGAAGCGGTCGCTGATTTCGGGGCTGCGCACCACGTCGCGCGTCGCCGCGTAGAGCTTGTCGACGACGGCCTGAGGCGTGCCGGCCGGGGCGACCAGGCCGAACCATGCCGTCACCACCATGTCCTTCACGCCGGCCTCGGCCATGGTCGGCACGTCGGGCAATTCGGCCAGGCGGCGGTCGCTGGTGACGGCCAGCGCGCGCAGCTTGCCGGACTGGATGAAGGGCATCGAGCTGGGCAGGTTGTCGATCATGAAGGTGAACTGCTGGCCCAATAGCGCGGCAACCGCGGGGCCCGCGCCCTTGTAGGGCACGTGCGTGCCGGGAATGCCGGCGCGCTGCTTGAAGAGTTCAGCCGACAGGTGCGGCGACTGTCCCGCGCCGGAGCTGCCGAACGACACCTTGGCCGGGTCCTTCCTGGCCAAGGCCAGCAGGTCGGCGACCGAGCGTGCTGGCGAGGCTTCATTCACCACCAGCACGTTGGGCACTGATATCACCAACGTCACGGGCGCGAAATCGGCGGGCTTGTAGGGCAGCGTCTTGTACAGAGCGTAGTTGATCGCGTTGGGGCCGATGTTGCCCATCAGCAAGGTGTAGCCGTCGGGTTTGGCGCGCGCCATCGTCTGCGCCCCGATGATGCCGGCGGCGCCCGCGCGGTTCTCCACGATGACCTGCTGCCCCAGCTTGACGCCCAGCTTGTCGGCGATCAGCCGCGCGGCGATGTCGGTGGTGCCGCCGGGCGCGGCCGGGATGATGAGGGTGATCGGCCGTTCAGGCCAGGCGGCATGGGCCTGGCTTGCCACGACGAATGCCATCGCGCCGGCAGCCAGCCAGCGATGCGCGTGCAACATGCTTGTCTCCCGACGTGATCATTGATTGATCAACTTGTGGAGACAGAGTGTGTGCGCGACGCGGGCAAATGCCTATTCTGCAATCTGGAGGGCGGCCTTCGCCTGAGGTGAACGCAGGCCTTGGACTTGCGGCTTTGCCGCGGCCTCTTCCTGCAGCGCCTGCCACAGGCGGTTGGCGACGGGCCCCTGCGGGCGGTCGCTGCGCCGGGCGGCGACCAGTTCCTCGACGCTGCCCGGCAGATGGCGGCTGGCGATCGACACCAGCCCGCCGTCGCGCAATTCGTCTTCGATCAGGAACCGCGGCAGATGGCCCCAGCCCATGCCTTGCAGGATGACGTCCTTTTTCATGAGTTGGTCCGGCACCGTGCATTGCGGCGCGCCATCCACCATGAAGTAATCACGCGGCGGGGTATGGCGAGCCGTGTCGCGCATCACGCATTGCGTGGCCTCGCGCAATTGCCGCAAGCTGACGGCACGGGCTCGTGCAGCGGGAAAAAAGCCGGGCGCCGCCACCGGAATGAACGGCACCTTGGCCAGGTCCAGCCATTCGACGCGCGGCTCTTGCTTGTCGACGCGGTGCAGGATCAGATCCGCGTCACCATCCAGCAGGCGTTCCGCCGGGCCGCCGACGGCTTCGAAGTGCAGGTGCAGGCGCGTGCCGGGGCACTGCGCGGAAAAGCGGTTCAGCACCGCCAGCATCCACGGCCGCGGGCACAGATCGCCGATCACCACGTGCAGATCGCTTTCTTCGCCCATCGCCAACTGCGCGGCATGCGTGCGCAGGCCTTCCAGTTCGCGCAGCAGGCCTTGGGCACGGCGATGAAAGGACTGCCCCGCCGGCGTCAGCCGCACGCGATAGCCGCTACGGTCCAGCAAGGCCAGATCCAGCTGGCGTTCAAGCTTGGCCACGGCCGCGAACACAGCGGGATGCGAACGATGCAGGGCCTGGGCCGCGGCCTGGAAGCCGCCCGCGCGCGCCACGGCGTCGAAGCACTGCAGATCGTGCAAGGTGAAGTCGCTGATGTGGGGCTCCAGTGTCCGTTTTTCTGAGAATGATCGTCCAGACTTTGTAATTTCTTATCGCATGCCACGCAACTACGATTTGCCTCACCCTTTCCCTGACAAGGCAGAGACCGCCATGCAAGACCTCTCGTTTTTCACCACCGGCGACGGTGTCCGGATGGCCTACCGCCTTGATGGCGCCGCCGGCTTGCCCGTGCTGGTCCTGTCCAATTCCATCGGCACCACGTTGCACATGTGGGACGGCCAGATTCCCGCTCTTTCCCAACATTTCCGCGTGCTGCGCTACGACACGCGCGGCCACGGCGCATCGGGCGTGCCGGCGGGCGCCTATTCGATGGATCGGCTGGGCCACGACGTCGTCGAGTTGCTGGATGGCCTGGCCATCCCGCGCCCGCATTTCCTGGGGTTGTCGCTAGGCGGCTTTATCGGGCAATGGCTGGGCGTGCACGCGCCGGAACGCATCGGCCGGCTGGTCCTGGCCAACACGTCGGCCTACCTGGGGCCCGCGCCGCAATGGGACGAACGCATCGCCGCCACGCTGCGGGCGGCCGACATGACCGATACCGCCGAGATGTTCCTGGGCAATTGGTTTCCCGCCCGCATGCTGCAAGCCGGCGGCCCGGTCATCGACGCGTTCCGCGCCATGCTGATGGCCACCGACAAGCACGGTTTGGCGGGTGCGTTCGCGGCGGTGCGCGACGCGGACTTGCGCCGCACCATCGCGCTGATCACGGCGCCGACCCTGGTCATCTCGGGCCGCGATGACACCGTGACGGCCGCCAGCCATGGCGCGGCCATCGCGGCCACGGTGCCCGGCGCCCGGTTGCTGGAGCTGCCAGCGGTGCACCTGTCGAACATCGAATTGCCTGCGCAATTCATGGACGCGGTGCTGGAGTTCCTGCTGGCGCGCTAGGGGCGGGGCGCGCCGGGGTGGCTTATTCCCCTGCCCGCTCCCAGCGCCGCTGGATGGCCTTGGCCGCCACCACGCCGTCCGCCAGCGAGGTGACGACGCAGGGATGCATCCGGTGCGCCACTTCGCCCACGGCGTAGATGTCGGGCACGCTGGTTTCGGCGGTGGCGACATCCGTGCGGATGTAGCCACGATCGTCGCGGGCCAATCGCAGGCCGTCGGCAAAGGCGGCTTGCGGCTCCCAGCCGTAGAAGACCAGGATCAGGTCGTAGGGCTGGCCGTCCACGCTGCGCCGGACGGGATCTACCTGGTACGGTCCGATGCGCACGCCTTCGCGGCCGGCGCGCGTCACCCACTGTTGCTGGGCGCGAACGCTGCGGGCATATAGATGCACGGCGCGGGCGCCGCGATTGCGCACATAGACGTAGTTTTCAAACGCGTTGTCGCCCCCGCCCAGCACCGCGACCGACAGGCCGGAGTAGTCCTGCGCGACGATGGGGGACCCCGGGCCGATCAGCACGCCTGGCCACGTCGCCCCAGGCGGGTGGTCCGGCAAGCCCTTGGCGCGCACGCCGGAGGCGATCACCAGCGTGCGTCCGCGCACCTGGGTCTGGCTGCCGTCCAGGCCGGTCAGGGTAGCCTGGATGCCGCCCTTGCAGGGCAAGACGCCAGTCACGCGGGTTTCCAGGCGCAGCGGCACGCCGGCCGCGCGCACGCTGGTGTCGATGTTGGCCGCCACCTGCTGGCCGGTCACTCCGGGCAGCACGGCGATCCAATCGTCGGCGAACGGGTTGTCATTGGCCAGACCGCCCAGGCGGGGGCCGGCTTCGACCAATAGCGGGGACAGACCCAGCCTGGCCAGCCACAGGGCGCAGGAAGCGCCGGCCGGGCCGCCGCCTACAATGACCGCATCGTGCATCTGTTGCATTTCACCCCTTATTGACTGCGCCGGCGTCGTGAAGACGCCCGGACATGGCCGAATTGTAGCCAGCGCGCCGCCCCCGGCCCGCTGTCGCCTTACAATCCCGCCTGTCCCACCCAGGTTTCCATCATGCCCACACGCCGCATCATCCTTTCCGGGCTTGCGCTCGACGCCCGCATCGGCATCCTTGAACACGAGCGACGCGCCACCCAGCCCTTGCACGTCGACGCCGAGTTCGACGTGGATATCCAGCGCTCGGTCGACGATCACGATATCCACAGCGTGCTGGATTACCGCCGGTTGCGCGAAGCCATCGTCGAGGAATGCACGCAGGCGCATGTGAACCTGATCGAAACCCTGTCCGAACAAGTCGCCGCGCGCCTGCTGGCCGACTTCCAGGAAATCCGCTCGCTGCGCCTTCGCATCAGCAAGCCCATGGCCTTTTCCGACTGTGCGGCGGTGGGCGTGGAAATACAGATTACCCGTTGACCATGAACGATATCGCTCCCCCCGGCATCCGCTTCCGTACCGAAACCGACGAGAATGTAGCCCCCACGCTGCGCGCACAAGATGCGCTTGCTGCCCCCCAAGGGGGCACTCCCCCCTTGGGGCGGCCCGGCGGGGAGGCGGCCCCCACGCCGCGCGCAAAAGATGCGCTTGCTGCGGAGAAGGCCCGCTACGAAGGCAACAAGCTGACCAAGCGCCTGGCCCGCGAGACGACGCGCGCGCTGTCCGACTACAACATGATCGGCGAAGGCGACCGCGTCATGGTCTGCCTGTCGGGTGGCAAGGATTCCTATGCGATGCTGGACATCCTGCTTCAGCTGCAAAAGCGCGCGCCGTTCAAGTTCGAGCTGATCGCGGTCAACCTGGACCAGAAGCAACCTGATTTCCCCGACCACATCCTGCCCCAGTACCTGAAGGAACTGGGCGTGCCCTTCCATATCGAAACGCAAGACACGTATTCCATCGTGACGCGCGTGCTGGAAGAGGGCAAGACGATGTGCTCGCTCTGTTCGCGCCTGCGCCGCGGCATCCTGTACCGCGTCGCGTCCGAACTGGGCGCCACGAAGATTGCGCTGGGCCACCACCGCGATGACATTCTGGCCACCTTCTTCCTGAACCTGTTCTACGGCGGCAAGGCCAAGGGCATGCCGCCCAAGCTGGTGTCCGACGACGGCCGCCACACGGTGATCCGCCCGCTGGCCTATGTGGCCGAATCGGACCTGATCGCCTACGCCGAACTCAAGCAATTCCCCATCATCCCGTGCAATCTCTGCGGTTCCCAGGAAAACCTGAAGCGCAAGGAAGTGGGCCGGATGATCAAGGACTGGGACAAGCAGCATCCAGGCCGCTCGTGGAACGTGTTCAACGCACTGTCGCGCGTGGTGCCGTCGCACCTGATGGACCGCGACCTGTTCGACTTCGTGGGCCTGAAGCCCACGGGCGTGCCGGACGCCAATGGCGACACGGCGTTTGACGCGGTGGATCCGGACGAAGACGGCGACGACGCGTGTGGCGACACGCCGAATGCGCTGGAACCGGGCGCAATCATCGAAAAGAAGGTGACGTTCACGCGCAGCTGATATAAGCCGTTGCGCGCAAAAAAATGGCCGCGTCATTGCGGCCATTTTTTCGCCTGCGACGCATGGCTACGCGTTCAGCACGCGGATGGGTTTGCCCGCCTGGAACGCCTTCACGGCTTCCAACGCGTTTTGGTAGAACGCCTCGAAGTTCTCGCGGCTGACATAGCCTAGATGCGGGGTCAGGATCACGTTGTCGAGATCGCGGACGGTGTCGGTGGGCGATAGCGGCTCTTCCGCGTACACATCCAGGCCCGCGCCCGCGATACGGAACTTCACCAGCGCGTCCATCAGCGCTTCCTGATCCACCAGGCCGGCGCGCGACGTGTTCACCAGATAGGCGGTGGGTTTCATCGCGGCCAATGCGGCGGCGTCGACTACATGGCGGCTGCGGTCCGACAGGATCAGGTGCAGGCTGACGACGTCCGACGTTGCGAAGAGTTCGTGCTTGTCCACCCGCTTGACGCCAGCAGCCTCGGTGCGCTCGTCCGTCAGGTTGGGGCTCCAGGCCACCACGTCCATGCCAAACGCCTGGCCCACCTTGGCCACGGCAGCGCCCAGCTTGCCCAGGCCCAGCACGCCCAGCCGTTTGCCGGCCAGAGGCTCGGGCATGGCGGTTTGCCACATGCCGCGGCGCATGGCCGCGTCTTCGGCGGGCAGGTGCTTGAACAGGCCCAGGATGTGCGCCCAGGCCAGTTCGGCCGTGGCGGTGCTGGCGTCCGCGCTGCCGGGCGCGCCGCACACGACGATGCCCTGCGCGGTGCAGGCCGGCATGTCGATCGCGTTGTTGCGCATGCCCGTCGTGACCAGCAGGCGCAGTTTGGGCAATGCGCGGATGCGCTCGGCGGGGAACGGCGTGCGCTCGCGCATGGCCACGATCACGTCGAAGGGCTCAAGCGTGGGCTCGACCTGTTCGTCCGGGATGAAGTTGTTGAAGATCTGCACCTCGGCGCCGCCGCCCAAAGAGGTCCAATCCGCATAGCGCCGGGCTACGTCGTGGTAATCGTCGAGAATTGCGATTTTCAAGTGGGGTCTCCGGGTGGCGTGGCGCTAGCCGCGCCAGCCTACCCGGCCGGCGCGCGGCGCCGGTCAGTTCAAACGGGCATTGAGTTGGTCAAGCGGGATCGCCCCGCTGACGCGCGAACCGTCGGCGAAGAACAGCGTCGGCGTGCCGCGCACCATCAGCTTGTGGCCCAGGGCCAGCAGCTTGTCTTCCGGCACGTCGCAACGGGCGGTCGCGGGCTTCTTGCCGCGCACCATCCAGTCGTCCCAAGCACGGCCCTTGTCGGCCGCGCACCAGACGTCACGCACCTTGTCCTTGGAATCGGGCGACAGGATCGGGTACATGAAGGTGTAGACGGTGACGTTGTCCAGGTCTTCCATCGTCTTGCGCAACTGCTTGCAATAGCCGCAATTGGGATCTTCGAAGATCGCGACCTTGCGCGAGCCGTCGCCCTTGACCTGCTTGATGGCCAGGTCCAGCGGCAGTTGGTCGAACGAGACGGCGCTGAGCTTTTCTTGCGATTCGCGGGTAACGTCGCGGCGCGTCATGGCGTCGATCAACGGCCCTTCCATGACCCAGGTGACCTTTTCGTCCGTGTAGATCAGGTCCATGCCCAACTGCACTTCAAACAGGCCATAGGGCGTGCGGCGCACGGCCGTCACGTCCATGCCGGTGAACCGCTGCTGGAAACGTTCCTTGACGGCATCCGCAACAGGATCGACCTGCGTGGTCGAGACGCTTTTTTCGTCCTTGCCAGGCTGACCGACGGACTGCGTGGACACGGACTTGTCGCCCTTGGCGGGCGCCTGCGCCAGCGCGGTGGCGGACAACCCCAGGCCACCGGCCAGGAAACAAGCCGCCAGCGTGGCGGAGATGCGGAAGTTCATCAGTACTCCTGTACTTATCGTGTTCTTTGGACGCAAGCGTAACGCATCCCGGCAGTGCCGGCGGGGACGGGTCCGAACGCCGCGCGAATGCCTGTCAGACTGCCGCCCCGGGCCAAGGTTCAACGGCCCGCCGCGGCAGGACTTAATTGACCGATGCGCCGGCGATCAGGCGGCGCTTTACCAACGGCGCCTTTTCGACCCAATGCATGCCGGCGTTGCGCAGCCACACCAGCGGCGTGGCGCGGGACGCGAACAGCTTGTGCAGGCCGTCGGTGGCCAGGCGCATCGCCAGCACCGGTTCGGCGCGCGCGCGCTGGTAGCGGTGCAGCACGCGCAGGTCGCCCGCCGTTCGGTAGGGCTCGCGATCGGCCACCGTGCGGGCCAGCGCTTCGACGTCGCCCAGGCCCAGGTTCAGGCCCTGCCCCGCCAGCGGGTGCAGGCGGTGCGCGGCATCACCGGCCAGCGCGATGCCGGGCGCCACCATCTGGGCGCGCTCCAGCGTCAACGGAAAACCGTGCAGCTTGCTGCGCACCTTCAGCCGGCCCAGGCGCCCCTCGGAGGCCTCGGCCAACAGGCTTTCCAGCCTGGCGGCCTGCGCGTCGGCCGGCAATGCCAGCAAGGCCTGCGCCGGTTCGGTGCGCATGGACCACACCATGGAAACTTGCGGGCCGTCGGCGGTATCGGGCAGCGGCAGCAGCGCCAACACGCCGTCGTCGCGGAACCACTGGATCGCCGTGCCCTGATGGGCGCGTTCGGCGTCCAGATGCACGACCAGCCCCGTGTCGTCATAGGACACGGCATCGTGCTTCATGCCCGCGGCCGTGCGCAGCGGCGAGGCCGCCCCGTCGGCGCCCACGAACAGCTCAGCCCGGATGCGCGTGCCGCTTTCGGTATCGACCGCGCCATCCTGGTAGCCCGTGCAGCGGTCTTCCAGCCAGGGGATGCCGAACATGCGCACGGCCTGGACCAGCACGCGCTCGATCTCGCCGGATTCGACGATCCAGGCCAGTTGCGGCAGCGCCGCCTGCCAGGCGTTCAGGTTGACCTGCCCGTCCGCATCGCCATGGATCTCCATGGCTTCGACGGGCATCAGCCGGGACGCGGGCATGGCGTCCCATACGCCCAGCTCGGCCAGAAAGCGCTGGCTGGCGGGCGAAATGGCATAGACGCGCGGGTGATAGCGGTTGGGATCGGCGGCCGGTACCGTGGTGCGCGGCGCCAGGACGGCGACGCGCTGGCCGCGGCGGGCCAACGCCAACGCCGTGGACAAGCCCACGATGCCGGCCCCGCAAACGACGATTTGATGGGTCATCTTGCCGAAGGCTCCCCTGCTTGCTTGGGCCACAGCACCCACATCTGGCCCCGTTGCTTCATGCGGCCCGCCTGCTGCCCGGCCTCTTCGCCGTAACCCCAGTAGAAGTCGGCGCGCGCCGCGCCGCGGATGGCCGTGCCCGTATCCTGGGCGAACACCAGCCGCTGCAACGGCCGGTCGGAGGCCGGGAACGTCGTGGCCAGGTACACCGGCGTGCCCAGCGGCACGAAGGTGGCGTCGACCGCCACCGAACGCTTGGGTGCCAGCGGGATCGCGTAGGCGCCCTTCGGGCCCTGTTCGGGGTCGATGACCGGCTCTTCGCGGAAGAAGACGACCGCGGGGTTGGCGTTCAGCATTTCCTGCACGCGCTTGGGGTTGCGCTGGGCCCAGGCGCGAATGTTCTGCATGGACGCCTGGTCGGCGGTCAGTTCGCCGCGGTCGATCAGCCAGCGGCCAATGGACACGTAAGGCTGCCCGTTGTGGTCGGCGTAGGCCACGCGGATGGTCTTGCCGGTATCGGGGCCGTCGGTCAGTTGCACGCGGCCCGAGCCCTGCACCTGCAGGAAGAAATTGTCGACGGGATCATCCACCCACACGACCACGGGCGGCCGGCGGCCGGACGACTCGATCGCGGCGCGGGTGTCATAGGGCACCACGCGCTTGCCTTCGAGCTTGCCGCGCACGCGCTTGCCGGCCAGATCCGGATAGATCGAGCCAAGGTCGATCGTCAGCAGATCGGCGGGCACGGCGTAGAGGGGCCACTGGTAATTGCCGCCCTGGCGACGCGAGCCGCGCACCAGGGGTTCGTAGTAGCCGGTGACGGTATTGGTGGCCGGCTTGCCGTCGGCCGCGTTCAGGCGCCACGGCTGCAGATAGGTCTGCAGGAAGCGGCGCACGCCCTCGCCGTCGCCCGCGGCCGGCGCCCGGGAGGGGTCGACGGCCGCGGCGCACACCGGCTGCCAGGCGCGCGGCGTGGCGCGCGCGGGCGCGGCCAGGTTGCCGCTGGTGGGCCGCATCAAGCCGCGGCAGTTGCGCAGGAACAGCGGCCAGAACTGTGTCAGGTCATCGTTGGACCAACCCGGCATCTCGGACCAGCTTGCCGGTTTGAACTTGCCCGCAAGCGCCCGCGGCGCGGTATCCGGCAGGGCCGACAGCGACGGCACCACCAGGGGGCCTTCGGCCGTGGGAGGGCGTGTGCCGGGCAGGCCGGTGTCGCCGGAGTCGGGCGGGACGTCGGAGGGCGTGGAACATGCCGCCAGCAGGACCGACAGCACGGACAGGCTAAGAATGCGCTTCATGAGCAGAGGAGAAAACGGGGCAACGGGCCGGGCCATTCAGTGCAGGGTGCGCGGCATGGCCAGGACGAATTCGGAGATCGGCACTTCAAACGGAATCCCGTTCTCGCCGACGCAGTGGTACGTGCCGCGCATCGTGCCCACCGGGGTGGGCAGCGGACAGCCGCTGGTGTATTCGAAGGTCTCGCCGGGCGCCAACAGGGGCTGCTGCCCCACGATGCCCAGCCCGCGCACTTCCTGCACGCGCTGGTTGCCATCGGTGATGACCCAGTGGCGACTGATCACCTGGGCGGGATGTTCGCCGGTATTGGTGATGCGGACGGTATAGGCAAACACGAACTGCTGTTCGCCGGGATCGGACTGTTCAGGCACGAAGCGCGGAGAGACAGAGACGCTAAGGTCGTAAGGTTTCACAGTCCTTCCCTGTGTGGCTGGGCGCGGGGGCCGGATGACGGCGCCGGACGCTTGCATGACGCAGTTTTCGGACCCGCGGGACCGGGCGGTTCCCGATATCGCGCCTCAAACTGCAATAATGGCACATTATGCCCTTCCCGACCCCGAACATCATGTCATCCTCCACGGCCTCCACCCGCATCACCCCCAGCATCCTGTCGGCTGACTTCGCCCGCCTGGGCGAGGAAGTCCGCAACGTTGTCGCCGCCGGCGCCGATTGGATCCATGTGGACGTGATGGACAACCACTATGTCCCCAACCTGACCATCGGCCCGATGGTGTGCGCGGCGATCCGCCCCCACGTCCAGGTGCCGATCGACGTGCACCTGATGGTTGAACCGGTGGACGACCTGGTGCCGATGTTCGCCAAGGCCGGCGCCGACTACATCAGCTTCCACCCGGACGCCAGCCGCCACGTGGACCGCACGCTGTCCCTGATCCGCGAAAACGGCTGTAAAGCCGGCCTGGTGTTCAACCCCGCCACGCCGCTGACCTATCTGGACTACGTCATGGACAAGATCGACCTGGTCCTGATCATGTCGGTGAACCCGGGCTTTGGCGGCCAGAGCTTCATCCCCGGCGCGCTGACCAAGCTGCGCGAAGCGCGCGCGAAAATCGACGCCTGGATGCAGGCCGGCGGCCAGGAAATCGTGCTGCAAGTGGACGGCGGCGTCAAAATCGACAATATCGCCGAGATCCGCCGCGCGGGCGCGGACACCTTCGTGGCCGGTTCGGCCATTTTCGGCAAGCCGGACTACGCCGGCATCATCACGTCCATGCGCGAACAGATCGCCATCGGCGAAACCACCGCCATCTAAGGACCAGGACCCGACATGACCGCTTTTCGCGCTGCGCTGCTGGACCTTGACGGCACCTTGCTGGATTCCATCCCCGACCTGGCCTTCGCGGCCAATGCCATGCGCGTGGAGCTCGGCATGACCGCGCTGCGCGAAGACGTGGTGGCCACCTTCGTCGGCAAGGGCGTGGACAACCTGGTCCGCCGCAGCCTGGCGGGCAGCCTGGATGCCGCCGACCCGTCGGCCGAGGACTTCGCCCGCGCCCGCGAGGCCTTCTACCGCCACTACCACCTGGTCAATGGCGAACGCGCCCAGGTCTACCCCGGCGTCATCGACGGGCTGAAACACATGCGCGACCAGGGCCTGAAGCTGGCCGTCGTCACCAACAAGCCCACCGAGTTCACGCTGCCGCTTTTGCAGCGCACCGGCCTGGCGGGCTTTTTCGACGCGGTTGTCTGCGGCGACACCTGCGCGCGCCGCAAGCCCGACCCCGACCAGGTGCTGCACGCCTGCGAACTGCTGGGCGTGGCGGTGACCGAAGCCGTGACCATCGGCGACTCGATCAATGACGCGCAAGCCGGCCGCACGGCGGGCACGCAGGTGCTGGTGGTGCCTTACGGCTACAACGAAGGCCGTGACGTGCGCGAGCTGGATGTCGATGGTATAGTGGACACGCTAGTCAACGCCGCGCAGTGGGTGGCGCTCTGGAACCAAAACCAGAACGCCGCCACGGCAGCCTCCTGAAAAGGACGCTCCGCTAAAACATACGCGGCCTGGCAACACCTGAATTATCAAAGACTTATTTCGGATCAATGAACGCTTATCCCCAGAACCAAATGCTCGGCGCCTCGTGGCGCTGGTGGCGTTTGTCTTCCGGGTGGCGATGATCCCTCCCGGCCCTGGACGCGTATGCCGCCTAGTGCCGTAGCTGTGTAAACCACAGAGCCAAGCCCGGAACCAGTAACCTGGACCGGGCTTTTTTGTTGTGCGCCCGGTCTGAAAGCAAACACCCCATCGCTTACGAGACCCCGACATGACCGAAATCGAATTCAAGGCCCTCGCCGCGCAAGGCTACAACCGCATTCCGCTGGTCGCCGAAACCTACGCCGACCTGGACACGCCGCTGGGCATCTACCTGAAGCTGGCGCATGCGGGCCCCCTGGCCGGCCGCATGACCTGCCTGATGGAATCGGTGGTGGGCGGCGAGCGCTTCGGGCGCTATTCCTTCATCGGCCTGCCGGCCCGCACGGTGATCCGCGCCAGCGGCACCCTGACGGAGGTGCTGCACGACGGTCAGGTCGTGGAAACGCATGAGGGCGATCCGCTGGCGTTCATCGAGCAGTACCAGGGCCGTTTCAAGGTCGCCCTGCGCCCGGGCATGCCGCGCTTCTGCGGCGGCCTGGCCGGCTACTTCGGCTATGACACGGTGCGCCACATCGAGCCGTGCCTGGGGCCGGCCGTCAAGCCGTTCCCGGCTGGCATGGAAGGCGGCACCCCCGACCTGATGCTGATGCACGTGGACGAACTGGTCATCGTGGACAACCTGGCCGGCCGCATCTACCTGATGGTCTACGCCGACCCCAGCCAGCCCGAATCCTATAGCCGCGCCCAACAGCGCCTGCACGACCTGCGCGCGCGCCTGCGACGCCCGGTGGAAATCCCGTACAGCCACGCCAGCATGCAGACCGAAGAGCGGCGCGACTTCAAGAAGGAAGACTATCTGGCGGCCGTGCGCCGCGCCAAGGAACACATCGCCGCCGGCGACCTGATGCAGGTACAAGTGGGCCAGGTCATCGCCAAGCCCTTCCGCGATTCGCCGCTTTCCCTCTACCGCGCCCTGCGGTCGTTGAACCCGTCCCCCTACATGTACTTCTGGAACTTCGGCGACTTCCAGGTCGTGGGCGCGTCGCCCGAGATCCTGGTGCGCCAGGAACGCGTGGTGGACAACGGCGTGCCGAAGTCGCAGATCACCATCCGGCCGCTGGCCGGCACCCGCAAGCGCGGCGCCACGCCCGAAGAGGACGCAGCGCTGGCCGCCGAACTGAAGGCAGACCCCAAGGAAGTGGCCGAGCACGTGATGCTGATCGACCTGGCCCGCAACGACGTGGGCCGCGTGGCCGAAGTGGGCTCGGTGAAGGTCAGCGACACCATGGTCATCGAACGCTACTCGCACGTGATGCACCTGGTGTCCAACGTGACCGGCAACCTGAACCCCGGCATGAGCAGCATGGACGTGCTGCGCGCGTCGTTCCCCGCCGGCACGCTGACGGGCGCGCCCAAGGTCGAGGCCATGAAGATCATCGATGAACTGGAACCCGTGCGCCGCGGCATCTACGGCGGCGCGGCCGGCTACCTGTCCTATGGCGGCGAAATGGACGTGGCCATCGCCATCCGCACCGGCGTCATCAAGGACGGCACGCTGTACGTGCAGGCGGCCGCCGGCATCGTGGCCGACTCCAACCCCGAAGCCGAATGGGCCGAAACGGAAGCCAAGGCTCGCGCGGTGCTGCGCGCCGCCGAACAGGTGCAGCACGGCCTGGACGAACCCATCTGATCCCGGCCCCGCCCGAACCGAATACCGCCCCGCACGGAGAAAAAAATGCTGTTGATGATCGATAACTACGACTCTTTTACCTACAACCTGGTCCAATACTTCGGTGAACTGGGCGAAGACGTGCGCGTGGCGCGCAACGACCAGATCACGCTGGAGGAGATCGCCGCCCTGAATCCGGACCGCATCTGCGTGTCGCCCGGCCCCTGCTCGCCCGCCGAGGCCGGCATTTCGGTGGCTGCGATCCAGGCCTTCGCCGGCAAGAAGCCCATCCTGGGCGTGTGCCTGGGCCACCAGGCCATCGGCGCGGCCTACGGCGGCAATATCGTCCGCGCGCAGCAGATCATGCACGGCAAAACCGTCAAGATCTCGCACACGGGCACCGACCTCTTCACCGGCCTGCCCACCCCGTACACCGTGATCCGTTACAACTCGCTGACCATCGACCCCGCCACCCTGCCCGACTGCCTGGCGGTGACGGCGACCGCCCCGGATGGCGACATCATGGGGGTCCGCCACAAATCCCTGCCGCTGTACGGAGTACAGTTCCACCCCGAATCCGTGCTCAGCGAACATGGCCACGCCCTGCTGCGCAATTTCCTGAACCTCGCCTGAGAAGGACGCACCGTGACGATTTCCCCCACCGAAGCGCTGACGCGCTGCATTGAACACCGCGAAATTTTCCACGACGAGATGCTGCATCTGATGCGCATGCTGATGCGCGGCGAGATGTCCCCGCAGATCGCAAGCGCCCTGCTGATGGGCCTGCGCGTGAAGAAGGAAACCATTGGCGAGATCACCGCGGCCGCGCAGGTCATGCGCGAATTCGCCACGCCCGTCGTGACGCCCAATCCGCTGGACCTGCTGGACATGTGCGGCACGGGCGGCGACGGCAGCCACACCTTCAATATTTCGACGACCGCCATGTTCGTGGCGGCGGCGGCCGGCGTGCCGATCGCCAAGCACGGCAATCGCAGCGCGTCGTCCTCCAGCGGTAGCGCCGATGTGCTGGAAGCCCTGGGCGCCAACCTGGTCCTGACGCCCGAGGACGTGGCCGAGTGCATCCAGGCCACCGGCATCGGCTTCATGTTCGCGCCCGCCCACCACGGCGCCATGAAGAACGTGGCGGCCGTGCGCAAGGAACTGGCCGTGCGCACCATTTTCAACATCCTCGGCCCGCTGACCAACCCGGCAGGCGCGGCCAACCAGCTGATGGGCGTGTTCCACCCCGATCTCGTCGGCATCCAGGTGCGGGTGCTGGAACGCCTGGGATCGCGCCACGTGCTGGTGGTGCACGGCAAGGACGGCATGGACGAAGCGTCGTTGGGCGGGGCCACCCTGGTGGGCGAGCTGAAAGATGGTCAAATACGGGAATATGAAATCCACCCTGAGGACTACGGGCTATCCATGATGTCCAACCGGTCCATCAAGGTGTCCAATCGCGAGCAGTCGCGCGAACTTGTCATCGAAGCGCTGGACAATGTGGAGGGCGCCGCGCGCGACATCGTCGCGCTGAATGCGGGGCTGGCCATCTATGCCGGCAATAAAGCTGATTCCATTCCCGAAGCCTTAGCGCTAGCATTTGAATTGATTGCCACCGGCGCGGCGCGAGCCAAGCTGGAAGAATTCTGCGCATATACCCGGAAATTCCAGAAATGAACGATATTCTTGCGAAGATCCTCGCCGTCAAGGTCGAGGAAGTCGCCGCCGCTCGCCAGATGCGCAGCGAAGCCGAGGTGCTGCGCGAAGCGCAGGCGCGGCAGGACGTACGTGGCTTTGCCCAAGCCATCGAGGACAAGATCTCGCAGGGCAAAGCCGGCGTCATCGCTGAAATCAAGAAAGCGTCGCCCTCCAAGGGGGTGCTGCGCGACACCTTCGCCCCCGCCGACATCGCTTCGACCTATGCGGTGCACGGCGCGGCGTGCCTGTCGGTGCTGACGGACGTGCAGTTCTTCCAGGGCTCGCACGACCACCTGCGCCAGGCGCGCGCCGCCTGCTCGCTGCCGGTGCTGCGCAAGGATTTCGTGATCGACCCCTACCAGATCATCGCCGCCCGCGCGATGGGCGCGGACTGCGTGCTGCTGATCGTGGCCGCGCTGTCGCCGTCGCAATTGCGCGACTACGAAACGTTGGCGATGGAACTGGGCATGGATGTGCTGGTGGAAGTGCACGACGCCCGGGAACTGGACGTGGCGCTGACCATGAAGACACCGCTGCTGGGCATCAACAACCGCAACCTGCGCACGTTCGAGACCAGCCTGAAGAACACGCTGGACCTGCTGCCCAACATTCCGGCGGGCAAGCGCGTCGTGACCGAAAGCGGCATCCTGAAGCCGGAAGACGTCAAGCTGATGCGCGACCACCAAGTCAACGCTTTCCTGGTGGGCGAAGCATTCATGCGCGCCAAGGACCCGGGCGCGGAGCTCGCGCGCCTGGTAGGCTGAGGCGCCTGCGGCCAGGGGCTGCGCGAGCGCTATTGCGAACTTGCCGCGCAGCTATCGCGGACGCGGCACAACCAGATTGCCCGCGCGCCGGTACACGGTGCTGCGGTGCACACCCAGCGCACGCGCCGCACGGCTGACGTTGCCGCCATGCGCGGCCAGCGCATCGCGTATTGCGGCATCCGTCATGGATTGCAGATCCGCCGCGCCGCTGCCCGTCGTGGGCGCCGCGTCCGGCGCGCGGGACGCAGCCGGCGATTGCAACAGTTCGGCCGGCAGCATGTCGGCATCGACCACACCCGACGGGCCCGCCAATACATGCAAGGTGCGCAGCACCGCCACCAACTGCCGGTAATTGCCCGGCCACGAATACGCAGCCAGACGGGCTTCGATCGACGGCGGCAGCACCGGGCCGGGACCCTGCGCCGCCCACAACGCGCGCAACAACTCCAGGCGGTCGGCGCGGGCGCGCAGCGGTTCAAGCGTGACCGTGTATTCGGCGATGCGGAAGTACAGGTCCGGGCGCACCGGCGCATCGGATCCTTCGTGCGCCAACGGACGATGGGTGGCACACACCAGCGCAAAATCCACCGGCACCGGCCGCGCCGCGCCCAGCGGCGACACTTCGCGCGTTTGCAGCACGCGCAGTAAGCGTGATTGCAGCAGCAGCGGCATATCGCCGATTTCATCCAGGAACAGCACGCCACCATGCGCCTGGCGCAGCAGGCCCTTGCTGCCTTGCCTGCGCGCACCCGTAAAGGCGCCGTCTTCGTACCCGAACAGTTCGGATTCGATCAGGCTTTCGGGCAACGCCGCGCAATTGACCGCCACGAATGGCCCCGACGCGCGCTTGCCACGCGCATGCAGTTGGCGGGCAAACACTTCCTTGCCCACGCCCGTTTCGCCTTGCAGCAATATGGAAACGCCCGCATCCGACAGGTGCACCGCGCGCGCCAGCGCGCCTAGGGTGGCAGCGTCGAAGCTGGGCGCCGCCGGCCGAGTGGTGGCGATGGGCAAGGCCGGTGTCGTGGGTTGCGGCGGACGCGAACGCGGTTGACGCAGCCGCGCGTGGTACCCGGCGCCAGAGCGGGCCAGCACACGGCCGGCCGAATCGGGGCAGCGTTCCAGTTCGCCTTCGAACACGTCGGCGTAGCGATACACGCCCAGGGCCGTGGGAGCCAGGCCCAATGCCTGCATCGCGCGGCGGTTCGCCCCGATCAGGAGATCGCCCTGGAATGCCAGCAGGCCTTCGCCTGGCGCCCCAAGGCCGGACGGATCATCATGCAGGCGCAGCACCGCGTAGTGCTCGTAGGCCTGTTCAAACAAGCGATGTTCGATGACGTCGACGGCCGCGCGCACCAGCGCCAGCATATCGGGCCGGATGTCGCGCGCCTGGCTGGACAGGTCCAGCACGCCCAGCGTGCGGCCCTCGCTGTCGGTGATGGGCACCGCGGCGCAGGTCAGGATGCGGTTGGGTTCGAAATAATGTTCCGCGCCATGCACGGCAATGGGCCGGCCTTCGACCAGCGCGGTGCCGATGGCATTGGTGCCCGCCGCGGCCTCGTCCCAGGGCGCCCCGGGCATCAGCGCCACGCGGGATGCCCGGCTGGCGAAGCCGCTATCGCCATCGCTGTCCAGGACCAGCCCCTGGGCGTCCGAAAGTATCACCAGGTTGCCACTGCCGCCGGCCTGGCGGCGCAGGTACGACATGGCGGGTTCCGACAAGCGGCGCAAGGCTTCGTTGCGTTGCTGGGCCTCGCGCAGTTCGCCCTGTGTCATGAGCTCGGCGCGCCGCACGCCACGCATGTCAAAGCCCAGGTCGGCGCACCGGCGCCAGGATCGCAGGATGGGCTCGGCAACGATGCCGCCGGGCACGGCGCCCTGCTGGTTGAACAGCAGGCGCGCTTGCGTCAGCGCGTGCTGACGGGATTGACTGGCCATGCGTGTCTCCTTGGACAGGCGCTTCTGCGACACCTGTTCCGCGACAACGTCGCAAATAACGACATATCGAGGGGCAAAAATGTTGCACGCGCGTTGGGGCGCGGCGAAGTCAACTGTCGCACGCGAGGGCGCGCGCTGTCCAGCGGGGGAAGCCCGCAGGTTGGCACGTTCCTTGCTTGATACCAGACAGGCAGCCCACTGCCGCTATTCCACAATATCGGAGACAAGCATGGACATCGCAACCCGCATCACCCCGGACACGTATGGCACCCGTCTGGACCTGAAAACGCAGTACGACAACTTCATTGACGGCAAGTGGCAAAAGCCCGCCGATGGCGAGTACTTCGACAACGTCACGCCCGTTACCGGCCAGGTGCTGACCCGCAACGCACGTTCCAAGGACCGCGACATCGACATGGCCCTGGACGCCGCGCACCGTGCCGCGCCGAAATGGGGAGCGACCCCGGCCGCCGAGCGCGCCCGCATGCTGATGCAGATCGCCGACGTGATGGAAGCCAACCTGGAACGCCTGGCCACGGCCGAAACCTGGGACAACGGCAAACCCATTCGCGAAGCGCGCGCCGCCGACATTCCGCTGGCGATCGACCACTTCCGCTACTTTGCCTCGTGCATCCGCAGCCAGGAAGGCGGTCTGTCGGAAATCGATAGCGACACGGTGGCCTACCACTTCAACGAACCGCTGGGCGTGGTCGGCCAGATCATCCCGTGGAACTTCCCCATCCTGATGGCCGCATGGAAGCTGGCGCCCGCGCTGGCGGCCGGCAACTGCGTGGTGCTGAAGCCCGCGGAACAGACGCCGCTGGGCATCCTGCTGTTGATGGAATTGATCGGCGACATCCTGCCGCCGGGCGTGCTGAACGTGGTGACGGGTTTCGGCCTGGAAGCCGGCAAGCCGCTGGCTTCCAGCAAGCGCATCGCCAAGATCGCCTTCACCGGTGAAACCACCACCGGCCGCCTGATCATGCAGTACGCGTCGCAGAACATCATCCCCGTCACGCTGGAACTGGGCGGCAAGTCACCCAACATCTTCTTCGCGGACGTGGCCGCGCAGGATGACGACTTCCTGGACAAGGCCGTCGAAGGTTTCGTCATGTTCGCGCTCAACCAGGGCGAAGTGTGCACGTGCCCCAGCCGCGCGCTGATTCAGGAATCGCTCTACGACAAGTTCATGGAGCGCGCATTGAAGCGCGTGGCCGAGATCAAGCAGGGCAACCCGCTGGACGGCGACACGATGCTGGGCGCGCAAGCCTCCACCGAACAACTGGAGAAGATCCTGTCGTACCTGGACATTGGCAAGCAGGAAGGCGCCGATGTGCTCGCTGGCGGCTCGCGCGCACAGATGCAGGGCGCGCTGGAAGGCGGCTATTACGTGCAGCCCACGGTCTTCAAGGGCCACAACAAGATGCGCGTGTTCCAGGAAGAGATCTTCGGGCCGGTCGTCGCGGTGACCACGTTCAAGGACGCCGACGACGCGCTGGCCCTGGCCAACGACACGCTCTATGGCCTGGGCGCCGGCGTATGGTCACGCGACGCCAACACGTGCTATCGGATGGGCCGCGCCATCAAGGCCGGCCGCGTGTGGACCAACTGCTATCACGCCTATCCCGCGCACGCGGCGTTCGGCGGCTATAAGCAGTCGGGCATCGGACGCGAAAATCACAAGATGATGCTCAACCATTATCAGCAGACAAAGAACCTGCTGGTGAGCTATTCGCCGAAGAAGCTGGGTTTCTTCTGATCGCCAACTGGCAGCCGGGCGCATCGGCCCTCGGGCCGGGCGCGCCCGGCGCTCCGGACAGGAATGACGCCATGGCAGAACACACGCCGCGCGTGGTCGCGACCGACGAGGCGCGCCAATTGATCGATACGTTGCGGGCCAAGCATGGCCCGCTGATGTTCCACCAGTCGGGCGGATGCTGTGACGGCAGTTCGCCCATGTGCTACGCGCTGGGCGAGTTCATGGTGGGCGGCTCGGACGTGCTGCTGGGCGACCTGGAGGGCTGCCCGTTCTACATGGGCGAAGACCAGTTCGCGTATTGGGAGCACACGCAGCTGATCATCGACGCCGTGCCGGGACGCGGCGGCGCCTTTTCGCTGGACAGCGCGGAAGGCAAGCGCTTCCTGCTCCGCTCGCGCCTGTATTCAGACGAAGAATGGGCCCAGGTCGCGCCGGTCACGAAGGGGTGAACGACCCGCCCTTGGCCGGCCCCTGGCCGGCCGGGCCTTGCGCCTGCCCGGCCTGCTTCCATTGGAATGACACGCGGCGGATGCGGGCCGCGCGGAATTGCGTGAACGAACGGCCGCCCGGCATGGGTGCGCCGCGATAGGCATTGCTTGCGTTTTTCATCGTTGAGCCCACTCCAGGGCGTCTTCAAGGCGATCATTGCCCCAGAACATCTCATCGCCCACGAAGAACGTGGGCGCGCCGAACACGCCTAGATCGCGCGCGCGGTCCACCTGCCGCCGCAGCGCTTCCTTGGCGGCTTCGGATTTGGCGCGGGTGATCAAGGCATCCGCGTCCAAAGACAGGCCGGCCAACAAGTCATGCACGACGTCTTCGGCCTGAATGTCCAGGTCGTGTTGGAAATTGGCGCGGAACACGGCCAGGCAGAAATCGCGCCCCCAGGGTTCGTCCTGGCCCAGCAGCCCGATCCGGGCAGGCAGCACGCTCATGCGCGGGAAAAGGCGGGGCCGGTTGTAGACCACGCCGTACTTGTCGGCCAGGCGGGCGATGTCGCGCATCATGTAGGCGCCCTTGCCCGGAAACAGCCGGAACGGCGTGTCGTTCCACCCCTGCGCCTGGAAGATCGGGCCCAGCAGGAAGGGGCGCAGGTCGACCTGCACGCCGGCCGCCCGCGCCAGGGCGTCGATGCGCTCAATCGCCAGATAGCTGTAGGGGCTGGCAAAATCAAACCACATCTGCATGCGGGGCGAATCGGGCAAGGGCGCAGTCATCACAAGAGCTCCGGGGGTCAGCAAGACCAGGAAAGTCGCGCGACCTGCGCTTTCTCGGGGCCGCAACGACAACCATCGCGCGAGGCCCGGGATCGATGTCCCGGAAGCCTGTCGCATGTCTGTCATTGAACCCGCCGGCGTACTATTGCTCAAGCGACATTTCCGTCCGATACGCATGAGTTATACGAATGCCATATCCCCTGGCCAAACTTCCCCCGCTTGACCTGGTCCGCGGTTTTGTCGCCGTGGGCCGCCGCATGAGCATCACGCTTGCCGCGCAGGATCTGCATGTGACGCAATCGGCCGTCAGCCGTCAGATCCGGGCGTTGGAAGCGCACTTGGGCGTGCCGCTGCTGGTGCGCGGATTCCGTAGCGTGTCGTTTACATCCGAGGGTGCGCAACTGTTCCGCATGGCCAATGTGTGGCTGAGCCAGTTGGGCGACCTGACCGAACAACTGCGTGCGCCCGAACGGCGCACCCCCATCACGGTGACCACCACCATTGGCGTGGCGTCGCTGTGGCTGCTGCCCCGGCTGGGAGAATTCCAGGCGGCGCATCCGCATATCGACGTGCGGGTGGCGGCCGACAACCGATTGATCGATATCGACCGTGAAAGCGTGGACATCGCCATCCGCTACAGCCCGCGCGACATGGTGCCCGATGGCGCGGCCTGGCTGTTCGGGGAATCCGTGGTGCCGGTCGCGCACCCGTCGCTCCATGCCCGCGAATTGGACGCGAGCGAATTGCAACGCCACGTATTGCTGGAATTCGATGATCCGACACGCCCCTGGCTACAGTGGTCGGAATGGTTGAACGCGCGTGGACTGGGGCGGGTACGTGGCAGGGGCATGCTGCGCTTCAACCAGTACGACCAGATCGTGCTGGCCGCGCTGGCCGGCCACGGCATCGCGCTGGGCCGGCTGGCGCTGATCGCGCCGATGCTGGCGGATGGCAGGCTGGAAGCCGTGGGCGGGCAGGCGGCCCGTGCCACGGACCTTGCCTACTGGCTGGTGCGCAACACGCGACGCGCCACGCCGGACGCCGACGTGGTGGCGCGGTGGCTGACGGAACAGGCCGCCATGACCGCGCGGGATCTGTCGCCGGCGGCGGCGACCGGTTAAGTCCGGCCCCGGGCATGCCGCGGCTGGACGCCTTTTTCCGCTTGCCTATTCCACCCGCACCTGCGCGTCGCCGGCGGTCATTTCGCCCACCACGGCGGCTTGTTCGAAACCCTGGCTGCGGAACAGGTCCAACACCGCGGCGGCCGCCTCCGGCGCGCATGCCACCAGCAAGCCGCCGGACGTCTGCGGGTCAGTCAGCAACGCGCGCTGCGTGTCGGTCACCGCGTCGCCCAGCTGCACGGATCCGCCATAGGACGCCCAGTTGCGGCCCGACGCGCCGGTGATCACGCCTTCCGACGCAAACGCTTGCACGCCCGGCAGCCAAGGCAGGGCATCCAGGCGCAGCCGCGCCGTCAGCTTCGCGCCGCGCGCCATCTCCAGCGCATGGCCCAGCAGGCCAAAACCCGTCACGTCGGTGATCGCATGCACGCCGTCCAGCGCGGCCAGCGCCGGGCCGGGGCGGTTAAGGCGCGTCGTCGTGTCGATCATCACGCGGTAGCCGGCATCATCCAGGCGGTTCTTTTTCAGCGCGGCCGACAAGATGCCCACGCCCAGCGCCTTGCCCAGGATCAGCACATCCCCCGCCCGCGCATCGGCATTGCGCTTGAGACGGCCGGGATGCACGAGCCCCATCGCCGCAAGGCCGTAGATGGGTTCGACGGAATCGATGCTATGGCCGCCCGCCACCGGAATACCCGCTTCCTCGCACACGGATTCACCGCCACGCAGGATGTCTGCGATGACGCCATGCGGCAGCACGTTGATGGGCATGCCGACGATGGCCAGGGCCATGATCGGCGTGCCGCCCATCGCATACACGTCGGACAGCGCGTTCGTCGCCGCGATGCGGCCGAAGTCGAATGGGTCGTCCACGATCGGCATGAAGAAATCGGTGGTGGCGATGAGTGCCTGTTCGTCGTTCAGCCGGTAGACCGCGGCGTCGTCGGCGGTCTCGGTGCCCACCATCAGGTTCGGATAACTGGCGGTGGGTCCGAAGCGCTTGAGCAGTTCGGACAGCACGCCCGGAGCGATCTTGCAGCCACAGCCGCCCCCGTGGGACAGCGACGTCAAACGCGGCACGGCCGCCGTGGCAACATCCTGGGTCATTTCAATCTCCATGAGTCAATGGAAAAAGGATAGCACCGCCGCCGAAGTTGGCTCTATGATGATTCGGCTGGACGCGCAGGAGCACACCCCAAGGGACGGCCGCCCGGCCACGGGCGCACCGATAGCCAAACTTCACCGTGCGTGAGGGCTTCATGGATCGCCGACACTTTCTCCGACTCTCCGGCGCATTGTGCGCCGCCACAACCGCCTTGCCGCAGGCGCTTCGCGCCCAGCAGGCCCCCGTCAGCGCCGGCTGGCGCGGCTTTGAACTGACCACCGACATCAGCGTGAAAGAGCCCGGCGCGCACACGCGCATCTGGATACCGGTGCCGTACGCCATCGACACCCCTTACCAGCGCGGCGCGCAAAGCACCTGGCAGGTCAGCGGCGGCGGCACCGCACAGTTGATGCGGGCGCCGGGCTACGACGTTCAGATGCTGGCCGTGCAATGGCCGGACGGCCAGGCGGCGCGCAACGTCACCGTGACCAGCCGTTTCCAGACCCGCAACCGTCGCGTGGACCTCACGCAGCCGCCGCCCGCGGACGCCACGCTGGAACGCCCCGCCACGCTACGGGAATTCCTGAAACCCACCGCGCTGCTGCCCACCGACGGCATCGTCAAAACGACCGCCGACCACATCACGCGGGGTCACGTGGGCGACGTGGCGCGCGCCCGCGCCATCTACGAATGGGTGGTGGAAAACACCTGTAGAACCGCCTCCACGCGCGGCTGCGGCGTGGGCGACGTGCGCTACATGCTGACGACGAACGATCTGAACGGCAAATGCGCCGACATCAATGCGCTGTTCGTGGCGCTGGCCCGCGCTGCCGGCATCCCCGCGCGCGACGCCTATGGCGTGCGCGTGGCCAATTCCGAACTGGGCTACAAGAGCCTGGGCAAAGCCTTCGACGTCACGAAGGCACAGCACTGCCGCGCCGAGTTCCATGCGGCCGGGTACGGCTGGATTCCGGTCGACCCCGCCGACGTGCGCAAGGTCATGCTGGAGGAACCGCCGGGCGACTTGCCGCTGACCGACGCCAAGGTACGGGCCGCCCGCGTCATGCTGTTCGGCGCATGGGAAATGAACTGGGTCGCCTACAACCATGGCCACGATGTTGTGCTGCCCGGCTCCGCGCACGACCCCGTGCCGTTCCTGATGTACCCCAACGGCGAAACCCGCGCCGGGCGTCTGGACAGCCTGGACCCTGACAGTTTCAGCTATAAGCTCAGCGCCCGGCCCATCGCCATCTGACCCTGCCCGCGGAGGAAGCCGCCTTGATCAGCCGTCGCCGTCTGCTGCAATCCGGTTTGTCGCTGGCCGCCCTGCCCGCCTGGGCTCGGACCGCCAGCGATTCGGGGCTGAAGGCCGCCACCGGCCTGGACTGGGCGCCGTGGACCGCGCCCACGCCCGCGCTCGTCCTGCCCGACCTGAGCGGCCGCGAACAAAAGCTCTCGGCCTGGCGTGGCAACGTCGTGATCGTGAGTTTCTGGGCCACCTGGTGCGACCCCTGCCGCGACGAGATCCCACTGATGTCGGCCATGGCCAAGCGGCACCGCGAAGAAGGCCTGCGCCTGGTGGCGGTGAACGTCGGCGAGGCGCTGGGCAAGGTGTCGACCTTCCTGGCGAAATGGCCGGTGGCCGGCACGGTGCTGCACGACCGCAACAGCGCGGCATCGAAAAAGTGGGAAGCGATCGGGCTGCCGGCAAACTACCTGGTGGACCGCGGCGGGTCCATCAGGTATTGGCATTTGGGGGAACTGGACTGGCGGTCGGACCGCGTGACGGGCGTGGTGACGCGGATGCTGCGCAGATGATACGAACGCTGCGCAGGCGGAGCGATTGGCGGAAGGCAGCAGGAGTCGAACCTACCTGGGAACGTCTGACGCCCCCAACTGGGTTTGAAGCCCAGCCGTGCCGCCGGGCACGAATGCCTTCCCCAGCGGACCGCCTATGATACCGGCTCCGCGTCCGCCTGCATCGCGGCGTACGCGCTTTCCGGGCGCAACAGGTGCGTATCGCGCACGCGCCGCGTATAGCCCACGCGGTCAAAGAACTCCAGGATCTGAATGGCGCGCTTGCGGCCCAGCCCCGTCGCGTCGCGGAACACCGCCGCGTTCAGCCCCTCGGGCCGCGCCGCCAGGTCCGCCGCCAGCCGCGCCAGCGCCCGCACCTGGTCACGGTGATAGAACAGATCTTTCACGACCTGCGCCACATCGCCACGCCGCAACAGCTTGCGCAGCAATTGACGCACGCGCTCTTCGGGCTCGTCCTGCGCACGGGCCAGGTCACGCACCCAGGGAGGATCGAACCCGCCTTGCTGCAACAGCGGCAGCAGGCGCTGGGCCAGCGCCGATTCGGCGTCCGCCAGCGTGGACGTATGGGTGGGCAGATGCAGCCACGGCCCATTTCGCGCCACACGGCCGTCGCGTTGAAGATGATCCAGCACCGCAGTCCACAAGGCGTCCGACCCTACCGGCATCGCCATCCGGCGCAAGCGCGCGCTGTCCGGGCCAGGTTCGTCCGGCGCGCCGTGATGAAAGGCCGTCAGCGCGTGTTCGACGCGTTCGATCAAGGCATCCCAGTGCGTGCCCAGGATCAGCGTGCGCGGCGCCTGGGCATTGCGCGTCTCGATCCACAACGCGCCGTGCGGCGCTTCGATCGCCCGCACGGGCTTGCCAGTCAGACGCTGCAACGCGCCTTCGTCCAGGCCCAGCGGCGCGTGCGCCAGCACGGGCGGCAAGCCACCGCCATCCAGCATGTCGGTCAATGCCTGCAAGCCTTGCAGCCGCGATGCGGCGCGGCGCTTGCGGTCTGGCGCATTCGGGTCCAGCACCCGGCCGCCGCCGACGGTGCGCGTGGCTTGCGCATTGCGCACGATGTAGCGGTCGCCCGGCATGGCGCAGACCGGCTCGTCGAACACCAGTTGCACCCATCCCGACTGCCCCGGCGCCAGCGTCTCCGCGCTAAGCGGCACCGCATGCGCCACATGGCGCGCGGCGCCGATATGGACATGCAACGGCGCCCAGGCGCGCACGGGCGCATCGGCCGAAGGCAGCAGCGTCAGCGCGACATCGATATGGCGCGAGGGCAGAAAACAGCGTGCGTCCGCGATCCAGTCGCCGCGCGAGATGGCGCTCTTGTCGATGCCCGCCAGGTTCAGCGCGCAGCGCTGCCCGGCCGCGCCGGTCTCGCTGGACTGGTTCTGCGCGTGGATGCTGCGCACGCGCACCCGCGTGCCCGCAGGCATCAGGCGTAGATCCGCCGTGTCGTCGCCCGCCCGGGCCTGCCCTGCATGCGCCGTGCCGGTCACTACCGTGCCGTGACCCGCCAAGGTGAACACGCGGTCAACGGCCAGCCGGAACAGGCCGGCGGCGTCGCGCTGGCGCACGCCTTCGGCCTGCGCATGCAGATAGGATTTCAGTTCCGCGGCACCGGGATCGCCGGCTTGGGACGCCTGCACGGCGAACACCGGCGCGCCGGCCAGAAAGGTGCCAGCGGCAAGTTCCGCGATCTCGGCTCGCACGGCCATCTGCTGCGCGGCGTCGGCGCGGTCGGTTTTGGTCAGCGCCACCGCGCCTTGGGCCACGCCCAGCAGGGACAGAATGGCAAGATGCTCGCGCGTCTGCGGCATGACGCCGTCGTCCGCCGCCACCACCAACAGACCGAAATCGATGCCGCTGGCCCCCGCCGCCATCGTATGCACCAGCTTCTCGTGGCCGGGCACGTCGATGAAGCCCAGCACGTCGCCGTTGGCCAGCGGCGTATAGGCGTAGCCCAGTTCGATGGAGATGCCGCGCGCTTTCTCTTCCTTGAGCCGGTCGGTATCGACCCCGGTGAGGGCGCGCACCAGCGTGGTCTTGCCGTGGTCGATATGCCCGGCGGTGCCGATGATCATGCCAGCGGCTCCGCCAACTGCGCGGCGAAAGCCGCTTCGTCGCGCGCTTCCAGGCAGCGCAGGTCCAGCCACAAGGCGTCGTCGGCGATGCGGCCGATGACCGGCGTGGGCAGGCGGCGCAGTTGCGCCTCGAGCTTGTCCAGGTGCCGCCCCGGACGGCCGCTGCCCGTGTAGCGCAGCGACAACCCCCAACTGGGCAACTGATCAACCGGAAGCGCCCCGCTGCCGATCTGGCTGAACATCGGCACGGCCTCGACCGCGTAGTGGGCGCCCGCCGCATGCGCCAGCACACCGCGCAGCCGCTCGGCCTGTGGCTGGATCTCGCGCTGCGGGCGGGTCAGCAGGCGCAACGTGGTCAGGCGTTGGGCCAGGAATTCCGGCGCGCGGTACAAGCCCAGCACGGGCTCCAGCGCAGCCAGCGTCAGCTTGCTGACCCGCAGGGCGCGCTTCAGCGGATTCTTCTTGATCTTGCGGATCAGGTCGGCGCGGCCCACGAGCAGGCCGGCTTGCGGTCCGCCCAGCAGCTTGTCGCCGCTGAACGTCACGAGATCGGCGCCGGCGGCGATCGTCTCGCGCACCGTATCTTCCTTGGGCAGGCCGAACTGGGTCAGGTCCACGAGGGTGCCGCTGCCCAGGTCGACCGTGGCGGGCAGGCCTTTCGCATGCGCCAGCGCCGCCACCTCGGCCACGCCGACGCTCTTGGTGAAGCCGGTGACGGCATAGTTGCTGCAATGCACCTTCATCAGCATCGCGGTGCGCGGGCCGATGGCGTTTTCGTAGTCGGCGGCGTGGGTGCGGTTGGTCGTGCCCACTTCCACCAGCTTGGCGCCCGCGCGTTTCATGATGTCGGGGATGCGAAACGCGCCGCCGATTTCGACCAGCTCGCCGCGCGATACGACGGCCTCGCGCCGGTCGGCCAATGCGTTCAGCATCAGCAGCACGGCGGCAGCGTTATTGTTGACGACGGTGGCGGCTTCGGCCCCCGTCAGCTCGCACAGAAGTTCGTCGATGAGATCGTCGCGGTCGCCGCGCCCCCCGGTTTCCAGGTCGAACTCCAGATTGGCCGGCGTGGTCAGCGCGCGCAGCACGGACGCGACGGCCTCATCGGGCAATAGCGCCCGGCCCAGATTGGTGTGCAGCACGGTGCCGGTCAGGTTGTAGACCGCGCGCAGGCGCGGCCGGGCGGCACGGTCCAGCGCCGCCGACACGCGGCCGGCCACGGCGGGCGCTTCCAGGTCGCGACGCGGCAATTGGCCTGCCAACGCGCGCTGGCGCTGCGCATCCAGATCGCGCCTCAGGGTCGCGACTACTTGGGTACGGCCATGCGTTTCCAGGGCGGCGCGCAGGGCATCGGCGTTCAGCAGCCGGTCCAGCGGGGGAATGTCGGAGACGGCGGCCACGCCGCCTTCTGGCGGGTGTTCGGCCATGCTATTCCTCGGCGCCATGCCACAACAAGGGGTTGCCGCTGGCGCGCGAATAGCCGGCCTCGCCCACCAGCACGTCCAGCATGAGGCTGGCCAGATCGTCGGCCACCGGCTCTACATGGAAGTCCTTGTCTTGGTAGAAGATCTTGCGGTAGGTGTGGCAGTGGTCGCAGGTTTCGGCCTTGACCGCGGGCGATCGGCCGTCGATGGCCTGATACGCCACCGATTCCACGTCCTCGCAATGCGTGCACTTCACGCGCACCATGTGCCATTGCGTGGCGCACAGGCTGCAGCACAGGTAGCGGTAGCCTTCGTACTGCCCGCCCACGCGCACCACGCTGGCCACCGGCAGGCTGGCGCACACGGGACAGACGCCGAACGGGCTGACCACCGGCAACTGCTGCTCGTCGAAGCGGCTGGCCAGATCGGTCCAATAGACCTGCAAGGCGGCCATCACGAACGGGGCCGCAGCGCCATCCACGCCCTGGTCCTGCTCGGACAGCACGGCTTCGGCCAGATCTTCCAGCGCCTCCGGGTCTTCATCGACCGCCCGGCGCAACGCGGCGCAGACTTCGATGGCTTCGGCCGGCACGTCCTTGCCGCGCGACACGTCATCCACCAGCTGCGCCAGGATGCCGCGCCACAGGGGATCGCGCGGCCAGCCCACCGCCTGCAAAGGCGGCATGCCGTGCGCTTGCGCCAACGCGACACGGTCTTCGGACGCCTCGGGCGCCGCGCAGTCCTTCAAGGCGCGCTGCTGGGCGTCGACCAACTGCGCCATCAGCAGCAGATAGTCGGCCACCGGGCTATCCGCCGCCAATTGGCGCAGGCGTGCCGCGCGCGTGGCGAACACGGAACCGCGGTCGGGCAGGCTGACACGGGGAATGACGTTGTGGTCTAGCGCTTCGATTTCACCGCGCGGAAGAATTCGCTGCAATTGCGTCTCCAGAAAAACAAACACGGCTGCTGGCCTTCAAAGAAGGATAGCAGCCGTTGACAACCAGGTGGAGGGGCCGCCCCAAGGAGCGAACCCCACTTTTTATTTTTTTACCTGTTCGCGGAACCACGCCCGGTGATGTTTCCACGCCCAGCCCGCGGTGACGTAGCCGCGCAGCATCGCGGTCAATGATCCCTTGACCCAGATCGCCGCGTAGATGTGCACGATGATCGAGCAGATCAGCACCAGCGCCGTCACGGCGTGCACCACGGAGGCGACCCGCACGACCCAGATCGGGAAGTAGAACGCGAAGAACTCGCGCCAGATCACGATGCCGCTGGCGAACAGCCCCAGCATGCACAGCACCAGCACATAGAACAGCAGCTTTTGGCCGGCGTTGTACTTGCCGACTTCGGGCAGCTTTTCTTCGCGGTTTTCCACGACGTCGTTCAGTTGCTTCAACCACTGGCGGTCGGCCTTCGTCATCATGTTGTGCCGCCACATGTGGCCCGCGAACACGACGAAGCAGACGAACATCACCAGCCCGATGAAAGGATGCAGGATGCGCGTCCAGGGGCCGCCGCCGAACAGGTTGGTCAACCAATACATCGACGGATGGAACAGCGCCAGGCCAGAGAGCGCCAACAGGATGAACGTGAACGCGATGATCCAGTGGTTGGTGCGCTCGCCCGGCGAATAGCGCTTGATCCGGCGGTGATGGCGATCTTCAGTCATGGCGCACCTCCTCTTCGGCACGGCGTTCGTCTTCTTCCGAGACCTCGTTGCGTCCGACGCGGGCGTAGTGGAAGAAACCTGCCAGCGCGGTCAGGGCCATCGCAGCCACGCCCAAGGGTTTGGCCAGCCCCTTCCACAACGACACCATGGGGCTGATATGCGGGTCCTTGGGCAGCCCGTGATACAGCCCGGGTTGATCGGCGTGATGCAGCACATACATGACATGGGTGCCGCCCACGCCCTGCGGGTCATACAGGCCAGCCTGATCGAAACCGCGGGACTTCAGGTCCACGATCCGTTCCTCGGCGTGCTGCTTCATGTCTTCCTTGGTGCCGAACACGATGGCCCCGGTGGGACAGGCCTTCACGCAAGCCGGCTCCTGGCCGACGGCCACGCGGTCGGAACACAAGGTGCACTTGTACGCCTTGTGGTCCTTCTTGGAGATGCGTGGCACGTTGAACGGGCAGCCGGTGATGCAGTAGCCACAGCCGATACAGCTTTCCTCGTGGAAATCCACGATGCCGTTGGTGTACTGGATGATGGCGCCCGGCGAGGGACAGGCCTTCAGGCAGCCGGGATCCTCGCAGTGCATGCAGCCGTCCTTGCGGATCAGCCATTCCAGGTCGCCAGCGGGGTTCTCGTATTCCGAGAAGCGCATGACGGTCCAGGAATGCTCGGTCAGGTCGGCCGGGTTGTCGTAGACGCCCACGTTGGTGCCGATCTCGTCGCGCAGGTCGTTCCATTCCATACAGGCGCTTTGGCAAGCCTTGCACCCGATGCACTTGGAGACGTCGATCAGCTTGGCGACCGAACCCGTGACGGGTTCACGGATGCCAGGCGGCGGCGTGGTCGTGGCGGAGCGCCGCTTGATGTCTAGGGATTGCATGGACATGTCGGTTCTCCTAAGCCTTCTCGACCTTGACCAGGAACGACTTGAATTCCGGTGTCTGGGAATTGCCGTCGCCCACGAATGGCGTCAGGGTGTTGGTGAGGAAGCCGGGTTTGGCCAGGCCCACGAAGCCCCAGTGGATGGGGATGCCCACGTGGTGCACGGTCTTGCCCTCGATGGTCAGCGCCCGCAAGCGCTTGGTGACCAGCGCCACCGCCTTGATGTAGCCGCGGTTGGACGACACCTTGACCCGCGTCCCGTTGGCGATGCCGAGTTCCTTGGCCAGCGCGTCGCCGATCTCGACGAACTGCTCCGGCTGGAGGATCGCGTTGATGCGGACGTTCTTGGTCCAGTAGTGGAAGTGCTCGGTCAGACGGTAGGTGGTGGCCACGTACGGGAACTTGTCCACGGTGCCCATCGCGGCCAGGTCGTCCTTGAAGACGCGCGCGGCCGGATTGCTGGTGACGCCCTTGGCCTTCGGATACAGCGGGTTGTAGCCCAGCGGCGTCTCGAAAGGTTCGTAGTGCTCGGGGAACGGCCCTTCGGCCATGCCCGCCCGCGCGAAGAAGCGCGCCACGCCTTCCGGGTTCATGATGAACGGACCCATGCCGCCGTCGGGGTTCTCGTCGCCCTTGAAGTCGGGGATGTCGGCGCCCGCCCAGATCTTGCCGGTCCAGGAGATCAGCTTACGGCGGGGATCGAACGGCTTGCCGGCCACGTCGCACGACGCACGGTTGTACAGAATGCGGCGGTTGGCCGGCCACGCCCAGGCCCAGTTCAGGGTCTGGCCGATGCCGGTCGGGTCGCTGTTGTCGCGGCGCGCCATCAGGTTGCCGCCCGGCCCCCAGGCGCCGGCGAAGATCCAGCAGCCGCTGGCCGTGGAGCCGTCGTCGCGCAGCTCGGCGAATCCGGCCAGTTGCTCGCCGCCCTTGCGGGTGACCTTGGCGGGGTCCTTCGGGTCGACCAGGTCCACCAGCGCGCGGCCGGAGTATTCCTTGGCCAGCTCTTCCGCGGTGGGGTTCTGCGGATTGGAGTAAGGCCAGGACAGGTTGACGATGGGGTCGGGATACTTGCCGCCTTCTTCCTGGTACATCTTGCGCAGGCGCGTGAAGATCAGCGCCATGATTTCGATGTCGCTCTTGGCTTCGCCCGGGGGCTCGGCGCCCTTCCAGTGCCATTGCAGCCAGCGGCCGGAATTGACCAGCGCGCCGTCTTCTTCGGCAAAGCAGGTGGTGGGCAGACGGAAGACTTCGGTCTGGATCTTGGTGGGATCCACATCGTTGGCTTCGCCCGCGTTGCGCCAGAACTCAGAGGTCTCGGTGACCAGCGGGTCCATGATGACCAGGAACTTCAGCTTGGCGAACCCGTCGTTCAGCTTGGCCTTGTTGGGCGCGGCGGCAAGCGGGTTGAAGCCCTGCGCAATGTAGCCGTTCATCTTGCCCTGGACCATGAGCTCGTAGACTTGAAGCATGTCGTAGAGCTTGTCCAGCTTGGGCAGGTAGTCGAACGCCCAGTTGTTTTCCGCCGTGGCCGCAGCCCCCCACCAGGCCTTCATCAGGCTGACGTGGAACTTGTTGTAGTTCTGCCAGTAGCTGAGCTGGTTGGGGCGCAGCGGTTTCTGCGTGCGCGCTTCGATGTACTTGCCGTAGTCTTGTTCGGGCTCGTTCGGCAGGGTCATGTAGCCCGGCAACAGGTTCGACATCAGGCCGAGGTCGGTCAGGCCCTGGATGTTCGAGTGCCCGCGCAGCGCGTTCATGCCGCCGCCGGCGATACCGATATTGCCCAGCAGCAGCTGCACCATCGCCCCGGTGCGGATGATCTGCGAACCGATGGAGTGCTGCGTCCAGCCCAGCGCGTACAAGATGGTGCCGGCGCGGTTGGGGCTGGCGGTGGACGCCAGCATTTCGCATACCTTCAGGAACTTGTCCTTGGGCGTGCCGCACACACGCTCGACCATGTCTTCGGTATAGCGGGAATAGTGCTTCTTCATCAGCTGGTAGACGGTGCGCGGATGCGCAAGCGTCGGATCCGTCTTGACGAAGCCGTCTTCGCCACGCTCGTAGTCCCAGCTGGCCTTGTCGTAGGAACGCTTGTCGGCGTTGTAGCCGGAATACAAGCCTTCCTCGAACGTGAAGTCCTCACGAACGATGAAAGAAAAGTCGGTGTAATTGCGCACGTACTCGTGCTGGATCTTGTCGTGATCCAACAGGTACTTGATGACGCCACCCAGGAAGATGATGTCGGTGCCGGTGCGTATGGGCGCGTAGAAGTCCGCCACGGATGCCGAACGCGTGAAGCGCGGATCCACGACGATCAGCTTCGCCTTGTTATGGGCTTTCGCTTCCGTGACCCACTTGAACCCGCACGGGTGGGCCTCGGCGGCATTGCCACCCATGATGAGCACTACGTCCGCGTTCTTGATGTCGACCCAATGGTTCGTCATCGCTCCACGGCCAAACGTCGGGGCAAGACCTGCCACCGTCGGGCCATGTCAGACACGGGCTTGATTGTCGAACGCCAGTAATCCCATGCTGCGCACGGTTTTGTGCGTGATGTAGCCAACCTCGTTGCTGCTTGCCGAGGCGGCCAGCATGCCGGTGGTCAACCACCGGTTTACCGTTTTGCCGTCCGCGGTCTTCTCGACGAAGTTCGCGTCGCGGTCGGCTTTCATGAGCTTGGTGATGCGGGTCAGCGCGTCGTCCCACGACATCCGCACCCATTTATCCGACCCGGGCGCCCGGTATTCCGGGTACTTCAGGCGATTGGGGCTGTGGATGAAGTCGATCAGGGCAGCGCCCTTCGGACAGAGTGTGCCGCGGTTGACGGGGTGATCGGGGTCGCCTTCGATGTGCATGATGCTGGCGCGCGCGTTCTTGGACCCATCGCCCAGACCGTACATCAGCAAACCGCAGGCGACCGAACAGTAGGGACAGGTGTTGCGCGTTTCGGTCATGCGCGCAAGTTTGTACTGGCGCACCTCAGCCATGGCTGTGCCGGGAGCAACCCCGAGCAATGCCAGGCTGGAGCCTGCCAGGGTTGCACCTGTCACCTTGAAGAACTGGCGGCGATTCATGTTGACCATGAAGCACTCCTCTCCTGGTGAATGACGAAAGCCGGAGGCTCGTCCGAAGGAAAAAGCCCTACAACTTCCAAGGATATTTCAACAAGTATATTCCGAAGCCGCATCACCGTGCCATGGGTAGTCCCCCCTTTCGGCCGGGATTTGGCGGCGAAATGGGAGTTGTTCGCAGATTTTGGATGGTCTGGTGGCTGCTACCATTGCCGGCGGCCGTGGCTGGATCGGCCGCTTTTCCATCGCTTTTTCATCTTTACCGCCTGATTCGCTGGAGCGCCGATGCGCCGCTTTGCCCCCTTGGCCCTGTCCCTTGCCGCGTTGGCCGGGACAGCCGCCCCTGCTGCCGCCGCCCCCGCCCGGGCTGCCTTGTCGCCGGCCGCGGCCGCCACCGAAGCCGCCCATCAAGCGGCCATGGACGGCTATCTGTATTTCTATCCGCTGGTCACGATGGACCTGACCCGGCGCCAGTTCACGCATCCGTCGCAGGGCGCTCAGGGCGCGCCGTCCAATGCCTTCCTGCATGTCCGCACCCTGCCCCAGCCGGGCGCGGCCACGCCTTGGGCCAACCCCGACATGCTGCGCAGCACCGGCTGGGTGGACCTGACGGCCGGCCCCGTGGTGCTGTCGGTGCCGGACACGCAAGGGCGGCTGTACGCGTTGACGCTGCTGGACATGTGGACGGACGTGTTCGCCACGCTGGGCAAGCGCACGACGGGCACGGCCAAGGGCAATACCGTGATCGTGCCGCCGGGCTGGACCGGCACGCTGCCGTCGGGCATGGCACGCATCGATGCGCCCACGGCCTACGTCTGGGCGAAGGCCCTGATCCAGGCCGACGGACCGGCGGACTACCCCGCTGTCAACACCTTGCAGGACGGATTCACATTGACGCCGCTGTCTCAGTGGAACCTGCCCGCCCAGTCGCAACGCGTGAAGTCCGACCCGAACCTGGACCTGAAAGTGCCGGTGCGCGAGCAAGTCGAATCCATGCCCACCGACGCCTTCTTCACCTATGCGGCCGAGCTGCTGCGCAAGCATCCGCCGCACGCCAACGACCAGCCCGTGCTGGCCCCACTGCGCCGGGTCGGCCTGATACCCGGCAGGACTTTCGACTTCGACCGCCTGGAGCATCCCGCCAAGCAGGGCATGCGCCGTGGCCTGCGGGCAGGCCGCGAGCGCATGGAAGCCGCAGCTGGCGGCACGCTGCGCGGCCAGAACGGCTGGCAGCAGGAAACGGCCAGCATCGGCGTGTACGGCAGCGCCTATCTGCGCCGCGCGCTGGCCGCCCAGGCGCAACCCGGTTCGGGCCTGCCCGAGGATCTGGCGGTGCTGCTGCTGGCCGCCGACAGCCAGGGCGCGCCGGTCGGTGGCGCGCACCGCTACGTGCTGCGCTTTGAAAGCGGCCAGTTGCCGCCCGCAGGCGCGCTGTGGTCGCTGGCCGCCTATGACGGCCAGGGCATGCCGGTGACCAACATGCTGAACCGCTACGCGCTGGGTGACCGCGCGCCCTTGCGCTACAACGCCGATGGTTCGCTGGATTTGCACGTAAGCCACGCGCCGCCCCCGCCTGAAGATCAGGCCAATTGGCTGCCCATCCCGGCCGCAGGGCCGGTAACGCTGCTGCTGCGCGTCTATGAGCCCGGCCCCGTGCTGCTGGACGGGTTGTGGATGCCGCCCCCACTGGTACGCGATGCGCCGCCACCGCTGGCGGAGCCGGAGGCCGCGCCTGTGGCGGAACCGGTGGCCGAGGCGATGCCCGCCGCCCCGGCCAAGGCCGCTACCCCGGCACCGGCTCCCGCCGCGAAGAAACCCTAGACGGCGCCGGAATGACGGCGCCATGACAGGCGCCTGCCGCTACCATAGGCGTTTTATTCATGAATGATGAGCGCCCGCCATGGACGACGCCTTTAGCCACCAACTGTCGATGACCATCCTGATGACGCCGGATATGGCGAATTTTTCAGGAAACGTGCACGGCGGAACCATCCTCAAGTACCTGGATCAGGTGGCTTATGCCTGTGCCAGCCGGTACGCCGGCCAATATGTCGTGACCCTGTCCGTGGACCAGGTGGTGTTTCGCGAACCCATTCACGTAGGTGAACTGGTGACCTTCCTGGCGGCGGTGAACTACACCGGCCGCACGTCGATGGAGATCGGCATCAAGGTCGTCACCGAGGACATCCGCAAGAAACTCGTGCGCCATACCAACAGCTGCTATTTCACGATGGTGGCCGTGGACGACCAGGGCGCGCCGACCGCCGTGCCGCCGCTTGCACCGCGCAACCTGGAAGAAAAGCAGCGCTTCGAGGCCGCGCGCCTGCGCCGCGAACTGCGGCAGGAAATGGAACGCCGCCACGACGAGATCAAGCGCGAAACCACGCACGACACGCCGGCCGCCTGAACGCGCCACACCAAAAAAAACCGAGCCCCGCAGGCTCGGTTTTTTCTTGCATGCGCCAGGGCGGGGCTGACGCCGTCAGGCGCGTTCCGCGGCGCCCGGCGGGCTGGGCGGCGCGGAGGCGGGTTCGCGGTCGCGGCCCACCATGCGTTTCAACCCCAGCCATTGCTGCGACCAGAAGCTGCGGCCGTAGTCGCGGCCGCCCAGTTCCGCCTGCTGGTCGTGGATGCCCGTGGGGCCGTAGCCCACGCCGAAGCGGGCGGTACGGAACAGCACGTCCCAGATCGGGAACAGCGCGGCGAAGTTGTAGCCGCCGACCGGCCCCGGCGACGATGCGTCGTAGGCGATGGAATGATGATGGCGGTGAAAGCGCGGGCTGACCAGCAGGCGCTCGCCCAGCGCCCCGAAATGCATGCGCAGGTTGGCGTGCGAAAAGCTCTGCGCCAGTTGGGTGATCGCCACCACGACCACGAACTGCGCGGGCGGCACGCCCACCAGCTGCGACACGAACACGACCAGCACGTCGCGCAGCATGTCGTCCAGCAGGTGATTGCGGTCGTCGCTCCAGATGGTCATCTGGCGCTGGCTGTGATGCACCGCGTGCAGCGCCCAGAGCCAGCTGAAACGGTGCTGGGCCCGGTGGTACACGTAGTCGACCGCGTCGAACAGCAGCAGGTAGATGATCAGGCTGACCCAGGCCTTGTCCGTCACGCCCGGCCAATACTGGTCCAGCTGGAACGGCGCGAACCCCCAGATGTGCAGTTGCCCGAAGATGCTGTCCCAGAACGGGTCGATCGTGAAGAACAGCGCCAGGCGGAACACGCCCAGGCGGTGGATCAGCGTGTACAGCACGTCAATGCCGATCTGGCGGCGGTCGGTGACCGCTTCAACCGGCCGCAGGCGCTGCAAGGGCCCGAACACCAGTACCAGCACGGCGACCTGCACCAGGCCCACCAGCAACCACATGGTGGCGTCGTAGCCGTCTTCGATGAAGTTGCTCATCCCCAGGTGAAACAGCGCGGGCTGGATCAGGGTCTCGAAAAGCCATTGCTGGCATTCCCCGAACAATTGACTGAGGGTGTCCATGATCAATGATGCGTAGCGATCCAGTCGCGGTAGGCGGGATGCGTATTCAAGGTAGCGAAACAATAGCCCTTCTGCTGCAGGCCCACAATCAGGGGCTCGAGCACGGCGGGGGCCCAGGGATCCTGGCGCGACCAGATGCCCAGGTGCGCCAGCAGGATGTCGCCGGGCTTGATGGTGCGCAGCGCCTGGTCCAGCAGGCGGGCATTGGGGAATTTGTCGCTGGGCAGTTCATCGCCCAGGAAACCGGCGGGGGCCCAGCCCACGTGCTCGAAGCCGCAGGCCTTGGCGGCCTTCAGCAGCGCGGGCGAGGTCTTGCCGCCCGGCGCGCGGTACAGCGGCAGCATGTTCTGGCCCGTCATCTGGTGGAATCGGGTGGCGGACCGTTTGATCTCGGCGCAGTACTGGTCGGCCGTCCATTCAGCGGTCTTGCCCGTGTCCGGGCCGGCGCTGGGCTTTACGCGGAACTTGCCGCCCGGCAGGTCGCCCCGCCAGTAGACATGGTCGTAGGTGTGCGAGCCAAAGGCATGGCCTTCCGCCGCGCGCGCCTTCCACCACGGCGCCCAGACGTCGTCCAGGCTGGCGCCGTCGGTCTTCGTGCGTTCATTGGCCAGAAAGAAGGTGACCTTGACGTGATGGCGGTTGAGCACGTCGGCGATCAGCGGCGCCACGCCCATGTGGCCGGTGTCGAACGTCAGGTACACCGGCTTGTCGCATGTCGTCGGCGCGGCCGCATGCGCCATCGGGACGGCAAACGCCAGGACGGCGGCAAGAAGGCTTTTCACTGCAGGGGCGGGGCCCTTACACCTATCGGGTTGGCGCATGGTTCAGCGTCCAGACGCCGTGCGGCGACTTGCCCACCGTGACCTGATTGACGACCTTCTTCTGTTCCAGGTCCACCACGGTCAGCTTGCGCGCCCAGCGCGACGTGACCAGCAACGTCTTGCCGTCGGCCAGGACGTCCATGCAATCGGGGCCGCCCGGCACCGGGAAGGTGTCGGTGACGGCCAGCGTCTGCATGTCGATGCGGCTGATGGAGTTGGCGGTGCGGTTGCTGACGAACAGATGGCGCTTGTCGCCTTGCGCGCGGAAGGCGTGCGCGCCGGCGGCCGTCGGGATGCGCTTGACCAGTTTGGCCGGGCCGTTGCTGACGTCGTAGGCTTCGACGAAGGAGTCGCCAGTCAGCGCCACCAGCAGCGTCTTCTGGTCGGGCGTCAGGAACACGTCGGCGGGCGTCTTGCCCACGGACACCGTCCACTTGGGCGTTTGCGTAGCCAGGTCGATGGCGATCAGTTGATCGCTGTCCTGCAAGGTCACGTACGCCGTCGTGCTCTTCTTGTCGATCATGATGTGGCTGGGCGTCTTGCCCGCGGGAATACGCTTGACCAACGTCAGGTCAAACCCCTTTTCCAGCGGCTTCCAGGCGTAGATGTCGATATGGTCCAGGCGGTTGGCCGCCGTGACGAACCATTTCATGTCCGGCGAGAATTGCAGCTGGTAGGGGTCGACGATACCGGTCAGGGTGCGCTGTACTTCACCGGTCTTGGGGTCCATCAGCGTGATGGAATCGCCCGTGGCGTTGGCCACCATCAGCGACTTTTCGTCCGGGGTCAGATACAGGTGGTGCGGTTCCTTGCCGGTGGGCACGCGCCGCAGTTCCTTGTAGGAAACCGGGTCGACGATGCTGACGTTGGCGTCCAGGGAATTCAGGACAAAAATCGGGGCGGATGCTGCCGCTGCGCTAAGCGCCATCCCTACGCCGGCCAAGGCGTAGCGGACAAAATGCAAGGGGTTCAATTTCAAGGTCCGGCAAGTAAGGATCGGGCACCGATCCCAATGCCCGCCATTTTAGGCACAGCCACCTTTCAAAAGGGCAACAGCCGGGGGTTTGGCGACAAACGTACACGCCTGTTGCGACCCCGCAACAACCCCCGCCTGAAAACCCTCTGAATTCACTGAAAAGTCATTTGGCGCCAACGGGTTGCGCATCAGCGTCGACCCAGGCGTCGGACGCGATATCGCGTTCGCGCAAGGCTGCCGCGCGGGACGCCGACGAGGGGCCCAGATCGGCTTCGCGCACGCCGCCTTGCGGACCGATGACAAAGGTGCCGATGCCGGTCTTGCCGTAGCGCGCCGGCCACGCCACGATGCGATACGCCGTGTCTTGCCCACCCGGCAGCACCTTGTAGCGGTAGCCGGCATAGGCGTCTTCCACCGGCACGTCAGGCCCCATCACCAACGCGTCCGGCCCAAAGGCCTGCGGCGGCGCGCCCGGCACCTCGGGCCAGTACAAGCCGTCCATCGTGCCGGGGCGGCTGACCAGTCGGGTCGCATAGCGGCCCTGCCCCACGCCTTGTTGATAGCGGGTCTGCGCCGCCTGCAGCTGCTGCAGGGTTTCGATTGCAGTCAGTTCGTTGCGGCCGATGGCACGGCGCTGGATTTCGGCCTTGCCCGCCGCCGGGTCGAACCGCCAGCCCTTGCCTGTTTGCACGATGGGCACTGGCATGGTCCATCCGGAATCGCCGACGGCCAGCCAGGAGCGGCCGCCGTCCGCGACGATCTCGTGCTTTTTCGCCCACGCGGCCAGGAAACGGTAGATATCGTCCTGCGCCACGCCGCCCGGCACGATCTGCTTGTGATCAGGCCCCAGCACCTTCGCAATGGCGGCCGGGTCGCTGGTGGCCAGCGCGTCGGCAAAGGCATCCGCCGCTGCCTGCGACGTCGGATACACGCTCTGCGCCGCGGCCGGTGCCGCCAGCCCCAACGCCAGCAATGTCGCGGCGCCCAGCACGCGGGCACGAACCCAGGCATTCGTCATGAAAGCTCCCTTGTCCATGGTGCTTACCTCCGGCCGCCGAAATGACCGCCGCCACCGCCACCGCCGCCCATATGATGCCCGCCCCCGCCGCCGCCTCGCTGGAAGCCGCCTCCGCCTCCGCCGCCCCGGTTCATGTCGCTGCGGTGGCTTTGCTGACGCATGCGGTCGCCGTTGCCGGCGTCGTGCAGCGCGCTGCTGCTGTTGGACGCCCGCGCCCGGTCACGCGCCGCGGATTCGTCTGCGCGCTGGCGTTGCGCCGCCGCCTGGCGATCATGCGTGGATGCGCCGGAGGCGTGCTGTGTCTGCCCGCCCTGCGCCCGGTCACGTGCGCCTTGTCCGGCGCCTGCGCCCTGGGCATGGTCACGCGCGCCTTGTCCCGCGCCCTGAGCCCGGCCACCCGCGCCGTCGCCACCCCGTCCCGCCGCGCCTTGTCCGCGCCCGGCGCCCGGTTCGGCATGGCCCGCAATCGGCTGCCCCGTGCGCCCCTGGAAGGATTGCGCCGCGCGGTCGCGGGCCGCATCACGCGAATTCGGCGCAGCGGCGCCCACCGGGGCCCTGCCGCCCTGGCCCGCGCGTTGCTGTCCCGCCTGGCGATTCTGCAGGCCCGCCTGGCGCTGGCTGTCGAAGCGCTGGCGGTTGGCCTGGTCCGCATACGGGGTGTTGCCGCGGTTGGCCGGATTGTGTTGCCAGGACACGTTGTTGTTCCGGGCGTTGTCGATTCGTTGATTGACGTTGACGTTGTTGTACCGGTTGACGTTGATGTCGACGTCGTTATGTCCCCAGTTGAATCCGCCCCACATCGAATCGACGGCGGCCACGCCCAGGCCAAAACCGATGCCGGCCACCAGCGAAGTCGCGAAGACGGAGCCCGGCGGCGGCGGATAGTAATAGGGGGGATAGGACGGGTAGGCCCAGGCGCCGTAGACCACGGTCGGGTTGTAGCTGGGCACGTAAACGACTTGCGGGTCGGCCGGCTCGATCACGACCACGGTCTTGTCGTTGGTGGTGCTTGAGGAGACCTTCTGCTGCGGCGTGCTCTTCAGGTTGCCGGCCTTTTCCGCCTGCACGCGCAGCCGCTGAACCGAGTCCATCACGCCGTCGGGTTGCGCCAGGAAGGCATCGCCCACCGATTTCACCCAGTCGGGTTGCCGGCCCATCATGTCCATGACGGAGGGGAAGGCGACCAGGGATTTGACGCTGGGGTCCCAGCTTTCGCCTTCGACCGCCTTGACCGCCTTGTCGCCGGATTCCGACGTGTGCGCGGCCGACCACTGGGCCGCGGCGGCGATGTCGTCGGGGTAGGTTGCCCCCATGAGTATCTGCGACAGCAAGGCATCAGGGTAGAGCGCCACCGGCGCCATCAGCTGATCCAACTGCCCATTGTCGAGCTTGGTCTGCGCCATGGCGGGCAGGCAGACCGCCAGCCCCAGGCATAACCAGCCGATGAACCACCCTTGCAGTCGACGCATGAACCGTTCTCCGTGAAGCAACGCATGAAGCCACAAGCCAGGAGGAAACCGCCGGATAACGCGCTGACAATATATGCCTAACGCCGGCACAAGGAAAGCGCCGGCGTCGATCCATTCGTTTTCACAGTTTGGCGACGGACACCTCGGTCGCCTTCACAAAGGCCAGCACTTCGGTGCCGACCTGCAAGTCCAGCTCTTTGACGGAACGCGTGGTGATCACCGACGTGACGATGCCTGCGGGGGTGTCCACATCCACTTCGGACACCACCGGGCCCAGGATGATTTCCTTGATCTTGCCGCGGAACTGGTTGCGGGCGTTAATGGACTGAATGGTCATGGTCTTGCTCCTGAAAGGGAAAAGGCGGCGCCGTCATGGCGCCATTGCGTGAATGCCGGCCGCGCGGCGCTATACCGCCAGCCGTAAATGCCGAATCTGGACCACCGGCGCCAAGTGCCGGTCCGCGTCTGGCGGATCGGGCTCTTTCAACACGGCGCGCAACACGCGCGCCGCCAAAGCCGCGAAGGCGGGCGACCCCCGTGCGCGCGGCCGTGCCAGTTCGACCCGTTCGTCGAACACCAATACGCCGTCGTCGATCACCAGGATGCGATCGGCCAGCGCCACCGCCTCGTAGACGTCGCGCGTGGCCAGCACGGCGGTGAATCCGGCATGCCGCCACGCTTGCTCGATGGCGGCCTGGGCCTCGATGCGCGTCAGGGCATCCAGGCCACCGGACGGCTCGTCCAGCAGCAACAGGCCGGGCCGGCGCGCAAGCGCGCGCGCCAAGGCCACCCGCTGGCGCTGCGCCTCGGTCAGCCTGGCCGGCCAGTCGTCGCCGTGCCCGCCCAGCCCCGCTTGCCGCAAGGCTTCGCCGGCCAGCGTCCGCGCGCCGCCCGGCAGCCCCAGCGCCACGTTCTGCCAGACACGTTTCCAAGGCAGCAGGCGGGCGTCGGAAAACAGCAGCCGCACGCGGTCATCGGACGCCCATTGCGGAAAGCCGTCGAACAGTACGGGGGATCGCGCGGGCGGTCCGCCCTGCTCGCCACTGGGGCGCTCCAGCCCCGCCAGGATGCGCAGCAAGGTGCTCTTGCCGGCGCCGCTGCGTCCCGCGACCGCCACGAATTCACCGGCGGCGATATCAACGTCCAATCCCTTGAGCACATCGCGCGCGCCATGGCGTTTGTTCAGCTTGCGCACGGTGACGCGCAGCGCCCGCCAGTCATCCTGCCCCGCGTCCAGCGCCTCGTCGTGCCGCGCCCGCCCCGGCACCTCCAGATGCTGCAGCAGTTCGAACTCGTTGGGATGGACAAACATGACCCTGCGCTCCCGCCGGACGGCCCTAGCGGGCCGCTTCCAGCTTCTGCTGATAATCGGTCTTCACGAAACCGGCGAACGATTGCTCGGTGACCGCCAGGAACTCCCGCGACGCATACGCGGCCGCGATGTCTTTCACGAAGGGTTTGTCGATGTCGGCCGTGCGCACCGCCACCAGGTTCTGATAGGCGGGCGTGGTCTTCTCCAACGCCAGCGCGGCCGTCAGCTTCAGGCCGGACGCCAGGGCGAAGTTGCCGTTCACGAACGAATAGTCCGTGTCGTCCAGCGATCGCGGCAGCTGCGCCGCCTCAAGCGGGATCAGCTTGATCTTCTTTACATTGACGGCCACGTCCTTCTCGGACACCTGCAAGGGGTCGTAGCCTTCGCGCAGCGTTACCCAGCCCAGGTCCTGCAGCACCACCAGCGCGCGCGCCTGGTTGGTCGGGTCGTTGGGCACCGCCACGCTGACGCCGTCGGGCGCTGCGTCCACGCTCTTGTATTTCTTGCTATAGATGGCGATCGGCGCGGTGGGCACCTTCACCAACTCGGACAGTTCCAGCTTGTTCCTGGCCGCGAAGTTCTTCAGGTAAACCACATGCTGGAAGGCGTTGGCGTCCAGCGCGCCTTGCGCCAGCGCGAAGTTCGGCTGGATGTAGTCGTTGAATTCCACGATCTTGACCGTGTAGCCCTGTTTCTCCAGGATGGGCTTGATGCCCAGCTTGATCTGGTCGCTATAGGGGCCGGCGGTGGCGCCGAACACGATCTCTTTCTTGGCCGGATCCGCGGCTTGCGCGGCGCCGGCCACGCACAGGGCGACCAGCGCCGCGATCAGGGTCGAACGGGGGAATGCCATGGGAGTTCTCATTGGAATCAACGCTTGTCGATGCGGCGCGCGACGGTATTGCCGGCGACCTGGATGATCTGCACCAGCACGACGAGCAGCGCCACGGTCAGCACCATCACGTCGGTCTGGAAACGGTAGTAGCCATACCGGATGGCCAGGTCGCCGATGCCGCCGCCGCCCACCACCCCGGCCACCGCCGAGTACGAAAGAAAGCTGACGGCCAGCACCGTCAGGGCCAGCACCAGGCCGGAACGCGCCTCCACCAACAGCACGCGGCGCACAATTTGCAGTTCCGACGCGCCGGCGGCATGCGCGGCCTCGATCACGCCCCGCGGCACGTCGCGCAGGCACTGCTCCACCAGCCGCGCGAAGTACGGGATCGCCGCGAACGACAGCGGCACCGCCGCCGCCACGGGTCCGATGGACGTGCCGGCGATCACCCGCGTGAACGGCACCAGCGCCACCAGCAGGATGATGAACGGGAACGAGCGCACGGTATTCACGGTCCAGCTGAGCAGCCGGTGCAACACCGGGCGGTCCAGCGATTGGCCGGGCCCCGTCAGGAACACCCACACGCCCAACGGCCCGCCCAGCAAGATGGATGCCGCCAACGCGATGGCCAGCATCAGAAAGGTCTGGCCGACCGCCACGCCCAGCTCGGGCAGCAACTGCACAAAGGTATCCAGCATCATGCGACCTCTTCGTAGGGATGGGTGGCTTCGCGGATAAGCTCGCGGCCCAGCGCGGACGACAGATGCACATTGGCGCCCGAGATTTCGGCTTGCTCGAGCACCTGCCCGTTTTCCATGACAGCCACGTGACGGCACAGGGCGCGCACCACCGCCAGTTCGTGCGTGACGATCACGATGGTCACCCCCAGGCGCTTGTTGATGTCGCGCAGCACGGCAAGCACCGACCGCGTGGTCTCGGGGTCGAGCGCCGACGTGGGTTCGTCGCACAGCAGCACCGCGGGTTCGCTGGCCAACGCGCGGGCGATCGCCACGCGTTGCTTCTGGCCGCCCGACAACTGCGCGGGGTAGCTGGCCGTCTTGTCCGTCAGCCCGACGATTTCCAGGCACTGCCGCACGCGCTGCGCGATCTGTTCGCGACTACGCCCGCCATGCACCCGCAGCGCAAACGCCACGTTCTCGAACACGGTCTCGTTCTGCAGCAGGTTGAACTGCTGGAAGATCATGCCGATGTGCTGGCGCGCGCCGCGCAATGCGCGCTTGGACAGCGCCGTCAGTTCGGTGCCCGCCACGTGCACGGCGCCGGCATCCGGACGTTCGAGCAGGTTGATCAGCCGCAGCAGCGTGGACTTGCCCGCGCCGCTCTTGCCGATGATGCCGAAGGTGTCGCCGGCACGGATCGACAGCGACACGTCCCGCACGGCGTCGAAACGGCCGGCGCGCGTCGCGTAGGACTTGCTGACCGCATCCAGGCGGATCACCGTCTGCGGCACGGCGGAAAGGGGAGAAATCGGGTTCATCGCGGGGCTCCGGTCAGGGTGTGGCGCATCAGGAGTCCGCGACGGCATCCCAGCGCAAGGCGCGGCGCGCCAACACGCGGATCAACGTATCCGCGGCCAGGGCCAACAGCGCATAGGACAGAATGGGCGCCAGCGTCGTCGCGCCATCGCCGGATCGCGCGATGGCGGTCTGGGCCATCCCCCGCCACGCCCAGAACAGCGCCAGCGCCAGCCGCGCGCCGGACAGCAGTGCCGGCAAGGCGCCAGGAAGGATCACGTCGCGCCACAGCGGCCAGCCGGCCAGGCCGACCGAACGGCCCATCTCGATCAGTTTCGGATCCCCGGCGCGCACGCCGCGCCCGACGCCCAGGACTGCGCCCAGCAACAGTGCCGCCGCCGCGCCTGGCAGGTCGGCCCGAAGCAGCGGCCACAGCGCCAGCAACGCGGCGGCCGCCAGCCAGGGCGCAAGCACGTTGCGCGCCGCGCGACGGCGCGGAGACGAGGAAAAAGCGGAGGCGAAGGCGGAGGCAAACATCAGCTTGCCGATTCCTTCGGCACCAGCTCGGTCGCCATGACTTCGCCGAAGGGTCCCGTCAGCACGGTGTTGCCAACCTGGCGCTGCGCTTTGCCGGGCAGCAGCGGAAACACCAATTCGGCAAACCGATAGGACTCTTCCAAATGCGGATAGCCAGAGAAAATAAACGTGTCGATGCCCAGGTCGGCATATTCCTGGATGCGCGCGGCGACCGTCTGCGGATCGCCGACCAGCGCCGTGCCCGCGCCACCGCGCACCAGCCCCACGCCGGCCCACAGGTTGGGCGAGATTTCCAGATGCGAGCGGCCGCCCTGGCCATCGCTGAGCTTTCCACCATGCAGGGCAGCCATGCGACGCTGGCCTTCGGAATCCATCTTGGAGAATGCGGCTTGCGCGGCGCGCACCGAATCTTCGCTAAGGTGGCTGATCAATTCGTCCGCGGCGGCCCATGCGGCCGCCTCCGTTTCGCGCACGATGACGTGCAGGCGGATGCCGAAACGCACGGTCCTGCCGTGTTTGGCGGCGCGCTCGCGCACGTCCGCGATCTTCTTGGCCACCGCCTCGGGCGGCTCGCCCCACGTCAGATAGACGTCCAGCTGTTCGGCGGCCAATTCGTGGGCAGCCTCGGACGAACCGCCAAAATACAACGGCGGATACGGCTTCTGCACGGGCGGGTAAATGACCTTTCCCCCCTTGGAGACGAGCTGCTCGCCCTGGAAGCTGTAGCCTTCCGCGTCGTGGCTGCGTTCCAGGATGCCTCGCCAGATGTTCAGGTAGTCGGCCGTGATGGCGTAGCGTTCGTCATGGCTGACGAAGACGCCGTCGCCCTCCAGTTCGCCCGGATCACCGCCCGTCACTACATTGACCAGCAGGCGCCCTTCGGACAAACGGTCGAACGTCGCGGCCATGCGCGCCGAAAACTGCGGCGAACTGACGCCTGGCCGGATCGCCACCAGGAACTTCAGCTTGCGGGTGGCGCCGATCAGGCTGGAAGCCACGACCCAGGCGTCTTCGCAGGACCGGCCCGTGGGCAGCAGTACGCCGTCGTAGCCCAGCGTGTCGGCGGCAACGGCCACCTGCCGGAAATAGTCGTAGCTTGCGGCGCGCGCGCCCTGGCTGGTGCCCAGGTAGCGCGAATCGCCGTGCGTGGGAATGAACCAGAAAACATCCATGACGGAACTCCGGGGTCAGACGCTGAAGCCGCCCGCAAGCGCGAGGCGTCCCAGGTCATAGGCTTCATGGGCAACGACGCCGCGCGGCAACACCTGTTCGGCCAGCCGGTCAACGGAGTCTTCCAGCCGCTCGCGGACGTCGTCGTCGATATGGATACGGCCGTCGTCTTCGACTTGGACCTGTTTGTCGGTGGCGTAGACGCCGGCCAGGATGTGGCGCGCCCCCAAGGCGGACAGCACCGGTTTCAAGCCGTATTCCAACGCCAGCAGATGCGCCGGGCTGCCGCCCGTGGCGATAGGCAGCACCACCTTTCCCGCCAGCGCCTTTTCATCCAACAAATCCAGCACGGCCTTCAGCCCGCCGGAGAACGACGCCTTGTAGACCGGGGTCGAGATCAACACGGCATCCGCGGTCGACACGCGCGCCCGCAACGCGCCGGCCGCGACGCCCGAGTAATGGCCTTCGATCAATTCTTCGGCCGGTATGTCGCGCAAGCCCAATTCCACGACCCCGAGTCCGCGCGAACGCAGCAGATGGGCGGCATGGCGCAGCAACGCGGAAGAACGGGAACGCTGTGACGGGCTACCCGCCAACGTGATGATGCTCATGATGATTCGCCGAAAGTCGCGCGTTAGAAAGCGGGGATGAGGGAACCCTTGAATTCCTTCTCGATATAGGCGCGCACTTCGGGGGATTGGTACGCGGCCACCAGCTGCTTCACCCAGGGCTGGTCGCGGTCTTTCGTCCGCACGGCAATGAGATTGGCGTAGGGTCCGTCAGGGGCCTCGCGCCCGATCGCGTCGCGCGCCGGCACCAGCCCCGCCTGTTCGGCGTAATCGTTATTGATGGAGGCCGCCGTCAGATCGTCCAGCGACCGTGGCAACTGCGCGGCATCCAGCGCCACCAGCTTGATCTTGCGCGGGTTCGACACCACGTCCAGCGGCGTCGCCGTGTTCTTCTGTTCCGCTTCCGGCTTCAGCGTGATGATCTTGTACGCCGCCAATAGACGCAGCGCGCGATTGCCATTCGAGGGATCATTCTGAATCCCGACCGATGCGCCCTCGGGCAAGTCATTCAACGACTTGATCTTTCGCGAGTAAAAACCCAGCGGCGCCGTAACGGTCAAGCCCGCTGGCTCGATATCAAACCCTCGCGCCTTGATCTGATTGTCCAGGAACGGTTTGTGTTGAAACGCGTTGGCATCGAGATCGCCCGCGTTAAGGGCGGCATTGGGAAGTTGATAGTCGTTGAACTTGACGAGCCTGATGACAAGACCGTCCCGGGCGGCAACCTTCTGGACAACATCAAAGATCTTTTCGGCAGTACCCACGGAGATGCCGACCGTGATGGTGTTCTTGTCTTCAGCCTGCGCAGGCGCGGCTAAGGCGACGGCAAGCGTGGATGCGGCCAAGAGGCGAAGCAGCGATGACATGTTTGAAAGCCCGGGATAGAAAGTGATTGATGGATTCTGTCATCGCGGATCGACGGCGAAAAATACTTAGTCGGTATGAAGTTATGTCTTGGGATGTAGGACGCTTCGCGCAAGCGATCATCGCCACGACGCATCAACGGCGCGTATGCAGAATGCGGCCGCCCGCGCCATCAGCCCGACCCCGACGACGGGCGACCTACGAAGCGCTAACAAGCAACCTACAAAGCCCCAACGAGCCCCTTGCGTCCCACATGTTCCAAAGGCAACTCCGCCCTCCCCGCCCCAAACAGCTTCTCCCGCAACGCCCCTTCCGCGTAAGCCGTTTTATAAGACCCCCGGCTCTGCAACTCCGGCACCACCAGATCGATGAAATCGCCGTAGCATTCGGGCGTTACCGTTCGCGCCAGATTGAAGCCGTCGATATCCGTCTCGGCCACCCAGGCCTCCAGTTCATCAGCCACCTGTGCGGCGCTGCCCACCAGTGCCGGGTATCGGCCCCCTAACGCCATATCCGCCAGCAGATTCGTCACCGTGCGGTCCGTTCTGGCCACCGTCAGGTTTTTCACGGCCGACTCGATCGCGTTGTTCTTCACATACCGGATCGGCTCATCCGCGCCGTAGCGCGAAAAATCGATGCCCGTCGAACTGGCATAGTGCGCCAGACCCGCTTCCGGATTCGCGTAACGCAGATACTCCGCGTGCTTCTCGCGCGCCTCGGCCTCCGTCGTGCCCACCACCACCGTCACGCCCATGAAGAACTTGATATCGCGCGGATTGCGGCCCTCGCGGGCGACCGACTCGCGCACCTCCGCCACCAGCTTGCGCAAACCCTCCTTGGTCTGGCTCGACACGAACACACATTCCGCGTGCCGCGCCGCGAACGCCTGGCCACGGCCCGACGAACCCGCCTGGTACAGCACCGGCGTGCGTTGCGGCGACGGTTCCGACAAGTGAAAGCCCTGCACCTTGTAATACTTGCCCTCGTGATCCACCCGACGCACGGCCGCGGGATCCGCATAGATGCGCTTGCCTTTGTCGGCCTTCACCGCATCGCCGTCCCAACTGTCTTCCCACAGCTTGTACGCCACCTCCAGGAATTCGTCGGCCCGGTCGTAGCGCTCATCGTGCGCGATCTGCTCGGACAACCCCATCGCGCGTGCCGCGCTTTCCAGATAGCCCGTCACGATGTTCCAGCCGATGCGGCCATTGGTCAGATGGTCCAGCGTGGAGAAACGGCGCGCCAGCAGGTAGGGCGCTTCATAGGTCAGGTTGACCGTAACGCCGAATCCCAGATGCCGCGTGGCCGCCGCCATCGCCGAGATGGTCAGCAGCGGATCGTTGACCGGCAGCTGGATCGATTCGCGCAGCGTCAGGTCGGCCGAGTCCTGGTAGACGTCGTACACGCCCACGATGTCGGCCAGGAACAGGCCGTCGAACAGGCCGCGCTCGAGCAGCCTGGCCAGGCCGGTCCAATACTCCAGCGTCTTGTACTGCGTCGACGTATCGCGCGGGTGCGTCCACAAGCCGTGGTTGATATGCCCGACGCAATTCATGTTGAACGCGTTCAGCAGGATTTTCTTCTTCGCCATGATGTGCGGTTCCGTGTGGGTCAGGTGGTGCCCGCGCGACCAGGCGCGATGTCGTTCAGGTAGTAGTTCCCCACGGCGTGGCGCTTCCAGCGCACGGGATCGTGCAGCGTATGCGTGCGCGCATTGCGCCAATGGCGGTCCAGGTTCAGGTGGTCCAGCGTGGCCTGCGTGCCGGCCAGTTCGAACAACTTGGTGCCGGCGGCAAGCGAGGCTTCCGTGGTCAACGCGCGGGCTTCCGCCACGGCGATGGACGCCGCCGCCACATCGGCGGCCGTGCCGCTGGCGGTTGCCGTGTCCAGCAGGCGGCCCGCCCGCGACACGAGCGCGCGCGCGGCCTCCAGGCGGATGGACAGGCGGCCGAATTCGCTGATGGTCAGCGGGTCGTCCGCCGCGCGCTCGACACCGGCATCGATCCACGGGCGCGAGCGCTCGCGCACGAACGCCACGGCGTCCGCCAGCGCGGCCTGGCCGATACCCAGGTCGATGGCCGCGTGGACAATCTGCGCCAAAGGCTTGATCGTGTTGGGCGGCGCGGCGGGGTCGGCCAGCAACAGCACGTCTTCGACCGGCACCGCCACATCATTGAAGTGCACGGTGCCACTGCCGGTGACACGCTGGCCGAAACCCGACCAGTCGTCGATGATTTCAACGCCGGGGCTGTCGCGGCGCACAATGGCCAGGCGCTGGATGCCGTCGCCGTCCACGGTGGCCGTCGGGATCCATTGGGCATATAGCGCGCCGGTGCAATAGAACTTGCTGCCATTGATGCGCCATTCCCCGTCGACGCCGGCGCTAAGCCGAGTCCGCCGTTCGGCGGCCGTGCGCGTGCCCGTCTCGGCCAGCGCATTGCCGAAGCGATCGCCCGCCAGCGCACGCGCGTAGAAGCGGCGTTGTTGGTCCGCGCTGCCGTTCACGCGCAACACTTCCAGCGCGTAATAGTGGTTCTGCGGGATCTGGCCCAATGAACCGTCGGCGGCCGAAATGATGGCCGTGACCTCGGCCAGCGTCGCCCGCGACACCCCGGCGCCGCCGTGCTCGCGCGGCACGGTAATGCCCCATAGGCCGGACTGGGAATAGCGTTCCAGTTCGGGCAGCGGCAGCCGGCGCGCGCGGTCCCGTTGAGACGCTTCGCGGGCAAATTCCCCGGCCAGCGAACGCGCGACCTCAAGCGCCTGCGCGTCGGAGTCGATCACGGCGGCGCGGCGCACCGCCAGGGACGATATGTTGTCGGTGGGCATGGTGTCAGATCCAGGAGTGCCGGTTGGGGCGTTGGCCGTTAAGCAGATAGTTGCCCACCGCGTGATACTTCCAGCGCACGGGATCGTGCAGGGTATGGACGCGCGCGTTGCGCCAATGGCGGTCCAGCCCGAATTCGGCCAGGGAAGCCCGCGCGCCCGACAGTTCGAACAGTTTTTCGCCGGCGGCCAGCGCGGCTTCGGTGGACACCGCCTTGGCGCGCGCCACCACGATCGACGCGGTGGCGACGTCATCCGCGTCCAGCGTTCGCCCGCGCGTGTCGTCCAGGAATTGCGCGGCTTCCGTCAACAGCGCCTGGGCGGCGTGCAAATCGATGTAGAGCTGGCCCACGTCCGCGATCACGTAAGGATCCTGCGTGGCCCGCTCGACGTTGGCCTCGACCCAGGGCCGGGAACGTTCACGCAGAAAGGCCACCGTGTCACGCAACGCGCCCTCGGCGATGCCTACATCGATCGCGGCCTGCATCAATTGCGCGAAGGGCCCCTGCAAGGCGGGGGCCTGCTGCGCGCGCCAAGCGGGCAGGATGCTGCCGGCCTCCACGCGCGCGTTGTCCAGCAGCACGGTGCCGCTGGCCGTGGTGCGCTGGCCGAAGCTGGACCAGTCATCCACGACTGACACGCCTGGCGCGCCGCGCTCAAACACCACGGTGACCAGCCTGCCCTCGCCATCCAGCACCTTTGCCGGGATCCAGTGCGCGAATAGCGCGCCGGTCGAATAGAACTTGCGCCCGCTGACACGATAGCCGTCGCCGTCCGCCACGAGCCTTGCCTCGATATCCCGCGCGTGGCGAGTGTGCCGCTCGGGTCCGGCATTGCCCAGCCGGCGCCCGGCCAGCACGCCTTCGTAGTAATGGCGCTGCTGCGCAGGCGACCCGGTCAGCCGCAGCAGATTCAAGAATCCAAAATGGTTTTGCGGAATCTGGCCCAGCGACGGGTCCGCCGCGCTAATGATGCGAAACACATCCGCCAGCGTCACATGCGAGACATCCGCGCCGCCGTATTCGCGCGGCACCGTGATGCCACCCAGCCCGCTGGCCGAATAGCGTTCGATCTCGCGCCACGGCAACGCGCGCTCCCGATCGCGTTGCGCCGCGCCCAGGGCGAAATCGGCCGCCAACGCGTGGGCGGCCTCGACCGCCTGGGCATCGTCCTGGATGCGGGCGGCAGGCACCAGGCGCGGCGCCTCGTCCCGGTCCTGGCTTGAAGTCGTGCTTGAAACGTGCGGCATGTGGCGACCCGGCAATGGGAAAACATGCAGCCTATCGGTGCGGCGCCGCGCACGGAAGGACGGAATCCTCATGCGGTTATTTGAAATCGGTATATGCGCGGCACGCCCGTTTCGCCTTCTGTTAGCGGGCCTTGCGCGCATATATCCAAATCACCAAAGAGTGTTTGTGAACGGCATCCGCGCTTGCTTAGAGTCGAGACTTTTCCGCGTCCGCCACATTCGCCATGCCTGAACTGGATTTCCCCCAACCGCTCCTGACGCTGGATTACGACGGCGCGCTGGAAGCGCGTCTGTTCGACGACGTCCGTCTGACCGTCGCGCCGCATCTGCCCGCGGCGCGCATCGATCCGCCGCGCGATCTGGCAAGCGAGGACGAACGCCGCGACGCCGCCCAATACGCCGTGTGGAACACGGTGCACGATCTTTTCATCGCCCAAGTCGCCGCGCATGCCATTGCCGGCCTGTTCAAGGACGACACCGAGTTCCAGTTCGCGCTGGCGCGCCAACTTGGCGACGACGCCGCCCATGCGGAGTTCTCGCGCGGACGCGCCGCGGCGCTGTCGGGCGCCGACCCGCTGGCGCAGGTGCGGCAAGGCGTGCAGGATTCCTGGGACCTGATCGGCGGTTTCGCGCTGCGTAACTGGCAGAACTTCCTGGCGTGGCAGTTCCATTACGAGCACTACATCCTGGCGCGCCTGTTCGTGAACCGGCGCACCGCGAAGGTGCTGGACTTCGGTCATCGCGAGTTCGGCGAAAACCGCATTCTTCCCGATGAAGAGGCGCACCGCGTCCGCATCACCCAGTGGTGGCTGAACAAGCTGGAACAGGCGGACCCGGCCCAACGCGAAGACTGGGTCGCCGGCCTGATCCAGGCGGATGAAGACGTCCAGCAGGTGCTTGGCCCCTATCTACGCGCTTCCTGGCAACTGAACCAGCGCGCCACCGGCCTGGACGCGCGCGGCCACATCGCGTTGTACGACGCGTGGCGCCGCAACCTGCTGGCCACGCTGGTACGCCGCGACGCCAACGATCTTCCCGCCCTGACCAGCCTGGCCGCCTGAAACAGCCGGCCGCACTTCACGACAACAGAAGGAAACCTTCATGACGCAACCGTTGCCCCCCGCCGATGCTCCCGGCCACGAAGACGAACCCGCCAACCCTTTGCGCCGCTGGCTGATGAGCGCGGGGGCCTTGATGGGCGCAGGCGCGCTCTTTCCCAACGTGATCTTCGCGCCGGCCTACGCCGACACCCAAAGCCTGCCCAATACCGTGGACGGCGCGGTGCGCGGCGGCGTACTCAACGCGGTGGTCCACCCGGAACCACCGACGCTGGCCTTCTACCTGAACTCGTCCACCCCCACGGGCGCGGTCGTCAGCAAGATCTTCGACGGGCTGGTGGAATACGGACCCGACCTGAAACCGCGGCCCGTATTGGCCGAAAGCTGGAGCGTGTCCGACGATGGCAAGACCATCACGTTCAAGCTGCGCCAGGGCGTGCTGTGGCATGACGGCAAGCCATTTACCGCCGCCGACGTGAAATGGTCGGCTGAAGAAGTGTGGCGCAAGCATGCGCCCAGCGCGCGCCGGGTGTTCCAGTACCTGCGGAAGGTCGAGACCCCGGATGACCACACCGTCGTGCTGCATCTGTCACAGCCCACGCCCGTGGCGCTCAACGCCATCGATTCGCTGGGCGCGCCCATCCTGCCTCGCCATTTGTTTGAAGGCACGGACATCCAGAACAACCCCTACAACAACAAACCGGTCGGCACCGGCCCCTTCGTGTTCAAGGAGTGGAACCGGGGCAACTACATCGTGCTGGAGCGGAACGACAAGTACTGGCAGCCCGCACGGCCGTACCTGGATCGCATCGTCTGGAAGATCATTCCCGACGTGTCCGGCCGCGCCACCGCGCTGGAGACAGGCGGCGTGGCATACGGCGAACGCAACCCCGTGGCCTTCACGGATGCCACGCGCCTGTCCAGGCTGCCCAAGCTGGCGGTGGACACCGCCGGCTACAACGGCTTTGCCGCCTGGCTGTGGCTGGAAGCCAACTTGCGCGACCCCATCCTGTCCCATCTGAAAGTGCGTCAGGCCATCGCGCACGCCGTCAATAAGCAGGTGCTGGTGAAGACCGTGTGGAACGGCTATGCCGAACCCTTCGTAAGCCCGGTGCCGTCGCTGGTGAAGCCGTATCACAACCCCAACGTGCAGCAATACCCGTATGACCCGGCGCTGGCCGAAAAGCTGCTGGACGAGGCCGGGTACCCCCGCAAGGCGGACGGCTGGCGCTTTGCATTGACGCACGACTACATCCCGTTCGGTGACGACTACCGCCGCACCGGCGAGTTCGTGCGCCAGGCGCTGCGCAAAATCGGCATCGACGTAACGCTGCGCGGACTGGACCTGGCGACCTGGACGCGCAATGTCTTCACCGACTACAACTTTCAGCTCATCAGTTCGTGGGGCACCGTGCTGATCGATCCGCAGCTGGGCGTGGAGACGCGGTATTGGAGCAAGGCAGAGGCCAAAGGCACGCCCTGGTATAACGCGTCGGGCTACAGCAACCCGGACATGGACCGCGCCATCGAAGCCGCCCAGGTCGAGACGGATCCGAAGAAGCGCATCGATCAGTACAACGAGGTGCAGCGGCTGGCGCAGCGCGACCTGCCCTTGATCGGCCTGTTCGAGTTCCGCTGGTTTGGCGTCTGGGACAAGCAGGTGCGCAACGTGACCGACGCGTCCTCGCATTCGCGCAACAACTTCGCCAACGTCTGGCTGGGCAAGGCCTGACGGCCGCCGGGAACCCGCCATGTCTCTACGACTCCCCCGTCCGCTTCGCTACCTGCTCCAGATCCTTTTCGTGGTGGGCGCGACCGCCATCGCCAACTTCTTCCTGCTCAAGCTGGTGCCCGGCGACCTGGTCGACGTGATCGCGTCCGAGAACAGCGGCATCACGCCCGAACACGTGGCCCAGCTGCGGGTGGCCTACGGCCTGGACCAAAGCGTGCTGACGCAGCTGGGCTACTACTTGAAAAGCCTGCTGTCGCTGGACCTGGGGTATTCGTTTCGCTATGGCGAGCCCGTGGCCGACCTGATCTTCGGGCGGCTGCCGGCCACGCTGGCATTGATCGGCACGGGGCTGGCGTTATCGGTGGCGGTGGGCGTGCTGCTGGGCGTGCTGGCGGCGCGCCGGCCGCATGGCGGGCTGGACACCTTGCTTTCCGCGCTGGCCACGGCGGGCTATTCCGCGCCGATGTTCTGGACGGCGCTGATGCTGATCGTCGGGTTCGGCGTGCACTTGAACTGGCTGCCGGTCGGCGGCATCCGCGACGTGGGCGCGGCGTATCAAGGTTGGGCGCTATGGGCCGACTACGCGCGGCACCTCGCGTTGCCGGTGACCACGGTGGCAATCTATTACGTGGCCATCTATGCGCGGCTGTCGCGGGCCTCCATGATCGAGACGCTACAGGAAGACTACATTCGCACCGCCCGCGCGCGCGGCAACGGCGAAACGCGCGTGATCTGGCGCCATGCCCTGAAGAACGCGATTCTGCCCGTCATCACCATGCTGGGCCTGCAAAGCAGCGCGCTGCTGGGCGGCAGCATCGTGGTGGAAACAGTCTTCGCGTGGCCGGGCCTGGGCCAGTTGTCTTTCGAGGCCATTGCCAGCCGCGACGTCAATCTTCTGCTGGGCATCCTGCTGATGAGCGCGGCGCTGGTAGCCCTGATGAATATCGCCGTGGACGCCTGCTACGGCCTGTTGGACCCCCGCGTGAGGAAAACATGAAACCGACTGCCCGCGCCGTCGCGCATCTGCTGCGCACGCCCTCCGCCGCCGTCGGCGCCGCCATCCTGCTGATCGTGCTGGCCGCGGCCGCCAGCGCCGCCGGGCTGTTCCCGAACGATCCGCTGGAGATGGTCGGCGCCCCCTTCACCTGGCCCGGCGACGACGCCGACTTTCCCGCCGGCACCGATCTGATGGGCCGTGACATCCTGGCCGGGCTGTTCCACGGCGCGCGCGTGTCCTTGCTGGTGGGTAGCGCGTCGGCCGCCATCGCGCTGGCGATCGGCCTGCTGGTGGGCGCGGTCGCCGGTTATGCCGGCCCGCGCACCGACGCCGTGCTGATGCGCATCACCGAACTTTTCCAGACCGTGCCGTCCTTCCTGCTGGCCATCGTGCTGGTCGCCATTCTGGGCCCGTCGCTGACCACCATCATCCTTGCGCTGGGCGTTACATCGTGGACCGGCATCGCGCGGCTGACGCGGGGCGAATTCATTTCGCTGCGCGAACGCGAGTTCGTCCGCGCCGCGCAGACGCTGGGCGCCGGCCATGCGCGCATCATTTTCCTGGAGATCCTGCCCAATGCCTTGCCCCCCATCATCGTGACCACCGCCGTGCTGGTGGCCCAAGCCATTCTGTCGGAAGCCGGCCTGGCCTTCCTGGGACTGGGCGACCCCAACGTGGTCAGCTGGGGCAGCATGGTCGGCGCGGGGCGCGAGGCATTGCGCACCGCCTGGTACATGACCGCCCTGCCCGGCCTGACGATCATGGCCACGGTACTGGCCCTGAACCTGCTTAGCGACGCCGTCAACGACGCGCTCAATCCCAAACTGCGCCGGCAGCGCATTGCCGCCGCGCCGGCCGCCGCGCCCACCGCCGTGCGCGATTCCGCCCCCAGGCCATCATGACTACGCTTTTCGACATCCAAGGGCTGAACGTCGCCTTCCCCGGCCACCAGGCCGTGCGCGGGCTGGACCTGCAATTGCGCGGCGGCGAAACGCTGGCGCTCGTTGGCGAATCCGGCTGCGGAAAATCCACGACCGCGCTCGCCTTGTTGGGCCTGCTGCCGCGGCAGGCCCGCGTGACCGGCCGCGTCCTGTTCGAAGGCCAGGACCTGCTGGCGTTGCCCGAGCGCCAGCGCTGCGCGCTGCGTGGCAACCGCATCGCCATGATTTTCCAGGAGCCGATGACCAGCCTGAACCCGGTGCTGACCCTGGGCGACCAGATCGGCGAAGCCCTGCGCCTGCATCGCGGCGCCAGCGCCCGTGCCGCCCGGGCGCGCGCCATCGAATTGCTGGACCTGGTGCGCGTGCCCGAGCCGCAGCGCCGCGTCGACGATTACCCCCATCTGCTGTCGGGCGGGCAGCGCCAGCGCGCCATGATCGCCGCCGCCATCGCCTGCCAGCCCGCCCTGCTGGTGGCCGACGAACCGACCACCGCGCTGGATGTCACCGTCCAGGCGCAAATCCTGCAATTGCTGGATGACCTGCGGTCGGAATTGAACATGGGGCTACTGCTGATCACGCATGATCTGGCCGTGGTGGGGGAATGGGCCGACCGGGTCGCCGTCATGGTGGGCGGCGAAAAGGTCGAAGAAGGCCCCGCGGCGACCTTGCTGGGCCAGCCGCGCCACCCCTACACCCGCGGCCTGCTCGGGGCGTCGCTGCGCCTGGACGACGCGACGCACTACAGCACGCTACGGCTGCCCGAAATCCGCACCCGGCTCGACCCGGCATCGGGGCGTGCGACGTTCGACCTGGTCACCCCTGCGCGCGTGGCCGTCCCCGACGGCGCCGCCGCCAACGCGCCTGCCCCCATCGGCGCGACGCCCTTGTTGCAGGTGCAGGACCTGCGCGTGCAATACCAGACCGCGCACGGCGCCACCCACGCCGTGGATGGCGTGTCGTTCCAGTTGGCCCTCGGAGAAACCCTTGGGCTGGTCGGCGAATCCGGCTGCGGAAAATCCACGCTGTCCCGCACGCTGGTGCGACTGCTTGCGCCGGCATCCGGCCGGATCCTGCTGCGCGGCGAAGACACCGCGCGGCTGGACCGCGCCCGCCTGGCCGCCTACCGCCAGAGCGTGCAGATGATTTTCCAGGACCCCTATGCGTCGCTGAACCCGCGCCATACCGTGAACGACATCCTGGAAGCCGCTCTGCGCATCCACCGCGTGAAGGACCGGCATGAACGCCGCCTGCGCATCGCCCGGATCCTGGACGCCGTGGGCCTGCCGCGCGAGGCGCTGGCGCGTTATCCCAGCGAATTCTCCGGCGGGCAGCGGCAACGCATCGGCATCGCCCGCGCGTTGGTGCTACGCCCCGCGCTGGTCATCTGCGACGAGCCAGTCTCGGCGCTGGACGTCTCCGTCCAGGCGCAGATCCTGAACCTGCTGATAGACCTGAAGGCCGAATTCCAGCTGTCCTACCTGTTCATTTCGCACGATTTGTCGGTGGTTCACTATCTGGCCGATCGGGTGTTGGTGATGAACGCGGGCCGGATCGTGGAAGAGGGCCCCAACGCCACGTTGTGGCGCCACCCGCGCCACCCCTACACGCGCAGCCTGATCGACGCGCTGCCCCAAGGGCTTTCCCCAAGTGGCGAGGCGCTGCGCAGAACCGCCTGATCCGGCTCGGCGCGCCTCCTCCTTACGCAGGACTGGATTGCGGACAACGGCGGGCCTATACTGGTTTCGCCGTTGCTCGACATTCCTTTTCCTAAAGGAGAGGCAACATGTACAGGCACTTGCTCATCGCCGTGGATGGCTCCCTGCTGTCTGAATCGGCTTTCAAGCGCGCGCTCGTTTTCGCGAAAGAAATGGGCGCCACCATCACCCTCATCCGCGCCATCCCGGAGGACCATCTGCTGGTCTATCAGGCCGAAATGCTGGGCACCACGCAAACCCATCACACCGACCAGGCGCGAAAGAACGCGCAAGGCTACCTGGACGGCCTGGAAATGGAAGCGCGCCATGCCCTGGTGCCGTGCAACAGCGTCGTGGTGGTCAACGACCACCCGCACGAGGCGATCGTCGAGGCCGGGAAGACCCAGGGTTGCGACCTGATCATCATGGGCTCGCACGGACGCCACGGCATGACGGGATTCCTGCTGGGCAGCGAAACCCAGCGCGTGCTGGCCAAGACCCGCCTGCCCGTGCTGGTGTTCCGATAAGGGCCGGCTGCGTCAACCGGCAGTTTCCAGCGCGTGCTGGAAAGTGAAACTGTCGGCGTATATGTGGTCCAGGCTGGCGCCGCGTCCGGCCAGCAGATGCTTGGCCTGCTGGATCATGGCGGGCGCGCCGCACAGGTAGAAGGCGTGTTCGGACAGGTCGTCGTGGTCTTGCAGGACGGCGTCCTGCACATGGCCGCGGCGGCCTTGCCAACCCGGGCCCCCGCGCGACAGCACCGGCACGAAATTGAATTCGTACAGCCGGCCGGCCCAGCCGGCGATCTCGTCTTGCAGGTACAGGTCGGCCTCGGTGCGCATGCCCCAATACAGGCTGACGGGCGGGCAATCTTCCTTGTCCAGCAAGGACTCCAGAATGGCCTTGATGGGCGCGATGCCGGTGCCGGTCGCCATCATGATAAGCGGACGCCAGTCTTCCTCGTGATAGCTGAACACGCCCAGCGGCGCTTCGATCTCCACGGCCGCGCCGGGTTGCGCCTGGCCCAGCCAATGATCGGTATAGCGGCCGCCCGGAATGCGCCGCACATGAAAATCCAGCTGCCCATCGGCCGCCGCCGACGCCATGGAAAAACTGCGCGTCTCGCCGTCGGGCAGCAGCACGTTCACGTACTGGCCGGGCACGAAATCCAGTCCCCCATCGGGCAACGCCAGCGTCAAATGAACGATGTCGTCGGTATAGGCGTCGATGCGCTGCACGGTGGCCGGCAGGCGACGCGGCTCGGGAAACACCTGGCGGCTGCTGGCCACGCTGATGCAAAGATCGCTTTCCGGCCGCGCCTGGCAAGCCAGCGCGTAGCCTTCGGCCGCCTCTTCAGGCGTCAGCGCCATGGGAAATTCCTCATAGCGCACGGTGCCTTCGGCCAGCTTGATGCGGCACGTGCCGCAGCCGCCAAAGGTGCACTCATGCGGCAGCCTGACGTCCGCACGCCCGGCGGCCTCCAGCACCGATTCGCCGGCCTCCACGTCGAAGGCGGCGCCGGTTTCCAGGATGTGCACGCGGTATGCCATGGCCGGCCTCGCTTATTTCTTGATGTCGGCCTGCACCAGCACTTTCATGCCGCGCGGCTCCAGCAGTTCGGCCAGTGCCGCCAGCGCGGCCACGCCTGCCTGCGTGTCCTGTTCGCCGTTGCCGCCGCTAAGCCCGATGCCGCCGATCACTTCGTCGTTCACGACAATGGGAAAGCCGCCGACGAACACGGCGAATTTTCCGTCGAAGCTCCACTGGATGCCAAAGGCCTCGTTGCCGGGCAACGCCGGGCCGTTGGGCGGCGTGTTGAACAGATGCGTCGACCGTTTGTGCCCGGCCGCGGTGAACGCTTTGTTCCAGGCGATCTGCGGGCCGGTGATGCGGGCGCCGTCCATGCGTTCCAGGGCGATGGGGTAGCCGCCGTCGTCCACGATGCAAATGGATTCCAGCACTCCGATCGCTTCCGACTTGGCGATGGCGGCACGCACCATGACGCGCGCTTCTTCCAGTTCCAGGCGATAGATTTGTTTCATAGGGGTAGCCTTTTGGGTTGTCCGCGCCTTAGCCGGCGCGGTAGACGGTCTTGATCTGCGTATAGAACTCCAGGCCCACGCGGCCGGATTCGCGGAACGTGGATGTGCTGGAGTGCTTCAGCCCCCCGAAGGGCGCATTGATCAGGTTGCCGGTGGTGGTGCGGTTGATCTTCACCGTGCCGGCCTGGATGTCGCGGGCGAAGCGGTGCGCGTAACGCGCATCCGTGGTGGCGATGGCGGCCGACAAGCCGTATTCGGTGTCGTTGGCCTTGGCGATGGCGTCGTCATAACCGTCGACCTCGATCAGCGCGATCACCGGGCCGAAGATTTCTTCACGCGCGATGCGCATCTGTTGCGTCACATCGGTGAACAGCGCGGGCGTGACGTAGTAGCCGCGGTCGTAGCCGGGGCCGGTAAGCGCCTCGCCGCCGCATACGTGCGTCGCCTCTTCCTTGCCCACCGCCACGTAGCTCAGTACGTTGTCCAGCTGCTTGCGCGTGGCCAGCGGGCCCAGGTCGAAGTTGCCGTCCAGCCCGTTGCCGATGGTCAGCGCCTTGATCCGCGCCACCAGCTTGTCGGTGAACGCCTGCCGCACCTTGGCGTCGACCAGCACGCGGCTGGTGCCCGTGCAGGCCTGGCCGCTAAGCGAAAAGCCCCCCTTCACCGCCAGGTCCACGGCGCGGTCCAGGTCGGCGTCGGCCAGCACGATCAGCGGATTCTTGCCGCCCAACTCCATCTGCGTGCGGGTGGTCAGGCCTGCGCCCCGGTGGATCTGCTCGCCCGCGGCGGTCGAACCGGTGAAAGAAATCGCACGGACCGCCCGGGCGGTGGTGATGGCGGGGCCCACCGCGCTGGCGGGGCCGATCACCAGGTTCAGCACCCCCGCGGGCAAGCCCGCCTGCACGAACGCCTCGGTCAACCGATAGCCCGACAACGGCGCGTCCGAAGACGGCTTGAACACCACGGTGTTGCCGGTGATCAGCGCCGGCGCGATCTTGCGGGCGGGAATCGAAATGGGGAAGTTCCAGGGCGAGATCACGGTGACCACGCCCAACGGTTCGCGCTGGCTATAGACGACCATGTCGGGATCGTCGTTGACGAAGGTCTCGCCCGTGAAGCTCTGCCCTTCCACCGCGTAGAAGCGGATCGTCTGCGCGGAACGCAGGACCTCGTCTTTCGCCAGGTTCAGGCTCTTGCCCTCTTCGCGGGTCAGTTCCCGCGCGAAGGCATCCGCGTGGTCTTCCAGGTATTGGGCGGCGCGGAACAGGATGGCGGCCCGCTTGGAAATCGGCATGTCGCGCCAGGCGGCGAACGCTCCATCGGCCGCGTCGACCGCGCGTTGGGCGTCTTCAGCATCCGACACCGGAAACCGGCCCACGATGTCGGCCGTATCCGCCGGATTGAGGTTGGGGGCCGTGCGCCCGGCGGCGGCGGGCACCCAGGCGCCGCCGATGTGGTTCATGAATGACTGCTGCGAGAGATCGTCCACGGAAGCGCTTCCTTTACCTGTACGGGAATGGCCGGAAATCGGTCGTCTGGGGTGACTTATGAACATTGTATACTTTAATCTATAAGCCATAATACGTGGAAACCCCAGCACGGGCCGTGAAAAAGGGCCCCGCAGGGCCCCTTTCGCGCCACGTGCCGAGCCAGGGATCAACGCCAGATCAGGACCGCGCAGACGGTGGAGACGGACAGCGCCAGCAGCACGGGCAGCAGCAGGGCGCGCACCAGCGACAGCACGTTCACCCGCGCGAACCCCGCCACCGCGATCAGCGACGACCACGCGATCAGGGTGCCGCCCCCCGTCCAGACCGCGCCCATCTGGCCCACCGCGGCCAAGGTCGCCGGGTCCACGCCCACCACCGGACCCAGCGCGCCAGAGAGCGTGCCCGTCAGCGGCAAGCCAGCGAATCCCGAGCCGTCGATGCCGGTGATCATGCCCACCAGCAGCACGCCGAACGCCACCAGGAAATGATTTTCTGGAATCAGGTGCTGACCGGCCGAGATCACCTCGAACAGCAGGCCCGGCGCCTGTGCCTGAGGCACGCCCAGGATCTGGGCGGCGGTCTCGTTCGCGCCCACGAAGAAGAACCCCGCGATCGGCAGCACGGACCCCATCGCCTTGAAGGCGAAGACGAAGCCGTCGGTCACGTGCTCGGGGCACACGTCCAGCATCTTGCGCGGGCCTTCGGCGGCCAGCGTCACCAGCATCATCACCACGAACGCCACGCCGCCGACCAGCGCCGCCGCGTCGCCCCCGCGCAGGGCGGGCACCGACGGGAACAGCCGCGGCACCACCATCACGGCGATCACGGCCAGGAACGCCAGCGGCGTCACCACCGCGAAGGTCTTGGACCAGTGCACGCGGCGGCGGGCCTCGCCGCTCAGCTCGGGGCCTTGGGGCAGGGACGGGTCGGCGCCCATCGTGCCGCGCGCCAGCTCGGCCTTGTCGAACGAGCCCGATTGTTCGATGCGCGCCAGGCTGCCGTCCTGCGCGCGGGCCTGCCAGGCGTCCAGCAATGCCGGGTTGGCGGGCACGATGTGCTTGCGGATCAGTAGATAGGCCGCCACCAGCGCCACGGCGCCGGTGATCAGCGACAGCACCAGCGCGCGGTCGGCCACCACCGCCGCGCTGACCGCCGCGCCTGCCGCCTTGGCGCTGATGCTGGGCGCCACGCCAATCACATAATCCGACGACAGCGCCATGCCCTGGCCGGCAATGGCGATGGCCATGGCGCCGGCCAACGGCGGCAAACCCGCCGCGATCGCCGCGGGCAGCAGGATGGCGGACACTAGCGGCACCGCCGGCGTCGGCCAGAAAAACAGCGAAATCACATAGGTACAGAGGGCGATGATGATGAACGAGGAATGCCCCCCGCGCATCACCCGCCGGAACGGCTGCACCATGCGCACGTCCGCCTGCAAGGTCTTCAAGGCATTGAGCAAGGCCGTCATGAAGGTGATGACCAGGAAGATGTTGAACAGCTCTTTGGCGGCCACGAAGCTGGCCGAAAAAATGCCGATCAAGGCGCTGATGGGATTGCCCGTGATGGCCAGCACCACCAGGAACGTGCCGATCACCGATGGCACCACCACGTTGGCCCGCAAGATCATCGTCAGGATGATCGCGGCAACGCTAAGCAGGTACATCCAATGAGCAGCGTTGAGCACGACGTCGGATTGCATGCGAATTCCCCTTGTGACGTGGCTGTTGGGTCGCCACATTCGGTATACTATATTTCGTTTTAAGCTATACCAATCGAAATATGTAGCGCCTAGGGAAACCGATAATTCTGAAAAATGGTTGAATTACGGCCAGATATCAAGGGTTTACCCCTGATATTTTCCATGGCGACGAATCCGTCGATCGCCATAGATTGACTATCGTATACATAAAAGGTCGCCCCCCCATGCTGTCTGCCCTGCCGTTTCCCGATGCCTGGCACTACGCCGCGATGGCGCTGGTGGTGTTTGGCGCCGCGGTGGCGCAAGGCGTGGGCGGCATCGGCTTCGCGATGTTCGCGGCCCCGGTGGCGGCGATGTTCTTTCCCCAATTGGCGCCCGGGCCGCTGTTGACGCTGGGGGGCTTCATCTCGCTCTTGACGGCGCTGCGCGAGCGCGCGTTCATCGACTGGTCCGCCGTGTCGTACGCGCTGGCGGGACGCGTGGTGGGAACGCTGATTGCCATCTACGCCATGGCGAGCTTTGCGCCGCAGGCGTTGGGCGTGCTGTTCGCCTGCCTGATCCTGGCCGCCGTGGCCCTTAGCGTGGCGGGCCTTCGCTTCACCGCCACGCCGGGGCGAGTATCCGGCGCGGGCGTGGCCTCCGGCCTGATGGGCACGATGACCTCGGTCGGCGCGCCGCCCATCGCCATCGTGCTGCAGCACGCGGCGCCGCCGCGGCTGCGCGCGACCCTGGGCGTGGTGCTGTTCCTGGGGTCGATCTTCTCGCTTGCCATGCTGGCGCTGGCCAAGCGGTATACGGGTTACCACGCCGGGCTGGCGCTTAGCCTGGCGCCCTTCCTGCTGGCCGGTTTCGCGGTCTCCAACCGGTTGCGCGCCTTGCTGCCGCCGCAAGCCGTGCGCGGCGTGCTGCTGGCGGTGTGCGCGCTGGGCGCGGCAGGGGTGCTGGCCAAAGCCTTCTGGGGCGCCTGATGCCGCGCCTTCCGCAACGGCACGCGGCTACACCCGGTAATACAATGGAGACTGTATCCATTAATCCGACATGCTCGCCATGACCACTTCGCCCGTCAGCCCGCAAGCCGTAGAGACGCAGTCTTCCGCTCCGCTGAAGATCGGTGAGCAACACCCGCAGTTATTCGCCGTCATCCGCGACAAGCTGCGCGAACGCATCCTTAGCGGCGAATTCACGCCGGGCGACCGCCTGGTCGAAGGCCGGCTTTCCGAAGAAATGGGCGTGTCGCGCATTCCGGTGCGCGAAGCCCTGCGCGCGCTGGCGGCCGAGGGGCTCGTCACCATCGAACCGCGCCGCGGCGCGTCCGTGTCGGTGCTGTCGGACGCCGTGGCCTACGACATGGTGGAAGTGCGCGCCACGCTGGAAGGCCTGAACGCCAAACTGGCGGCGCAGCGGCGCGACGCGAAAACCGTCGAACGCCTGCAGGCCTTCCTGCGCGAAGGCACGGAAGCGGCGCGCGGCGAACAACTGGACAAGTTCCTGGCGCTGAATTCGCAGTTTCACGAAATGCTGGCCACGATCGGCGGCAACGTGGTGCTGACCGACCTGATGCGCTCGCTGCGCGACCGCACGGCGCTCCTGTTCGCGCCCAGCAACATGCACCGCGCCAAGGCGAACTGGGACGAACATTCGCAGATTCTGAATGCGGTCATTGCCGGCAACGGCGATCTGGCGGCACTGCTGGCCAGCCAGCACGTGCACAACGCGGCCAAGGCCTATACCGACACGCAACAGCACGGGTCGGCGGACTGACGCAGCGACGCGGGCGGCGCTGCCGTCCGCGCCTTCAGGTAGCGGCCTCGACCGGGTCGGACGCCGCGCCCACCACCACGCCCTTGCCGTTCTGCACCACCCACGACACTTTCACGTCGCCGTTCACGAACGTCTGGCAGGCCATGCGGTAGCCGGCCTGGAAGTCTTCGGGACGCAGGTGCTTGCGCTCTTTCGGCTTGACCGCGTCGGTGTTTTCAAGCCCTTCTTCGATGCGGCATTTGCAGGTACCGCACAGGCCGCCCCCGCATTTGAACGGGATACCGCCCTTTTCCTTCAGCGAGACGCGCAGCAGGTTGCTGTTTTCGGGCGCGGTCGCCACCTTGCCGCCGTTCGAAATAAAAGTAATCTGGACCATGTCGGTCAGTGCTCCGCCGCCGCGGTACCGGCCCGCAGCGTCAATGTGGATTCCATGCTGCCAAAGCGCGTCAGGTGCGCCAGTTCCTTGCGGGCCGCCTCGACCGAGGCGAACGCCTCCAGGAACTTGGACGGCACCCGGTTCACCACATAAGGCGGCGTCTCTTCCGTCACGATGAGCCGCGTGTCGCCATGCAACCGCGCAATGCGAAAGACCGCCAGCGCGCGCCCGTAGAACACGTAGTCGTAGGTCTCGATGATGTCGACGTCGTCGCCCACCTCGGTGCGGAACACGCCGGGTTTGGTCGTCAGAATCACGTATACCGCGCCCATGGCTGCTATGCCTCCATATCCTGGAGCAGCTCGACGTCGCTGCTGAGCCACAGCTGGCACGCCAGCCGATAACCCTGGTCGACGCGGTCGCCCAACTGTTTTTTCTCTTTCCAGTTAACGGGCGGCAGGTGCTCGGCGCCGGCCAGTACCCGGCACGCGCACTTGGCGCATTTGCCCATGCCGCACTCGTAGCGCAGGTGCGGATACGGAAACTGCTTGATGCCGGCCCGCACCACCAGATTGGTGTTGTCCTTCACCACATCGGTGTAGGTCTGGCCGCCTTTATGAAATACAACGGTAGGCATGGGTCTGTCGTCCAGGAGCTGCGGGCCGGCCGCGCCAGTCGCGGCGTGGCCGGATAGGGTGGGGCAACGCGTCAGGCCGCCAGACCGAGCTCAGGCAGCTTGATCTCATGCTGCACGTAGTCGGTATAAAGCGCCGTGGTGTACAGCAGCCGCATCTGCGCGCCGATCTCGCAGATCTTCAGGCAGCGTTGCTGCAGTTCGACCGTGTTGGCGTGTTCCAGCACGATCTGGTAGCCGCGTTCGCCGTGGATTTCGTCCGACACGATGTGCAGGTCGAAGAACTCCACCTCTTCATCGGTAAAGCCATACTTGTCGCGCAGCGTCGGCGTCTGCTTGCGATAGATGGACGGCACCTGCGATTCCAGCCCGACGACCAGGCCCGCCACCGCCACGATGGGGTCTTCGCGCATGGCCACGGCGTAACACCAGCTTTGCAGCGCGCGCGTGGTGGGCGACATGTTGTCGGGGTTGGTCACCCTTTCCCGGGTGGTGCCGCAGGCCTCGGCAAAGCGGATCAGCAGATCGGTGTGGCGGTCGCCGCCAATTTCCTCTTCATACATATTGGCCAGCAGGAAATCCTTGGCCTCGGTATAGGTGTCGGGCGTGCGGGCATACAGATAGCCCAGATAGTCCGCGAACGGACCGACGTAGTGATAGTGGTTCTCGGCCCACCGCGACAGGTGCTCGCGGCTGAGCTTGCCTTCGGCCCAGGCAATGGAAAAGGGCGACGCGTTGGCGCTCTTGCCCTTGATCGCGTTTTCCAACGCGGTACGGAATTCATCTCGGTTCATCAGTTCTGCCATGACGCGCTCCAGTCCAGTGGGGAGGGATTCCAGGCTGGTTTAGCCCGGGCATGATGAACATTGTATACCGTCTACCGTTTTGAACGCCTAGGGCAATCCCGCAGACGCCAGGCATCACACCACATAAATAGGGCCATACCCTTTCAGATCAAACACTTGACCTGCCGCAAGGCCAGCACGGGGTACGATGGACGCGACCGCCCGCCGCTAGTACAATGAATACACTTTCAATGCAATACGGAAATACCATGAATACGCCACACCCCCTGGGAGACGCCCCGATCGGCCAGCAGTTGCTGACGCACTACGCCCGCCGCGATGCGGTGCGCCATGCCACCCCGTTGTTCCCATCGTCGTGGGCCGAGCTGTTCGCCCCGTTCCGCAATGCGCGTCTGCAACCGCTGCGCGCAAGCGCCCCCGCGGTCCGTCACAACGACAACGAACCGGTCTGCCAAGCTTGATCCATCGGAAGACGCCGGGGCGGACGCCCCGGCCGACACACCCCGCCGCTTAGCGGCGGGCGCGCAAGCTTGCCCGCGCGCGGGCATCCCGCAACGCGGCATTGCGCTGGCGGTGCGCGTTGGCAAGGGCCAACACCAGCACGACCGCGAACCCCACCGTGTAGGCCACCACGTCCCACCAATCCGGCACGCTGCCAAACACCACGCGCAGCACCGGCTGTTCGATCTGCCACCCGTTCTGCCGCGCCAGGTACTGCCCGAACTCCACCGCATACGCCGTAAGCAACGCCGCCACGGCCAGCGCCCCCACGCGCGCGCGGACAAACGTCCGATACACCAGATAAACCCAGCCCACCGCCACCACGTCTCCTACGAATCCGCGCAAGAACGGATAGGGCGCGCCATACAGGGCAATCAGCGCCAACAGCGCGGTCACGGCAAGCAGGGCGGCGAACGCGCGCCCATTGAACGTCAGGGTCATGGCTACAAACAGCAAGAAGTGAAAGGGCGGATGCGCCTTCAGGCGCCCCGTCGCAGCCCGCAGCATCAACATCGGGCAACGAAGCAGGGTACTAGATATCCACGGGAAAACCCGAGTCCCCCTCGGACACAAGCGTCACCAAAGGTTATGCGGCCAGCCGCCCCAAAAGTTATCCCGTCTTATCCACCGCCTATCCACCCCCAATCCACCGACTTACCCACACCCTTATCCACCGCGCCCCACCAAAACGCGCCAGCGCCCCCCCCTCCCACCAGGCACATCCCTATGCCAAAAAAGGCCGCCCGCGCGGCCGCTTTTGGCGTCCCTGCACACTCCTCCCCCACCCGCAGCGCGCCAACAACACGCCAAGCACCCCACCCTCCCCAGCGACCTCCAATTCTCGACACCGCAGCCCGGCGTGGCGGGGGCACGGGGTGCGCGGGGAGTCGATGCGCCCAAGGGAATCCGAAGGAACTGCCAAAGGCAGTGACGAGGATGACGCAGGGGCCGTCCGGAGCGAACGCTCCGGACCGCAATCGTTGACCCGCGCACCCCGTGCCCCCGCCACGCCGGGCGGCCCAAGAACCCGCCGCCACCGCCACGCCCAACACCCTCCGACACAACAACCCCCACATTCAGGCGTACCATTACCCGACCCCTCACGCCAAAAAGAGCAACCCCAAAAGACGCGCCCCCGAGCCCTCCGTATGC
>NZ_PCOQ01000023.1 GCF_002975275.1 Achromobacter sp. MYb9 | reverse complement strand
GTCGGGTGGGTGGCGCGCGCCCACGATTGCGGTCCGGAGCCTTCGCTCCGGACGTGCCTCGGCGGCCCCCCCCTTCGTCATCTTCGTTGCGGCCTGCGGCCGCTGCCTTCAGATTCCCTCGGGCGCATCAAGGTTGCGCGCCACCCACCCGACCCCGGCGACGAGCTGCGCCGTCTTGGTTTGCGCGCTGCTAGAGCGCGACTTAATGACGAGGTTTGCGGGGCCCGCCTCAAGCGTCCGCGCGGGCGGACGCTTTCTGCATACGCGCCGTCATTACGTCGGTGCGATAGTCGCTTGCGCGCTGGTAGGGAGTGGTTTTCTATTGGCCCCCGCAGTCAGGTGGGGGAGGTGGAGCGACGGGTGGCGCGCGGCAGATAGCTGCTTGCTTGGATAGACTCGGACGCGCGCCACCCGTCTAAAAGGGAGGGCGGTGAGGCTGTGGGCGTCTGTTGAGAGGCCAGCGTTGCAAGGGTTTTTCGATGCTTGCTGCGAATGCGCGAAGCGTCAAAAGCAACGACGCAAGACGATGCGTAAGCTCCCAAAGGCCGCCCGCGCGGCCGGCCGGGAGCGGGCCCCGCAAGACCATCCACCCCACCCCTTTGTTGACGAGAACGCAAGCAAACCGTTCTCCCCAGCGGTCGAGAGATTGCGACTGAATGAGCCCGGCACGGCGGTCCCCCGGCGAGTGCGGGGAGTCGATAAGCCCCAGGGAATCTGAAGGAGCTGCCGCAGGCAGTGACGAAGATGACAAGGGGGCAGGCCGGAGCGAAGGCTCCGGACCGCAATCGTTGACCCGCACTCGCCGGGGGACCGCCGTGACGGGCGCCTTAAGAACCCCAAAAAACCGCCAAAAAAACTACCGCTTCAAGCCAATTCCCGAAGCAACAATTCCCAGAACTTCAACCGCTGTTCGAGCGTCGACACCAGGATATATTCATTCAACGTGTGAGCGCCGTCGCCGTCCGCGCCAAGGCCGTCCAACGTGGGGATGCCCATTGCCGACGTGAAGTTTGCGTCGCTGCCGCCGCCCGTCATCGGCGCGTCTTCCAGCAGGAAGCCCGCCCGGTCGGCATACCCCTGCACCAATGCCAGCAGTGCTGCCGCCGCGTCCGTCTTCACCATTGGCGGACGGTTCAGTTCCACGTTGATGTCCAGTTCCACGTCCGGGCCCACTGCGCACAGCTCGCGCATCCGGCGCAGCACGTCTTCCGCGGCGCCCATGTCGGGCACGCGGAAATCCACCACGCAACGGCACAGGGCCGGCACGGTGTTGGTGACGGTGCCGCCGGCGATGGTGCCGACGCTGACCGTGATGCCGCGGTCGTAGTCGGTCATCGCTTCCAGCGCCAGCACCTGATGCGCCATTTCGCGGATCGCGCTGCGGCCCTTTTCATGCTGCATGCCGGCGTGCGCGGGGCGGCCTTTGACGTTCAGGTTCAGCATGCCCGTGCCCTTGCGCGCCGTCACGCACTTGCCGCCGTTGGGGCGGGCCGGTTCGCAGACCAGCGCGTACTTGGCGTTGGCGGCGAAGCGTTCGATGTGCGCGCGCGAGGCATGGCTGCCGGTTTCCTCGTCGGGCACCACCAGGAAGTCGACGGGCAGTTGCGTCGCGCCGGGGCGCGCCACGCCGGCCAACGCCGTCAGCGCCAGGTAGATGCCTGCCTTCATGTCGTAGCTGCCGGGGCCGTAGAGGCGGTCGCCCTCGATGCGGACCGGGTTCTCCAGCAGCGTGCCGACCGGATGCACCGTGTCCATGTGAGCCAGGATCAGGATGCCGGGGCGGGTGTCGCCGGGGGCGCGGTTGGTGGCGTACAGCAGCGGGCCGGTGGTGGGGCCCAGCGACGACAGTTCCACCGTCAGGCCGGCGGCGGCCGCGTAGTCGGCGATGATGCGCGCCATCGCGGCGATGCCTTCCGGAAAGTTGGACGGCGATTCGCATTGCAGCCAGCCCTGGATGCCGGCGACGATCTGTTCAGTGCTCTGAGTGTTGGACATGGCGGTATCGGTAATCAGCAACGGAAATTGGGAAAGGGGTCAGGCGACCTGCTGGCCGGCCAGGCGGGCCAGTTCGGCGTCGTCGGGCATCTTGCCGTCGAACCACAGGCTGGCGCACACGGCCGACATGGCGCGGCCATCGTGGCCGATGCCGGGCACCACTTGCAGCGTCCAGCCGAACGGCACGCCGCGGCGTTCGGCTTCCTGCTTGCCGAACGCGTAGTAGTTCTGCGCGCGCGCGAAACGGTGCGGGCCCTGGCGCATGGCAGCGGGTTCGGACGGCAGGTTGGGGTCGTCGGTCGCGATGTCCTGGTCGCCCGCCAGAATGGTCATCGGGTAGGCCAGCAGCTTCACCAGGTGCTCTTCGGTCAGGCCGACGCCATCCATGCCTTCGGGGAACGGATGGTCGAAGGTCGGCAACGTGTACCAGCCCGGGTTGCCGGCCGCGACGGCCTTGAACGGCGCGTGCGACTGGCTGCTCATCAGGCGGTGCACGAATTGGCCGCCAGCCGAATGACCGAACAGGTAGACGTTCTGGCCATCGGTGATTTCACCGGCGATCATGTCCTTGATCACGTTGCCGACCAGCGCGTAGGTCCAGCCGTCGATGTGGCGCGGATTGCCGCCGGCCGAGAACACGCGGCCGTTGTTGTAGCTTTCGACGCCGGGCCAGATCTCGTTAGAGAAGGTCAGGGCCACGATCAGCAGCTTGTGCTTGTCGGCCGCCTCGACCCAGAAGTCGCGGTATTCGTCGCCGTTGCGCAGCACGCCGTGCTGCACGATGACGACCGGGCGGTCGGGCGTGTAGCCATACGGGCGGTACGTCTGCAGCTTGAACGGTCGGTCGGAATTGCGGTCTTCATCCACGTAGAGGATGGCATTGCGGCCTGCATGGCCCATTTCGATGGCGATGCGGTCCGCGTTGGACATGTCGGAGGGTTTCATCAAGCGCTCGCTTCATTCAGGTGGCAGGCCGACCAATGGCCCGCCGAGATTTCTTTCAGGACCGGCGCCTGCTCGCGGCAACGCGGCATGGCGTGGGGGCAACGGGGGTTGAAGGTGCAGCCCGGAGGCGGGTTCAGCGGCGACGGGATCTCGCCCTTGATCGGCGTGAACTTGCGGCCGCGGCGGGCCACGTCCGGCACTTCGGCCATCAGGGCCTGGGTGTAGGGATGGTTGGCGCGCGCGAAGATCTCGGCCGACGTGGAGATTTCCACGATCTTGCCCAGGTACATGATCGCGACGCGGTCCGAGATGTGCTTGACCACGCCCAGGTCGTGGCTGATGAAGAGATAGGTGAAACCATGCTGTTCACGCAAGTCCATGAACAGGTTGATCACCTGCGCCTGGATCGACACGTCCAGCGCGGCGACCGGCTCGTCGCAGACCAGGAACTTGGGCGCCACCATCAGTGCGCGGGCGATGCCGATGCGCTGGCGCTGGCCACCCGATATCTGGTGCGGGAAGCGGTCGCGGTATTCGGCGTCCAGGCCCACTTCCTTCAGGGCCTGGTCGATGCGGCCGGGGATGTCGGCGGGCGGCGCCAGCTTGTGGACCTTGAGTGATTCGCCCAGAATCTGGCGCAGGCGCTGGCGCGGATTCAGCGAGGCCTGCGGGTCCTGGAAAATCATCTGCACGCCCAGCGTGTAGGCCAATTTTTCAGCGCCGCGCAGGCGCACGGCGTCCTGGCCCTGGTACCGCAGTTCGCCTTCGGTCTGGCGGTGCAGGCCTGCAACGACGCGGCCCAGGGTGGACTTGCCGCAGCCGGACTCGCCCACCAGCCCGACGACTTCGCCGCGCTTGATGGACAGGTCCACGCCATTGACGGCATGCACCGTGCGGCGGTCGATGGGCCGGCCGGTCAGGGCCAGGATGCGTTGGGCCAGGTCGGGACGTTGCTCGAAGCGCTTGTGGATGTTCTTGAGCTCGATGACGGGGGTATCGGCTTGGCTCATGCTTCTTGTGCCTCGCGGGCTATCGGCACGTAACAGCGATAGCTGCGCGGACCTTCTGTGGTGACGGAGGGGGCTTGTTCGGTGCACCGCGGGATAACCTTGGTGCAGCGCGGACGGAACGCACAGCCCGAGGGGCGGCCGGCCAGGCTGGGCGCCATGCCGTTGATCTGGTGCAGACGCGCGCCGGGCTGCGTCGCGCCCGGCATCGAATCCAGCAAACCCTTGGTATAGGGGTGGCGCGGCGATTCCAGCACCTGCTCGACCGGGCCGCTTTCGACGATGCGGCCGGCATACATCACGGCCACGCGGTCGGCCAGTTCGGCCACCACGCCCAGGTCGTGGGTGATCCAGATCAGCGCAGTGTTGTGCTCGCGGCAGATCTCCTGCATGCGGTAGAGGATCTGGCCCTGGATGGTGACGTCCAGCGCGGTGGTGGGCTCGTCGCAGATGATCAGGTCGGGCTTGTTCAGCATGGCGATCGCGATCGCCACGCGTTGGCGCATGCCGCCTGAGAACTCGTGCGGATAGCTCTTCAGGCGCTTTTCCGGCGACGGGATGCCCACCATCGCCAGTGCCTCGCGGCAGCGTTCTTCGGCTTGCGCGCGCGACACGTTTTCGTGCGTCAGGATGGCTTCCATCATCTGCTCGCCGATGCGCAGCACCGGGTTGAGCGTCATCAGCGGATCCTGGAAGATCATGGCGATGCGGTTGCCGCGCAACTGGCGCATCTGCTCTTCCGTGAGTTTGCGCAGGTCGGTGCCCTTGAACTTCACTTCACCGTCCACCACTTCCCCGGGCGGGTCGATCAGGCCCAGCAGCGAGAAGCCCGTGACGGATTTTCCGGAACCCGATTCGCCGACCAGGCCCACGATTTCGCCGCGGCGCACGGTCAGGTCGACGCCGTCGACGGCCAGGTACGCGCCGGCCTCGGTATGGAATGCGGTGCGCAGTCCGCGCACATCAAGAAGAATGTCGCTCATGCTCGTCGGGGGTCCAGGCTTTCACGCAGGCGGTCGCCCACGATATTGATGGAAAGAATCAGCACCAGCAGCGCAATGCCGGGGAACAGGCTGATCCAGTAATCGCCGGACAACAGGTATTGGAAGCCGTTGGAAATCAGCAGGCCCAGCGACGGCTCGGTGATCGGCACGCCAACCCCCAGGAAGGACAGCGTCGCTTCCAGTGCGATCGCGGTGGCGATCTGGATGGTGGCGAACACCATGACGGGGCCCAGGCAGTTGGGCAGCAGGTGGTAGATCATGATGCGCCAGGCCGGATAGCCCAGGTTGGCCGCGGCTTCCACGTATTCCTTGCGGCGTTCCTGCAGCGCGCGGCTGCGCATGATGCGGGCGTAGTGCCCCCATTGCACCAGCACCAGCGCCAGGATCACCTTGTCGACCCCGCGGCCCAGCACCACCAGCAGCACCAGCGCCACCAGGATGGTCGGGAAACCCAGGATGAAGTCGACGATGCGCATCAGCACGGTGTCGACCAGGCCGCCGACATAGGCGGCGATCAGGCCGACCGCGCCGCCGACGGCGGTAGCCAGGACGACGGCGGACAGGCCCACCATCAGGCTGATGCGCAGGCCATACAGGATGGCGCTGAGCATGTCGCGGCCCTGGTCATCGGTGCCGAGCCAGGCGATGCTGCCGTCCATCAGGGCCTGGCGCGGCGCCAGGCGGCCGTCCATCAGCGACAGGTTGGCCAGGTCGTATGGGTTCTGCGGCGCGAAGTAGGGGGCGAAGATCACCAGGACCACCAGGATGGCCAGCGCGATCGCGGAGCCGCGCACTGTGGGGCGCGCGCGCAGTTTCTTCAGGATGGAGGCGCGCTGGGGCGTCTCAGCCAGGGGCTGGACGGTGCGGGTGCGGCCGGGATTGGGAGAGTTAGCCATGGCGGATTATTGAGCGGGGGTCACGAGCTGCACGCGCGGGTCGAGCGCGGCGTACAGGATGTCCACAACCAGGTTGATGACCACGAAGATCAGGGTGACCAGCATCACATACGCGACCACCACGGGGCGGTCCAGTTGGTAGACGCTGTCGATCAGCAGCTTGCCCATGCCGGGCCACGCGAACACGGTTTCGGTGATGGTGGAGTAGGCGATCAGGCTGCCGAATTCCATGCCGATCACGGTCACGACCGGGATCAGGATGTTGCGCAGGATGTGGCGGCGCACGATGCGCCCGGGCTTGACGCCCTTGGCGCGGGCGAACTTCACGTAGTCCTGGCTGCGGGCCTCGACCACGCCGGAGGCGGTCAGGCGCAGTACCAGCGCGATGTTGGCCAGCGCCAGGTTGATGGCCGGCATGATCAGGTGCGACCAGCCATCGGCGGTCAGGATGGACAGGCGCACGCCCAGCACGGTAACGGTGTCGCCCCGCCCGGTGGCCGGCAGCCAGCCCAGCCACACGGCGAACAGCAGGATCAGCATCATGCCCTGCCAGAAGTTCGGCAGCGAAAAGCCCAGCACGGACGACGCCATGATGCCGCGGCCCAGGTAGTCGTCGCGGTACAGGCCGGCGACCAGCCCCAGCGGGATGCCGACGACACAGGTCAGCATGATGGCGACGAAGACGAGCTCGAACGTGGCGGGGATGCGTTGCACGATCAGTTCGACGGCGGGGATGCCGTGCACGAAGGACGTGCCCAGATCGCCGTGCAGCGCGCGCCACAGGAACCCGGTGTACTGCTGCCACACGGGCAGGTCCAGGCCCAGGCGGGCGATCATCGCCTCGCGGGCGGCCTGGCTGGCTTCAGGGCTGACCAGCAGTTCGATCGGGTCGCCCACGGCATACACCGCGAAAAAGACCACGACCGATACGGCCAGCAGTACGAACAGACTCTGGATCAGTCTGCGCAGGATGAACAAGGCCACGTGATGATTTCCTTGGTGGGCTCAGGGTTTGCGGGCGCCGCGTGCTTACTTGGCGGGCTTGGCCGACATGGCCAGGGTGTACTGATCGGCCCGGCCTTCGTAGGCCAGTCCCTTCTTGAACGCCCAAATGCTGCTTTCGAAATGCAGGGGAATGCTGGGCAGGTCGGCCAGTGCAAGGGTCAGGGACTGTTGCAGCAGCTTTTCCCGCTCGGCCGGGTCCACCGTGACCAGCGCGCGCTTGAACACGCCGTCGAACTCGGGGTTGTCGTAACCGCCGTAGTTGCTGGTGCCCAGGCCCTGCGCCTTATCGAACCGGGTAACCCAGTATTGTAGGAAAGACGAGGCTTCGCCGGTCTCGGAGGACCAGCCGCCCATCGCGAAGCTGAATTCGCGCTTGGCGCGCTTGGGGAAATATACCGAACGCGTCATGGCGTCCACCGTCGCCTTGATGCCCACGCGCGACAGGAACTGCGCGACGGCTTGCGAGATCTGCGCGTCGTTGATGTAGCGGTCATTGGTGGACGAGACGGCCAGTTCGAAGCCGTTGGGGTAGCCGGCTTCAGCCAGCAGCTTCTTCGCGCCTTCCGGGTCGTACTTCAGTTCGGGCGGGTGGGGCAAGGTGCCGAACATGCCGTCGGGCAGGAACTGGTTGGCCGGCGTGGCGGCGCCGTCCATGATGCGGGCGGCGATGGTCTTGCGGTCGATCGCCATCGATATGGCGCGGCGCACGCGCACGTCCTGCAAGGGGTTCTTGCCGTCGGCGGCCTTGACCGTCGGGCTGGGGCTGCGCGCCACGTCGAACTGGAAATACACCACGCGCACGGACGGCGTGATCACGTACCCGTAGCCGGGCGTCTCCGAAATGCGCTTCACGTCGCGCGCGGCGGGATTCTCGATCAGATCGAAGTCGCCCGCCAGTAGACCCGTCAGGCGCGGCCCGGCAGCGGGCACCGGCACCAGCTTGACGGCTGGCCAGGCCGGTTTGTCGCCCCAGTAGCCGTCGTTGCGGACCAGTTCGATGGCGGTCCCTTTCACGTAGGATTTCAGCGTGTAGGGGCCGGTCCCGATCACGTCGCGGCCGCCGTTGAAGTCGGCCACCGTCGGCCAGGGGCCGGTCACGCCGCACTTGTTTTTCAGGTCGAAGGTGATGGGACCGTGTTCGACGATGCCGCTCCACAGCATGGCGGTGCGGGTCAGGTCGTTGGGCAGCAACGGGTAGGGCTTGTGCGTCTTGATGATCAGCGTGTTGCCGGCGCGCGCTTCGATGCTCGCGAACTTCTGGACAACGGCCGGGTACGAGCCGCCGATGCCCTGCTCGTTATGCATCACGCGGCAGAACGTGAAGATCACGTCCTGCGCCGTGAAGGGCTGGCCGTTCGAGAACTTCACGCCGTCGCGCAGCTTGAATTCCCAGGTGGTGTCGTCCACCGGCTTCCAGGCCGTGGCCAACCGTGGGATCAGGTTCATCTTGGCGTCCTGCCCCACCAGCGTCTCGAACATGTGCGAGGTCATCGCGTCGTTCGGCGTGGCCTGATGGTAGTGCGGGTCCATCGACGTGGGCTCGGACGACAGGCCGATCTTCAGGGTGGAAGGCGGGGTCTGGGCCTGGACGGCCACCGTACAGGCGGCAAGCGTGCAGGCCAGCAATGCGCTGCGGATGAATACCTGGGCTGACATGTTTTTTCCCTAGTTGTTATGGGTAGTGCCGGTAGTGCTGAAAGGCGCCTCTTTGGCGGGCGCTGCTCTCGTGTTGAATCGGGACGGCGGATCAGGCGATAGGCTGGGCCAGGCGGACGACCGTCACGCCGGGCCGCAGATTCGCGGTGGACGGCATGATCAGCACGCAGTTGTCGTAGGGCGTGGCGACGGCTTCGCCTTCGGACCAGCCGATCACGGTGCCGGCGGCGGCCAGCGTTTCCAGGCCCTTCCAGGGCTCCGCGAATCGAAAATCGGCGCTCTTGGCGGCGACCGCATGCGTCACGCGCAGCGCGCGCTGCGACGGGGCGCTGGGGGCGACCCAGCCGGCGGGCAGGTCCGGGGCGTCGACCGTGCCCGCTTCCAGCAGGAAACGCGCCATCTGGTCCACCGCCACGCCGCGCGCTTCGGGCGCGCCATGGAAGCCGCATTCGATCAGCAGGGACCGCGTGCCATTGTCGCCGGCTTCGCCGAAGCGGCCGTAGTCGCGCATCCGCACGCCAGCGGCGTGGCCGGCGTCGGCGATGATGGTGGCGGGGTTGCCCAGCGCAAGCGCCAGGTCGATATTGCGCTGTTCCATGCCGGTCAACTGTAGCGGCACGTCGGAATTGCTCATGGAATGAAAGTCCAGCAACCAGTCGGACTGTTCGACCCATGGACGGATCTGCGCGGCGCGGCGGCGTTCCTGGCTGATCGGCACGGTCAGCTTGTCGTCGCTCCAGACGCGGTTCATGTCTTCGTCGACAAAGCGCGCGGGGGCGTAATTGGCGGAATCGAAGCGGTCGAACGCGTCCAGGTTACAGAAGGCCAGCGTCAGCGAACCCCGGCGAGGCCGCAGCCCGGCCGTCAGTGCTTCTTTCAGGGCCCAGGCGCCGCACAGCTCGTTGCCGTGGATCAGCGCGCTCAACATGACGCGCTTGCCTGGCACGCCGGAATCGAAATGCCAGACGCCCGGCGTATCCGTATTGCCCAGGCGTTCGGCCGACAAATCCGGACAGGCTAAAAGAAAAGGGCGCGGACGGGCCGCGGGGGTGGGCGTGGGCATGGCAACTCCGATGAAGCGGGGGAATTGTATAGGGTATCCGACCAAAAAAAACGGCTGCACAGGGCAGCCGTTTTCTGGTTCAGACGCGGTGGATCACTTCTTTTCAGGCGTGACCGAGGTGGCCAGCGTGTACTGGTCGCGGCGGCCTTCGTAGGTAATGCCCTTGCGGAAGGCCCAGATGCTGCTTTCAAAGTGCAGCGGGATCAGCGGCACGTTGTCCAGGGCGATCTGGGTGGATTCCTGCAACAGCTTCTCGCGCTTGGGCGCGTCCACCGTCACGATGGCCTGCTTGTAGACCTTGTCGAAATCGGCGTTGGAGAAGCCGCCGTAGTTGCTGGTGCCCAGGCTGTTGGGCGAATCCAGGGACGCAACCCACAGCTGGAACAACGCCGAAGCTTCGCCCGTTTCCGCCGGCCAGCCGCCCATCGAGAAGCTGAACTCGCGCTTGGCGCGCTTGGGGAAATAGATGGATGCCGTCATGGCGTCCACGTTGGTCTTGATGCCGACGCGGGCCAGATACTGCGCCACGGCCTGGGCAATCTGGCCGTCATTGACGTAGCGGTCGTTGGTGGACGACAGCGTCAGTTCAAAGCCGTTCGGGTAGCCGGCTTCGGCCAGCAGCTTCTTGGCGCCTTCCGGGTCGTACTTGATTTCCGGGGCCTTGGGCAGCGCGCCGAACATGCCGTCGGGCATGAACTGGTAGGCCGGGGTGGCCATGCCGTCCATGATGCGGGCGGTGATGGTCTTGCGGTCGATGGCCATCGAAATGGCCTTGCGCACACGCAGGTCCTGCAGCGGGTTCTTGCCGTCGGCGCTCTTGACGAACGGGCTCGGGTTGCGGGCCACGTCCGGCTGGAAGAACACCAGGCGGGTGGACGGCGTGGCCACGAAGCCGAACTTCGGGTTGTCCTTCAGGCGCGGCAGGTCGCGGGCGGCCGGGTTTTCGATCATGTCGAAGTCACCGGACAAGAGGCCGGTCAGGCGCGGGCCGGCGGAGGGCACCGGCACGAACTTCACTTCCTTCCAGTACGGCTTCTCGCCCCAATAGTTCTCGTTGCGGACCAGCTCGATGCCGGTGCCCTTCACGTAGGACTTCAGGGTGTAGGGGCCGGTGCCGATGGAATCCTTGCCGTTGTTGAAGTCGGCAACGGTGGGCCAGGCGCCGGTCACGCCGCAACCCTTCTTCGGGTCGAACGTCAGCTTGCCGTGCTCGACGATGCCGTTCCAGACGATGGGCAACGAGCGGGCCAGTTCGGCGGGCATCAGCGGGAAGGGCTCGCCGGTCTTGATGATCACGGTGTGCGCATCCGGCGTCTGGACGTCGGTGATGCGCTTGGTCATGTCCATGTAGGACTGCGACACGTTGGTTTCGTTGTTCAGCGTGCGGCAGATCGTGAACAGCACGTCTTCAGACGTGAACGGCTTGCCGTTCGAGAACTTGACGTCGTCGCGCAGCTTGAATTCCCAGGTCAGGTCATCCAGGTTCTTCCACGACTTGGCCAGCTGGGGCGTCAGTTTCATGTCGGCGCTGCGACCCACCAGCGAACTGTAGACGTGCGCGGAGAACGCGTCGTTCTGCGTCATCTTGTGATAGTGGGGATCCGCCGAAGTGGGTTCGGCCGACAGGCCGATCTTCAGCGTCTGGGCTTGGGCGGCAGCCAAAGGGATGGCGGCGGCCACAAGGGCCAGGGTGGTGCGCAACTTCATGATGACAACTCCGGATGGATAACGAACCGGATCGTGCCTGAAGCGCCATCGGGCGCGCCGGGCGGACAGCAGGGGTCGGCAGGGCACGCGGAGTTTTGGCGCCAGGCACGACGGCAAGGGGCCGATTATCGGTAGGGGGTTCGCGCGCTGTCAATGCAGAACGGCGAATCGGGCGCTAGGGAAAACGCCGAGAGGAAGGTGCGGCAAAAGGGCCGGGAGGGCGTCGCGGGGGCTCCCAACAGCATCAATGGGAGCCGGCGCGGCGCGATGGCGCCGGTGAGGGGCGGGCGCCGAAAGCCCGCCACACGGGAAAACCGGACCAGCCGGTCAGGCCGTGCGACGGCAGCGCGCAAGCCTGAATCGCGGGAGATCGGTCGCGATTCAGGCCCGCGCAGCGGGACTTACCACTGAGAGCCGGAGAAGCGCGAGCTGGCGGCGCGGGCCTTGTTCATCGAGTCGTTCACTTCGTCGATGAAGGCAAAGACGCTGGCAACAGCGGCGATCACGGTTTGGCCAGCCTTCTTCAGGTTGGTCAGCGGGTGGGAATTCGGTTGGTTCTCGAGAGCGCCGCGGAGCAGGTCGCGCTCCAGCGCGTCGGTCAGGCGGGCAGTGCTATTCAAGGTCAGTTCGCTCATGGTCTTCTCCAGTCCGTTTCGTCTTGGGGTAAACCATTATAGGGATAACCCTAAATTAAAAGCAATGACCTTTTAGGGGAAAACCCTAGTATGTTGTAAAAATGTTTATTTCACGGGGACTTAGCCCGGTTTGACGCCCCGGAATGCCCCTCAGCGGCCATTGCGCAGGGCCCGCGCGGCATCCGCCAGCTCACCCGCGGTAAGGCCGATCGGGCCAATGCCGTGCCCCGCCAGCGCATCGGCCGCGGCGCCGTGCAGCCAGACGGCTCCCGCCACCGCTTGCTCGAACGGCAGTGCCTGGGCGATCAGCGACCCCAGCATCCCTGCCAATACGTCCCCGGTTCCAGCGGTGGCCAGGCCGGGGTTGCCGCTGGTGTTGGTCCGGCGGCTGCCGTCGGGCGAACAGACGACGGTGGCGGCGCCTTTCAGCACCACCCAGGCCCCGAAGCGTTGCGCCAGTTGCCACGCCGCGTCCCGGCGGTCGGCTTGTACCTGGGCAGCGCTTAGCCCCAAGAGGCGGCCGGCTTCGGCGGGATGCGGGGTCAGCACAACGGGGCCGGGCCCCCAATTGGGTTTGACGTCGCCCTGGGCCAGCAGGTTCAGGCCGTCGGCGTCCAGCACCAGCGGCGCGCCGCGGCGCAGCACGAACAATTCCGATAGCGTGTTGGCCGCCAGGGCGGTCGTGCCGATCCCGCAGCCGGCGACCCAGGCGGTGATGCCCCACTCGCCCTCCAGCAGCGACCGGGCGTCGCGCAGCATCAATTCAGGTTGCAACGGGTCGCAGGCAAGCGGCGAGGCCTCTTGGGCGAAGCCGACCAGCACCTTGCCGGCGCCGGTTTTCAGGGCGGCGCGGGCCGCAAGCAGCGCCGCGCCCGCCATGCCGGGGCCGCCGCCCACCACGCCGACGGTGCCGAAACTGCCCTTGTGCGTGTCGACGCCCCGGGGGGCAAACAGGGCCGGCAGGCTGGCGCGGTCGATGGGGGCGCCGGCGGACGGGGCGGGGGTGTTCATTGGCTGAAGCTCCTTCTGGGTGGCGGCGGGTGGACGCCGGCGTATCCACTATAGTGCCCAAAAACGCGCCGGCCCCAGGCTTGCTCCATTGGTAATAAAGACAACGCGGAGAAGACAATGACTGATATCACGCTGCAACACTATTCGGCCTACGAGTCCCTGAAGCTGCGCCGGCATCCCGGCGGCGTGCTGGAATTGATCATGGGCGCCAAAGGCGGCCAGCCGGGCAAATTGTCCACGGCCGACGACCGCATGCACCGCGAGCTGGCCGACATCTGGCGCGACATCGATACCGACCCCGATACCCGCGTGGTGGTCATCCGCGGAGAGGGCAAGGGCTTTTCGGGTGGCGGCGACCTGGATCTGGTGCAGCAGATGGCCGACGACTTCGACGTGCGCACCCGTGTCTGGCGCGAGGCCCGCGACCTGGTCTACAACATCATCAATTGCAACAAGCCCATCGTGTCCGCCATGCATGGCGCGGCCGTGGGCGCGGGGCTGGTGGCGGGGTTGCTGGCCGACATCTCGATTGCCGCGCGCGACGCGCGGATCATCGATGGCCACACCCGCCTGGGGGTGACGGCGGGCGACCACGCGGCCATTGTCTGGCCGCTGCTGTGCGGCATGGCCAAGGCCAAGTACTACCTGATGCTGTGCGAAACCGTCACCGGCGAGGAAGCCGAGCGGATCGGGCTGGTGTCGCTGTGCGTGGACGAGGCCGAGCTCATCCCCCGCGCCTTCGAGGTCGCCAACAAGCTGGCCGCCGGTTCGCAGACCGCCATCCGCTGGACGAAGTATTCGCTGAACAACTGGCTGCGCATGGCGGGACCGACCTTCGACGCGTCGCTGGCGTTGGAATTCATGGGTTTTGGCGGGCCTGACGTGAAGGAGGGGGTCAAATCCCTGCGCGAACGCCGCGCACCCAACTTCCGGGCCGATTCGCCATTTTGAGCCGAGGGGTTGCGCCCGGCGGGCCTCGACGTGCAGCACGCCGGGGCCGGCCACGCGCAACCGCTCGTCGCGCCGCTATTTCTTGAAGAACTTCGCGAATGCCGCCTGCGCCTCTTCGGTTTGCAGGCGGGCGCGGAATTGCTGGGCTTCGTAGTCCAGCGTTTCCTGGATGACCTGGCGGTCGGCGCGTTTCATCATGGCCTTGGTCAGGCGCAGCGCGGCCGGCGGCTGACGCGCCAGATCGGCGGCGGTGGCCTGGGCCGCCGCCAGCGCCTGGCCCTTGGCCGTGACCGATGTCGCCAGACCGGCTTCGTGCGCGTCGCGGGCGGAAAACGCCTTGCCCTGCAGCAGCCATTCGGCGGCGCGGCGTCCGGCCAGTCGGGGCATCAACAGGCTGGATGCGCCTTCCGGACACAGGCCCAGCGCCACGAACGGCATGCGCAAGGTGGCGCCTTCGCCGATGTGGACGAAGTCGCAATGCTGTAGCAGCGTGACGCCGATGCCGATAGCGTAGCCCTCGACCGCGGCGATCACCGGCACGTCGGCCGTGGTCAGTGCCCGCAGGAACGTCAGGCCGGCGCTGTCGCCCGCGCCGCGTTCCGCCTGGAAGTCGCGCAGGTCGTTGCCGGCGGTGAAGTGTTCGCCCGCGCCGGTCAGGATCACTGCCGATACCGACGGGTCGCCCGACGCCAGCGCGATTTGTTCAGACAAGGCGGCGTATGTGGCCGTGTCCAGCGCGTTGCGGCGGTCCTGGCGGTCGATGGTGAGCGTCAGGACGGCGCCCTCGCGGGCGATTTTCAGGCCCGCGCTCATGCGTAGGTCCTGCCGGCCAGTTGCGCTTTGGCGTCTTCGTACTCGCGACGCAGCGTGTCGACGATCTTGCGGGTGGGTTCGACGCTGCCGATGCCGCCCACGCCCTGGCCCGCGCCCCAGATGTCTTTCCACGGCTTGACCCGCGACGACCCGAAGTTGGAGGCGCCGCTGTCCGGCTGCGGCAGGTTGGCCGGGTCCAGCCCGGAGGCCGCGATGCTGGCCTTCAGGTAATTGCCGGGGATGCCGGTGAAGAACGGGGTGTACAGGATGTCGGAAGCGCTGGCATCGACGATGGCGGATTTGTAGCCTTCGCTGGCGTTGGCTTCTTCGCTGGCGATGAAGCGAGTACCCATATAGGCGAAGTCCGCGCCCATGGCGAGCGCGGCCAGCACGTGCGCGCCGGAGGTGATGGCGCCCGACAGGATCAGCGGGCCGTCGTAGAAACGGCGCACTTCGGACACCAGCGCGAACGGGCTCAGCGTGCCCGCATGGCCGCCGGCGCCCGCGCAGACCAGGATCAGCCCGTCCACGCCGGCCTCAAGCGCCTTTTCGGCATGGCGAATCGTGGTGACGTCGTGGAACACCTTGCCGCCCCAGTCGTGCACGCCTTTGACGAGGTCGCCGGGGGCGCGCAGGCTGGTGATGATCAGCGGCACGCGGTGGCTGGCGCAAACGGCCAGGTCCTGTTCTAGGCGGTCGTTGGACTGGTGGATGATCTGGTTCACGGCGAACGGCGCCACCACGGCGCCGGGGTTCGCTTCACGGTACGAGGCCAGCCCGGCCTGCACTTCGTCCAGCCAGTCGGTCAGCAGGCTTTGCGGGCGCGCGTTCAGGGCGGGGAACGACCCCACGATGCCACTGGTGCACTGGGCAAGCACCAGCGTCGGGTTGGAGACGATGAACATAGGGGCGCTGATGACCGGCAGGGACATCTGGCCATACAAATCTGTCACGAGAGAGTGGGGCATAGCGTCGTCGCGTTGTGTTCAGGTCAGTCCAGAAGGGGCCGCCTGCAGGCAGGCTTGAGTCCCCGAGGCGGATGTGCCTATAATTACCTACCGACCGTCCGGTAATTAATTAATCTTTATTTAACGGCATGCGCCGAACCGCTGTCAATGCAGGCCCACCCGGGCCCTTGCCGGCCTGCGGCGCGGCCCTTTCAAAGGCTGCCATGGCGACCTCTGCTCCTCCGGCCCTGAAACGCGCCCGCGCCGGCCGACCGCCCACGCTGGCGGCCCCGCGCGAACGCATTCTGGATGAAGCCGCCAAGCTTTTCGCGCAAAGCGGTTACGACGGCAGCTCCGTGTCGGACCTTGCCGCCGCCATCGGCGTGTCCAAGGCGGCCATTTACCACTACTACCCCACCAAGCAGGACATCTACGACGCCATCATCCTGGTCGTATTGAGCGGGCTGACGCAGACCGTGGGCCAGGATGTCGACCGCGCCGAGGGCGCCGCCGCCCGGCTGCGCGCGTTCATGGTCGGTCACGCCCGGTACTTCGAACAGCACCACGCCAAATTCGTGACGATGCTGATCGGCTATTCCGGCATGGCCTTGCCTGAACGCGAAGACGCCGCCAGGCTGCGCGACGGCTACGAGAAACGCCTGCGCGAACTGATTGCGCAGGGCGTGGCCGATGGCACGTTCCGCGCGCTGGACGTGGCCGCCACCGGCCGCGCCGTGCTGTCCATGCTGAACTGGATGGTGCGCTGGTACAAGCCGGGGCAGGGCGACAGCGCGGAAACCATCGCCGCCGGCTACTTCGACCTGCTTGTTGGCGGCATGCGCGCCTGAGCGCCGCCGCCGGGATCCGCATTGCCCATACCCAATCGCCGTATCAGATTTTCCTGCCTCATCCGTCGCATCCCTTTCTTTTTGAGACTTCCATCATGGCCCTGGACACCGAAACCCTGAACCTGCTGTTGGACGCCGTGCGTCGCTTCGTGCATGAACGCCTGATTCCCGCCGAAGACGAACTGGCCACCAGCGGACAGGTTCCGCCCGACATCGTCAACGAAATGCGCGAACTGGGCCTGTTCGGCCTGTCGATCGCGCCGGAGTTCGGCGGCCTGGGGCTGACGATGGAAGAAGAAGTGCGCGTGGTGTTTGAATTGGGCCAGACCTCGCCCGCTTTCCGTTCGCTGGCCGGCACCAACATCGGCATCGGCTCGCAGGCCATCGTGCTGGCCGGTACCGACGACCAGCGCACCCGCTACCTGCCCAAGCTGGCCAGCGGTGAACTGATCGGCTCGTTCGCGCTGACCGAACCCGACGCGGGCTCCGACGCGATGGCGCTGCGCCTGTCCGCCGAACGCGATGGCGACAGCTACGTGTTGAACGGCACCAAGCGCTACATCACCAACGCGCCGATCGCCGGCCTGTTCTCGGTCATGGCGCGCACCGCGCCCGAGCGTCGCGCCAATTCGATCTCCTGCTTCCTGGTCGAAGCCGGCACGCCGGGTCTGAGTATCGGCAAGCCCGACAAGAAAATGGGCCAGGCCGGCGCCCTGACCAGCGACGTGGTGTTCGATAACTGCCGCGTGCCGGCCAGCGCGCTGCTGGGCGGCGAAGAAGGCAACGGTTTCCGCACGTCGATGCGCGTGCTCGACAAGGGGCGCCTGCATATCTCGGCGTTGTGCGTGGGTATTGCCGACCGCCTGCTGGCCGACGCCGTCAAATACGCGATGGAGCGCAAGCAGTTCGGCCAGCCGATCGCCGAATTCCAGCTGATTCAAGCGATGATCGCCGACAGCCAGGCCGAACTCTACGCCGCCCGCTGCATGGTGCTGGACGCCGCCCGCATGCGTGACCGCGGCGAAAACACCACCATGCAAGCCGCCTGCGCCAAGCTGTTCTCGACGGAAATGGTGGGCCGCGTCGCCGACCGCGCCGTGCAGATCCATGGCGGCGCGGGATATATGTCGGAATACGCGGTGGAACGCTTCTATCGCGACGTGCGCCTGTTCCGCATCTTCGAAGGCACGTCGCAGATCCAGCAACTGGTGATCGCCCGCGAAACGATCAAGGCCCATTCCTGATCGGAAGAATGGCGGGTTGCTCGCGCAACCCGGGCTAATATCGCATATGACGCGCCAGCGGCTCGGACCGCTGGCATGACAGACTCCAGTCTGGCTTGCGCTGGCCGCCAGCCGGACGTTTTCATTTCCCATCTAGCGAAAAGAACACCGATGTCGCAACGTCCCGCTCCCCTTACCGGCATACGCGTGCTGGACCTGACCCGCGTGTTGGCGGGCCCCTGGTGCACCCAGAACCTGGCCGACCTTGGCGCCGAGGTGATCAAGATCGAACGTCCCGGCGCTGGCGACGACACGCGCGCCTGGGGGCCTCCGTACCTGAAGGACGAAGCAGGCAACGACACCACCGAAGCCGCCTATTACCTGTCCGCCAATCGCAACAAGCTGTCGGTGGCGTTGGATATCGCGTCGCCGCGCGGCGCCGAGCTGGTGCGCGAACTGGCCTTGCAAAGCGACATCCTTGTCGAGAACTTCAAGGTCGGTGGACTGAAGAAGTACGGCCTGGACTACGAAAGCCTGAAGGCCATCAACCCGCGCCTGATCTATTGCTCGATCACCGGCTTCGGCCAGACCGGCCCCTACGCCAGCCGCCCCGGCTACGATTTCATGATTCAGGGCATGGGAGGGCTGATGAGCATCACGGGCGAGCGCGACGACCTGCCCGGCGGCGGCCCGCAAAAGGCCGGCGTGGCGGTGGCGGACCTGATGACGGGCATGTATTCCACGGTGGGCATCCTGGCCGCGCTGCTGGAACGCGCCAACAGCGGCCTGGGTCAGCACATCGACATGGCGCTGCTGGATTGCCAGGTTTCGATGCTGGCCAACCAGAACCTGAACTTCATGACGTCGGGCGTGGCGCCCAAGCGCGCGGGCAATGCCCACCAGAACCTGGTGCCCTACCAAGTGTTCGCGGCGGCGGACGGCCACCTGATCGTGGCGGTCGGCAACGACAGCCAGTTCCGCAACTACTGCGGCGCGATCGGCTTGCCGGAACTGTCGGCGGACCCGCGTTTCTCGACCAATCCGCAGCGCGTGAAGAACCGCGCGGAGCTGGTGCCGCTGTTGGCCGAACGCATGGCCACCGGCGCGCGCGATCACTGGCTGGCCTCGCTGGAAAGCGTGGGCGTGCCCGCCGGCCCCATCAATACGCTGGACCAGGTCTATGAAGATCCGCACGTGCTGGCGCGCGGCATGAAGCTTGAACTGCCGCACCCGGCTGCCGCCCGCGTGCCGATGGCGTCCAGCCCGCTGAAATTCTCGGACAGCCCGGTCGAGTACCGCCGTCCGCCGCCCATGCTGGGCGAACACACCGCGCAGGTCCTGGCTGAAAAGCTGGGGCTCTCGGCCGAAGACATCCAGGCGCTGGCCCAGAGCCAGGCCTGAGCGAAGACAAAGCGGCATGGCGCCGCTTTGTTTTCCCTGCGCCCCGCCACGCCGCGGCGCACACGATCCATTCCAATAAAGGCAGGAGAAAGTTGATGACGGAGATTCAAACCATCGGCGTCGTGGGCGCCGGGGCCATGGGGCGCGGCATTGCGCAGATCGCGGCGCAAGCCGGTTTGCGCGTGCGCTTGTACGACACCAGCGCCGACGCGGTTGCCGCCGCGCGCGAATCGCTGCGCCAGACGTGGGACAAGCTGGCCCAGAAGGGCAAGCTCACCGCCGCCGACGCGCAGGCCGCGCTTGAGCGCGTGGAGTCCGCCACGGCGCTGACCGACATGTCGGCGTGCCAACTGGTGGTGGAAGCCATCGTCGAACGCCTGGACGTCAAGCGCGACCTGTTCGCCGCCCTGGAAGGCGTGGTGTCGGAAGACTGCATCCTGGCGTCGAACACGTCGTCGCTGTCCATCACCGCCATTGCTGCCGCCTGCAAGCGTCCGCAGCGTGTCGTGGGTTATCACTTCTTCAACCCGGTGGCGTTGATGAAGGTGGTGGAAGTGATCGACGGCCTGCGCAGCGCGCCCGAAGCCGGCGACGCGCTGGCCGCGCTGGCCCGCCGCATGGGCCACACGCCCGTGCGCGCCAAGGACATGCCCGGTTTCATCGTGAACCACGCTGGCCGCGGCATGAACACCGAAGGCCTGCGCGTGGCGCAGGAGGCCGTCGCCACCTTCGCGCAAGTGGACGCCGTCATGCGTGAGCAGGCGGGCTTTCGCATGGGCCCGTTCGAACTGCTGGACCTGACCGCGCTGGACGTGTCGCATCCGGTGATGGAGTCCATCTACCGCCAATTCTTCGACGAGCCGCGCTTTCGCCCGTCGCCGATCACCACCGTGCGCCTGGCTGGCGGCCTGATCGGACGCAAGGCCGGCGAAGGCTTCTACGTCTACGCCGACGGCCAGAAGCAGGTGCCGGCCGAGCCGCCCGTGCCGGCGTTGCCGGAAGGCCTGAAAGTGTGGGTCAGCCCCAAGCACGCGGAAGGCTACGCGCGCGCATCGGCGCTGATCGAAAAGCTGGGCGCGACGCTCGTCACGGGCGCCACGCCCGACGCCGATGCGTTGATCGTCGTCACCCCGTTTGGCGACGACGTCTCGACGTCGGTGTCCGCGCAGGGTCTGAGCGCGGGCCGCACGGTCGGCCTGGATACGCTGTATGCATTCGACGGCGCCAAGCGCCGCACCGTCATGGTGTCGCCAGCGACCGAGGGCAAATGGCGCGACGCCGCGCATGCGCTGCTGGCCGCCGATGGCGTGCCGGTGACCGTGATCCAGGATTCGCCGGGCTTCATCGCCCAGCGCATCGTGGCCATGATCGTCAATATCGCCAGCGATATCGCGCAGCAGCAGATCGCCACGCCGGAAGACATCGACCAGGCCGTGACGCTGGGCCTGGGCTATCCGGTGGGTCCGCTGGCGCTGGGCGACAAGCTGGGCGCTGACCGCATCCTGGAAATCCTGAAGAGCATGCAGCGCGTGACGGGCGACCCCCGCTATCGCCCCAGCCTGTGGCTGCAGCGCCGCGTGCAGTTGGGTCTGTCGCTGTTGAAATCGTCGGCGGAATAACACCCGACGACATGCCGTTAAAGCATGGCGGAAAAAAAAGCCCCTTGAGCGATCAAGGGGCTTTTTGCTGGGCCAGCCGGATTTACTTGGCCGCGTCGACCATGTATTGCACGGCCGCGCGGATGTCGTCTTCCGAGGCGTTGGCCGCGCCGCCCTTGGGGGGCATCGGCGGCTTGCCTTGCATGGCGACCTTCACCATGGCGTCCATGCCGGTCTTGATGTACGGGTCCCAGGCGGCCTTGTCGCCGAACTTGGGCGCGTTCGCCACGCCGGTGGCGTGGCAGGCGAAACAGACGCTCTTGTAGAGCTTTTCACCGGCCGGATTGACTGCGGCGGTGGTCTGCGGCGCGGCGGGCGCGGCAGCCGGAGCCGGAGCCTGTGCGGCCGCCGCAGGGGCGGCTGCGGCAGGAGCTGCTGCCGCAGGCGCGGGAGCGGCGGCGGGGGCCGCAGCTGCTTCCTTCTTCGCGCCGTCCTCGGCGGGAGCGGCCGGTTCGGGCAGCGAGGCGCCGGACTTGTTCGCCATGTAGACCACGGCGCGCGCGACCTCATAGTCGGACAGCGTGGGGTTGCCGCCCTTGGCGGGCATGCCGCCCTTGCCGTGCAGGGCCACGTTCAGCATGGTGTCGTAGCCGGACTTGATGAACGGCGCCCAGGCTGCGTTGTCGCCCATCTTGGGCGCGCCGGCGATACCGGCGGTGTGACAGGCTGTACAGACCGCGGCAAAAACCTGCTCGCCCGTCTTGAAGACCTTGGGGGCGTTGGCGTCGACCAGCGCGAACCCCGCAACCGGCGCGATCCGTTTGGTGACGGCTTCTTCGGTGAGCGTATCGGAACCGGCGCCGACCTTGGTGCCGGTGACCACCATATTCACCAGGAGGATGATGATGGCGATTGGAATCACGAAAGATAGAACGATCGTGACGACCAGTTGCTTGGGGGTCTTGATGGGGGAGGAGTGCTCTTCTATGTGTTCCTGCTCGTTGCTCATGACCAAATCCTGCTAACGGGTGGGGCGCCTGGCGGCGGCAACAGAAAATCAGTAACTGCACAAATTGGCGAACCCGTGACGCATCCGCCTGCAAGCAAACGCTGGATTATATAACGGTGTCAGGGACGCTCGTCCAATGACTGTGACGGGGTTTTCGATGAGATTGACAGCTGATTTGATCCACTTCATGCACGCTAGCGAAAACTAGGTACAATGTCGCCTCCTTGCGCTGCGCCCGTAGTTCAATGGATAGAATGAGAGTTTCCGAAGCTCTTGATACAGGTTCGATTCCTGTCGGGCGCGCCACAGAATCAAGGACTTACGTTTTTTTGGGCCCGTTTTTGGGCCCGCTTTAGGCCCAAATCGCGCAAATCTACGCGAGTTCGTCAGAGTCCTTTTAGGCCTCTGGTGGGGGCAAATGCTCCGCATATAGCGCTGCCTCCCGGATTCCCAGCGCGGCAAGTGTAGGGCGCAACACCTTTCGGACCGCATCCGCCGTATCGACGAAAGGCTTTCCTGTTTCAGGATTCAGGAAGACATGGCCCCCAGGTTCAAACGTGAGTTGCCTCTGGCGTCTGATAGCTTCCAGCGCCGGTCCCTGTAGGTCCACGTCGCGCGACTTGTACGTCTTGGTGGCTTTGTTGTGGCGCCTCACGAGTGCCCGGTCGATCCGGATTTGCTCCCTGGAAAGATCCACGCGAGGCCACTGAAGAGCGATCTGCTCTGACGGCCTCACACCGGTAAAAAACGCGACTTCGAAATAGTTGCGCCAGATCGCATTGAAGTGTTCGTCGATGTGTTGGACGACTTGGAGCACTTCTGACATGAGCAGCGGATCTGGCTCTGGATCTTGGCCTTTACGGCTTTCAATCTCAGCGTGATGTTCTCCGGAACTTTTCTCATCTTGAACGCCAAAGCCCAAACTTGCCGAGCTGGCGTCATGACGTTGTTGAACGTCTTGGCCGCCATGCGTGGAAAGTCAGCTACGTCCAACGCGAGCTCTTCATGGGAGATCTCCGCGATTGGGCGATTTCCATACAAAGGGCGCCACCGCGAGTTCAAGAGGTTCTCGTACTCGCTGAGCGTCGTTGCCGCTTTGTGGCTGATGGGCGAAGTAATCGGCTTGGACATGAGCAAGTGGTGGAAGGGGAGGGCTGGATACCTGAAATCATGCGCACCCAGTCCCTTCTGGTCGCAATGGCCGTGGAACACCCAATTGGAGAAATGGAGTAACAAGGAGCATGCCCGCCGGGGCACTCGGCGGTGGCCTCGATGAGAACAAGAGCGGACGGGCGTTCGGATAATTCTAAAAATGACTATATAAAATGGTCTTTTCTGATAAAATGACTATACGAAATGACCACCTGGGGGCGCATCATGCATAGTCACCAACGCGTATCAAAGACCGAATTCAAGGCGAAGGCGTTGGAGTTTTTTCGGCAAGTGGAAGCAACGGGGGAACCCATCGTCGTGACCGATCACGGCAAGCCCGCGTTGGAAATTCGCCCCTACCGGGCGATGGATCGGGATCCGCTGGCGGTGCTGCGCGGGTCCGTCGTGCGGTTTGATGATCCGCTGTCGCCGATTGGCGAGGACTCGTGGGAGGCCGCTCAATGATCGTGCTGGACACCCATGCATTGGTCTGGTGGGTTTCGGGCGACTCTCAGCTCAGTCGTGCTGCACGGGAGGCAATCGAGGCAGAGGGCCAGGACGGCGAGATCTTGATCTCGGCTATCACTGCGTGGGAAGTGGCAATGCTGGTCAAAGCTGGCCGCCTTGCTTTGACCATGGACGCGACGGCTTGGCTGGATACCGTTGTCCAGGTTCCGGCTGTGCGCTTCGTGCCGGTGGATGTGCGGATTTCGGTCCAGTCGGTTGAGCTTCCTGGCGAGTTTCATAAAGACCCGGCCGACCGATTCATAGTGGCTACGGCGCGCCACCTGTCTGCGCCCCTGGTCACTGCCGACTTGAAGATCCGGGACTATCCGCACGTTCAGACTATCTGGTGAAGCTACCCCGCCAATGCAAAAGGCCGCCCAATGAACTGACCCCCAGAAGTTGGACGTAGATCCAACCTTCGGGGGGGTCAGTTCACAACGGGCGGCCTTTTTTGCTGGAATTCAGACAAGAAAATGGGCATCTAGCGGGGCTAGGACGGGGAAACAAAAGATGCCCTGCTGCCGAAGCTGGAACACTGCGGCTGTCGCAGCGGGTAGCGCGGCTTGGGGAATGTGAAGGTGGGTACGCCCTTGTAGTCCTTCGCCGAGGATCTCGGCCCTCACCAATGACGCGTCTCCCGACGCATCTGCGTCGAGGAGCCATTCGTTCAGCAACGCTACATATTGTGTAGCGGGGACAGTCTTCATTTCTTCCATTGCCTTTGCTCCTAAAGGATCTGACGAGGATCCTCTGGCGAGGAACATCGGTTTTTATTGTTGCTCTGTGACATGACTTTTGCGTGAACGTCTCTCTGAAGGACTGGCTCAAGTTCTACCGGCTGCCCTTGTCCACCAGCATTTTCGGTATAGATTTCCGTATGGAAGCGCGCGTGGGAAATCGCCACGTAGTAGACGTCGCGCTGCGTGGTGCGGCTAAAGCTCTCGGAGTTGATAAGCGCGCGATCGCATGTCAGCCCCTGCGCACTGTGGCTCGTTGATGCATATCTTGCGTGACAGGCCCGTCGTTGCTTCAGACCTCGCCTTGCATCGCCGGCCGGGCCTTGACCGTGCTCAGCCAGGTCTGCACATTCGGATGGGCGGCCACCGGCGCACCCAAAAAGGCGGTGTAGCCGACCACCGACGCCACCACCAGATCAGCCAGCGAGTACTTGTCGCCCACTATCCACGGCTGGCGCGTCAGATGCGCATCCAGCAGCCCCAACAGCGAATCCAGGTCGGCGATGGCCCGCTCGGCCTGGCGGGCATCGCGGCTTTGCTCGTCGCCATGGGCGACGGCATACAGGCGCGAGATCACCGAGCCATACGTCACATAGGCCCACGTGCACCACGACATGGCGGCCAGTCGCTGCGAAGTGCCGGCTGCGGGCCACAAGCCCTGCTCGACGCCCCAACGCTCACCCAGCCACAAGTGGATGGCCAGGGCTTCAAACAGCGGCGCACCGTCCACGGTCAGCGTCGGCACCTTGCCGTTGGGGTTCAAGGCAAGAAATTCCGGGCGGCGTTGCTCGCCGGTCCGGATATCCACCTTGACGCGTTCGTGCGGGACCTGCAGTTCGGCCAGGGCGCAGGCGATGGGCGAAGCGCTGGACTGGGGGTGCCAATAGAAAACGATAGACATGGACAAGCTCCGGATTGGGGGAGTGCCGCGGCCCCATGGCCGCTGACGACGGACGAACTGTAGAATCCATTGCGGACAGTTTCCGCCCTTGATACGGGCTATCGTTGACCGATGCTCAGCTCCAGCAATCGCCTCCTGCGCCTGCTTTCCCTACTGCAGACCCGCCGCCATTGGGCCGGCGCCGACCTGGCGCAGACGCTGGCGGTGCATCCGCGCACGCTGCGCCGCGACATCGACCGGCTGCGCGAACTGGGCTACCCCATCCAGGCCAGCAGCGGTGTGGCGGGCGGCTATGCCTTTCGCGCGGGCAACGCCCTGCCGCCTCTGCTGCTGGACGACGACGAGGCGCTGACGGTGGCCATCACGCTGCGCACGGCCGCCACGGGCACGGTCGGCGGCGTGGAAGAAGCGGCGCTGCGCGCGCTGGTCAAACTGGAGCAGGTGATGCCCACGCGCTTGCGCCACAAGCTGGACGCGCTGCGGTCGGCCATCGTGCCGCTCCCGCGCGGCGGCCCGGTGATCGATGCGGGGCGGTTGGCCGCGCTGGCTGCCGCCTGCCGCGACCAGTTGCGCGTCAACTTCGACTACGCGGACAGCCGCGGCCAGCCCAGCACGCGCCAGGTCGAGCCGCAGGGGCTGGCGCACACGGGGTACCGCTGGTATCTGGTGGCCTGGGATCCGGCGCGCGACGACTGGCGCACGTTCCGGCTTGACCGAATCGCGGGCGCGGTGGCGCTGGGCGCACACTTCGCGCCGCGTCCACCGCCAGAAGGCGGCGACCTGCGCGCTTATGTGATGCGCGCGGTGGGCCAGGCGCCCAACGCCGAAGAAGCCCGCATCGTGCTGCATGCGCCGCATGGGGTAATGGCCGCGCGCATTCCCGCGTCGGCCGGGCAGGTCGAGGCGTTGGACGATGGCCGCTGCCTGCTGCGCAGCTCCGGCCAGTCGCTGGAGGCGCTGACGTATTGGCTGCTGGCGCTGGAAGTGGAATTCGATGTGCTGGCGCCGGCGTCCCTGGCGCAGCGCTTTCAGGCCGCGGGCGAACGGGTCGCCCGCATGCTGCAACGGCGCGACACCGCTACGCCGCCGCAGCAGGCTGAGCGCCCGGAACCACCGCAAGGATCCGCCACCTGAACCGCTTCACGCCGGCTGTGCGATTCGGCCTTCGAATCGATCTCTGTTCCCCCGCCCTATGCCGTCAGGCCCACGCAGGCACGTATTGCGCCAGCAGCGATCTGCCGTAGGGCGAAGCCAGGAAAAGAAAAGCGGCGATGTTGGCCGCTACGGTGATCCAGAACACCATACGGAAAGCCGGTTTTACCGACTTGTGCCGTAGCCATTCCTGCGCGATCAACGCACCGGGCCAGCCCCCCACCAGCGCCAGGACATGCAACGTTTTTTCGGGCGTTCTTTGCCGATTGGCGCGTGCGGCCGCTTTATCGACGGCGTAGACCGTGAATGTCAGCGCGCTGAGTGCAAGGTAGCCCAGCCCCACGGCGAGCGGCACCCGCCACAGCAGGGCTGCCGATCCATACGCAAAGACGAACGCCGCCAGCAGCAGCAATGGGATGCGAACTTTCCGCCTCGTGCGGCGCGCTGGGGTTCGTTGGACCGAGGCAGTCACCGCGCTATTCCGTCGCCAGGTAGGCCTGACCGCTGGGCTTCACGTGGGGCGCCAGGTCCGCAAACGGCAGTCGCGCAAGCGTGCCCAGGCAGATGCCCGATGCGTGGCCCACGCCGGATACCGACAGGCTTAGCGCGCCGGGCGCCTCGGCACCCAGGGCCAGGTAATCCGGCCAGAGCAGGGCGCAACCGTCCTTGGACGTGTCTTCCGTACGGCCCTCGGCTTCGGCGGCGGCCAGCGTGCGCTGCGTGGCGGCCACGATTGACAGCAGCGTCGGGCTTGCCTGGACGCGCCCGTCAGGACGCGAGACATAGGCGTCGAAGACGCGGTTCCAGTCCAGGATGTCTCCGCGCAGCAAGTCGTAGGTATAGGGTTCGAAATGATTGAAGGGATGGGCGCCGCCGCAATCCAGGCTTCCTCGCTCGGTCACCGTCATGAGGGCGCGCGAGAGCCAGCTGACGGAGATGGCTTCTTCATCGTAATTGCCCAGCGTGCCGCTGTTCGGGACGTCGCTGGTGTAGGCCTGGGCCAAGCATTGCAGCGCCTCCAGGCTTTTACGCCAGTGGCGCTGTTCCAGCAGATGATTGACGCGCCGGACGACTTGCTCGTCGGGATGCCGGCTCAGCCGCGGATAAGGAAACAGGGTGCGCGGGTCGCGCCACATCCGATAGGCGACTGCGCCGTTGCCGATCTCTTCGCCGAAGGGCTCGGCGTGTCCAGCCATTTTCAGGGTGTCGTAGGGCGCGGTTTCGGCGTTGACGTCCGGGTAGGTTTGAACGCCGTTGCGAATCGCGCCTGGCGCGGTGGCTCGTGTGTCGTATTGCGCGACACGTCGAAGTTCGAAGCCGCGTCGCTTGCCGCTGCGCGCGTCAGTCCAGGTGCCGCGATAGCTCTGGGCGTCGCGCGTGCCCTGCCAGGTGGCGGCAGTGGGGGGCGTATCGGGTGGCGTGTTCGCGGAAGCCCGGTTGCTCGTCGTCTTCCAGTTCGGCGGCGGCTCGGCCAATGCCTGTTCGGTGCCTTGCAGGGGAATGTCGACGCCGGCCTTCGGATAGAAGTAGCGCCCGGTCAGCACGCCGTTGTCAGACGCCTGGGCGTCCAGTTCCATCACGACTTCGCCGGCGCCGTCCAGGGTGCCGCTATAGACGATGCGCTGCGCAGCGTGGGCGGAGGGGGTGGCCAGCGCTGCCAGCGCCAGCGCGGCAGGAAGCAAACGGGTAAGGCGGGCCAAGCGGACAAGCAGAGGGGGCATCAAGATCACCGTCCGGGGCAGGTTCGCGAAATCGCATGAAGGGAACACCGCGTGAATATACCGGAGCCCCCCGCGAATCCGCGGCCGCAGCGATACGGTGACGCGCCCGTTCATTGCTGAACGGGCGGTCAGGCATCAATCATCCAGCGACGGCACCGTGCCGATCTGCGTCAGGATGCGGGGCGATTCCATGTCGCCGGTTTCTTTATCGATCCACACTTCATAGGCGGCGACCCCCGCGAACTTGGCAGCCATGGAATTGGCGATTCGGATCGCGCCGAATTCGCTGCTGGCCGGACGGATTTCACCTGGCGAGACACCGTTGGCGGCGGCGCGATAGGGAACGACGATGTACTGAACAAGATGAGCGGCTTCGGACACAGGATTCTCCTGGACGACGGTTTTACGGGCGAGCGAAATGTATCACGGGTGACTGTGTTTTTGTACAGTATTTTTTGACGCTGCGGGAATAAAATTCCGCTGACGGGAAAACCCCTAGCGCGTGGAGATTGCCGGATTTACACGCCACCTCTATTATTTTCGAAAATCTTATGATTTTTATAAATAGAGGCCAAGGGATGACATCGAACCGGTACGACGCCTATCGCGAAGACACCGCCGGGCGCGCCAATGTGGCCGACTCGCCGGAGCGCATTGCCTACTACCAAGCGCTGGCGGGCCTGGAGACGGGCGCGCTGTGGACGGTGGCGAACAAGATCGAACCCTGGGCGCCGCGGTCGGCGTCGGTGCCCGTGGTGTGGCGCTATCAAGAGCTGCGCGGCCATGTGCTGCGTTCCGCCGAACTGGTGTCGCCCGAAGAAGCGGGCCGGCGCGTCATCTATCTGAACAATCCCGGCCGGCGCGACGTGGCGGCCGCCGTGGGCTGGCTGTATTCGGGCCTGCAGGTGATGCAGCCCGGAGAGCTGGCTTCGGCGCACAAGCATTCGCATTCCGCGCTGCGGTTCATCATGGAAGGCCAGGGCGCCTACACCGTGGTCGACGGCCACAAGATGACGCTGGGCGCGAACGATTTCGTGTTGACGCCCAACGGCACCTGGCACGAGCACGGCGTGTCTGAAGACGGCACCACCTGTATCTGGCAGGACGGCCTGGACATCCCGCTGGTCAACGCCCTTGAGGCCGGTTTCTACGCCGTGCATCCCGACCTGAACCAGGCGGTGACCTACCCCGTGGATGACACCAGCGCGGCCTGGGGCCATGCGGCGTTGCGGCCGCAGGTGTCGGGTTGGACGAAGCCCTATTCGCCGCTGTTCAAGTACGAATGGGAACCCACCTACGAGGCGCTGCGCCGCTATGCGCGCACGACTGCCGGCAGCCCGTACGACGGCATCCTGCTGGAATACGTGAACCCGGCGACCGGCGGCTCGGTCATGCCCACCATCGGCGCCAGCATGCAATTGCTGCGTCCCGGCGAGCACACCCAGGCGCACCGCCACACCGGCAGCTTCATCTATCAGGTCGCCAAGGGCAGCGGTTTTTCCATCATTGACGGCAAACGCTATGACTGGACGGAACGCGACATTTTCTGCGTCCCGTCCTGGGCTATCCACGAACACGCCAACCTGTCGTCCAACGACGACGCCTGCCTGTTCTGCTTCAACGACCTGCCGGTGATGCGGTCGCTGGCGCTCTACCGCGAAGAAGCGGTCAAGGAAAACGACGGCCATCAAGTGCTGATCTAGCGTCGCCCGACCCCTTTCGAATTTTCATCCGCCGCGCGGGCGTCGTTCCGCGCGCCTGGCTCAACTCGTCTTGAATCTATGGAGTTCCTATGCGATTGGTGACTTTTCGCGCTCATCCCACCGCCGCCGCACGGCTTGGCGCGCTGGCCGAAGGCTATGTGATCGACCTGGCCCTGCTGGGCCGCGCCGGGGGCGTGGACCTGCCCGATGACATGCTGGCATTCATCGACCTGGGCCCCGTGGCCGTCGCGCAGGCCAGCCGGCTGATGGAGTCGTACCGCGGCAATTGGCCCGTGGGCACGGCGCTGCCGCAGGAAAACGTGAAGCTGCTGGCGCCGATTCCGCGGCCGCGCAAGAACATCTTCGGCATCGGCCTGAACTATGTGGAGCACGTGGCGGAATCCAGCCGCACGCTGGACACTTCGGCCGACTTGCCCAAGCAGCCGGTGATCTTCTCCAAGCCGCCCACCACCGTCATCGGCCCGGGCGATGCCATCGAGCACAACGCCAAGATCACGCAGCAGCTGGACTGGGAAGTCGAGCTGGCTGTGATCATGGGCCGGCGCGCCTCGCGCGTGGCGGAGGCCGACGCGCTGTCGTACGTGTTCGGCTACAGCGTCATGCTGGACATGAGCGCGCGCGACTGCCGCCGCGCCGGCCAGTGGATCTATTCGAAAGGCCAGGACACCTACGCGCCGTTCGGCCCCTGCATCGTCACCGCCGACGAAATTCCGGATCCGCAAGTGCTGGACCTGTGGCTGACGGTCAATGGCGAAAAGAAGCAGGGTTCCAACACGCGGCACATGCTGTTCAAGGTGCCGTTCCTGATTTCGGACATCAGCGCCGGCATCACGCTGGAGCCGGGCGACATCATCGCCACCGGTACGCCAGAGGGCGTCGGCGCGGGCCGCAAGCCGCAGGAATGGCTGTGGCCGGGCGATGTGGTGGTGGCGTGCGTGGAAGGCATCGGCACGCTGCGTCATCCGGTGGTGGCGGTCTAGCGCAACAGGCGATCGGGCCGGCCGCCAGGCGGGCAACGCCGTCTTCAAGGGGAAAAACATGATCAAGAAACAAAAAGTGGGCGGCGTGGCCGCTGCGTTGTCCGCCGCATTGGGCGCCATCGCCGCGATGGGGGCCGCGCAGGCCGCGGACCCCGTCAAGATTGGCTTCATCGCCACGTTGTCCACGCCGGCCGGCTACATCGGCGAAGACGAGCGCGACGCCTTCAACCTGGCGATCAAGCAAGGCGGCGGCAAGCTGGGCGGCGTGTCGGTGCAATTGGTCATTGAAGACGACGGCCTGAAGCCCGCCAACGCCAAGCAGGCGGCCGACCGCTTGCTGCAATCGGGCGTGAAGCTCTTTACTGGCGTGAACTTCTCGAACGTGCTGGCTGCCGTCGTGCCCAGCGTGGTGAAGTCGGGCGCGTTCTACGTGAGCCTGAACCCCGGGCCTTCGAATTTCGCTGGCGAAAAGTGCGATCCCAACTACTTCGTGGCGTCCTATCAGAATGACGCCTTCCATACGGCCGGCGGCGTGGCGGCCAACGAACTGGGCTACAAGCGCGTGGTGCTGCTGGCGCCCAACTACCAGGCCGGCCGCGACGCGATCGAAGGCTTCAAGCGCACCTACAAGGGCGAAGTGGTGGCCGAGATCTACACCAAGCTGGACCAGTCCGACTTTTCGGTGGAGCTGGCGCGGGTGCGTTCGCTGGCGCCCGAAGCCATCTACCAGTTCCATCCGGGCGGCACCGGCATCAACTTCGTCAAGCAGTACGCGGCGGCGGGCTTGAACAAGAGCATCCCGATGCTGATGCCCAGCTTTTCGATGGATGCACGCATGATCCAGGCGACGGGCGACGCGTCGGCCGGGTCGTACACCACCGGCATCTGGTCGCAGGACTTCGATAATCCGCAGTCCAAGGCATTCGTGAAGGCGTTCAAGGAAGCCTACGGCCGCGTGCCGACGGACTACGCGATGCAGGCATACGACACCGCCAACCTGATCGGCGCGGGCCTGAAGGCCACCGGCGGAGACCTGTCGAAGGCGGCGGAGTTCCGGGCGGCGCTGCGCAAGCCGGCGTTCACGTCCCTGCGCGGCACGTTCAGCATGAACACCAACCAGCATCCTATCCAGGATCTCTACCTGATGCGCATCGGGAAAGACAGCGACGGCACGTTGTCGCCGCATCTGGTGCGCAAGCTGGTGGCCGACGATAAGGACGCCTACGCCCAATTCTGCAAGATGCCATCATGACGCTTCTGTTCGAACAGCTGCTGAACGGCCTGCAGTTCGGCGCCATGCTCTTCATGCTGGCGGCCGGGCTGACGCTGATCTTCGGGATCATGGGCGTCGTGAACCTGACCCACGGGTCCTTCTACATGGTGGGCGCGTATTGCGCGGCCTACGCCATCGGCACCACCGGTTCCTTCCTGGCGGGCGTGCTGGCCGCGTTGCTGGGCGCCGGCCTGTATGGCGTGTCGGTTGAAGTGCTGGTGATCCGCAAGCTGTATAAGCGCGACCACCTCTACCAGGTTTTGGCCACCTTTGGCCTGCTGCTGTTTTCGAACGAAGCGGTCAGCCTGATCTTCGGCCGGCGGCCGCCGCTGGTGAGTATCCCGTCGTTTCTCGAAGGCGCGGTGACGCTGGCGCCGGGGTTCCAATATCCGGTGATTCGTTTGTCGTTCATCGCGATCGGTGCGCTGGTGGCCGTGGGCCTGTGGTGGCTGGTCAACCGCACGCGCATCGGCATGCTGATCCGTGCCGGCGCCGACGACCGTGAAATGGTGGACGCGCTGGGCGTGGATATCCGCAAGTTGTACACGCTGGTATTCGGCCTGGGCGCCTTGCTGTGCGGCCTGGCGGGCGTGATGGCCGCGCCGTTGCTGGCGGTCGAGATCGGCATGGGCGAACGCATCCTGATCACCACCTTCGTGGTCATCGTGATCGGCGGCGTCGGGTCGGTGCGCGGCGCCCTGGCGGGCGCCTTGCTGGTGGGCATGGTGGATAGCCTGGGGCGGGCCTTCCTGCCGCAGTTGTTGTCCACGGTGTTCTCGCCCGCCACGGCGGACCCGCTGGCCGCGGGCCTGGCGTCGGCCAGTATCTATGTACTGATGGCGATCGTGCTGATCGCCAAGCCGGGCGGCTTGTTTCCGGCGCGAGGATGATGATGGCAAAGACTCTTTCGAATCGCGCCCGCTGGGGCCTGGGCGGCCTGACCGTCCTGATTCTGCTGCCGGCCGCGGCGCTGGCGTCGGGCTCGCCGTTCCTGATCGGCGTGGTGACGCGCTTCCTGATCTACGGGCTGGCCGCGGTCAGCCTGGACCTGGTGATCGGGTACGGCGCCATGGTCAGCTTCGGCCACGCCATGTTCTTCGGGCTGGGCGGCTATGCGGTGGGCATCATCGCCTTCCATACCGCCGAAGCCGGGCCGATTTTTGGCTGGGCGGGCAGCAACGCGGCGCTGGTGGTGTGGCCGATCGCGCTTGCCGTATGCGCGCTGGCGGGCTGGATCTTCGGCTACCTGGCGCTGCGCACCCGGGGCGTGCAGTTCATCATGATCACGCTGGCGTTCGGCCAGATGGTGTATTTCGTGCTGGTGTCGTTGCAGTTCTACGGCGGCGATGACGGGCTGATGATTCCCCAGCGCAACGTGCTGCCGGGCATCAATCTGGAAAGCCCGACGGTGTTCTATTACGTGTGCCTGGCGGTGCTGACGGCGTGGACGCTGTTCTGCATCCGGGTCACCAATTCGCGTTTCGGCATGGTGCTGCAGGCGCTGCGCCAAAGCGAACGGCGCGCGGTGAACCTGGGCGTGGCGCCTACCCCGTACCGGTTGAGCGCCTTTGTGCTGTCCGCGGTGGGCACGGGGCTGGCCGGCGTGCTGTGGGCCAACTATGCCGGGCTGGTGACGCCGGACATGGCCGCGTGGACCAAGTCGGGCGAATTGATGGCCATCGTGATCTTGGGCGGCGTGGGCACGCTGCTGGGGCCGATCGCGGGGGCGGCGGTGTTCCTGGGCCTGGAGCAGCTGCTGTCGTCCCTGACCGAACACTGGTTGCTGTACATGGGGCCGATCCTGGTGCTGGTGGTGTTGTGGGGCCAGAAGGGCCTGTTTGGAAAACTGCTGGAGTCCCGTCATGCCGACTGATGCAAGCACAAGCCTGCTGCGCCTGACGCAGCTGCGGAAAGCTTTTGACGCGGTGGTGGCCACCAACGGCGTGGACCTGGACGTGCAGGCGGGCGAGATCCACGCCATCATCGGCCCCAACGGCGCCGGCAAGTCCACGCTGATCGCGCAGATCTGCGGCGAGATCCGGCCAGACTCGGGCAGCATCCACCTGAACGGCCAGGATGTGACGGCGCTGCGCGCCTTCGAGCGCGCGCGCCTGGGCCTGGGCCGCTCGTTTCAGATCACCGAGCTTTGCCACGAATACACCGCGCTGGAAAACGTGATCCTGTCGCGCATGCTCAAGGGCGGCCGGGCCTTCCAGGCCTGGACCAACCCGCGGCATGACGCGGCGCTGAAGGCCGATGCCATGCAGTGGTTGACGCATGTGGGTCTGCAAGACCGCCGCCATGTGCGGTCGGCGGACCTGGCGCACGGCGAAAAACGGCAGCTGGAGCTGGCCGTGGCGCTGGCGCGGTCGCCGCGGCTGTTGCTGCTGGACGAGCCCATGGCCGGCATGGGGCCCGAGGAATCGGCGCGCATGACGCGGTTGCTGCAAGGCATGAAAGGCGACTACGGCATCTTGCTGGTGGAACACGACATGGATGCCGTCTTCGCCCTGGCCGACCGCATCAGCGTGCTGGTCTATGGCCGCGTGGTGTTCAGCGGCACGCCCGACGAGGTGCGGCGTCATCCGGATGTGCGCGCGGCCTATCTGGGAGACGAAAATGTTGACGGTTGACGGGCTGACCGGCGGTTACGGCTCCAGCAAAGTGCTGTTCGGCATGTCGTTCGAGGCCAGCGAAGGCGAGGTGATTTCGCTGATCGGCCGCAACGGCATGGGCAAGACCACCACCATCAAGACGCTGATGGGCATGCTTCCCGCCACAGGCGGCGCCGTGCAGTTCCGTGGCCAGACACTGGGGAAGGCCGCGCCCAGCACGATCGCGCGGCTGGGCGTGGGCCTGGTGCCGGAAGGGCGGCGCGTGTTCGGCTCGCTCTCGGTGCAGGAAAACCTGGTGGCGACGGCGCGTTCGGCCAAGGGCGGTTGGGACCTGGAACGCGTCTATGCGTTGTTTCCGCGCCTGAAGGAGCGCCGCGCGCAGTCGTCGCGCACCTTATCCGGCGGCGAGCAGCAGATGCTGGTGGTGGGCCGCGCGCTGATGACCAACCCCAAGCTGCTGATCCTGGACGAAGCCACCGAAGGGCTGGCGCCGCTGATCCGGCAAGAGATCTGGCGCTGTCTGCGGGCCTTGAAAGGCGAGGGGCAGACCATCCTGGTCATCGACAAGAACCTTCCCGAGATGGCCACGCTGGTTGACCGCCACTACATCGTGGACAAGGGCCGGGTGGCGTGGTCGGGCAAGCCGGCCGAGCTGTCCGCGCAGCCGGAACTGGCGCAGCGCTATCTGGGGATATGACGCAGGTAGAATGACCCGCCCGCGTGCGGGCCGGCGGGCAAACCGCCGACATCTGGAGAGCATGTTGAAGCCAAGAATCAAAGCTTCCCGCCAGGACGACGCAGGATCGGACGGGAACGCTGAAGTAGAGGAAATCACGCTGTCCGAGCAGGTCTACCGCCTGCTGCGGCGCGACATCATGAGCGGCGTCTTCGCACCCGGCCAATCCCTGCGGCTGGAACTGCTCAAGCAACGCTACGGCAGCAGCTTTTCTCCCATCCGCGAGGCGCTGAACCGCTTGCGCAGCGAACGCATGGTCATCAACACCACGTCGCGCGGGTTCAGCATTGCGCCATTGTCGGTCGAGGAAATGTGGGATGCCTGTGAAACCCGCATCCTGATCGATTGCGATGCGCTGCGGCGTTCGCTGGCCAACGCCGACGATGCCTGGGAAGCGCGGTTGGTTGGCGCCTTCCACGCCTTGACGCTGGCCGCGCAGCGCGCAGGCGACGCGCACCCGCCTTCCGAAGCGCTGGAGGAATTGCTCGAGGCGCGGCACCTGGATTTCCACCATGCGCTGATTGGCGCGTGCCGCTCGCATTGGCTGCTGGACCTGTCCACGCAGCTCTACGCGCAAACCGAGCGTTACCGCCGGCCGGCGCGTGCCGGCGCCACGGCCTACGGGCCAGAGCGCAATGTCGACGACGAGCATCGCCAGTTGCTGGACGCCGCGATCTCGCGCGACGTCGACGGGTCGATCGCCATGCTGGCGGCGCACTACCGCAAGACCGCGCAGTTCATCGAACGCATCATTTCGCAGCCCGACACGCAGGCCCGCCATGCATGACACGGATATCGACCTTTTCTTTCCCACTATCGCCGAACGCGAAGTCCAATACAACGCGCGCGAATCCGTGCCGGATTTCGACGCTTGCGTGCGGCGCTATGCCGAATCGTCGGCGCGCGTGCGCACGCGCCGTCCCGGCGTGCTGGATCTGCGCTACGGCATGGGCCACGACGAACGGCTGGATTTGTTCCTGCCCGCGGCCTCGCACGCGCCGGCGCCGCTGTTCGTGTTCATCCACGGCGGTTATTGGCGGGCGCAGCGCAAGGAAGACGCGCCGGTAATGGCCGAGGCGTTCAATGCCGCCGGCGCCGCCGTCGCGACGCTTGAGTACACGTTGGTGCCCGAAGCGACGCTGGGCGAAGTGGTGCGCGAAGTGCGTTCCGCCGTGGCGTGGCTGTACCGGAACGTCGCCGCCTACGGGGTGGACCCGAACCGTCTGTACGTCGGCGGCAGTTCGGCCGGCGGCCATCTGGCCGGCATGCTGGCCGCGCCCGACTGGCCCGCCCGGTACGGTGTGCCGGACGATGTGATCAAGGGCACGCTGGCGCTGAGCGGGCTGTTCGATTTGCGGCCGCTGTGCGACATCCTGCCCAATACATGGTTGCAGCTGACGCCCGAACAGGCGGCCCACCAGAGTCCGATCTTCCACCTGCCGGAACGCGCCGGCCCGATGCTGCTGGCCGTGGGCGGGCTGGAAACGCAGGGTTTCAAGAACCAGACCCGTGCGTTCGAAGCCGCTTGGAACGGGGCAGGCCTGGCGTCCACGCGCATCCCCACGCCGCACTGCAACCACTTCGATCTGGTCGACGAACTTGAGGACCCGGCCAGCGAACTGACCCGGGCCACATTGGCGATGATGGGGCTGGGCGCGCGTTGAGCGTGCCGGCGGGTCAATCGCGTAAGCTTCCTCTTCATGGCCGACCTGAAACTCCTTGAAGACCTGATCGCGTTGGCGCGCACCGGCAGTTTCGTGCGCGCGGCCGAACTTCGCCACGTGACCCACCCCGCTTTCGGGCGGCGCATTCGGGCGCTGGAGGCCTGGGCAGGCGCGCCGCTGGTCGAACGGCAGCATTTGCCGGTCACCTTGACGCCGGAAGGCGAGGCGCTGCTGAAGACGGCCACTCAGGTGGTCGAGCAGATGGGGCTGGTGCGTCACCGCATCCGCAGTTCGGGCGCCGGGGGCGAAGCCGTGTTGCGCATCGCTACCGGACGCAGCCTGGCCCGCACGCTGGTGGCGGACTGGATCGCCCGGCTGCGGCACCGCACGCCCAAGGTGCTGACCGAAGGCACGCAGGTGGAACTATCCACCGGCAAGGCGCAGGACCTGGTGGTGCGGCTGGAGCAGGGCAAGGTGGACTTGCTGTGCTGCTACGAGCACCCGGCGCTGTCGGTGCCGCTCAGCCCGGCGCGCTATCGCTACATGACGTTGGCGACTGACAAGCTGGTGCCGGTCAGCCAGGTGGATGCGCGCGGCCGCGCCCGCTATGCCTTGCAGGACGGCGGCGCGCCGGTGCCGTTGATCACGTATACCGGCGGTCTGGCGATGGAGCGCATCGTCGGCGACCGCCTGGAGACCACGCCTTACGCGTTGACGCCGTTCGTGCGCAGCGATTCCCTGGACGCCGCGCATGGCGCCGTGGCCAAGGGCGTGGGCGTGGCGTGGCTGCCTTGGTCCATGGTGGCGGCCGATTGCCGCCGGGGTGCGCTGGCCGCGCTGGGCGGGCGCAGCGAAGAAATTGCCTTCGAGGTGCGCCTGTACCGGCCACGCGCGCGGCTGACGGACCTGGCGGAAGCCGCCTGGGAAGCCACCGCCAATCGCAAGGCCTGACGCGCAAGCGCCGTCGCCAAGCCGGATAAGCACGAAGATGTGCTGTTTTGGCACGGACGGCGCGGGCGTGCCCCGTGAAAATACGGGGCTAAACCTCAAACGAGACGGCAACGCCGTCCACTCACAGCACCCCAAGGAAGAAAACATGACGTCCATTCTGCATCCGCTGCGTGCAGCGCTTGTTGCGCTCTGTGCCGCCTCGGCCCTTGCGGTCGCGCCTGCCGCGTCCGCCGCCGATTACCCCGCCCGCAGTGTGTCGCTGATCGTCGGCTACCCGGCCGGCGGCAGCCTCGATCTGACCGCCCGCCTGTTGGGCGAAGAACTGGGCAAGCGCCTGGGCCAGACCGTGGTGGTGGAAAACGTGGGCGGCGCCGGCGGCACGATCGGCGCCCAGCGCGTGGCGCGCGCCGCGCCCGATGGCTATACGATTTTCCTGGGCTCCACCAATGAAATGGTGATCGCCCGCATGATCAACACCGCGGTCAAGTACGACAGCGCAAAGGACTTCACCCCGTTGGGGCTGGTGGCGTCGCAGCCGATGCTGTTGGCGGCCAGCAAGAGTTCGGGCGTGAAGACCGCGGCCGATTACCTGAAGAAGCTGCGCGGCGCTGAACCCGGCACCTTCAACTATGGTTCGTCGGGCGTGGGCACCACGCTGCACCTGGCGGGCGAAATGATCAACCAGGCCACCGGCACCCGCGCCGAGCACGTGCCGTACCGCGGCGTGTCGCCGCTGGTCACGGACCTGATGAGCGGTCAGCTGGACTACGGCATGCTGGTGCTGTCCTCGGGGCTGCCGCAAGTGCGCAGCGGCAATATCGTGGCGCTGGGCCTGACCGAAAACAAGCGGTCGCCGGCTGCGCCCGAGATCGCGCCGCTGGCGGCGACGCCGGGTTTCGAGTCGGTCGACATCAACCTGTGGTTCGCGCTGTACGGCCCGGCCGGCTTGCCCGAGCCCGTCGCCGCCAAGCTGCGCGGCGTGCTGGATGAAACGCTGAAGTCGGACGCTTTCCGCGCCAAGATGCAGGAAGCCGGCGGCGAAGTCGCCAAACCGGGCATCGACCTGGCCGCCTATCAGGCGGAAGAAACGAAGAAGTACGGCGCCTTGGTCAAGGCGGCGAAGATCGAGGCGCAATAACCTCGAGGCGCAATAACCCGGCTTCCGCCGTTTCAGGCTTTCACCCATCGCCATACCAGGCAGACAAGCGGACATCATCATGGAATTCAAGCTTCCCGTTCCCGACCTGAGCGCCGAGCGCGCCGGCAACACCGATACGCCGGGCGTCTGGCATTTTGATTCAGGCGTGCCGGGCCGGGCGCTCATGGTGTCCGCGCTGGTGCATGGCAATGAACTGTGCGGCGCCTGGGCGCTGAAGGATCTGCTGGCCGCCGGCGTGAAGCCGCGCCGCGGCAGCTTGACGCTGGCCTTCTGCAACCTGGATGCCTTCGACCGGTTCGACCACGCCAACCACGACGCCTCGCGCTTCGTGGCCGAAGACATGAACCGCGTCTGGAGCGCCGAGCGCCTGGACAATCCGACCACGCCGGACCGCCAGCGCGGCGCCGCACTGCGCCCGTGGGTGCAACGCGCGGACTGGTTGCTGGACCTGCATTCCATGCACGAGCCGGGCGCGCCCTTGCTGCTGACCGGCGTCCTGCCGCGCAACATCGCGCTGGCGCGCCGCCTGAAGGCGCCGCAACACGTGATCGTGGACGCGGGCCACAAGGACGGCGTGCGCATGCGCGACTTTGCGCAGTTCGGCGATGCCGCGCGCGAAGATGCCTGCGCCTTGCTGATCGAATGCGGGTTCCATGGCGAGCTGGCCTCGCGCGATGTGGCGCGCGACATGGTGGCGCGCATGCTGGTGGAATCCGGCGTGATTGACGCGGCGGACGTGCCCGCAGGCTGGCTGATGCCCGATCCCGCCGCGCAGCGCGTGCTGGAAGTAACCAATGCAGTGGTTGCGCCGTCGATGGACTTGCGATTCGCGCAAGGCTGGACGGGGCTTGAAACGCTGGAGCAGGCGGGTTCGGTGATCGGTTGGGCGGACGGCCAGCCCATCGTGACGCCCTACGACCATTGCACCCTGATCATGCCGTCATTGCGGCAGTTGAAGCCCGGCGTGACGGTAGTGCGGCTGGCGCGAGACTACGCGGGCTGATTGCCGCCAGGATGGGCGTCGCACAAGCGTTCGTTTGCGAGGGCCCGACTGCAAGCGCCGCTGCAAGCGCCCGTCTGCAATGACCCGGCATTTCAGCGCGGGCCACCCATCAAGCATCGGTTTGGTCGGGCAGGGCCCGCGTTATTTCTGCGGCGTGTAGCGCAGTTCGTCCAGCTGGTATCCCTGGGCGGTTGCGGCGGCCAGCGCCTTGTCCAGGTCTTCCTTGGGCAGTTGCGGCGAACGCGCCAATATCCACAGGTATTTGCGGTCGGGCGTGCCGACGACGGCCCAGCGGTATTCCGGGTCCAGGCCGATCACCCAGTAGTCGCCTTTGAACGGCTTGGCGAACGACACTTCAAGCTTGGCGTTGTTGCTGCCTTCCACGACGGTTGCGGTGCCCGATGCCGAATCGATATCGCCGTCCTTGGTGCGACAGCGGTTGTTCACGCCCACGGTGCCGTCGGCATGCACGGTGTATTCGGCGGTGGTGTCTCCCACGCAGTTGCGCTGGAAGAACATGGGGAAATTCGCGATTTCGTACCACATGCCGGCGTAACGCTTCAGGTCCACCGATTCCACGGTCTGCATGGCCGGCGGCGCGGCATGGCTGATTCCCGCCATGCTGGCAGCCAAGGCCAGTAAGAATGTTGCAGTGCGGCGCATGGAAAAAACCTCCTGATTGACTGACGTGGTTCGCAGCGCCGGCCAAGCGGACGCCGCGAACCTGAACCCTAACGATACGCCTATTTGCGCGGGGCCTTCAGCGCCTCGTGGTAGCGCGCGACATAGGTGGCGAAATCCACCGTGTCCGACTCTTCGATGCGCTGCTGCTCGATCGCGGACTGCGCCGCGGCTTGCTCATAGGCGGCGGCAAGATCCGGCGGCAGGGCTTGCGCGCGCAGCGTCTCGGCGTGCTGGCGGCTTTGCTGCAGCGAATAGTCATGGAACGACAGGCCGCTGCGCTTGAGCGAGTCCAGCAGACGCGCCGACGGCGTGGCGTCCGGCTGATCAAGCTTGGCGCGCTGCGCGTCCAGCGCCTCGGCGTAGGCGCTGCCGCCCAATGCGGAATCGAACAGCGCCGCGTACGGCGCGATCTGATCCAGCAGTTCATGGCCCCACTGCGTCAGCCCCGCCGGCTGGCCTTCGCGGTCCAGCATCAGGCCGGGCTTGCGGCCTTCCTTGACCACCATCGAGAAGTTGTCGGCGCTGCGTTGACAGTAGCCGTTGGCGGGGAAGAAGGGGCTGTCGGAAGCCGTGCAGAACAGCAGGAACGCGTCGACGAAACGGCTGGTGCTGGCGTCGATGCCCACGGGCGAATCCGGGTCGATGTCCAGGCAGCGCACTTCCACGTATTGCACGCCACGTTCGGCCAGCGCCGTGATGGGGCGTTCGCAGCGGCCGGTGGCGCGCTTGGGGCGGATGCTGGAGTAGTACTCGTTTTCGATCTGCAGTACGTTGGTGTTCAGCTGAATCCATTCGCCGTTTCGGTGCGTGCCAAGCTTCTGGTAATCCGGCCAGGGTTGGGTCACGGCGTCGTAGAGGCGGCCCAGGAACGTGTCCAGGTCGTTGTAGCAAAGCTTCAGCTGCGACTGCGCCTTGTTCTGGTAGCCCAGGTCGCTCATGCGCAGGCTGGTGGCGAAGGGCAGATACAGCGTGTGGTCGCCCAGGCGTTCAAGCGGATGCTCGCGGCCGCGCAGGAAGTCGCTGGCCAGCGCGGGCGCGGCGCCAAACAGGTACATCAGCAGCCAGGAGTAACGCGTGAAATTTCGGATTAATCCGATATAGCCGCGCGAACGGCGATCCTGCACCGAACCCGGTTGGGTATCCAGCACGGACCAGAGGTCTTCGGTCAATGAAAAGTTGTAGTGCACGCCGGCGATGCATTGCATCGTCTTGCCATAGCGTTCCGCCAGCCCGCGGCGGTACACGTGCTTGAGCATGCCGGTGTTGGACTTGCCGTACCAGGCGATGGGAATGTCCGCTTCGTCGGGCAGGGTGGCGGGCATGGACTGGTTCCAGATCAGTTCATGGTCCAGCACGCTGTAGACGTGGCGGTGGGTATGGGTAAGTTCGGCCAGCAGCGCGTCTACATCCGTGTGCGTGCCGGTGATCAGTTCAAGCAGCGATTCGGAATAGTCGGTGGTGACGTGTTCGTTGGTCAGCGCTGAACCCAGGCCGGCCGGGTGCGGCGTGCGGGACAGGATGCCCTGTTCGTCCACGCGCAGGCCTTCTTTCTCGATGCCTCGCAGCGTCTGGGTCAGCAGCGAGCGGTTGGCCTCTAGGCGGGAGAGGCGATTGGCGGCGGTATCAGTCACGGATTCTTCTCGTTGGGGTCTGTCGCCGGATTTTACGGGGTGCCGGCTTCCTGTGCCGAGGGAGCCAGTACTGGGCGCAGGGACAATGCCTGCGCCGTGCGGGCCAACCACTCGTCCAGGTCAGCATAAACCGGATCGGAAATGGGAGCGGTTTCATTGAAGATCTCGTGCCAGGCGGTGTCGTACCAGCGCAGCGTCAGCAATTCGGCCGGGGCGCGCTGGGCGAACTGGCGGCTGCCTTCGGCCGCGACGATGGAGTCGTCGCCCGCCACCATCAGCAGCGTGCGGCAGGGCAGCAGCCCGGCTTCGCGCAGGGCCTCCTGGCCGCCTTCGTCCACGAAGCGGGCCAGTCTGCCCGTCATGCGGCGCCGCACCAGGGGGTCGGAACGGTAGGCTTTCACGACGGCCCGGTCGTGCGAGATCCGGGCGGGCGCCAAGCCGTGGGGCACGCGCAGGTCGGGCGCGTGCAGGGACATCCAGGTAAGGGTGCGGCGCACCCACAGCGGCACGTTAACCACGAACGGGGGCGAGCTTAGTACCAGGGCGTCCAGCTCGGCCATGCGGCGTAGCGCGATCCGCACCGCCACCAGCGCGCCCAGGCTGTGGGCCAGCAGGATCGGCGGCCGGCCCTGGGCGCGGGTCCAGGCGTGCAGCCGGTCGACGGCGTCGGTGACGAGGTCTTCCTGGTGGCTCAGCGTGGCGGCCGCGCCGCCCGAGCGGCCGTGGCCACGATGGTCGTGCGCGCCCACGGCCCAGCCGCGGGCGGTCAACCAGCGGGCCAGCCGGTCGTAGCGCCCGGCATGTTCGCTAAGGCCGTGCATCAGGTAGATGCTGGGCGTGCCCGGGCCGGTGATCGGCGGCGGCACGTTGGGCGCGGCGGACCAGACATAATTGGCCAATAACGTGCCGTCGGGCGCGGGGGTCATGGAAATCGGCGACAATTTCTGGATTCCTTGAAATGGATAGACCGTCCAGGTCCTCGGGTAATGACGATTTCATCGCTGTTTCGTTTCATGATCAAGAAAGCCGGCGTCTTTGTGGGGGTGGCGCTGGTGTTGGCTGCGTGTTCGCCCCGTTACAACTGGCGCGAAGTCGACGTGGCGGACGGTCATGTGCGTGCCGCGTTTCCGGACCGGGTCATGACGGACACCCGGGATCTGCGACTGGATACCCATTCCTTGCGTTTTACCCTGGCGACCGCCACCGTGGGGGAAGCCGTGTTCGCGATCGGGTCGGCCCCGCTGCCGCCGGAGATCGCGGCGGACCCGACGGCCAAGCAGGCGCTGGCCCGGGCGCTGGTGGTGTCGCTGTACGCCAACATGCAGGCCCCGCCGCCCACGGAATGGCCGGCCAACGGGCAGGACATCGAGGTGCACGGCAAGGCCATGGGCAAGCCGGGATGGTTGCAGGCCAAGGTCTGGGTGACCGACACCATGCTGATCGAAGCCGTGGCGGCGGGCACGCAGGAAAGCCTGCCGGCGGAACGGGCGCGCGAGTTCCTGCGGTCGGTGGTGGTCAATCCGGCCAAGCCCGTCAAGCCGTGACGGCATCCAGCAAGCCCTGCCGCAGCGCCGCCACGACCGCGGCCCGCCGGCCGCGCACGCCAAGCTTGGCGCAGGCGTTGCGCAGATGGAAGTTCACCGTGCTTTCGCTTACGCCCAGGATGCGCGAGGTTTCCCAGCTGGTCTTGCCTGCGGCGGACCAGTACAGGCAGGCGGCCTGGCGGTCGGACAGCGCTTTGGCGGCCGGCAACGCCGACAGCGAGGTCAGTGGCGCGATGGGCGGATGGAGCGCGGACAACGGTGTGGACAAAGACCCGGACAAAGGCCCGGACAAGGGCGTGGACGGCGCCTGCAAGGACGCCTGCAACAAGGGGCGGTACGCGGACAAGCGGCGAAGGGCGGTCATGGCGGCTGTGGGCTGGACGCCCTGTAGTTGACGTGTTGCCCCATGCTGCGGCCCACGCCGCTGGCAGGCAAGCATTGATGCCGCGGCGCATCAAACTCTTTATCTCTGACGGAATAGTCGTATGTTGGCCATCACCCAGTTCTACCTGTCAGCCATCGTGCTGATGCTGCCCTTGCTGTCCTGCGTGGGCATCGGGGTGTTCTGGGGCAAGCGCGACATTCCCTTCGGCGGCGCGTTCATCACCACGCTGGTGACGTCGGTGACGACGCCGGCCCTGGTGTTCCACACGTTCGTCACGACCCACCTGGACGACCGCGCGCTGGCCGATGTGGCGGCAGCCACCCTGCTGGCGCTGCTGCTGTGCGCGGTGGTCGGCGGGCTGCTGCTGAAAGTATGGAAACTGCCCGTGCGCACCTTGCTGCCCACCGCCTTCCTGCCCAACGCCGGCAACCTGGGCTTGCCGATTTCGCAATTGGCGTTCGGCGATGCCGGCCTGTCGGTGGCGGTGGCGTTCTTTGCGGTGAACTCGTTCGTCATGCACACGGTCGCCGTGCGGCTGCTGCCCGGCGTGAACACCAAGGGCAGCTGGAAAAGCCCCATTCTCCTGGCCTCGGTGGTGGCGGTGGGGATGCGCGTGCTGCACATTCCCGTGCCGGAATGGCTGATCGAGACGGCGCGCATGCTGGGCGCCGTGACCGTGCCGCTGATGCTGTTAAGCCTGGGGCACGCCCTGGCGCTGATCCCGTCCAACGGCCTGCGCGACGGGGCCAAGGTGGCGGCGATCCGGCTCGGGGTGGGTCTGGCGGCGGGGCTGGTGGTGGTCTGGGCGCTGGACCTGGAACCCGTTCTGGCGGGGGCGTTGACGCTGCAGATGGCCATGCCCTGCGCGGTGGTCAGCTACATGTACGCCAAGCGCTATACGCCGCTGGGCGACACTGCGGCGGGCGCGGTGCTGGTGTCCACGGTGGTGTTCTTGCTGCTGGCGCCGCTGATGCTGTGGTTCACCCGCGCCGGGGCCTAGGGCGCGGGCGGGTGTGCCCGGGAGGGCGTCAGGCCACGCCCGCCATGGTCCGCAGTTGCGCCATCAGTGCGTCCGGGATGTCCACGCCATGCTTGATCGCTTCGTCGCGCAGTTTGCGGCGGCGGTCGCCGGGCAGGCGCACGCCGTCGTCTTCCAACATGGCATCGACCAGCGTTTCGACGCGTTCCAGATAGACGTTGTTGCCAGCCAGCGCGCCGGGATCGATGGCCATGAAGGCCTGCCCCAGCCGGGCTGGGCCGCCCGCGTCCACGAAAAACGATTCCGTCTCGAAGCCAAAGTGCGCGCCCGTCAGGGCGCAGGCCAGCAGTTCGACGATCAGCGCCAGCATCGCGCCTTTAACGCCGCCCGCAGGCAGCATGCTGCCCGCCAGCCCCGCCTTGGGGTCGGTGGTGGGCTGGCCGGCTGCGTCAAGCGCCCAGCCCAGCGGAATGGGCTGGTTGTCGCGCGCGGCGATCATCAGCTTGCCGCGCGCCACTTGCGACAGCGACAGGTCGATCACCAGCCGCGCGCCGTTGCGGCGCGGGAAGACCGCAGCGATGGGGTTGGTGCCGAAAAGCGGCCGTTTGCCGCCCCAGGCGGGCATGGCGGCTGGCGAATTGCTAAGCGCCAGCGCGACCAGGCCGGCATCGGCCAAGGCTTCCAGGTGATAGCCGGCTTCGCCGAAATGGTGGCTGTTGGCCACGCCGATGAAGGCGATGCCGTGTTCGCGCGCACGCGTCGCGGCCTGCTCCACCGCCAGGGCGCAGGCGGGGAAAGCCAGGCCCGAGCCCGCGTCGATCAGGGCCGCGCCGCCGCGCTCGTGCACGACGCGCGGCACCGCCGACCCGATGGCGCGGCCCGCGCGCAAGTGGCCGGCGTAGAACGGCACGCGAGACAGCCCGTGGGAACTGAGGCCCTGGCTTTCAGCGAAGACCAGCGCGCGGGCAGTGCTGTCCGCCATCGCCGGGTTGGCGCCGGCGGCGGCCAGGCCAGCCGCCGCCAGGTGTTGAAGTTCGTCCAGATAGATGTGAGCCATATCCTTTCCGTCAGGGGGGCGCGCCGCGTCGGGAAGGGGGCGCCGCCGGTAAAGGCTATTGTCCCACCGGCGGGCGGGCTGCTGCCACGGCCGCAAGCAGTGCTAGAATTCTTTTCGCAGTACCCATTGCATGACCCATATTTCGGCGCCGATTTGCCTGATCCGCTTGCGGGCGCCTTCCAATAAATCCAGCTAAAGAGGTCCGTATGACCACTCCTGCCCAACATTTGGCCGGTGATTCGGCCAGCGGGTTCGTTCCCGCAACCGTCACGACTTCCGACACCGTTGATCCCGGTTCCGTCGGTCTTGTCGCACCCACCTTCATCCGTTTCGATGAGCCGCTGCCATTGCTCAGCGGCCAGTCGCTGGCTGCCTACGAACTTGCCGTGGAAACCTACGGCACGCTCAACGCCCAGCGCACCAACGCGGTCCTGATCTGCCATGCGCTCAATGCCTCGCACCACGTGGCGGGGCAGGCGGCGGACAACCCCAGCGACCTGGGCTGGTGGGACAACATGGTGGGCCCCGGCAAGCCGGTGGACACCAACCTCTTCTTCGTGATCGGCGTGAACAACCTGGGCTCGTGCTTCGGTTCGACCGGGCCGGCCAGCATCAACCCGGCCACCGGCAAGCCCTGGGGCGCCGCGTTCCCGGTGCTGACGGTGGAAGACTGGGTGCGCGCGCAGGCTCGCGTAGCCGACCACTTCGGCATCGACCGCTTCGCGGCGGTGATGGGTGGATCGCTGGGCGGCATGCAGGCGCTCAGCTGGGCCATCACGCTGCCCGAGCGCGTGGCCCATTGCGTGGTGATCGCCAGCACGCCGCGCCTGTCGGCGCAGAACATCGGCTTCAATGAAGTGGCGCGCCGCGCCATCATCACCGATCCGGATTTCCACGGCGGCGACTACTACGCGCAGGACACCGTTCCGCGCCGCGGCCTGTCGGTGGCCCGCATGATCGGGCACATCACTTACCTGTCGGACGACGACATGGCCGAGAAGTTTGGCCGTGCGCAACGCGCGCCCGCGGAAGATGGCGCGTACCGCTATGGCTACGACGTCGAATTCGAGGTGGAGTCTTACCTGCGCTACCAGGGCGAGAAGTTCACGCGCTACTTCGACGCCAACACCTATCTGCTGATTACCCGCGCGCTGGATTACTTCGATCCCGCCCGCACGACGGGCGGCGACCTGGCACGCGCGCTGGCGCCGGCCAAGGCCGATTTTCTGCTGGTGTCGTTCTCGACCGATTGGCGCTTTCCGCCTGAACGCTCGCGCGAGATCGTACGCGCGCTGCTGAAGAACGCCAGCCCCGTCACCTACGCCGAAATCGACGCGCCGCACGGCCACGACGCCTTCCTGCTGGAAGACGCGCGCTACCATGCCGTGGTGCGCGGCTATTACGAACGGATCGCGCGCGAGCTTGGGCTTGGCGACGCCGCCGCTCCGACCGAAGGACGCTCCGAATGACCCCTGTGACCCCCCGCTATGCCCACAGCGCGCTGCGGCCCGACCTGGCGCGCATTGCAGGATGGATCGAGCCCGGCAGCCGCGTCCTGGACTTGGGCTGTGGCGACGGCGCGCTGCTGGCGCACCTGCGCGACCACCGCCAGGTGCGCGGCGCGGGCGTCGAACTGGACGACACCTGCGTCATCGCCTGTGTGCGTCGCGGGGTCGAGGTGATCCAGCAAAACCTTGAAGACGGCCTGGCGCTGTTCGACGACAAGCAGTTCGACACGGTGGTGCTGTCGCAGACCTTGCAGTCGATGCACCACACCGAACACATCCTGCGCGAGATGGCGCGGGTGGCGCGTTACGGCATCGTGTCGTTTCCCAACTTCGGCTACTGGCCGCACGGCTGGGCCATCTTGCGCGGCCGCATGCCGGTGACGGGCCAGATGCCCTACCAGTGGTACAACACGCCGAACATCCACCTGTGCACGCTGCGCGACTTCGAACAGCTGGCGGGCGTCGTGGACGTGCGCATCCTGGAACGCGCGACCTTCAACGAAGGCCGCGAGGTCAAGCTATTCCCCAGCTGGCGCAGCACGCTGGCGGTCTATCGCTTCGCGTCGCCCTGACATTCCGACACCGATCGTCCTGACGGCGCGGCCGAACAAGCCCTAAAATGCCGCAAGCCCGCGGCGCGATGCCAGTTGCGCCGCGCCGGCGCGTTTCAGGAGACCGTCATCACCGCTGTATCCAACGTCTACACCAGCCCCCGCGTGGCCCCCTTGCTGGTCCTGGGCTTTGCCAGCGGATTGCCGTTGGCCCTGACCAGCGGAACCTTGCAAGCCTGGGCAACCGTGGAAGGCGTGCCGCTTCAGGAAATCGGTTTCCTCACCCTGGTGGGCACGGCCTACACCATCAAATTCCTTTGGGCACCCCTGGTCGACCGGTATGTGCCGCCCTTGTTGGGCCGCCGCCGCGGCTGGATGCTGGTGACGCAGTTGCTGCTGGCGTTGACCATCATGGCGATGGGCATGATGTCGCCGTCGACGGCCCTCATGCCGCTGGCGATGCTGGCGGTGCTGGTGGCTTTCCTGTCCGCCACGCAGGACATCGCGTTCGACGCCTATTGCACCGACGTGCTGCGCAAGGAGGAACGCGGCGCCGGCGCCGCCGTCAAGGTCATGGGCTACCGCCTGGCCATGATTGCCTCTGGCGGCCTGGCGCTGATCCTGGCGGACCAATGGATCGGCTGGGGCTATACCTATGTGCTGATGGGCGGCCTGATGCTGCTGTGCGCGGTGGCGACACTGCTGGCGCCCGAACCCGAACACGTCGTCGTCGCGCCCCGCAATCTTCGCGAGGCGGTTGGCGAGCCGCTGCGCGAATTTTTCACGCGGCGTGGCGCGCTGGCGGTGCTGTTGCTGATCGTGCTGTACAAGCTGGGAGACGCCTTCGCGGGCGCCTTGTCCACCACGTTCCTGATCCGCGGGGCGGGATTCACGCCCACCGAAGTCGGCACGGTGAACAAGGTGTTGGGGCTGGCCGCCACCATCGTGGGTGCGCTGGCCGGCGGCTCGCTGATGTCGCGCTGGGGTCTGTACCGGTCGCTGATGGCCTTCGGGCTGCTGCAAGCGGTGTCCAACCTGGCGTACTGGCTCATCGCGATCAGCCCGAAGAACCTGTGGCTGATGGCAACGGGCGTCGGGATCGAAAACCTGTGCGGCGGGCTGGGCACCGCGTCTTTCGTGGGCTTGTTGATGGCGCTGTGCCGTAAGCAGTTTTCCGCGACGCAGTTCGCGCTGCTGTCGGCGTTGTCGGCGGTGGGCCGCACGTATCTGGCCGGGCCGCTGACCCCGCCGCTGGTGGGGTACATGGGCTGGCCAGGCTTCTTCCTGGTGACGGTAGTGATCGCGCTGCCAGGCCTCGTGCTGCTGAAGATGCTGCGCGGCACGATCGACACCATGGAAAGGCAGGGGGACCAGGCGTAAGGGCGCGGCGGCCGGTCCTTCCGGGATTCGCATCCTTCGCACAAAAAAAATCGGCGCCCGGGATGGGGCGCCGATGTTCCTTGCGCGCGGCTTATTCCTTTTCGGTCAGCCGGACGATCAGCACGTCGCTGGGCAAGGATTCCAGCAGCCGCTCGGCCACGCTGCCGATGGCGGTGCGCAGGATGCCGGTGCGGCCGTGGGTGCCCGTGACGACCAGGTCGGAGCGGTGGTTGAACGAGTATTCCGACAGCACGGTTTCGGGCTGACCGGCCTCGAGCACGATCTGGGGCGTCTTGCCGGCCAGTTCGGGCGTTTCAGCCGTGAATTCCCGCGCGCTTTGTTCGGCGCCGTTGTAGAAGCTGCGCGTGATGGCGTCGTCGGGCACGGTCTTGCCCTGAAACGGCACGTCATAGGCGTGGAACAGCGTCAGATTGGCGTTGGGCACCAGTTGCAACGCGGCGCGCAGGGCCTGGCGCGAGCCGGGCGAGAAATCGGTGGCGACCAGCACGTCGCGGTACGGCTTGCGCGGACGGGTCTTGACCACCAGAACCGGCTGGCGCGCCTGGCGGGCCAGTTTTTCGACGGTGGTGCCCAGCAGCAGCCGGCCCAGCGTCTCGTCGCGGGCGATGCCGGTGACGATCAGCGAGCAGCCGAAGCTGTCGGCGGTTTCCATGATGCGCGTGAGGGGATCGCCGGATACGACGACGACTTCGGACGGCACGTCGGCGGCAGCCAGGTCTTCGGACAGCTCGCGTTCGGCCAGCGCTTTGTGATCGGTCGACAGGCGCCGCCAGACCGGCGTGGTAAGACGGGCGGGCGTGGCATGGCTTTCCATGACATGCAGGACGATCAGCTTGGTGTTGAGCTCTTTGGTGAGCTGGAGCGCGCGGTCCAGGGCACGGTCGCCCCGCGCGCTCAGGTCCGTTGCCAATAGGATGGGGCCTGTTTGCTGTGTCATACGTTATCTCCCGGTTCAAGCCAGGGTGCCGGCTTCCGCATCCGGGCAACCTGGCGGTTGCCGCCCGTGAGGGCATGTCCCCATTGTCCCGCCGCGATGCGGACCGGGGATTGATCGATATCAACGCACGGTCCAGCGTAAGGGATGGAACGCCTGTAGGCAATGGCGCCTTGCGCACGGTCAGGGTCAATACAATGGGGCCTGCCGTACCCCGAGTCCGCGCCGCGTTCCGGCCCGATCACCGTCTTGCTGCCGCCTTTCCCCATGCTCTCCGATATTTCTCCTGCCCTGCTGCACACGCTGTACCTGGTCGCCATCGTGGCCGAAGCCATGACGGCGGCGTTGTCGGCCGGCCGGCGCGACATGGACTGGATGGGCGTCTGCATCATTGCCTGCGTGACCGCCCTGGGCGGCGGGTCGCTGCGCGACGTGCTGCTGGGACACTACCCGCTGACGTGGGTCATCCATCCCGAGTACCTGTGGATGACGGGCGGCGCCGCGATCCTGACCGCCTTGATCGCGCCCGTCATGCGGCGCCTGCGCAGCGTATTCCTGTTGGCCGACGCCCTGGGGCTGGTGGCGTTCACCGTCATCGGCTGCCAGGTGGCGCAGCTGATGCAATTGCCGATCACGGTGGTGCTGATCAGCGGGATGATCACCGGCTGCGCCGGCGGGGTGCTGCGCGACGTGCTGTGCAACGAAGTGCCGCTGCTGTTCCGCAAGGAGCTGTACGCCAGCGTGTCGGTCGTGACCGGGGCGCTTTACCTGGGCGGACAGTCCCTGGGCCTGTCGGCCAACGCCGCCGTGCCCGTGGCGCTGGCGGCCGGCCTGGCCCTGCGCCTGCTGGCGCTGCGCTTCAACTGGCAGATGCCCAAATTCGTCTATCGCGACGATTGGGACTGATCCCGGGGCAGGGCGTAGCGAAAGTTATTGGTCTCTGCAACAATATTCTTATTTGTGTTTCAATAGATTTCTAGTATCTTCTCGGTGTCTCAACCACGCATCGCGCAGTACAAGGGGAGCCGATTGGACGTCAAAGCGCCCGCCACGATTCCGTATTTCCTACAGGAACAGATTCGTGAGTTGATAGTGGATGGCACTATCCGGCCTGGGCAGCCCTTGCGGGAGCAAGAACTAGAGCAGCGTTTCGGCACCAGCCGCAGCCCGATCCGGGAAGCGCTGCGGTTGCTGGAACTGAGCGGCCTGGTCACGCATATCCAACGCAAGGGCTTCAGGGTCACCCTCTATACCGAAACGCAGATCCGTCACCTGTACCTGCTGCGCGCGGAGCTGGAGGCGTATTGCATCCGCCAGTTGGCGGACATGCACGACCTGGCGCCGCTGGTGGCCGAACTGCGCAGCTATGACGAGGCCATCGCGGCGGCCGTGGCCAAGCGCGATATTCGGGCCTGCATCGCGGCGGCGCGCGAGTTCTATCTGGCGGCGGCCCGCTATACGGGCAATACGCCGCTGACCAGCATGCTCAGCAAGCTCTACGAACAGGTGGAGCCGCTGCGCTATCTGCTGGCCCGGCGCTCGATCGAAACCAATACCTTGCAGATCTATACGCACGGCATCACGCAGGCGCTGGCCGTCCGCGATTTCGAGCGCGCGGCCGATTTGACGCGCACCTATGTCGTGGAAGTGCTGCCGGGTATTCTGCAGGCATACCGCGACGCCGCCGAACAGGCCGCGGAAGAACTGGCGCCGCGCTACGGCCGGGCTTGAACGGCCGGAACGCGCGGACGCTTCCTGGCCTGCGCCCCGCTCAGGCCCGAGGCGGCGTGCGGATTTCGATGCCCGCCTGCTCCAGCGCCTGGCGGATGCCGTTGGCGAACAGCAAGGCGTTGGGCTGATCGCCGTGGATGCAAAGCGTGTCGGCTTGCACCGGCACGTCGTGCCCGTCGACGGAACGCACCTTTCCTTCGCGCACCATGCGCACCACTTGCGCCACCGCCTGGTCCAGGTCTTCGATCATGGCGCCGGCGCGCGTGCGCGGCGTCAGTGAACCGTCGTCCTGGTAGGAGCGGTCGGCAAACACTTCGCTGGCCGCTGTCAGACCGATCGCGCGCGCCGCGTCGATCAGCTTGCTGCCCGCCAGCCCGTACAGGATCAGCGACGCATCCACATCCTTGACCGCCTGGCAGATGGCGCGTGACAGCCCTTCATCGCGGGCGGCCATGTTGTACAGCGCGCCGTGGGCCTTCACATGGTGCAGGCGCGCGCCTTGCGAAGCGGCCACGCCGGCCAGCGCGCCGATCTGATAGACCACGATGTCATAGGCTTCATCCGGCGTGATCTGGATGACGCGGCGGCCGAACCCCGCCAGGTCCTGCAAGCTGGGATGGGCGCCCAGCGCCACGCCCTGCTTCCGCGCCGCGGCGACGGTCTTGCGCATGGTGGCGGGGTCCCCGCCATGAAAGCCGCAAGCGATATTGGCGGAGCTGACGTATTGCAGCACCGCCGTGTCGTTGCCCATGGTCCACGCGCCATAGCTTTCGCCCATGTCGCAGTTCATATCGATGCGGGTGGTCATTGTGGTTTCCTTGTTGCGGGGGCCAGAAGCGCGCGCAGGGGGGCCAGCGCCTCTTGCAATTGCATGAACGCGTGTTCGCGCCCGGCGTCCAGGCGTTGCGCGTCATCCAGGCTGATCAGCTGGAAGCGCAGCGCCTGGCCGGGCGCGGATTGCGCCAGCGCGGGCAGGTCCACCGTCGCGATCTGCGCGATCTTGGGATAGCCGCCGGTGGTTTGCCGGTCGGCCATGAGGATAATGGCTTCGCCGCCCGCGGGCACCTGCACGGTGCCGAAACTGGCGGCCTCGGACAGCATCTGGCGCGGCCGGCTCATGGACAGCGCCGGGCCCGTCAGGCGGTATCCCATGCGGTCGGACTGGGGGCTGACGCGGAATTCCGCATCCGTGAAGGCCTGCCGCGTGGCCGCCGAGAATTCTTCCCAGTGCATGCCCGGCAGGAAACGGATGGCGCCGCGCCGTTGGCCGCCCAGCGTGCCGGGCAGATAAGCGCGGATATCCCATAGCGCCGCTTGCAGCGCATCCAGGCCGTGGCCGTCCAGCGGGGCGCGCAGCGCAATGCGGTCGCCTTTGGCCAGCGCCCGGCCCTGGAATCCACCGAAGCCGCTGCGCAGGTAGGTCGCTTCGCTGCCCATGACGGCAGGCAGCGCAAAGCCGCCATGCACCGCCAGATAGCCGCGCACGCCCACGGCCGGCCTGGCGCCGAAGGCCAGGGTGTCGCCCGCCCGGGCCACCAGCGGCCGGTGCAGGGGGATGTCCCGGCCATTGAGGGTGGCGCCCAGGTCGGCGCCCGTCAGCGCGAAGCATGCCGGGGCGTCAAAGCGGAGCGTGGGGCCAAGCAGGGTCATTTCCAGGGTGGCCGGGTCGCCGCTATTGCCGGCAAGCGCGTTAGCCAGCCGGTGCGCGCGTTCGTCCATGGCGCCCGCGGCCGGAATGCCTTCGTGCTGGTAGCCGTCGCGACCCCGATCCTGGAAGCTGGACAGCATGCCGGGCTTGATGACGGTCACGCTCATGGCCGGGCTTCCCGAAGGCGGTCGAATTCCTGGGCGCTGATGGGTACGAATCGGACCGAATCACCGGGTTGAAGCAGGGAAGCGGGCTCGCGGGCGGGGTCGAACAGCGTCAGCGGCGTCGCGCCGATAATGTTCCAGCCGCCCGGCAGCCGGTTGGGGTAGATCACGGTCTGCCGGTTGGCCACGGCGACCGAGCCGACGGGCACCGCAGTGCGTGGCGAGGGCCGACGCGGGATATTCAGTTTGGGGTCATGCACGCCCAGGTAGGCGTGGCCGGGCGCGAAGCCCAACATGAACACCATGCAGCGTGGCTCGCTGTGCAGCGCGACGATTTCGTCTTCCGTCGCGCCAGCCGCCCGCGCCACCTCGGACAGGTCGGGGCCATGCTGGCCACCGTAGCAGACGGGGATGTCGATCTGACGGCCGTCCAGAGCGTCGGCGGCGATGCCTTCGGCCAGCAAGGCGTCGATGCTTGCGGTCAGGCTGTGGCAGGTGGGGCCGTTGCCCAGGCCGTCGGGCCGGTAGTGCACGGCCACCGCGACGAACGAAGGCACGACATCGGTCACGCCGGGCAACTGTGCGGCGCGCAGCTTGCGCGCCGCGGCCAGACAGGTCCGGCCGACCGATGCATCGATCTTGTCGCCGAACGAGATGATCAGACAGCGATCACCCTGAGGCAGGATGCGCCAAGCGGTTTCGGCCGGAGAAGGGGGTTCTGACAAGGCGTTCAACGGCGCGAAACCTCTGGCAGCGGATTACTTGGCGAACAAGGAATCCATGTTCTTGAAGGCTTTGAATTCCAGCGCGTTGCCCGACGGATCCAGGAAGAACATCGTGGCCTGTTCGCCCACTTCGCCCTTGAAGCGGATGTAGGGTTCGATGACGAACTCGGTGCCTGCGTCGATCAGGCGCTTGGACATGGTTTCCCATTGTTCCATGGAAAGCACGGCGCCAAAATGGCGCACCGGCACATTGTGGGAATCCACTGCGCTGGTGGCGTTGTGGCCGCATTCGCTGGGCGCCAGGTGGGCGACGATCTGGTGGCCGTAGAAATTGAAATCGATCCACTCGGGCGAGCTGCGGCCCTCCGGACAGCCCAGTTTTTCGCCGTAGAAGGCGCGGGCTTCGGCCAGGTCGCGAACCGGGAAGGCCAGGTGGAACGGCGGCAGGTTGGTTTGGGCGGTCATGAAAACTCCGGGTCATTCAAAAAAGGAATCGGTTTGCACGGGGCCGTTGGGCCTCCGTTAACACCAGCGCATAGTTTAGGTATTGTTTTTTTGATTGAAAAACGATATTTTTTGTGCCTTAGCATCAAAAATATTGATTGTGATCAAAGAATTCAAAACCTTCATCGCCGTGGCGCGAGACGGTACGTTCACGGGCGCGGGCGCCCATCTGGGTTTGACGCAGTCGGCCGTCAGCGCCCAGATCAAGCGGCTGGAGGAATACCTGGGCGTGGCGCTGTTTGATCGCGGAGCCCGGGCCGCCGTGTTGAACGCCCATGGCCGCGAGATGCTGCCGCAGGCGGAAGAACTCGTCGCCATGGCTGAGCGCATGGTGACGACCGCCGGGGCCGGCCAGGTCAGCGGGTCGTTGCGCATCGGCGCCATCGCCTCGGTGCAGCAAGACCTGCTGGTGCGCGCCTTGGGCCGCTTTCGCGCCGTCTACCCCGATGTGCGAGTGCGTATCGTGCCCGGTGTGTCGCTGTCGCTGCTGGGGCAGGTGGACGCGGGCGAAGTGGACATGGCCGTGCTGATCCGCCCGCCGTTCACGCTGCCGCCGGAACTGGGCTGGCATCGCCTGCTGAATGAGCCGGTGGTGCTGGCCGTGCCGGCATCCTTGCCCGCAGCGCCCTGGCGCGAACTGTTGGCGACGCAGCCCTTCATCCGTTACGACCGGGCCTCGTTCGGCGGGCGGGTGGTGGATATCTTCTTGAAGAAGCACCGCATCCATGTGCACGAAGCCGTGGAACTGGACGAAATCGAAGCCATCGCCAATATGGTTCGGCACGGCCTGGGCGTGGCGCTGCTGCCGCAGCTGCGGCGGTTGGACGTGACGGGGCTGCGCCTGGTGCCGCTGGCCGAACAAGCGTTCCACCGGGAAATCGGCATCATCGGCCGCCTGCCGTTCGACGCGGGCAGCGTGCGCGAGAAGATGGCGGAATGCCTGATGACGGCGGCGGCTGAGCCGTGACGCCGCCTTTGGCCCGGCCGGCCAGCGCAGGCCCGCCAAAAAAAAGCGCCCCGCGAAGGGGCGCTTTCCGTTTGGGCGCAACCGGGATTTACAGCCGGTCGCAGCGGACCGTGATGGGGTGATCGCGCAACGTGGTCATCACCGCGTCATCGACCTGGCCTTCCACGTCGGTGATCACGTAGCCAATCTGGCCCTTGGTCTGCAAGATCTGGCTGACGATGTTCAGGCCGTGCTGCGCCATCAGGTTGTCCAGCGTGCCAAGCGCGCCCGGGGCGTTGCGGTGCACGTGCAGGATGCGAGTGGCGCCGGCCGGCTCCAGGTAGGGCAGTTCGGGGAAGTTGACCGCGCCCTTGGTCGTGCCGGCCTGCATGAAGCGCACCAGTTTCTCGGCCACTTCGCGGCCGATGTTCTCTTGCGATTCCTGCGTGCTGCCGCCAATGTGCGGCGTCAGGATGACGTTGGGCAGGCCGATCAGCGGGCTGGCCAGCGGTTCGTCCGCGCCCTTGGGCTCGGTGGGGAACACGTCCAGCGCGGCGCCCGCCAGATGGCCGGACTTCAGCGCGGCATGCAGGGCGTCGATGTCCACGACCGTGCCACGCGAAGCGTTGATGAGGATCGCGCCGCGCCGCATGCGGCCGATGGTTTCCGCATTCATGATGTTCTCGGTGGACTTGCCGCCCGGCACGTGCAGCGTCACCACGTCGGCCTGTTCCAGCAAGTCGTTGAGCGTCCCGGCGGGGCGGGCGTTGCCCAGCGGCAGCTTGGCTTCCACGTCGTGGTAGACGACGCGCATGCCCAGGCCCTCGGCCAGCGTGCTGATCTGCGAACCGATATTGCCGTAGCCCACGATGCCCAGCGTCTTGCCGCGCGTTTCAAAGGCGCCCGAGGCGCTCTTGTCCCAATGGCCCAGATGCACGCGGGCGTTCTTTTCGGGAATCCGGCGCAGCAGCAGGATGGCCTCGCCCAACACCAGTTCGGCCACCGAACGCGTGTTGGAGAACGGCGCGTTGAACACCGGAACCCCGCGCTGCATGGCGGAATCCAGGTCGACCTGGTTGGTGCCGATGCAGAAGCAGCCCACGACGCGCAGGTCGGGGCTGGACAGCAGGGCGGCGTCCAGGTGCGTGCGAGAACGGATCCCCGCCACGTGCACGCCACGCAGGGCTTCCTGCATTTTCGCCGGCGGCAGGGCCGCGGCGTGCGTGACGATGTCGGTGTAACCGGCGGCTTCGAAGACTGCGCGCGCGCTCGGATGGATGTTCTCGAACAGGACGATTTTTGCCATGACTGCCAGGGGTGGGTGAAAAATGCGTTTTATCGATTGTGGCGCATTTTTGCTGCAGTGCAAGGAGTAGCCATTGAGACGGTGTGGATGAATTGTTTCAGCGGTACGCCTGGAAGACCTTCGCGCCGCCTTGCTTGTCCACCAGCAGGATGTCGTGCGGGGTCTTGCGCCCGCCGTACTCGGGGCCGTCCATGCCGGGCGATCCCAGCGGCATGCCGGGCGCGGCCAGGCCGGCGGCGTCCGGCTTTTCCAGGAGCAGGCGGCGGACGTCGCTGGCGGGCACGTGGCCTTCGACCGCGTAGCCGTCCACGACGGCGGTATGGCAGGACCCGTAGTCGGCCATGCCCGCGTTGCGGCGGATGGGGCCGGTGTCCTGCACGTCGTGCGTGGTGACGGCGAAACCGCTGTCGCGCATGTGCTTGACCCAGTCTTCGCAGCAGCCGCAGGTGGGCGTCTTCCAGACCTCGATCTTCACGGGCGTCTGCGCCGTGGCGAAGACGGGGGCGGCAAGCGCCGTGGCAAGAATCAGTCGGCGCGTGATGCGGGAAATGTTCATGATGCTCCGTGCACGAATAGGGATGAGAGGGGCGCGATACCGCGTCAGAACCAGAACCGCACGCCCGCCATGACGGCGGTTTGGGACCGGCTGGCCCCGGCGTCGGCGGCGTAGCTGGCGGTCTGGCCGAATTTCCGTTCGAACGAGACGCCGATGTACGGGGCGAACTCGCGCGTGACCTCATAGCGTAGCCGCAAAGAGAGCGACCCGGTCGACAGGCCCGAACCGATGCCGCGTTCCGGGTCGCGCTTGCCGTACAGGCTGGCCTCGATTTCCGGCGTGAGGATCAGGCGCTGCGTCAGCAGCAGGTCGTACTCGGCCTTCAGCGCCAGCGCGGTGCGGCCAGACGATCCCACATAGGCGGTGGTCTCCAGTTCGATGTTGTAGGGCAGCAGGCCTTCGACGCCGAACGCGGCCCAGTTGCGCTTGGGCCCGGTGCCGATATCGCGGCGCGCGCCCAGTTGCAGGTTCCAGAAGGGCGATACGGCATGGCTCCAGTAGGCTTCGACCTTGCCCTCCGAGCCGCCGCCGCTTTCGCGTTCGCCTTCACTCTTGATGAGCAGGCGATCGGTGGCCGACCCGAACCAGAAGCGGCCGTCCCAGTCCAGGGCGTTTTCGCCGTCGCGATTGCGCGTGACGCCGAATTTGTCGAACAGCACCTGCCAGGTGGACGCGTTGTCCATCATGTGCGGGTGAATACCGTAGCTGTCGTAGTCGCGCTCGCCCGCGCCGTCGCTCGTCGGCAGGCTGCCCGCCGGCGGCGCGTTCGACGCGGGGGCGCCGTGCCCCATCGCCGCGTGGTCCATGGCGGCCGGCGCTGGCTCCGGGGCAGGCGGGGCGGCTGGCGGCATCGCGCCGTGGTCCATGCCGGGCATGCTGGAATGGTCCATCGCGGCGGGTTGCGCGTGGACGCCCGATGCGCCCAGGGTCAAGGCCAGGACGCAGGCGCCCATCAGTTTGCATTGAGTCGTCATCGCTTACTCCACCACGACCGCTCTGAACATGCCGGCCTCCATGTGATACAGCAGGTGGCAGTGGTAGGCCCAAAGTCCACGCGCATCGGCGCTGACGCGATAGCTCAGCCGCTGCGCCGGGTTGAGGGTGATGGTGTGCTTGCGCACCTGAAACGCGCCGTCGGGCGATTCCAGGTCGCTCCACAGGCCATGCAGATGGATCGGGTGCGTCATCATCGTGTCGTTGACCAGCACGAAGCGCACACGTTCGCCGTAGCGCAGCACGATGGGTTTGGCGTCCGAGAATTTCACGCCATTGAACGACCACATGTAGCGTTCCATGTTGCCGGTCAGGTGCAGTTCGATCTCGCGAGAGGGCGCGCGATTGTCTTCGGGTTCCCGAATGGAGTGCAGATCGGCGTACGTCAGCACCCGGCGGCCGTTGTCGCGCAGCCCCACGCCCGGGTCGTCCAGGCGTGTCGACACCACGTCGGGCAGCATGGAATTGCTGACGCCGCGCTCGGTCGGGTAGGGGTGCCTGATTTCGACCATGCCGCCTTGCCCGGCGGCAGAGTCGCCGTGGCCGCCATGGTCCATGCCGGCCATGCCGCCTGAACCTCCACCCATGTCGTGCGCCATGCCCATGTCCATCATGCCCAGCAATTGAACGCGGTCCAGCGCGGGCACGTCGGCCTGCATGCCGGCGCGCGGCGCCAGCGTCGCGCGAGCAAAACCCGAGCGGTCCATCGCCTGGGAAAAGATGGTGTAGGCGCGGTCGTCCTGCGGCTCGACGATCACGTCATAGGTCTCGGCCACGCCGATGCGGAATTCTTCGACGCCGACGGGCCGCACGTCCTGCCCGTCGGCGGCCACGACCGTCATTTTCAGGCCCGGGATACGCACGTCGAAGTACGTCATCGCGGACCCGTTGATGAAGCGCAGTCGGATGCGTTCGCCCGGCTTGAACAGCCCGGTCCAGTTGCCCGAGGGCGTCGCGCCGTTGGTCAGGTAGGTGTAGGTGGCGCCCGACACGTCGGCCAGGTCCGTCGGCGTCATGCGCATCTGTTCCCACATCAGCCGTTCGGACAACGCCGCGCGCCAGCCGCGTTCCTGCGCGTCGGCGGCCAGGCTCTGGACGCTGGGCTGGATGCGGTTGTAGTACTCGGGCATCACCTTCAGTTTGTTGAAGAGCCGCATCGGGTCTTCGTCCGTCCAGTCGGACAGCAGCACCGTGTAGTCGCGGTCCGACGCGATGGGGTCGCGGCGGCGCGGGTCGATGACGATGGCGCCGTACAGGCCGGTCTGTTCCTGAAAGCCCGAGTGGCTGTGATACCAGTACGTGCCGCTCTGGCGCACCGGGAAGCGGTAGGTGAAGGTCTGGCCCGGGTCGATGCCCGAAAAGCTCAGGCCGGGCACGCCGTCCATGTCGGTTGGCAGCAAGATGCCGTGCCAGTGAATGGAGGTCTGTTCGCGCAGCCGGTTGGTGACGTGCAGGGTCACCGTGTCGCCTTCGCGCCAACGCAGGAGCGGCGCGGGCACCTGGCCGTTGACGGTGGTGCCGATGCGTGCGGCGCCGGTGAAGTTCACGGGCGTTTCGCCGATTTCCAGATGGAATTCCGTGCCGCGCAATTCGGTGGCAGGCGCGGGCGCGGCCAATGCGGCGCGCCAGCCGCCCAGCGCGGCCAGCGCGCCGCCGGCGGCCAGGCCCTGCACGAAGCGGCGGCGGGCAAGAGGGGGAGATGTGCTCATGGAAAGAAGGCGCCGGGCGTCAAAGGACCGACACCGCTCCCTTCATGCCGGCGCTGTAGTGGCCGGGCTCCAGGCAGCCGAAGGAAACGGTGCCCGCCTTGTCGAAACGCCAGACGATCTGGCCGCTCTTGCCGGCTTCCAGCGACACGGCGTTCGCCTCTTCGTGGCGCATGCCGGGGTCTTTCATCATCATGTCGTAGTGCGCCTTCAAGTCCGCATCGGTGCCCAGCACCAGCTCGTGGCGGATCTTTCCGGAATTGCGCACGTTGATGCGCACCGTCTCGCCTGCCTTGACTTCGATGCGATCGGGCGTGAAGCGCATGGCGTCGGTCATGTCGACATCGATGGTGCGCGTGGCGCGGGCGGCATCGCCCGGCTTGCCGATGGGCGTCGAGGCGGCAGGCATGGACATGCCGTGGCCGGCGTGGTCGCCTGCGGCCTGCGCGGCGCCAGCGACCAGCAAGGTCAGCGCGGCGGCTTGGGTAAAGCGGATCAGGGTGTCTTTCACGAGAGTCCTAGAGAGGGATGGCCGTGATGACACTGTAGGAAAGCGGGGGTGACCCGATTCTGTCGTTCGGATTACGGTTTTGTAATGTTGCCGGAAGCCGCGGGCGGCACGGGCCCGCGCAGCGTGATGCCGACCACCGTGCCATGGAGGTCCGACACCGCGTCCACATCGCCGCCGTGCATGCGGGCGATGGCGCGCACGATGGCCAGGCCCAGGCCGTGGCCCTCGCTGCGCGGCGCGCGCGCCTGCCCCGACCGGAAGAAGCGGTCGAAAATGCGGGGCAGGTCGGCGGGCGGAATGGGGGGGCCGGGATTGCGCACTTCCACCCGCGCGCCCGCCGGCGATGCCGAGCAGCGCAGCACGATGTCGTGCCCTGCGGGCGTGGCCTTGATGGCATTGGAGATCAGGTTGGCCAAGGCGCGGCGCACCAGCCCGGGATTGGCGGCCACGGTGGCGTCGCCCTCGCAGCGCAGGCGCACGCCGTGTTCGTCCAGGGTGGCTTCGTAGTATTCCGCCACGCGGCGGGCCTCGGCCGCCAGCGATACCGGGGCCAGGTCCGCGGCCAGTTCGCCACGGTCCGCGCGGGCCAGGAACAGCATGTCGTTGACCAGCTTCTTCAGGTCTTCGAGCTCTTCCAGATTGGATTCCAGGGCGTCGCGCAGTTCGGCGGCATTGCGCGGCGACGACAGCATGACCTGCGCGCCATTGATCAATGTGGCCAGCGGCGTGCGCAGTTCATGCGCCACGTCGGCATTGAAGCCTTCCATTTGCTGATAGGCCGCCTGCAGCCGCTCCAGCGTGCGGTTGAACGACCGCACCAGTTCGTGGAGTTCGCGGTCGGTGTCTTCCAGCGGCAGGCGCAGCGCCAGGTTGTCGGGCTGGATGCGCGCGGCCTGTTCCGACAGCCGGCGCGTGGGCGCCATGCTGCGGCGCACGGCCCAGGCCGCCAGCACGACCGTCGCGCCCACCCACAGCGCGCAGATCAGCACCAAAGCCGTGCCATAGGCGTACAAGAACTGCGAACTGGTGCGGGTGCTGACTGCCACGGTCAGCTGCGCGCCCGGCAGAATGCGGTCGTTCATGGCCACCCGCAAACCGCGCATGCGTCCACCATCCGCCGTTTGCAGGACGACCTGTTGGCCGCCCACGGTGTCCAGTGTTTCGGGCAGGGCGCCGCCGTAGACGGCGTTGCCCTGCGCGTCCACGATCCAGATGCCCAACTGGCCCTGGCCTGCGCGCATTTCGTCGAAGGTGGCGGCCAGATCGTGCAGGCCGCTGGCGCTGTTCTGCATGTCGATCAGGTGGTTGATCAGTTCCAGCTTGCCGTTGACCTCGGTGATTTCCTGGCGCTCGACTTCGCGCTTGAGCGCCCAGAACAGCGTGGCCCCCGCCAAACTGGAGACCAGCAGCGCAATGGCGCCCAGCAACAGCGTCAGCCGCGCCTGCATCGAGCGCATGCGCGGCGGTTTCATTCGGAATGGGGCGCCGGATGGGGGGGCGGGCGCGACTCCAGCACGTAGCCCATGCCGCGCACGGTATGCAGCAGTTTGGTGTCGAACGGATCGTCCAGCTTGCTGCGCAAGCGCCGCACCGCCACGTCGATGACGTTGGTGTCGCTGTCGAAGTTCATGTCCCAGACCTGTTCGGCCAACGTGGTACGCGACAGCACCTGTCCCTGGCGGCGCAGCAGCAGCGCCAGCAGGCTGAATTCCTTGGCGGTCAGGTCCAGCCGGCGTCCGCTGCGTTGCGCGCGCCGGCGCGCCAGGTCCAGTTCCAGGTCAGCCAGCCGCAGCAGCGTGGGTTCCTGCGTGCGTCCGCGGCGCAGCAGCGCCTGCACGCGCGCCAGCAGCTCGGAAAACGCGAAGGGCTTGACCAGGTAGTCGTCGGCGCCGCCTTCCAGGCCGCGCACGCGGTCTTCCACCGCGTCGCGCGCGGTCAGCATCAGGATGGGGGTGTCTTTCTGCGCGCGCACTGAAGCCAGGATGCCGAAGCCGTCCACGCCCGGCAGCATCACGTCCAGCACGATCAGGTCGTAGGCGCCTTCCAGCGCCAGATGCAGCCCGTCGACGCCGTCGCGGGCAAGGTCCACGACATGGCTTTGCTCCGACAGGCCCTTCTTCAGGTAGTCGGCCAGTTTGGGTTCGTCTTCGATGACCAGGATGCGCATGGCCGGGAATTTACCATCCGCGCCACGGATGCGGCGCGGAGGGTCGCGGCCTGGCCGGGCCTTACGTCGGCTCGTCGATGGCGATGCGCTCGGCCGGAAAGCGCAGCGCGAAGACGCTGCCCTTGCCGGGTTCGCTGGTGATGAGCAGTTCGGCGTCGTGGCGCATGGCGATGTGCTTGGTAATCGCCAGGCCCAGGCCGGTGCCGCCGACGGCGCGCGAGCGGCCGCGGTCCACGCGGTAGAACCGTTCCGTCAGGCGCGGCAGGTGGCGGGCAGGGATGCCGATGCCGGTGTCCTGCACGCTGTAGCGCGCGCCGCCGTCCGCCTCACGTTCCCAGCGAACCGTGATCGTGCCGCCGTCCGGCGTGTAGCGCACCGCGTTGGTCAGCAGGTTCGATAGCGCTGAGGTCAGCTCGGTTTCGGCGCCCAGCACGTCCAGCGTGTCGTCGATATGCCATTCCAGCACGTGGCGTCCGCCCGACAGCGCTTCGATCTGCTGGCGCGCCTTCTGCAGCAACGCGCCCATGTTGATGGCGCGCGGATCGCTACCCGGCGAAGATTCCAGCGTGGACAAGGTCAGCAGGTCTTCCACGATGGCCTGCATGCGCTGGGCCTGCTCGTGCATCATGTCGATGTACTGCGCGCGCTGTTCTTCGGGCAGCGCGTCGGCCGGCATGTCACGCAGCGTTTCCAGGAACCCGGCCAGCACGGTCAGCGGCGTGCGCAGTTCGTGCGAGACGTTGGCCACGAAATCGCGGCGCGTGGTTTCCAGGCGTTCGATCTGGGTGACGTCGCGGGTGATAAGCAGGCGCTGATTGCTGGCATAAGCCGTCAGCTGCATCATCATCAGGCGTTCCTGGCCGTTCTGGCCCAGGCGCACCAGGATGGGTTCGGGCCAGGCCGGCCGATGCGCGTATTCCACGAATTCCGGCGCGCGCAGCAGGTTCAGCAGGTTATGGCCGCGGTCGGCCGGCAGGCGCAGGCCCAGGTGCTGGCGCGCCATGCGGTTGCACCAGTCGATCTGGAAGTCCGCATTCAGCGTGACCGCGCCGTCCGGCAACGCCTGGGCGGCGGCCAGCATGCCTTGCATGGTGTCGCGGGTTTCGGCCAGCTCGCGGGCACGGGCGCGGGTATAGCGGTAGAGGGGGGCGAGGATGTCGTCCCAAGGCCCGACGGAGGCGGGGGGGGAGGTGTCCGGGTGGTGGGCCCATTGCGAGACCAGCGTCAGCCTCCAGCTGCGCCAAAGCAGCATGACGGCCAGCACGGCCGAAAACACGATCCAGCCCGCCGGGTCTCCTATGAGCCATTGCGCCAGTAGTGAAATCACCGCCCACAGGGCGACCAGGAAAAGTGTGCGCAGCCAGATCATCGTGCGGCAGTTTTACCGCGTCGGGAGCTGGGCCGTAAACCGGTAACCGCTGCCGCGCACCGTTTCCACGTGCGCGTCATGGCCGCTGGGCTCCAGCGCTTTGCGCAGGCGGCGGATATGGACGTCCACGGTGCGTTCTTCGACAAACACGTGGTCGCCCCAGACCTGGTCCAGCAGCTGCGACCGCGAGAACACGCGCTCGGGGTGGGTCATGAAGAAATGCAGCAGGCGGAATTCGGTGGGACCGATCTGCAGCGATTGGCTGTTGCCCGACAGGCGATGCGTCACCGGATCCAGTTTCAGGCCGCCCACGTCGATCACGTCGTCGGTCAACTGGGGCGCGCGGCGGCGCAGCACGGCCTTGATGCGGGCCATCAGCTCTTTCGGCGAGAAAGGCTTGGTGATGTAGTCGTCGGCGCCAGCTTCCAGGCCGTCGACCTTGTCTTGCTCGGAACCCTTGGCGGTCAGCATGATGACCGGGACGGCGCGGGTGCGCTCGTCGTTGCGCAGCTTGCGCGCCATGGCCAGGCCGGACGTGCCGGGCAGCATCCAATCCAGCAGGATCAGATCGGGGAGTTCGGCGCGGATCAGGGTCTGGGCCTGGTCCGCGTCGAAGGCGCGCAACACTTTGTGCCCCGCGAAAGACAGGTTGACGGCGATCAGTTCCTGGATTGCGGGTTCGTCTTCGACAACGAGGATAGTGCTGGACATGGCGAATTTGGCACACTTCGGAGCGCCGGCGCGGCGCGAACATTGCGATAGTATGGCCGCAATATTTCAGGTATGTGACCGAGAGGTGCCGCCGGGGCAGGTTCACTGGCCGCCGCCCGGTGCCCGATAGGCTACCATTGAACGATATATCGGGAATTTCACCATGCAAAACCCCTCCGAATCGCAACATTCCGCCGACTCCAACCCGCAATCCACGCATTTCGGCTTCCAAACGGTGCCGGAAGGCGAAAAAGCCCGCAAAGTGGCTGAAGTCTTCCATTCGGTTGCTCAGCGCTACGACGTCATGAATGATTTCATGTCCGCCGGCCTGCACCGCGTCTGGAAGGCCTTCACCATCGGCCGCGCCGCCATCCGCCCCGGCATGAAGGTGCTGGACATTGCTGGCGGCACGGGCGACCTGGCCCGTGCGTTCGCCAAGCGCGCCGGCCCCACGGGCGAAGTCTGGCTGACCGACATCAACGATTCCATGCTGCGCGTGGGCCGCGACCGCCTGACCGACGCGGGCCTGCTGCTGCCCACCGCCGTCTGCGACGCCGAACGCCTGCCGTTCCCCACGGGCTACTTCGACCGCGTCAGCGTGGCTTTCGGGCTGCGCAACATGACCCACAAAGACCGCGCCCTGGCCGAAATGGCCCGCGTGCTGAAGCCGGGCGGCAAGTTGCTGGTGCTGGAATTCTCGCGGGTGGCCAAGCCGCTGTCGCCCGCCTACGACTGGTATTCGTTCAACGTGCTGCCGTGGTTGGGCAAGAAGATCGCCAACGACGAGGCCAGCTACCGTTACCTGGCGGAATCCATCCGCATGCATCCCGACCAGGAAACCCTGGCCGACATGCTCCGCACCGCCGGCCTGGAGCGGGTGCAGTACTTCAACCTGACCGCCGGCATCGCCGCGCTGCACGAGGGCGTGCGCCTGGGCTGAATCCAGGGTGTCCATAGGATGTTTCGCCACCCCACGGGGAACTTGTGGGCGGGCGTCTTGTCCGTTATTCTTACGTCATTCAGATTACTGTAAGAAAAGTCGCGACTATGGTCCCGCTGTCCGTGGGACTCCCCGCTGCTCGGGGCAGCGGGGGCGCGAGTACGAGGGAGCAAAACTCTATGACCAAATTCTGTTTCTCGCGGTTTGTCGCCGCGGCGCTCATCGCCATCTCCGGCGCGGCGTTGGTGACGGCGTCCTTTGACGCCGAAGCCCGTCGTGCGGGCGGCGGCAGCAGCGTCGGCCGTCAATCCACCAATGTGACCCAGCAACGCCAGGCTACGACGCCTCCGGCCGCCGGTAGCAATACGGCAGGCGCCACCGCCGCCCCGGCAGCCGCCGGCGCAGCCACGGCTGGCGCTGCGGGCGCCGCCGCCAAGAGCGGCGCATCGCGCTGGCTCGGCCCCATCGCCGGCATCGCTGCTGGCCTGGGCATCGCCGCCCTGCTGTCCAGCATGGGCCTGTCGGGCGCGTTCGCCGAATTCCTCGGCTCCGCGCTGCTGATCGCCGCTGTCGTGTTCGCCGTCATGTTCATCATCCGCCGCCTGCGTGGCGCCGCGCCGCGCACCGCGACGCAAGGCGCGTTCAACGGCGCCAACAACGCACCGGGCCAGCAACAGCAGCCCGCATGGCGTGAAGCGCTGAAGCCGGCTGCCGCCGCGCCCGCCGCTGCTGCGGCCTCCGTGGCCGCCGCGCCGGTGACCACGCCCGCCGCGCTGCCCAAGGCCGGCGAGGACAGCAACTGGTTCGTGCCGGGCGATTTCGATACGCCCAACTTCCTGAAGCAGGCCAAGGAGCAGTTCGTCCGCATCCAGGCCGTCTGGGACAGTGGCAGCACCGATGGCCTGCGCGACTTCCTGACCGATGACCTGATCACCGAGCTCAAGCCGCAACTGGCCGAGCGCGGCGCCGCGCCCAACAAGACCGAAGTGGTCCTGCTGAACGCTGAAATGCTGGGCATCGAAACCGTGTCCGACGGCCATCTGGCCAGCGTGCGCTTCTCCGGGATGCTGCGCGAAGCCCCGGGCACCGAGGCCTTCCGCTTCGAAGAAGTCTGGAACCTGTTCAAGCCGGCGAACGGCGGCTGGCTGCTGGCCGGCATCCAGCAGATCCCGGTGGATCTCGCCAGCTAAGGCTGGCCGGCCGGGTCCGAATCCCGCCTCCGTTGCGGATGCCGCAAGGCATCTGCTTGAACCGGCCCTCCAAGGGCCGGTTTTTCCATGTTCTGCCGCAAAACACGCGCCCATCTAACCCGTTACACTCCCGATTTACCCATTAACTTCGGCAACCCCGGCCACCGGGGCCGTTGCAGACCGTCATGCTGCCTTTTTCGTTCCTGCCCACTCCCTCGCGACTGGCTGTAAGCGCGCTCAACGCCCTGTTGCGGCGCGAGGACTGGGCGCGCGAGCGCCTGGCGCGCCACGCCGGCAAAACCGTGCGTTTCGCGCTTGGGGGCTTCACCCTGGGCCTGACGATCGACAGCGAGGGCCTGGCAGCCCAGGCCGACCCGGCCGTGGTGCCCGACGTGACGCTGACCGTCGCCCCGGAAAAATTGCCCCTGCCGCGCCTGGGCGCGGACCGCGAGACGCCCGACTTCGCCGAGGCTACCCATATTTCGGGGGATGCGGCGCTGGCGCAGGTGGTGGCGGACCTGTCCAAGCAATTGCGCTGGGACCCGGAAGACGCCCTGGCCCGGGTGGTGGGCGATATTGCCGCGCTGCGCATCGTGGGCGGGGCCCGCGCGGCCACCGACGGCGCGCGCACGGCGGGCCGCCGCCTGGCCGAGAACGTGTCTGAATACCTGTCGGAAGAAAGCGGCGTGCTGACGGGCCGCCCGGCGCTTGAGCAATGGCGCCTGGATCTTGCCGAGCTGAACGCCCGCGCCGATGCGCTGGCGCGCTCGGCCACCGCGCTGCAAACCCGTCTGGCGGCCGCCAGTGCAAAGCGGGGCGCCTGATCCATGTTCCCCTTGCTGCGCCTGTTCCGCATCATCCTGGTTTCGTTGCGCTATGGCCTGGACGAGCTGGTGCTCTCCAGCCTGAACCATCCGCTGGCCACCTGCCTGTTGCGCGTCATCCGCCTGGGCACCCGGCCGCGCCAGCCGCGCGGGCAACGCCTGCGTCTGGCCCTGGAATCGCTGGGCCCCATTTTCGTGAAGTTCGGGCAGGTGCTGTCCACCCGTCGCGACCTGATCCCCGCCGACATCGCCGACGAACTTGCGCTGCTGCAAGACCGCGTGCCGCCGTTCCCGTCGGCCCAGGCCGCGGCCTGCATCGAAGCGGCGCTGGGCGCGCCGCCCGAAAAGCTCTTCGCGCAGTTCGACGTGGACCCGGTGGCGTCGGCCTCGATCGCCCAGGTGCACTTCGCGGTGCTGCACGACGGCCGCGAGGTCGCGGTGAAGGTGCTGCGTCCGGGCATGCTGAGCATCATCGAAAAAGACCTGTCGCTGCTGAAGATCGTGGCGCGCATCATCGAGCGCCTGGGCGCCGATGGCCGTCGCCTGAAGCCGCGCGAGGTCGTGGCCGAATTCGATAAATACCTGCACGACGAACTGGATCTGGTGCGCGAGGCCTCGAACTGCAGCCAGCTGCGCCGCAACTTCGGCCCCGAATCGGGCCGTGGCGACATGCTGATCGTGCCCGAAGTCATCTGGGAATACACGGCATCCACGGTGTTCACCATGCAGCGCATGTACGGCATGCCGGTGGGCCAGGTGGAACGCATGCGCGCGGCGGGCATCGACATCCCGACCCTGGCGCGTACCGGCGTCGAGATCTTCTTCACGCAGGTCTTCACCGACGGCTTCTTCCACGCCGACATGCACCCGGGCAACATCTACGTGTCGGACCGCCCCGATACGCTGGGCAGCTACATCGCGCTGGACTTCGGCATCGTCGGGTCGCTGTCCGAGTTCGACAAGAACTACCTGGCGCAGAATTTCCTGGCCTTCTTCCATCGCGACTACCGGCGCGTGGCGCAACTGCACATCGAATCGGGATGGGTGCCCGCGGATACGCGTGAAGAAGAGCTGGAAGGCGCCGTGCGTGCCGTTTGCGAACCGTACTTTGACCGGCCGTTGTCCGAGATCTCGCTGGGGCAAGTGCTGCTTCGCCTGTTCCAGACGTCGCGCCGGTTCAACGTGGAGATCCAGCCCCAGCTGGTGCTGTTGCAGAAGACGTTGCTGAACGTCGAGGGATTGGGCCGCCAGCTTGATCCCAACCTGGATCTCTGGAAGACTGCCAAGCCCTATCTGGAACGCTGGATGCGTCAGCGCGTCGGATTCAAGGGTTTGCGTCAGAGCCTGGAAAAGGAAGCCGTGCAGTGGTCTCAGATGCTGCCAGCCTTGCCCAGGCTGGTCCATGACCACCTGAGCCGCCCGAACGTCTCGCCTGCGCTGCTGGCCGAGATGATTCACCTGCGGCGCGCCCAGGAACAAAACAACCGGCTGGTTGCAGCGCTGGTTGGGGTGCTGGCCCTTGCGATCGGGGTCGCAATATGGGCCTTGACCCGATAGGCGGCGCGATGATCTAGACGAACTCTGTCATGTTTCATTCATGAAACGGTCATCATAGCTTCGCGGGAGACGGCGAAAAATAGCGCTGCGGTGGATGAATGCAGCGTCACGCCGAAAGAGACGCGCGCGCCATTCATTAATTTCTATCGCCCCACTAGCGGGACGAATACAAGGGCAGACCATGCTTTATCCTGAACTCTTCAAGACCATGGAAGCCGTGCGCTGGAACATGGCCCACGACATCCCCTGGGGGGATTTCGATCGCAGCAAGCTCTCCGACGAGCAAGCCCACACGATCAAGATGAACGCCATTACCGAATGGGCGGCCTTGCCGGCCACGGAAATGTTCCTGCGCGACAATCGCGGCGACAGTGATTTCTGCGCGTTCATGTCGGTGTGGTTCTTTGAAGAACAGAAGCATTCGCTGGTGCTGATCGAATACCTGCGCCGCTTCCGCCCGGACCTGGTCCCGACCGAGGAAGAGCTGCACAACGTGCGCTTTGAATTCGACGCCGCGCCCGAGCTCGAAACCCTGATGCTGCACTTCTGCGGTGAAATCCGCCTGAATCACTGGTACCGCCGCGCCGCCGAATGGCACACGGAACCCGTCATCAAGGCCATCTACAAGACCGTTGCGCAAGACGAAGCCCGCCACGCTGGCGCCTACCTGCAGTACATGCGCCGTGCGCTGCATGACCGCGGCGAGGACACGAGCGAACAGGCCCGCCTGGCGTTTTCGAAAATCGGCGTGCTGATGGCGTCCGCCGGCCGTACCCAGCAGGCGCTGCACCCGACCAACCTGCACGTGAACAAGGACCTGTTCCCCAACGACACGGTGCAGTCCCGCTTGCCGGAGCCGGGCTGGCTGGAACACTGGCTGGATACGCAGATCCGCTTTGACGGCATCTGGGAACAGAAGGTCGCCAGCCGGATCCTGCATATCCTGTCCAAGCTGATGGATCGCAGCTTTGAAACGGTGAAGGACCTGAACCGCTACCGCAAGGAAATGACCGCGCTGGTGGTGCCCAAGGAAAAGAAGATCGTCCTCGCCGGCGCCTGATTGCCAGGCATTGCGGGGCGAGCCTTGAGCCGCCCCGCTTGCTGCGTGGGACGGCGGACGGGCGGATATAATCGCCGCATGTCCGCCGCCCGTTTCGAATCCAAAGTCCTGTCCCGCGAAGAATGCGTCGCCGCCGTCGCTGCCGGCCGCTTGCCGCGGCCGCTGGTGTTCACCAACGGCGTCTTCGACATCCTGCACCGGGGGCACGCGACCTATCTGGACCAGGCCGCCCAACTGGGCGCGACGCTGGTGGTGGCGGTGAACACCGATGAATCGGTGCGCCGCCTGGGCAAAGGGTCCGAGCGCCCGCTGAATCGCATGGAAGACCGCGCCGCGCTGCTTGCCGCGCTGGGTTTCGTGACCGTCGTCACGTCGTTCCACGAAGATACGCCCGAGGCGCTGATCGGCGAGCTCAAGCCCGACCTGATCGTCAAAGGCGGCGACTACGACATGGAGAAACTGCCCGAGACCGCCTTGGTAAAGACCTGGGGCGGCCGCGCCGTGGCCATCCCGTTTGAATTCGAACGTTCGACCACCGCATTGGTGAAGAAGATCCAGGGCGCCTGACCAGCGTGCGGGGAATACGAAAAAGCGGCCTTGCGGGCCGTTTTTTTCATCTTGCCGTCCGGATTGCGCCGGCGCTCAGCGGGGGTCCCGCAACAGCCGGTTGATGGCTTCCAGGTCGGTCTCGGCCAGGATGCCGCTGACGGCTTTCAGGCGCAGGCCGGACAGCACGGTGCTGTAGCGCGCCAGCGCCAGGTCGCGTTGGGTGGCGTACAGCTGCTGCTGGGCGTTGAGCACGTCCAGGTTGATGCGAACGCCGACTTCGTAGCCCGTGCGGTTGGCCTCCACGGCGGCGCGGCTGGACTTCTCGCCGGCTTCCAGGGCCTGGATGCGGGCCAGGCCGCTGGTGACGCCGGTGTAGTACTGGCGGGCGGCCTGGACAGCCTGGCGGCGCGTGGTTTCAAAGTCGTGGCGGGCTTTTTGTTCCAGCTGTACTTTCTCGGTAACTTGCGACGACACGCCGCCGCCCGCGTACAGCGGGATGGAGAGCACCACGCCGATCGTGTTGTCGATCGGCTTGCCGGGCGCCGCGTTGCGCATGATGGCGTCGCTGGCGCTGCCGCTGGTGGCACGCAGGTTCAGGGTGGGGTAGTGCCCGCTCTTGGCGATCTGGATCTCGCGGCCCGCGATGCGGGTCAGGAGCTGCGCGCGTAGCACCTCCAGGCTGGAGGATTCGGCTTGGGTGCTCCAGTCGTTCACGCGGGCGGGCGCCGGCGCCGGCAGCCGCACGCCGTAGGGCAGCTCGGCCAGGGCGCCGGGCTGGGTGCCGATGATCTTGGCCAGCTCGTCGCGGCGCACGTCCAGGTCGTTCTGCAGGCGCAGTTCCTGCGCCACCACCAGGTCGTAGCGCGCCTGCGCCTCGTAGGTGTCGGTGACGGTGGCGTTGCCCAGTTCGAAGTTGCGCTTGGCGGACTCCAGCTGCCCCGCCACGGCGGCCTTTTCGGCCTCGGTGGCGGTCAGCGTGTCCTGCGCGTAGAGCACGTTGAAGTAGGCGTCGGCCACGCGCAGCAGCAGGTCTTGATAGGCCTGCTGAAGCTGCACTTCGACGTCGGCGACGATCAGCTTGGATTGTTCGTAGTTTTGCCAGCGGCCCCAATCGAACAGGGGTTGGGTCAGCGCCAGGTCCCAGACGCCGCGTCCGCCGCTGTACGACACGCCCAGGCCGCGGGTGCTGCGCGTTTCCTGGTAGGCCCCGCCGGCTTCGGCGGAAATCAGGGGCAGCAGCAGCGAGCGGGCTTGCGGTTCTTTTTCCAGGCCGGCACGGTAGCTGGCGCGGGCGGCGGCGTAGGCGGGGTCATTGCCCAGCGCGGCCTGCCAGACCTGGATCAGGTTTTGCGCGAATGCGGGCAGCGGACCGACGCTTGCGGCAGAGGTAAAAACCAGTAAAGCCGTAAGCAATCGGACGCGCATGATTTTCAACGATATGCCGGGCTGCCCTGGCAGGCGCGCGCCCCGTCGGGGGCAGGCGCCTGGCGGCAAGGTGGGGGATTAGAACTTGAACTGGGACACCGTGGCGCCACGCAGCGGCTTGATGACCGTTTCGAACAGGTTCACTGTTTCGAAGCTGGCCGCGGTGGTGCGCGTGATGCGACAGGCCGTCATGACGGGGGCCTGGCCCACGATCACGACCAGGCGGCCACCGACGCGCAACTGGTACTTCAGCGCGTCCGGCACGACCGGCACGGAACCCGTTACCAGGATGGCGTCGTATTCGGTGGAGCCCCAGCCGTTGCGGGCGTCGCCGGTTTCGACCTTGACGTTGGTGACGTTGTTCATCTGCAGGTTTTGCTGCGCGAAGGTCACCAGGCGGCTGTCGATTTCAACCGAGGTGACCTGTTGGGCCAGATAGCCCAGCAGCGCGGCCTGGTAGCCGGAGCCGGTGCCGATTTCCAGCACGCAGTCGGCCTTGGTCAGCTGCAGTTCTTGCGCCAGGCGAGCTTCGACCTTGGGGGCGAGCATGGTCTGGCGGGTATTGACCGCATTGATTTCCAGCGGCAATTCCAGGTCGGAAAACGCCAGGGCGCGCAGGGCCGGCGGAACGAACTGTTCGCGGCGCACATCGAACAGCGCTTGCAGCACGTTGGCGTCCAGGACGTCCCACGGGCGGATCTGCTGTTCCACCATATTGAAGCGGGCTTGTTCTACGTCGGGCAGGGTCGAAGCGTTCATGACGGTCAGGAAAAAACAGAGGAATCAGCCGGCCATTGTACCGATTCGTAGCGTCCTGTGACGGCGAGCCCGATCGGCAGATGTTTCAGCCGGCCGTTTCAGCCTGAATCCAGTCACCACCAGGCGTGGAAGTGGTGTACCGGACCGTGGCCGGAACCCACCGACAGCCTTTCCGCATGGCGGATGGCTTCGGTCAGGTAGGCCTTGGCGCGCCGGGCGGCCTCGGGCACGTCCCCGGTTTGCGGCAGCAGCGCGGCCAGCGCCGCCGACAGCGTGCAGCCGGTGCCATGGGTGTTGGCGGTTTCGATACGGTAGCCGGGCAGCTCGATCATCCGGTCGCCGTTGTGCAGCAGGTCGATGGTCTCGTTGCCAGGCAGGTGGCCGCCCTTGACCAGCACCCAGCGTTCGCCGGAATGCGCCAGCTTGTTGCGCAGGCGTTCGGCCACGCGGCGCATTTCCTTGACGGTTTCCACCGGCCGTTCTTCCAGCAGCACGCCGGCTTCGGGCAGGTTGGGCGTCAGCAGGGTGCACTGGGGCAGCATGGCTTCGCGCATGGCGCCCACGGCTTCCTTTTCAAGCAGCAGGTCGCCGCTCTTGGCTACCATGACGGGGTCCAGCACCACGTGCGCCGGCGCCCATTTGGCCAGCTTTTCAGCCACGACCTCGATCACGGCGCGCTGGCCCAGCATGCCGATCTTGACGGCGTCGATGCGCACATCGGTGAACAGCGTGTCGATCTGCAGGCCCACGAAGGCGGGTGGCACGGGCGAAATGCCGGTGACGCCCTGGGTGTTCTGCGCCGTCAACGCGGCGATGACCGCGCACCCATAGGCGCCCAGCGCGCTCATGGCCTTGATGTCGGCCAGCGTGCCGGCGCCGCCGGACGGGTCGACGCCGGCGATGGTCAGCGCATGGGGAATGGGACGGACGTTGCCGTCCTGCGGGCGTGAGCTCATTTCGTCGAACCGGGGCCGGCGGTGATCAGGCCTTCGGTCGGCGAGCTGGGCGCGCCGCTGTACAGTTTTTTGGGCATGCGGCCGGCCAGGAAGGCCTCGCGGCCCGCCTCGACGCCCTTTTTCATGGCGCTGGCCATCAGGATCGGGGCGCGCGCGGCGGCGATGGCGGTGTTCATCAGGACGGCGTCGCAGCCCAATTCCATGGCGATGGCGGCGTCGGACGCCGTGCCCACGCCGGCATCGACCACGACCGGCACGCGGGCCTGGTCGATGATCAGCCGAAGGTTCCACGGGTTCAGGATGCCCATGCCCGAGCCGATCAGCGAGGCCAGCGGCATCACCGCCACGGCGCCCATGTCTTCCAGCATGCGGCACTGGATGGGATCGTCGGTGCAATAGACCATGACCTTGAAACCTTCGTCGACCAGCGTCTTGGTGGCCTTGAGCGTTTCGGGCATGTTGGGGAACAGGGTGTGCGGGTCGCCCAGCACTTCCAGCTTGACCAGGTCGTGCCCGTCCAGCAGTTCGCGCGCCAGGCGCAAGGTGCGGACCGCGTCGTCGGCGCTGTAGCAGCCGGCGGTGTTGGGCAACAGCGTGAATTTCGACGGCGGAACGTAGTCCAGCAGGTTCGGTTCGCCCGCGTTCTGGCCGATGTTGGTGCGACGGATGGCGACCGTGACGATCTCGGTGCCGCTGGCGTCCAGCGCCGCGCGGGTCTCTTCGAAGTCCTTGTACTTGCCGGTGCCGACGAGCAGGCGCGACGAGTAGGCGCGTCCGGCGATGGTGAGGGTGTCTTGTGTGGTCATGGCGGTGTTCAAAGGGCGGGGGCGCAAGAGCGGAGCCCGCGGGAGGCTGACTGACGGTTGTTAAGCGAATGATAAAGCACGCCGCCGCGCGGCAGGCGTGTGCAATGAAATCCCGCGTTCCACTATTTGCGGATCGTGCTGCATGGCGGGCGGGTCAGCGCAATCGGTCCAGGTCGGCGCAGATGGCTTCGGCGGCGTCGATCAGGCGCGGCCCCGGGCGGTACAGGGCGTCGGCATCGATTCCGTAGACATGCCCTGCGCGGGCGGCGGGCAGCCCGAGCGTCTGCCAGGCGGCCAGGTTGTGCTGCGTGTCCGCCGGCCGCGCGACGCCCGCCAGCACCGCTTCGGGGCGGGCGGCCAGGACGCTTTCCAGCGTGACTTGCGGGGCGACGATGGGCGCTTGCCCGAAGACGTTCACGCCGCCGCAGACGCGCAGCGCGTCGCTGACGATGCTGCTGTCGTTCAGGGTGTAGATGGGGTCCAGCCCGGCCTGGACGAAGACGCGCACGGGGCGGCGGCCGGCGTAGCGCGCGGTCAGGGCGGCCAGGCGGTCGCGCAACCGGGCGGCGGCGGGCCGCGCCTGCGCCTCGGTGCCGAACAGCATGCCCATGCGCTCGACGGCGTCGGGAATGGCGGCAAGCGTCAAGGGGTCGCTGTAGAAGACGGGCACGCCCAGCTTGTCCATGACACGCGTCAGCGGTTCGGCCGCGGCGGGCTGCCAGCCGATCAGCAGGTCGGGGCGCACGGCGGCCACGCGTTCGGCGTCTGGCTGGGTGCCGTCGCCGATGATGGGCAATTGCCGGGCGGCGGCAGGGAAATCGCTGCCGCGGATGGTGGCAATGAGGTGGTCGCCGGCGCCGGCGGCATAGACGAGTTCGGTGGCGTGGGGCGCCAAGGTGACGGCGCGGCGTGCGGGCGCGGACAGCCATACCGTGCGGCCCTTGTCGTCCGGCACCTGGATGGCGGGACTGGCGGGCTTGTCTGCCCCGCCGCCGGCGGCGGCCGGGAAAGCGGCCAGCATCGCGCCCAGGGTCAGGAGCAGCCCGGGAGCGATGCGTGGAAAGGCGCGTGCGAGGGTCATGCAGGGACCGATAGGGTCAGCGGAGTACGCCGACTATATCGGATGTCCGCGATCAATAGCGCAGCGTGAGCGACGCGTAGAAGTTGCGGCCCGGCGCCGGGTACAGATTGTAGTTGGCGACGGGGCCCAGCATCTGGAACGACGCATCGCCGCCGCGGATGCCGTAGGTGGCGTACTGGCGGTCGAAGATGTTGTTCACGCCGATGGCGCCTTCGATGTTGCGCGTGAACTTATAGGCCAGCTTCGTGTTGAACAGCACGTAGGCGTCCAGTTCCTTGTCGAACTGGTTGGCCTGGTCGTTGTCCATGCGGGACTTGCCCACGTACTGCGCCGACACGTTCCACAGGAAGGCGTCGGTGGGGCGCCAGGTCACGCCGGCATTCGCCAGCCATTTCGGGGCCAGCGGCACGGTCTTGCCGGCCAGGTCCACGCCCGCGTAGGTGCCCGAACGGAATTGCGCTTCCATCCAGGTCACGTTCGCATCCAGCGTCACGCTGCTGGAAATGGCGGTGTGGCCTTCCAGTTCGATGCCTTGGCGGCGGGTCGGATCCAGGTTGGTGTTGGCGCCGGTGCCTGGGCCCCACATACCGTCGGCCAGCGGGTTGTACTGGATTTCGTTGGTCAGGTCATAGCGGAAGTACGACAGGCGGGCGCTGCTTGCGGCGCCTTGCCACGTCACGCCGATTTCCTTGTCGGTGGACGTTTGCGGGGCCAGCGGCTGTTGCACCGACAGCAGTTCGTCGGCGTTGGGCAGACGGAAGCTGCGGCCGACCTTGCCGTACAGGCCGAAGCCGGCGGACAGGTCCTGGCGCACGCCCAGTTGCCAGGCGGTCAGGTGGTTGCCGCGATCGGACGCGGTGCCCGAACCGCTCAGGACTTCCAGGTCGTCGGACGCATACTGGCGGCGCACGCCGGCCGTGACGTAGGTGCTGTCGGTGGCGCGGATCTGGCCTTCGGCGAAGAGACCGTACTGGTGCTGGCGCGACTGCCACTTCGACGGTTCGAAGTCGTAGTAGGCGTTCTGGTTCGCGGTGGTCTTGGATTCTTGCGCGTCGGCGCCAAAGACGATGCTGTGGCCGCCGTTGATCGGCAGGCGATAACGCACGCTGGCGATGTTCTCTTCCAGCTTCTGGTCGCGCAGGGTGTCGCCAAAGCCGTCGTACGACAGACCGTTCAGCTTCTTTTCGCGGGTCGACAGGTCGGCGTACAAGGTGCCAACGCCAATCGCCTGTTCGACTTGCAGGCCGAAGGTGGTGGTCGTGGTCTTGACGTAGTCGACGTCGTTCTTCGAACCGCGCGGGTCGTCCTGGAATTCGTTCACGCCGGTCGACGGGCTGATCAGGCGCGGGCCGGGCAGTTCCAGCTTTTGCGTGGTGGTGCGGCCGTACAGACGGATCGAGCCATCGCTATGGCGCAGGGTGATGCCGCCGCCGCCACCTTCGCGGCGCTCGCCGCTGTGGTCGCGGTAGCCGTCCGAATGCAGCGACTGCATGTAGGCGTCAACGCCGACCTTCTCGTTGTTCATCGCAACGGCGGCGTCGTACTGGCGCAGGCCGTAGCTGCCGAACGTGGCGGTGGCGCGGGCCGTGACCGGCTCTTTCGAGAAATCAGACTTGGTGATGATGTTGATCACGCCGCCGGTCGTGCCGCCGCCGTATTGAACGGAACCGCTGCCGCGCACGATTTCAACGCGTTCCACCTGGTCCAGCGGCACCACGCCCAGGCTGGGAGCCGACAGGTCGTTGGTGTTTTGCTTCACGCCGTCGATCAGGATCAGCGTGTTGCTGGCGCCGGTAATGCCGAAGCCGCGCAGGTCGACAATCGCGTTGTCGCTCGAGCTGCTGGTGTTGATCAGATTGATGCCGGCTTGCGTCGACAGCAGGTCCTGCATCGTGCGGGCGCTGCTGGCGGCGATGTCTTCGGCGGTGATGACCGAAATGGACACCGGCAGGGTGCGGCCGTCCGTCGGCACGCGCTGGGCGGTGACGGTGATCGTGTCGAGTTCGGGGGTGGCGGGGGCGGTTTGCTGGGCGGCGGCGATGGCCGGAGCGGAACAGAGCAGGGCGCCGGCGTAACGCCGGATGGAGCGGGCTTTCATCTACGTAACCTCGATGCGACCCGCGACCCCGCAGGTCAATCACGATGGGAAGGAGGCCCGCGCCGCAGCCGGCCGGTTGGGCCGGGCGGCGATGCATGGACTTCCTGACGAGCGAACTGGCCGGTATCGGGCTGCCATGGGCGCAAAAAAAGCGCGCATGGGGACCGTTGCGGGGGCAGCACAGGCTGGACGGCGAGGGGGGCGTGCCGGGGCGCTTTGTGGGCGACGCGGCGGCCCGGGCGGCCGTCTTCCTGTTTCCCGTTTACCTTTCGCGCGCGGCTGGCAAGTGTTGCGTTCTTGCAAGCCCGTTGCGCCGAAAGCACCGGTTCGGGGCCGAAACTGTATCACCCGAGGGCGCGAGGGAGCCCGTTTTGTTACGATCAAGGCTTGTTTTTTCAGTGGTTTTTGCTTTTTAGCCACAGCGTCGCCTCTGAAGCCAACCCATTGCCGGACCTGCCCGTGTCGTATCCACGCCTGCCGTACCCGCCCGAAGCCTATACCCAGGGCGGTGATTTCGCCCGCCTGCTGGGCAAGCGCATCCTGATCCTGGACGGTGCCATGGGCACCATGATCCAGCGCTACAAGCTGGGCGAAGCAGACTTCCGTGGCGAGCGTTTCGCCGACCACGGCAAGGACGTGAAGGGCAACAACGAACTGCTGTCGCTGGTGCGGCCCGACGTGATCTCCGAGATCCACCGGCAGTACCTGGAAGCCGGCGCGGACGTCATCGAGACCAACACCTTCGGCGCCACCACCATCGCGCAGGGCGACTACGACCTGCCGGAACTGGCCTACGAACTGAATCTGGTGTCCGCCCGGTTGGCGCGCGAGGCCTGTGACGCCTTCAGCACGCCCGACAGGCCCCGCTTCGTGGCAGGCGCCCTGGGCCCGCAGCCCAAGACCGCGTCGATCTCGCCCGATGTGAACGACCCGGGCGCGCGCAACGTCACGTTCGACGAATTGCGCGTGGCCTATATCGAACAGTTGAACGGTCTCTTGGACGGCGGCATCGACATCGTCCTGATCGAAACCATCTTCGACACCCTTAACGCCAAGGCCGCCATCTTCGCGACCGAGGAAGTGTTCGAGGCGCGCGGCATCCGCCTGCCCGTGATGATCTCGGGCACCGTGACCGACGCGTCCGGCCGCATCCTGTCCGGGCAGACCGTGGAGGCTTTCTGGAACTCGGTGCGCCATGCGCGCCCGGTCACCATCGGCCTGAACTGCGCGCTGGGCGCCGCGCTGATGCGCCCCTACGTGGCCGAACTGTCCAAGATCTGCGACACCTATGTCTGCGTGTACCCCAACGCCGGCCTGCCCAACCCCATGGCGGAAACCGGCTTTGACGAAACGCCCGCCGACACGTCCGCGCTGTTGGAAGAGTTTGCCCGCGCCGGTCTGGTCAACATGTCGGGTGGCTGTTGCGGCACCACGCCGGACCACATCCGCGCCATCGCGGACAAGGTCACGTCGCTGACGCCGCGCGTCGTGCCCGACATTCCGGTCAAGACCCGCCTGTCGGGCCTGGAGCCGTTGAACATCGACGAAGACACGCTGTACGTCAACGTGGGCGAACGCACCAACGTGACGGGCAGCAAGATGTTCGCCCGCCTGATTCGCGAAGAAAAGTACGACGAGGCGCTGGCCGTGGCCCGCCAGCAGGTCGAGAACGGCGCGCAGATCATCGACATCAACATGGACGAGGCCATGCTGGATTCGGTGGCCTGCATGCATCGCTTCCTGAACCTGATCGCGTCCGAACCCGACATCGCCCGCGTGCCGGTCATGATCGACAGCTCGAAGTGGGAAGTCATCGAGACCGGCCTGAAGTGCGTGCAGGGCAAGCCGGTGGTGAACTCCATTTCCATGAAGGAAGGGATTGAGCCGTTCCGCCATCATGCGCGCTTGTGCCGCCGCTACGGCGCCGCCGTGGTCGTGATGGCGTTCGACGAATTGGGCCAGGCCGACACGTTGGAACGCCGCAAGGAAATCTGCGCGCGCGCCTACAAGATCCTGGTCGAGGAAGAGGGCTTCCCGCCGGAAGACATCATTTTCGATCCGAACGTCTTCGCGGTCGCCACCGGCATCGACGAGCACAACCACTATGCGGTGGACTTCATCGAAGGGACCCGCTGGATCCGCGACAACCTGCCCTACGCCCGCATTTCGGGCGGCGTGTCCAACGTCAGCTTCTCGTTCCGCGGCAATGAGCCGATGCGCGAAGCCATCCACACCGTGTTCCTGTATTACGCGGTGAAGGAAGGCATGACCATGGGCATCGTCAACGCCGGCCAGTTGGGCGTGTACGCCGACCTGGACCCGAAACTGCGCGACCTGGTCGAAGACGTGGTGCTGGACCGGCCGGAGCCGGTGGGCAAGACCGACCCCGACGACGAGCGCACGCCGACTGAACGCCTGGTGCAGTTCGCCGACACGGTGAAGGGCTCGGGCGCCAAGCGCGAAGAAGACCTGAGCTGGCGCAATGCCGACGTTGAAAAGCGCCTGTCGCATGCACTGGTGCATGGCATCACGGCCTTCATCGTGGAAGACACGGAAGAAGTGCGCCAGAAGATCTTCGACCGCGGCGGCCGCCCGATCGAGGTGATCGAAGGCCCGCTGATGGACGGCATGAACGTCGTGGGCGACCTGTTCGGCGAAGGCAAGATGTTCCTGCCGCAGGTGGTGAAGTCGGCCCGCGTCATGAAGCAGGCCGTGGCCCACCTGATTCCCTTCATCGAAGAGGAAAAGCGCCAGATCGCGGCTGCTGGCGGCGACGTTCGCGCCAAGGGCAAGATCGTCATCGCCACCGTCAAGGGCGATGTGCACGACATCGGCAAGAACATCGTGTCGGTGGTCTTGCAGTGCAATAACTTCGAAGTCGTGAACATGGGCGTGATGGTGCCCTGCGCGCAGATCCTGGAAAAGGCCAAGGAAGAAAACGCCGACATCGTCGGCCTGTCCGGCCTGATCACGCCCAGCCTGGAAGAAATGGCGTACGTGGCCAGCGAGATGCAGCGCGACGACTATTTCCGTAGCCGCAAGCTGCCGCTGATGATTGGCGGCGCCACCACCAGCCGCGTGCATACGGCGGTCAAGATCGCGCCCAATTACGAAGGGCCGGTCATCTATGTGCCGGATGCCAGCCGCTCGGTGGGCGTCGCGACCAACCTGATGTCGGACCAGTCGGAAACGTATCTGGCGGAGCTGGCCCAGGAATACGAGGAAGTGCGCCGCCGCCACGCCAACCGCAAGGCCACGCCGATCCTGCCGCTGGCCGACGCGCGCGCCTCGCGTCCGGCCATCGATTGGGACAACTACACCCCGCCGCGCCCGAAGTTCATTGGCCGCCGCACGTTCAAAAGCTATGACCTGGCCGAGATCGTGAAGTACGTGGACTGGGGACCGTTCTTCCAGACCTGGAGCCTGTTCGGCCCGTTCCCCGCCATTCTTGACGACAAGGTGGTGGGTGAACAGGCGCGCAAGGTCTACGCCGACGGCCTGGCCATGATGAAGCGCATCGTCGAAGGTCGCTGGCTGACCGCCAACGGCGTGGTCGGGTTCTACCCGGCCAACCGCGTCAACGACGAAGACATCGAGATCTACAAAGACGAGACGCGCAGCGAAGTGCTGTTCACGTACCGCAACCTGCGTCAGCAGGGCGCCAAGCGCGAAGGCGTCAGCAACAAGTCGCTGGCCGACTTCATTGCGCCCAAGTCGTCCGGCAAGCTGGATTACATCGGCATGTTCGCCGTCACGGCGGGCATCGGCATCGAGAAAAAGGAAGCCGAATTCGAGCGCGCGCTGGACGACTATTCCAGCATCATGCTGAAGTCGCTGGCCGATCGCCTGGCCGAAGGTTTCGCCGAATGCCTGCATGCCCGCGTGCGCCAGGACTTGTGGGGCTATGCGCCCGACGAAGCCCTGTCCAACGAGGACATGATCGCCGAGAAATACGTGGGCATCCGGCCCGCGCCCGGCTATCCGGCCTGCCCGGAACACGTGGTCAAGTCCGATATGTTCCGCGTGCTGGACGGTGGCGACATCGGCATGATGCTGACCGACAGCTACGCCATGTACCCGGCGTCCAGCGTGTCGGGCTTCTACTTCAGCCACCCGGAGTCGCAGTACTTCAACGTGGGTGTGATCGGCGAGGACCAGCTGGAAGACTACGCCAAGCGCAGCGGACGTACCATCGAGGACCTGAAGCGGACGCTGGCCCCGAACCTGGGCTGAGGCGCCCACCGGCGCAAATGAAAAACCGGCCGCATGGCCGGTTTTTTTTGCGCTCCGCCGAGGGCGAACGGTGATGGGGCCGCCGGTTCAGGCGGCGGGCCGGGGCGGGGCGATGCGTCCCAGGATGCCCTCGATCATCACGCCGATGGCCAGCACCTTGCGGTCGTCGCCCGGCAGGCCGTCGATCTCGACGCCGACGGGCAAGCCCTCGGGCGACAAGCCCGCCGGCACGCTCAGCCCCGGCAAGCCGGCGTTGCTGCCGGGATCGACGTTGCGGGCCAGGCGGCTGAAGCTTTCGAAGCTGCTGGCCTCCGGCGTGGCCAGCATCGGCAGGATCGGCAACGTGGGAAATAGCAGGCCGTCCAGCGCGTGTTCCTGGAGCGCGCGGCGGTACACGTCGATCAGTGCGTCGCGCTGGCCCGCGATGACGCGGTCGTATAGCGGCTTTAGCGGCAGGACCTGGCCGTCCGGCGTGGGCAGCACGCCCGGCACGATCAGCCCGTCGAAAATGGCCTTGACGTCGGGGCTTGCGATCTGCGCCACCACCTCGTCGAAGCTTACGCCCGTGTCGTAGCGTTGCAGGTAGGCGATCAGGTCGGGCTTCTGCTCATACAGGCACAGCGGCATGCCGACGGCGGCATTGGCGGCCGGCAGATCGGGCATGTCGATGTCGATCAGCTGCACGCCGGCGTCGCGCAATGCGGCCAGGGCCGTGTCCATGACCGTGCGCACGGAAGGGTCCAGGTCGGCCCAGAAATAGCGGGCCAGACCCAGGCGCACGCTTGCGGGGGGCAGGGCCGCCAGCGGTTCGGCGTCGTCCGCCAGCACGGCGTCCAGCAGCACGATGTCTGCCATGCCGTTGGCGATCGGCCCCGGCGTGTCCCGTGTGTGCGAGATGGGCGTGATGCCCGCCCCGTCGTAGCGGCCGACCGATGGCCGGAAACCCGCGGCGCCGTTGACGGCGGCCGGCAGGCGCACGGAGGCGCCGGTGTCGGTGCCCAGGGCGGCGGGCGTCAGCCGCGCGCCCACGGCCGCGCCGCTGCCCGACGACGAGCCACCGGCGATGCGGCGGTTGTCGTAGGCGTTGCGCGTACCCTCGCCGTGCGTGCCGGGGAAGGCGGTGTTGTAGCCGGATACGCCAAAGGCCAGCTCGTGCATGTTGGTCTTGCCGATGATGACGGCGCCGGCGGCGCGCAGGCGCTGCACGACCGGGGCGTCCTGCGCGGGATGGAACTGTTTAAGGGCCGGGGTGCCGGCGGTATTGGGCAGGCCGGCCACGTGGATGTTGTCCTTGATGGCGATCGGAACGCCGCCCAGCCGCGCGGCGGCCGGGCTGGCCGGGGGCGGCGCGGCGTCGTAGGCGCGGGCCTGGGCCAGCGCGCCCTCGTGGTCGACGGTGATGAAAGCATTGAGCACGCCGTGGGCGTCGATGCGCTCCAGGCACGCCTGGGTCAGCGCCAGACTGGTGAGGCGGCCTTCACGGACCTGGGCGGCGGCCTCGGTAACGGTCAGGGCGGCCAAGGCATCGCTGCCGGGCGAGTGAAGCGGGGGCTTGACGGACAATGGCTGCCTGGACGTATCGGACATGACGCTTCCTTACCCGCACGGAGGGATTCTGTTGGACTGCCATCTATACAGGGTTCCTGCCGCCGCTGTCGACCCCCGCCGCCCTCCTTGCCGTCACCCTGCGCACCGATGGTTTACCACTTTGATACTGGTAAACCATTATGGTGAAAATTGGTGAACCACTTATGATTTGGTCTAACCACTTTTGATATCCATGACACTTCAACTGATCCCCAAACCCGAAGAGCCGGCCAGCAAGCCGGTGGCGGACCGCGCCTATGTGCGGCTGGCCGCACAGATCCAGGCCCTGGTCTCGCAAGGCGAGTTCGCCGTTGGCAAGCGTTTGCCGGCTGAACGCGCGCTGGCCGAACGCTTTGACGTCAGCCGCACCGCGCTGCGCGAAGCCATCATCGCGCTGGAACTGCAGGGGGTGGTGGAAGTCCGGGGCGGATCGGGCATCTACGTCTGTGAGCCCAAGCCCGGCATTGCCCGTTTGCCGGCGGCTCAGGAAGCCGGGGCGGGGCCGTTCGAGTTGTTGCGGGCGCGTTGCCTGATCGAATCCGAAATCGCCGCGCTTGCCGCCACGACCCGCAACGACGCGGATCTGGACCGCATTTTTGAAGCGCTGACGACAATGCGCGAGCAGATGATGGACAAGGCGGCCAATGAAGAAGCCGACCGCCGCTTCCACCTGTACATCGCGCAGTCCACGGGCAACAGCGTGCTGCTGGCCACGGTGACGTCGATGTGGGATCAGGCCCAGGGGCCGATCTGGGAAAAGATCGAACAGCATTTTCATACGCAGGAGTTGCGGCACGCGTCGCAGGAAGACCATCAGCGCATCTTCAGCGCGCTGGTGGCCGGCGACGCGCAGGCGGCGCGGCAAGCGATGCGCGCTCACCTTGAGCGCGTGATCGGCGAATTCGCGCAGGGGTGGCGTTGACCCCGTAGCGCAAGGCGGACAGGCAGGCTGCCCCCGGTAGAGCGAGGAAGATAACCGCGCCCCGGATCCGGGCTTTTCAAGTTCAGGAGACAAGCAATGCAGCAACAGAACAAGGCAAGCCGCGCGTGGGCCCGATGGATGGCGGCCGCGATGCTGGCGATGTCATTGCCGGCGGCCGCGCAAAGCGGTGCGGCGGCGGCCAGCCCGCCGGCGGCAGGGCAAAGCCCGCGCGTCGACGCCATCCGCAAGGCGGGCGAACTGCGGGTCGGCGTCCTGCAGAACGCGCCCTGGCTGATCCAGGACTTGTCGGGCAAAAGCGGCGAGGCCTGGAGCGGTCCGGCCTGGCTGCTGGCCAAGGAATACGCGCACCAACTGGGCGTCAAACTGACCGCGGTGCCCGTTTCGCACGAAACCAAAGTGCCCGTGCTGGCCGCCAATCAAGTCGATATGACCATCAGCCCGCTGGCCGAGACGACCGAGCGCCTGAAAGTGGTGGATTTCGTGCTGTATTCCGCCACCAGCGTCTGCATGTTCGGCCGCGCCGGCAACGACAAACTGACCCGCGCCAAGACGGTTGAAGACCTGAACCAGCCGGACGTCACGATCGCGTACTTCACCGGCGGCGCCGAAGAGGCCTGGGTGAAAGAACGCTTTCCCAAGGCGCGGCTGCGCGCCGTCGCCAACTCTGGCGCCACCGCGCCCATCGAAGAGATCATGGCCAAGCGCGCCGACGCGGCGCCGATCAACCGCGTGCCGTGGGTGGGGCTGAACCGCAAGGTGCGAGGCCTGGTGGTGTTTCCCGCCGAAGCCAATTGCCAGCAGAGCACCGAAAAGGCCTCGCCGGTGGGGCTGGCGATCGACAAGAACCAACCCGGCTACCTGGCCTGGCTGCGGCAGGTGGCGGCGACGATGAAGCCCGCGCTGGATGCGGACGAAATGCGCATCATCGAACAGACCCCGTAGGCCGTCCGGCCATTCCCCTTTTCAACCGGCACGCGCCCGGCGCGTGCAGATCTGGCGATTCCGCCGGTGCGTCAACACGCCGGTACCCGGCGCGCCGCCTTCGTGCGGCGGACGTCCGGGCGCCCTCTAGGAGACTTTGCATGCAACCCCGATTTCCCTCGCGCCTGACCGCCGCCCGCCTGTTCCTGTCCGCCGCGATGCTGGCGGGCACGGCCGCGGCGCACGCGCAGACGCCGCCCGCGCCCGGCGAAAGCCCCCGCATCGACGCGATCCGCAAGGCGGGCGTGCTGCGGGTCGGCGTGGTCAACAACCCGCCCTGGCTGGTGCAGAACACGACCGGTTCGGGCGAACCGTGGATGGGGTCTTCGTGGCTGCTGGGCAAGGAATTCGCGCGCTTGCTGGAGGTGAAGATCGTGCCCGTGCAGGTCAGCCATGAGACCAAGGTGCCTGCGCTGATCGCCAACCAGATGGACATCATGATCGGCCCGCTGAACCAGAACGCCGAGCGCGCCAAGATCATCGATTTCGTGACCTTTTCCAACACCAGCGTCTGCATGTTCGGGCTGGCGTCGAATCCGAAATTCACCAACGCCACCAAGGTCGAGGACTTCAACCAGCCCGGCATCACGATGGCCTACTTCTCGGGCGCGGGCGAAGAACCGCTGGTGCTGCAGAACTTCCCCAATGCCAAGCTGCGCGGCGTGACGAATTCGGGATCGGTCGCGCCCATCGAGGAAGTGCTGGCCGGCCGTTCGGACGTGGCGCCGCTGAACCGCATGCTGTGGCCCAACATCAGCAAGAAGGTCAAGGGCCTGGCGGTATTCCCGAAGGAAAACGACTGCCAGGACAGCAAGATCTTCGCGATCGACGCGGGCATGGGCGTGGCCAAGGATCAGGCCGTCTACCTGGACTGGCTGCGCAAAGTGGAAGCGCGCATGCATCCCGAACTGGCGGCGGAAGAGCGCCGCATGACGCAAACCCTGAAATAAGGCGGCCATCATGTTGAATTGCGCGATTCATGGCGCCCAGGACCTGCGCCTGGACGAACAGCAGCCCGAGGCCCTGGGCCCCACGCAAGTGCGGGTGGGGGTCAAGGCCGTGGGCATCTGCGGCTCGGACCTGCACTACTACCGGCACGGCAAAGTGGGCGATTTCGTCATCCGCGAACCGCTGACGCCGGGGCACGAAGCGTCGGGCCAGGTGCTGGAGGTTGGCGCGGCCGTCACCGCCGTCAAGCCGGGCGACCGCGTGGCGCTGGATCCGGCGCGTACCTGCGGGGTCTGCCGCTATTGCCGCCAGGGCGATTCCAACCACTGCGAGTCGGTGTTCTTCTTCGGTAGCGCCAGCCGCTATCCGCACATGCAGGGCGCGATGCGCGAACAGGTGGTGGTGCAGGAAAAGCAATGCCTGCCGGTGCCCGACAGCCTGTCGTTCGAACTCGCCGCATTCGGCGAGCCGCTGGCCGTGGCGCTGCACGCCGTGCGTAGCGCGGGGACGCTGCTGGGCAAGACGGTCATGGTGGTGGGAGCCGGGCCGATCGGCGCGTTGATTCTGATGGCGGCGCGTCTGGCGGGAGCCGGCCGGGTGATCGTGGTGGACATCGTCGACGAGACGCTGGCCACCTGCGTGCGGGTGGGCGCCACGCGCACCATCAACGTTGCCCGCGATCCGGGCGCAGTCGAGGAACTGGCGGCGGGCAAGGGGTCGGTCGACGTCTGCTTCGAGGCGTCCGGCAACTATGCCGGCCTGGCCAATTGCATCCGCGTGACGCGTCCGCGCGGCGTCATCGTGACGGTGGGCACGCTTAGCGGCAGCAGCGAGCAATGTCCGTTCAACCAGATCATGGTCAAGAGCTTGTCGGTCATCGGCAGCTTCCGTTTCGTGGACGAATACGCCTGGGCCGTGGACTACCTGAGCCGTGGGCTGCTGGACGTGTCGCCATTGTTGACGGCGGCGGTGCCGGTAGCCCGCGTGCATGACGCATTCGCGCTGGCGGCCGACCGCCATCAGGCCATGAAAGTGATGGTGACGTTCTGACGCGCGCGTCGCCGTCGGCCGTCTAGTTTCACGGAGACACCATGGATTTTGATTTTTCCCCCCTTGTCGAGAACTGGCGATTCTTCGCCGGCGGCCTCGGCATCACCGTGGCGCTCAGTGCCATCACCGCGGTGTCCAGCATCCTGCTGGGCCTGGTGATCGCGCTGCTGCGCCTGTACGGGCCGCGCTGGCTGCGGGTGCTGCTGGTGTTCTATATCGACAGCATGCGCGCCATCCCCGTGCTGGTGGTGCTGGTCTGGATCTACTTCGCGTTCCCGCTGCTGGCCGGCATCAACTTCGCGCCTTTCTGGGCGGCCCTGGTGGCGCTGACCCTGCATATCGCGGCCTATTCGGCCGAGGTGATCCGCGCGGGCATCGAGTCGGTGCGGCCCGGCCAGATGCGCGCCGGCCTGGCGTTGGGCATGTCGCGCGCCCAGGCGCTGCGCAAGATCATCCTGCCGCAAGCCACTATCCGCATGTTGCCGGCCTTCGGTTCGGTGCTGACGCTGGCCATCAAGGACACGGCGATCGCCACCGTGATCGCGGTGCCTGAACTGATGCACAAAGCCGAGACCATCGCGGGGCAGAGCTACCGGCCCATCGAAGTTTTCACGGCCGTCATCGTGGCGTACTTCGTGATCTTGTTCCCGGTCACGCGCGGCGTGGACCGGCTGTATCAACGCTACGCACACCTGGGGCGCTCATGAATCTGGACTGGGGAATCATCTGGAATTCGCGCGATGCCCTGCTGCAAGGCGCCGCGATGACCATCATGTTGACGGTGGTGACGATGGCGCTTGCCGTGCCCGGCGGCATCGTGCTTGCGCTGATGCGCCTGTCGTCGAACCGCGTCGCCAACGGGGTGGCCGTCGCCATCGTGGAGTTCTTCCGGAATCTGCCGCTGATCCTGGTGATCTATTGGGCCTTCTACGTGATGCCGATGGCGCTGGACGTGCAGTTCTCTGCCGTCACCACCGCGCTGGTGGCGCTGGTGCTGAACGTGTCGGCCTACAACTCCGAGACCTTTCGCGCCGGCATCAATTCGATCCGCAAGGGCCAGATGGAGGCCGCGCTGGCGATGGGCATGTCGCGCCGCCAGGCCATGTTCAAGGTGCTGATCCCGCAGGCGGGGCGCCGCATCCTGCCGGTGCTGGCCAGCACCTGGATCTCGCTGTTCAAAGATACGTCGCTGGTGTCGGTGATCGCGGTAAGCGAATTGGCCTATGCCTCGATGCAGGTGCGCGCGCAGAGCTTCCGCGTGCTGGAAATGCTGACCGCGATGGCGGTGATCTATTGGCTGATGGGATATCCCCAGGCCAAGCTGGTCGACTGGATCCATCGCAAATACGGAGTCAAGGAATGAACGACATGATCCTGGAGCAGGAGCCAACAGCGGCGCATGCCGCGTTGGCCGGGCGCAAGGGCGCGGACCAGCCGCCCGTGCTGGTCTATGAACACGTGCGCAAGGTCTACGGCGATTTCGTGGCGCTTGCCGATGTGTCGCTGCAAGTGAACAAGGGCGAGGTGATGTGCCTGATCGGCCCGTCCGGTTCCGGAAAATCCACGCTTCTGCGTTGCACCAACGCGCTGGAAAAGCTGGACGGCGGCCGCGTGCTGCTGGACGGCGTGGCGCTGCCGGAATCCGAATCCGACGTGCGTCGCGTGCGCCAGCGCATGGGCATGGTGTTCCAGAGCTTCGAACTCTTCCCGCACAAGTCCGCGCTGGATAACGTGGCGATGGGGCCGATCACGGTGCTGGGCATGACGCCCGACGCCGCCCGGGCCCGGGCGATGGCATTGCTGGAGAAGGTGGGCCTGGCCTCCAAGGCGGGAAATTTTCCCGCCAATCTGTCCGGCGGCCAGCAGCAACGCGTGGCCATAGCGCGCGCGTTGGCGATGGAACCCGAAGTGATGTTGTTCGATGAACCCACGTCGGCGCTGGACCCGGAAACGGTGGGCGAAGTGCTGAACGTGATGAAGAAGCTGGCGCAGGAAGGCATGACGATGATCGTCGTGACCCACGAGATGAGTTTTGCGCGGCGCGTGGCCAATTGGGTGGTGGTGTTCGAGAACGGCGCCATCCTGGAGCAAGGCCCGCCCACGCAGATTTTCGACAACCCGCAAGTCGCCCGCACCCGCGACTTTCTCAGCCATTTGGGCTGGGAAGGCTAGGGCCTTTTCCCGTCTTTACGGAAACCAAGAAATGAAAATTACGAACGCACGCGTGATTGTTTGTTCGCCGGGCCGCAATTTCGTGACCCTGAAAATCGAAACCGACCAGGGTTTGACCGGCATTGGCGACGCGACCCTGAACGGGCGCGAACTGGCCGTGTCGGCGTACCTGACCGAGCATGTGATTCCCTGCCTGATCGGGCGCGATGCGCATCAGATCGAAGACATCTGGCAGTACCTGTACAAGGGTGCGTACTGGCGCCGCGGGCCGGTCACCATGACCGCCATCGCCGCCGTGGATACGGCGCTGTGGGATTTGAAGGCCAAGGCGGCCGGCCTGCCGCTGTATCAGCTGCTGGGCGGCAAGAGCCGCAGCGGCGTGATGGTCTACGGCCACGCCAACGGCTCGGACATCGAGCACACGGTCGACGAAGTGCTGCGCTATGCCGACATGGGCTACCGCGCCATCCGCGCGCAAAGCGGCGTGCCGGGCCTGGACAAGGTCTACGGCGTGGGTCGCGGCAACCTGTTCTATGAACCCGCCGACGCCGACCTGCCCAGCGAGCATGACTGGTCCACCGAAAAGTACCTGCGCCACGCGCCGAAACTATTCGAGCGCATCCGCGAGAAGCTGGGGTTCGACCATCACCTGCTGCACGACGTGCACCATCGCCTGACGCCGATCGAAGCCGGCCGCCTGGGCAAATCGCTGGAACCCTACAACCTGTTCTGGATGGAGGACGCGACGCCGGCCGAGAACCAGGATGCGTTCCGTCTGATCCGCCAGCACACCACCACGCCGCTGGCCGTGGGCGAGATCTTCAATTCGATCTGGGACTGCAAGGACCTGGTGCAGAACCAGCTGATCGACTACATCCGGACCACCGTGGTGCATGCGGGCGGCATCACGCACCTGCGCCGCATCGCGGACCTGGCCTCGCTGTATCAGGTGCGCACGGGCTGCCACGGCGCCACCGACCTGTCGCCGGTCTGCATGGGCGCGGCCCTGCACTTCGACCTGTGGGTGCCCAACTTCGGCATCCAGGAATACATGCGCCACACGGACGAGACGGACGCGGTCTTCCCGCATGCGTATACGTTTGACCAGGGCATGCTGTATCCGGGCGACGTGCCCGGCCACGGCGTCGACATCGACGAGAAGCTGGCCGCCAAGTATCCGTACAAGCGCGCCTATTTGCCCGTCAACCGTTTGCAGCAGGACGGAACGCTATGGAACTGGTAGCGGCCGGCGCGACGCGCTTGTCGGCCCGGCGCCTGGATGCGCTGCCGCACGCCGTGGCGCGGCCCGGCTATGCGCGGGCCGGCCTGCGTCTGGGCATCGTCCATCTGGGCCTGGGCGCGTTCGCACGCGCCCACCTGGCCGCCGTCAACGAGGCCGCGCTGCATGCGGGCGCGGACCCCGTCTGGGGCATATGCGGCGTGTCGTTGCGCCAGGCCGATACGCGCGATGCGCTGGCGCCGCAGGACGGTCTGTACGCCTTGGCCTTGCGCAGCGCCGACGGGCAGGGCACGCCGCGCCAGCAGCTCGCGGTCATCGGCTGCCTGCTGGAAACGCTTGTCGCGCCGGAAGACCCGCAGGCCGTGCTGGCGCGCATTGCGCATGCGGATACGCGCATTGTCAGCGTCACCGTCACCGAAAAAGGCTATTGCCACGATCCCGCCAGCGGCCAACTCAACCTGGGGCATCCCGACATCGTGCACGACCTGGGCCAGCCTTTGGCGCCGCGCAGCACCATCGGTTTCCTGGTGTGGGGCTTGCAGCAGCGGCGGGCGGCGGGGCGCGGCCCCGTCACCTTGATGTCGCTGGACAACCTGCCCAGCAATGGCCACCTGTTGCGAGGCATGGTGCTGGCATTCGCAGAGCAGGTCGATCGCGCATTGGCGGCATGGATCGCATCGTCCTGCGCCTTTCCCTGCTCGATGGTGGATCGCATCGTGCCCCGCACGACGGACGAAGACCGGCGCGGCGTCGCTGGCGCGCTGGGCTTGCATGACGCCTGGCCGGTGCTGGCCGAACCCTATCTGGAATGGGTGGTGGAAGACCGCTTCGCCGCGGGCAGGCCGGACTGGACGGCAGGCGGCGCGCGCTTCGTGGCCGAGGCCGCGCCCTTTGAGACCCTGAAGTTGCGCACGGTCAATGGCGCGCATTCGGCGCTGGCCTATCTGTCGGTGATGGCCGGCTGGGCCACCGTGGACCAGGCGATGGCGCAACCGGCGCTGAAAGCCTATCTGGCGGCGCTGTTGCAGGACGAGATCGTGCCGACCTTGCCCGCCTTGCCCGGCCTGGACCTGGCGCAATATCAGGCGCGCTTGCTGGAACGGTACGAGAACCCGGCGCTTAAGCACCAGACCCGTCAGATTGCGATGGACGGCTCGCAAAAACTGCCGCAGCGGCTGCTGGACACCGTGCGCGCGCGGCTGGCGGCGGATCAGCCTATCCCTGGCCTGGCGCTGGCCGTGGCGGCATGGTTGCACTTCTTGCGGGGCGTCGACCAGGCCGGACGCCGCTACGACATCCAGGACCCCATGGCCGCCGTGCTGGCGCGCCAGCATGCGTTGGCGGAAGCGGCGGCCGAACGGTCCGGCGCGGGGCCGGCGGCGATGTTGGCGTGGACGGAAGCGTGGACGGGGCTGGCGCCGGTCTTCGGGGACTTGGGGCAGGACCCGCGTTTCGTGCGCGCCGTGGCGCAGGCGGCGCAATCCCTGCGCAGCTTGGGCGTGGCCGGCGCGCTGGCGGCGTGGGCGCCGTCCGCGGGCCGCTGATACAAGGGGGCTGGAACGGTCAGGCCTTTCTGCCTGTCTGTTCAGCCCGACTTGCTGCTCAGCCCGGCTTCTTCACCACGATCGTCGCCGTATCGCTGGTGAAAGAGCCGTCTTCCTGCACGTCGAAGTGCGTGCGCACCACATCCGGCGCGATGGAGAACATGTGGCGCAATGCCGCCACCAGCGTGTCCGGCGTGCGCATGCGCGTGACCCAGGTCTGGAACTGCAGCGGCAGGCGGCGCGGCGACAGCCCTTGCAGGGTGAAGCCGGCCTCGGTCAGCATGCGCGTCCACTCGGCCACCGAGTAATCCCGCACGTGAGACGTGTCGCGCAGCACTTCGATGGTTTGCAGCCAGGTATCCAGCAGCGGCTCGCCCGGCGACACCACGTCGGCGAACACGGCGATGCCACCCGGTTTGAGCACGCGGAAGGCCTCGCGCAGGCCACGCCCGGCGTCTTGCCAATGGTGGGTGGAATAGCGCGACATCACCAGGTCGAATTCGCCGTCGCCGAACGGCAGGTATTCGGCCTTGCCCTGACAGGTCGTCAGGTTGGCCAGCCCGCGCTTGGCGGCTTCGGCCGCCACCACGTCCAGCATCTGCTGAGACAGGTCATACGCCGTGACGTGCCGGGCTTCCGGTGCGACATGAAAGCTGACGTGCCCGCCGCCACAGCCCAGGTCCAGCACGCGCGCATCGGGATGCTGGCGGGCAATGCCGGCCATCTGCAGCAGGTCTTCACCCTGGGCGTGGACGGCGCTGGTCAGGTAGGCGGTGGCGCGGGGGCTGAATTGGCGGTCGACGGCGGCGTCGTGCGTACTGGCGGTCATGGGAATCCTTAAGGGCGGCTGCGGAAAAGCAGATGCAGGCGCTAAGATAGGCGGACCCGTATACACGTACAAGACCATTGTTTATCCTGGTATGACTACTTCCCCCCTTGGCAGCGCCGCCCATCAGGACGGTTCCCCGTTGCGCCGGCAGGCGCTGGGCGAATTCGTCCGCAGCGCCCGCTCCCGCATCACGCCCCAGATGGCCGGACTGCCCGAGGGCATGCGCCGCCGCACGCCCGGTCTGCGCCGCGAGGAAGTCGCGCAGCTGTGTGGCATCAGCGTCACCTGGTACACCTGGATCGAGCAGGGGCGGGAAGTCTCGGTATCGCCCTCGGTCTGGTCGCGCATCGCGGGCGTGCTGCAACTGGCGCGCGCGGAACGGGCCTACTTGTTCGACCTGGCCGACTGCGCGGATCCGCAACATGCGCGCGACGACGCGGGCGCGGCGCCCGGGCCATTGCAGGAATGCGTGAACGCCATCGGCGCGCCGGCCTATGTGCTGGACCGCGCCTGGAATGTGCTGGCCTACAACGAGCCGCTGCGCGACCTGTTCGACGATTGGCCCACCCGGGATCACGAGCCGAACTTGCTGCGCTACATTTTCATGGACCCGGCCGCCCGCGAACTGGTGGTGGACTGGGACCAGCGCGCGCGCCGCGTCGTGGCGGAATTCCGCGCGGATGCCGGCGCGCACCTGGATGAGCCGGCGGTACTGGCGCTGCTGGATACGCTAAGCCGCCAGAGCCCCGTGTTCGCCCATTGGTGGACGCGCCACGCCGTGGTGGAACGCGAGGGCGGCCTGCGTGAATTCCAGCATCCCCGGGACGGCAAGCTGGCGTTCCAGCAGATCACGTTCCGGCTGGCGACCCATCCGGACCTGAAACTGGTGATGCTGTTGAGCGGGGCGGCGCAAGAGGCGGCCTGACCCGCCGCGCGCGGACTACTTCGCCAGTCCGTGTTCGATCAGATAGCGGACGAGGAATTCGCCGTGGCCTTCGATGTCGCGGCGGATTTCGCGCACCACGGCTTCCGTGTCGCCGGCTTCCAGCCCGGCAATGATGCCCTCGTGCGGATGCGCGCCGGGCAAGGTGGGAAAGGGCGGGGTGTACAGGTACGACAGGTAGGACGCCGTCTGGACCCACAGGTTTTCGATCATCGACAACAGGTGCGGCATTTGCGCCGCCGAGTACAGCGCGAAGTGGAAGTCGAAATTGCGCGCCAGCACCGGCGCCATCAACTGCTGCTGCCGGCTTGCCATCAGATTGCCGTGGATGCCGCGCAGTTCGGCGATCAGGGCGGGCGTGGCCAGCGGGGCCGCGCGCCGCGCCGCGAAGCACTCCAGCTCCAGCCGGATGCTGCGTAATTCCTGCAGCTGCGCCACCGTCAGCTCGGGCACTTTGACCGACTTGCCCGGGCTGAGCGTCAAGGCGCGTTCAGACACCAGTTGAAGCAGCGCTTCGCGCACGGGCGTCTGGCTGACGCCCAAGGTGTCGGTGATCGAGCGCAGCGTGATGGTGTCGCCCGGGCGCAACTCGCCCATCATGATCTTCTGCTTGATCTCGCGATAGATGCGGGCGGTCATGTTTTCCCGCTGCATGGGCGCCAAATTGATGGTCATCCTGTGTTCCTGGTCGGCCGGGCCGGGTCATGCCCTGCTGGCAGCGGCCCGCGCAGCGCGATTCTACCGTCCCCGTGCATACGCTTTACATTTTATAAAAAATAAAATAATTGACCGGCGCTTTGGCTTCGGAATATATTTTATAAAATATAAACAGGAGACAAGATGTCCACGCTACATCCCTTGAGCGCGCCCGGGCTGAACAATCACGGCACCGTGGCGCATCTGATCGCGAAGGCGCTGATACGCCATGGCGTGACCCACGTATTCGGTCAGAGCCTGCCCAGCATGCTGCACCTGGCTTGCGAAGAGTTGGGGTTGACCCAGGTGGCCTACCGTAGCGAGAACGCGGGCGGCTACATGGCCGACGCCTATGCCCGCATCACGGGAAAGCCCGCCATCGTGACCGCGCAGAATGGCCCGGCGGCCACGCTGCTGGTGCCCCCGCTGGCCGAAGCGCTGAAGGTGTCGATCCCCGTCATCGCGCTCGTCCAGGACGTCAACCGCGACCAGACCGATAAGAACGCGTTTCAGGAATTCGACCACCTGGCGCTGTTCGCCTCCTGCACCAAGTGGGTACGCCGGGTCACCGAGGCCTCGCGGGTCGAGGACTATGTGGACCAGGCTTTCGCCATCGCCTGCTCGGGCCGCCCGGGCCCCGTCGCCTTGATGCTGCCGGCGGATCTGCTGAACGAGGCGGCCGCGGCGTCGCAACGCCACGCCAGCCTGGGGCATTTCCCGTTGGACCGCACGGTGGCCGCGAGCGAGGCCGTGAAGGCCGCGGCCGACTTGTTGGCCGGCGCGCAGCGGCCGGTCGTGGTGGCCGGCGGCGGCGTGCATGTATCGGGCGCGAGCCAGGCGCTGGCCGCCTTGCAGGAAGCAGCCCACCTGCCCGTGGGCACCACGGTCATGGGCAAGGGCGCCACGGACGAACGGCATCCGCTGTCGCTGGGCGTGGTCGGCTATTTCATGGGCCCCAATGGCGCCAGCCGCGACCTGCGCCCGCTGATCGCCGATGCCGATGTCGTGCTGCTGGTGGGAACGCGCACCAACCAGAACGCCACCGATTCCTGGAAGCTGTATCCCAGGAACGCCCGCTACATCCATATCGATGTCGACGGGGCCGAAATCGGCCGTAACTACGAAGCGCTGCGTTTGGCGGGCGACGCGCGGGAAACGCTGTTGGCGCTGGCGCGTGAACTGGGCTGCCGTGACCTGTCTGCCGCGCAAGCGCGCCGGGCAGGCCTGGAAGCCGCCATCGAGTCGGGCAAGGCGTCTTCCTGGGAAGCGTCGCGCGCCGTCCGCTTGTCGGACCAGCAGCCGATCCGCCCCGAACGGCTGCTGGAGGAAATCCGCCAGGACGTGGACGTAAACACCATCGTGGTCGCCGACGCCAGCTACTCCTCGATCTGGATCGCCAACTACCTGACGTCGCTGGCGCCCGGGATGCGTTTCTTGACGCCGCGCGGGTTGGCCGGGCTGGGCTGGGGCTTTCCGATGGCCATGGGCGCCAAGGTGGCCAGGCCGGACGCGCACGTGGTTTGCGTGGTGGGCGACGGCGGGTTCGGCCACGTGTGGTCCGAACTGGAAACCGCCCGCCGCATGGGCATCAAGGTGACGCTGGTCGTCATCAACAACGGCATCCTGGGCTTCCAGAAGCACGCCGAAAACGTGAAGTTCGGCGCGCATACGTCGGCCGTCCATTTCCATCCGGTGGACCATGCCGCGGTGGCGCGGGCGGCGGGCTGCCTGGGCGTGCGCGTCGAAGCGCCGGCGGACCTGGCCGGCGCGCTGCGCGACGCGCGCAACGCCGAACTGACGACACTGATCGAAGTCATGTGCGACGAAAACGCGTTTCCGCCCATCACCTTCTTCACGGCGGAATCGGCATGAAACAGGATCCGAGCAAAGTCGCGCTGGTCACCGGCGCGGGCCGCGGCATCGGCCTGGAGGTGGCTCGCCTGCTGCTGGCCAAGGGCTATCGCGTGCTGGCCGTCAGCCGCGAGGGCGTGGACGCGCAACGGCTGGGTGGCCCCTGCGCGCAGCTGCGCACCGAGCAAGCCGATGTGACCGACTACGCGGCCATGCAGGCCGTGGTGGACCGTGCGCGCGAGCAGTGGGGGCCGGTGTCGGTATTGATGAACAACGCGGGCATCTCGCCCAAGCAGGCGGACGGAAATTCCGCCGGCATTCTGGACATCACGCCAGAGGAATGGGAATCGGTGCTGCAGGTGAACCTGACGTCGATCCTGCGCCTGTGCCAGATGGTGCTGCCAGGCATGCGCGAGCAGGGCTTTGGGCGCATTGTCAATGTGTCGTCGCTGGCGGGCCGCGCCAAGTCGCTGGTGGCGGGCGGCAGCTACATGGCGTCCAAGGCGGGGGTGCTGGGCCTGACCCGCGCCATCGCCGCCGAGATGGGGCCCCACGGCATCACGGCCAACGCCATCACGCCGGGGCGCATCCTGACCGAAATGGCGCAGCAGGCCGCGCCGTCGGTGAACGAGAACTATGCGGCGCAGATTCCCGTCCGCCGTCTGGGAACACCAGAAGAGGTGGCCGCGGCGATGGTGTTCCTGGCCGCGGAAGAGGCGGGCTTCATCAACGGCGCCATCCTCGACATCAATGGCGGCTTCTACATGCCGTGAGCATGCCGCACCCATAAAAAAACAAAGGAGACAAACATGAAAACAGCATCGATGCTGGCGGCGATGGCCGCTGCCGCGATAAGCATGACGGCCGCGCCTGCGCAGGCGTGGCCCGACAAGGAGGTGACGCTGACGGTGAACTACGGCGCTGGCGGCAACACGGACGTTGCCAGCCGCGAACTGGCCCGCGCGATGGAGGCCGACCTGGGCCGCGCCGTGGTGGTCTTCAACCGCCCCGGCGCGTTGGGCACCATCGGCCCCGGCTATGTGGCCAAGCAGCCGGCCGACGGCTACAACGTGGGCGTGGTGACGTTGTCGTCCATTGCCATCATGCCGCACCTGATGACCATTCCCTACGCCGCGCGGGATTTCGATTTCGTGGCCGCCTATGGCCGCTACCGCTATGGGGTCGTGGTGCGCGCGGACTCGCCGTACAAGAGCGTGGCCGATCTGGTCGCGGCAGCCAAGCAGGGCCCGGGCATCTTCTTCGGCGCGCCGTCCGCGCCCAACAACCTGGCCATGTTCGATCTGGGCCGCGTCACGGGCGCGAAGTTCGAGCAGGTGTCGTACAAATCGGGCAGTGAAACCGTATCGGCATTGCTCGGCAAGCAGGTCGATGCCATCGTCCAGAATCCGTCGGACGTCACCAGCTACATCCAGGCAGGCCGCCTGCGCCTGTTGGCGTCGGCCAGTCCGATCCGATGGCCGGAATTCCCGGAGGTGCCCACCCTGAAGGAAGCGGGCTACAACGTGGAAATCGATTCGTGGCTGGGGTTGGCGGTGCCCAAAGGCACGCCGGAAGCTGTCCGCGCCCGCCTGGAACAATCGGCCAAGGCGGCCGTGGCCTCCGACCGCTTGCAGCAGACCTACAAGCAACTGGGCGTGGACCCCGTCTGGATGTCGGGACAGGACTACGCAAAAATGGTCGACACCACCTACGATCAGATGGGCCGCGCCATCAAGGCGGCCAACCTGCCGCGCATGACCAACTAGGGGCGCGATGGCCGCCGCGCGGCGCCGCGGCGGTTATCGGGGGCCGGCCGGGAACAGGCTGTCCTGCATCCCGGCCTCGACCAGCCCTTGCAGCAGTTTCTTGACCGGCGCGGGCAGCGCCATCGACGCCAGCTTGTCCGCATGCACCCAGCGTTCCGGCAATGCCGCTTCGCGCAGGCTGGCCGCGCGCACCGGCACCAGCCACGGCCGGATGTGCAGGCGGTAGTGCGTGAAGGTGTGGGCGAAAGCGGCAAGCTCGAAGCGTTGTTCGGGTTCCAGGCCCAGCGCGCGCGAGGCGGTGTCGGGGTCGCCCGCCACATCGAATTCGGGCAGGCTCCACAGCCCGCCCCAGATGCCGGGTTCGGGCCGCTGCTGCAGCAGGAACGCCCCTTGATGCTGCAACACCAACATACAGGTTTCGCGTTCCGGGATGGCGCGGCGTACCTTCGGGGTGGGTAGCTCGGCCTGACGGCCCTCGCGGCGGGCAACGCACGTTTGCGCCACCGGGCACTTGTCGCAAGCCGGTTTGCCGCGCGTGCACAACGTGGCGCCCAAATCCATCAGACCCTGCGTGTAGGCGGCCATGTCCAGGTCGGGGGCGGCCTCGACCTGGGCGTCGGCCAGCGCCCATAGCCGCGTCTCGACGTCCCGTTTGGAGGGATCGCCCGCGATGCCGAAGTGGCGGGTGAACACGCGCTTGACGTTGCCGTCCAGGATGGGCGAACGCTCGCCGTAGGCGAACGCCGCGATGGCCGCCGCCGTGGACCGGCCGATGCCGGGCAGGGTGGCGATGGTTTGCGCGGTGGGCGGGAAGCCGCCGCCCCAATCGCGGGCGATCTCTTGCGCGCAACGGTGCAGGTTGCGCGCGCGGGCGTAGTAGCCCAGCCCGGCCCAGTACGGCATCACGTCTTCCTGCGCGGCGGCGGCCAGCGCGGCCACGTCGGGGAAGCGCTGCAGGAAGCGGTCGTAATAGGGGATGACGGTGGCCACCTGCGTCTGCTGCAGCATGATCTCGGACAGCCAGATCCGATACGGGTCACGCGTGTTTTGCCAGGGCAGATCATGCCGGCCATGCTGGCGTTGCCAGGCGACGATACAAGGGGCGAATTCCATGCCGCACATTATCGCATCGCCCTCTTGCCGGGCTTGGGGCGACCGGTTACAACTAACCCGGGCCTTGTGGTGTTGACAGGCTCTTCCTAGAGCGCGAAAGCGCCATCACTTCACTTTCACGGCCCTTGTTGGCCCGCGGGCGCGTGCAGCGCGAAACGCGAAGCTGGTGGGGGCATCCAGGATCTTGGAGTCGAGACATGAATGCCCCCTTGTCGCCCGCCTTGCGCGCCGCGCTCGAATCCGTCCAACTGGACGACAAATACACCCTTGAGTCCGGCCGAGCCTGGATGAGCGGCATCCACGCCCTGGTCCGCCTGCCCATGATGCAGCGCGTGCGGGACGCGCGGGCAGGGTTGAACACGGCGGGCTTCGTGTCCGGCTACCGCGGCTCGCCGTTGGGCGGCGTGGACCAGAACATGTGGAAGGCGGCCAAGTACCTGAAGGCCCATCATGTTGAGTTTCAGCCGGGCATCAACGAAGACCTGGCCGCCACCGCCGTCTGGGGATCGCAGCAGGTCAACCTGTTCCCCGGCGCCAGGTACGACGGCGTCTTCGGCATGTGGTACGGCAAGGGCCCGGGCGTGGACCGCTGCGGCGACGTCTTCAAACACGCCAATGCGGCGGGCACGTCGCGGCATGGCGGCGTGCTGGTGGTGGCGGGCGACGACCATCCGGCCAAGTCTTCGACGCTGCCGCATCAAAGCGACCATATCCTGAAGGCCTGTATGATCCCGGCGCTGTTTCCGGCCAGCGTCCAGGAGGTACTGGATTTCGGCCTGCACGGCTGGGCCATGAGCCGCTATGCCGGCGTGTGGGTGGGCATGAAATGCATCACCGACATCGTGGAAGTGTCGGCGTCGGTGGACGTGGACCCGCACCGCGTGCGCATCCAACTGCCCGAAGATTTCCTGATGCCGGCCGACGGCCTGAACATCCGGATACCGGACACGCCGCTGCAGCAAGAGGCCCGGCTGCTGGACTACAAGCTGTACGCCGCGCTGGCCTACGCCCGCGCCAACAAGCTCAACCGCGAACTCTGGCACGTGCCCCAGCGCGATGCGCGCTTCGGCATCATGACTTCCGGCAAGGCCTATCTGGACACGCGCCAGGCGCTGTCGGACCTGGGGCTGACCGACGCCGTCTGCCAGCGCATCGGCGTGCGCCTGTTCAAGGTGGGCATGGTCTGGCCGCTGGAGTCCACCGGCATGCAGCACTTCGCCGAAGGCCTGGACGAGATTCTGGTCGTCGAGGAAAAGCGCCAGGTGTTGGAATACCAGTTGAAGGAAGAGCTGTTCAGCTGGATCGGCAGCGGCAAGAAGATCCCTCGCGTGGCGGGCAAGTTCGACGACAAGGATGGCGGTGAATGGTCCGTGCCGCAGGGCAATTGGCTGTTGCCCGCGCACTACGAATTTTCGCCGGCGATGGTCGCGAAGGCGATCGCGGCACGCCTGTTGCGCTTTGAACTGCCCCAGGATGTGCGCGCCGGCATCCTGGCCCGGCTGGACTTCATCGGCGGCCGCGAACAGGCCCTGGCGCGTCCGCGCGTCGTCGAAGAGCGAAAGCCCTGGTTCTGTTCGGGCTGTCCGCATAACACCTCGACCCGCCTGCCCGAAGGGTCGCGCGGCATGGCTGGCATCGGCTGCCATTACATGGTGCGGTGGATGGACCGCAATACCGAGGTCTATACCCAGATGGGCGGCGAGGGCGTGCCGTGGGTGGGCCAGGCGCCGTTCACCGAGGAAAAGCACGTGTTCGCCAACCTGGGCGACGGCACGTACTTCCATTCCGGCTTGCTGGCCATACGCGCGGCGGTGGCGGCCAAGGTGCCGATCACCTACAAGATCCTGTTCAACGACGCCGTCGCCATGACGGGCGGCCAGCCTGTCGACGGCCCGATCAGCGTGCCGATGATCAGCCGCCAGGTGGCCGCCGAAGGCATCGACAAGATCGTCATCGTGACGGACGACCCCGACAAGTACAACGATGTCTCGGACCTGGCGCCGGGCGTGCCGGTGATGCACCGTGACGAACTCGACGCGGTGATGCGCGACCTGCGCGAGCATCCGGGCGTGTCGGTGCTGATCTACGACCAGACCTGCGCCACGGAAAAGCGCCGCCGCCGCAAGCGCAACGCCTATCCCGATCCGGCACGCCGCGTCGTCATCAATGAGCGCGTCTGCGAAGGCTGCGGTGATTGTTCGCAGAAGTCCCATTGCCTGTCGGTCGAACCGCTGGAAACCGAATTCGGCCGCAAGCGTGCCATCAATCAATCCAGCTGCAATAAAGACTTCTCCTGTCTGAAGGGCTTTTGCCCCAGCTTCGTGACGGTGGAAGGCGGCAAGTTGAGAAAGCCGAAGGCGCTGTCGCAAGAGGGCGTCATCGATGAAGGCGTACCCGCGCCGCGCGCGGCCGTGCTGGACCAGCCGTATGGCGTCTTCATCGCGGGCGTTGGCGGCACGGGCGTCGTCACCATCGGCCAATTGCTGGGCATGGCGGCGCACCTGGAAGGCAAGGGCTGTTCGGTGCTGGACATGGCCGGCCTGGCGCAAAAGGGCGGCGCCGTGTATTCGCATGTGGTGCTGGCGCAATCGCCCGACCATTTGATGAACACGCGCGTCGCCATGGGCGAGGCCGACTTGCTGCTGGCCGGCGACCTGGTGGTTGCCACCAGCGCGGACAGCATGGCGCGCCTGCGGCCGGGGCGCACCCGCGTGCTGCTGAACCGCGACAACGCGCCGACCGCCGCCTTTGTCTCCAACCCCGATTGGACGCTGCCGGCCGACCACCTGACCGCCGACCTGCAAACCGCTTGCGGCAAGGAAAATCTGCATAGCGTGGACGCGGCGGCGATGGCGGTTGCCTTGTTGGGGGATGCGATCTACGCCAATCCCCTGATGATGGGTTACGCCTACCAAAAGGGCTGGATCCCGCTGTCCCAAGAGGCGCTGCTGCGGGCGATAGCGTTGAACGGCCAGCAAGTCGCCACCAACCAGGCTGCCTTCGCGTGGGGCCGCCGCGCCGCGCACGACATGGCCGATGTGATGCGCGTGCTGGCCAACGGCGGCATGCCCATCGCGCCACCCGAAGACATTATCGAGATCAAGCGCCCGCGCGTGGCCCCGGTCACGGATTTGAAGAAGCCCTCGGGTGAACTGGCGCAGCTGGTGGCGGTGCGCAAGGCGTTCCTGACGCAATATCAGAACGAGGTCTACGCGAAGCAGTACACGGATCTGGTGGACCGGGTTGCGCGGGCGGAACAGGACGCCACAGGCACGAACCGCCTGGCGATCGCCGTGGCGCGCAACTATTTCAAGCTGATGGCATACAAGGACGAGTACGAAGTGGCCCGCCTGTACTCGGACGGCGAGTTCGTGAAGAAGATCGGCGAACAGTTCGAAGGCGACTGGAAGCTGCGCTTTCACCTGGCCCCGCCGCTGTTCGCCCGCCGCGACCCGCAGGGCCATCTGATCAAGCGCAGCTACGGGCCGGCGATGCTGAAGGTGTTCGCGCTGCTGGCGAAGATGCGGCGGCTGCGCGGCACCCGGCTGGACCCGTTCGGCTATACGGCGGAAAGGCGCGCGGAACGCGAACTGATCCGCGAGTATCGGGAAACACTGACGGCGATCTTATCGAAATTGAACCGCGGCAACCTCGACAAGGCCGTGACGTTAGCAGGCCTGCCCGAAGAAATCAGAGGCTACGGACATATAAAGGAGGCGGCGATGGAGAAGGTGGCGGGGAAGCGGGAGGAATTGCTGAAGGAGTTTAGTGCTCGGGTTGTGGCTATTGGGGTTCGGGCGGCTTGAAGATTTTTTTTGGGGGGGGTGTTTGATGGTGGTGGCGGTGGGGTTCTTGAGGCGCCCGTCGCGTCGGTGGCCGGTGGGGCGCGGGTCAACGATTGCGGTCCGGAGCCTTCGCTCCGGACT
>NZ_PCOQ01000022.1 GCF_002975275.1 Achromobacter sp. MYb9 | reverse complement strand
GGGCGGGGGCGCTGCGCGCGGTTGGGGGCGCGTCGGCTGGAGGCTGGGCTGTCTTACTTTGCGGTGGCGGGTGGTTTTGCCGCGGTTGCTGTTTTGGCGGCTTCTGCCGTTTCCACGACGTCTGCCGGTTCCGGCTTCTCTGCTTTCTTCTTTTTCTTTTTTGGCAGCGCCAGCATCGTGCCGCGGCACGGGGGGGTGCCGCACAGGCAGCGGTAGCCTTCCTTCAGCGCCTTGGTGATGCGGCCGTCCAGGACCAGGCCGTAGTCGTACGACAGTTCGGTGCCGCGTGGCAGGTCGCGCAGGGCGACGATGTAGACGCGTTTGCCGTGCTTGCCTTCCTGCGCTTCGCAGTTGGGTTCGCAGGAGTGGTTGATCCAGCGGGCGTCGTTGCCTTCGTCGCCGCCGTCGATCACGCGGCCGGAGCTGAGCGCGAAGAAGAAGGTGTGGAAGGGATCGTCCGGATTGGTCGGGTGGCGGCGGTCGGCTTCCTTGGCGCTGATGCGCGCGCCTCCGTATTCGATGATGCGGGTGCCCGCGGGAATCTTGCGGGCGGCGAAGACGCCGTTGCCGTGCAGCTTGGAGCGGCGGACGACATGCCAGGGCTTGATCGGGGTGTCTTCGGTGGTCATGGAGGCGTGGGTGGCGGTGAGACGAAACAGAATTATATCGACGCGTCTTTGACAGGACGACAGGCGTATAGTGGGCGCGCCTCATCCTTACTTGATATTCATCATGATCGTCCGTCCGCGTCCCTCTGCGCTGGCCTTGTTCTTTATTTTGCGCGGCTCCATCATCCCGCGCATTTTCAGCAGGCTCATCGTCATCACGCTGCTTGCCTGCGTGGTGGTGTGGATGTACCACCGCCAGTTGTTTTCGCCCGCGCACCTGACCGCGGTGCCGTTCTCGCTTTTCGGCCTGGCGCTGTCGGTCTTCATGGGGTTTCGCAACAACGTCTGCTATGACCGCTGGTGGGAAGCCCGCAAGCAATGGGGCGATCTGATCGTGCAGGCTCGCAGCCTGGCGCGCGAAAGCGCGGTGCTGCTGGCGGCCAGCACGGCCAATCCGGTGCAGGAACGGCTGGTGCGGCGCTGCATCGGTTTCGGGTACGGCCTGGCGGCGCGCTTGCGCGGGCAGGACATGGTCGAGGCGGTGCGCCCCTGGGTGCAGCAAGACGAGCTGGACACGCTGGCCGGCTGCCGCAATGTGCCGGACGCCCTGCTCATGGCGATCAACCGCGATCTGGCCGCCTGTCTGCGGCGCGGCGAACTCAGCGACATCCTGTATCAAGGCCTGACCCAGCGCGTGGCGCAATGCGCCGCCATCCAGGCCGCCTGCGAGCGCATCAAGTTCACGCCCTGCCCGTTCGCCTATTCGCTGCTGCTGCATCGCACCGCGTGGCTGTTCTGCCTGCTGCTGCCGTTCGGGCTGGTGGGCACGCTGGAATACCTGACTCCGGTGGCGGTCATCATCATCGCCTACACCTTCTTCGGGCTGGACGCGCTAGGCGACGAGCTGGAAGACCCGTTCGGCCTGGAAGAAAATGACCTGCCGTTGTCGGCGCTGGCCCGCGTGATCGAAATCGACCTGCTGGAAGGCCTGGGCGTGCGTCCGTTGCCGGAAGCGGCCACGCCCGTGGATTACGTGCTGCGCTGAGCGCGGATCATCCCGCCGGCCCCATCAGCGGCAGCATGGTTTCCTTCAGGCGGCGCAGCACGAAGCAGGATTTGCTGTGGCGGATGCCGGGGATGCGGTAGAGCTGTTCGCGCAGCAGGCGTTCGTAGTCGCGGGTGTCGCGCACGGCGATGCGGATGTAGTAGTCGTAGTCGCCCGACACCAGAAAGGCTTCCAGCACTTCGGGGATGGCCGCCAGGGCGCGGCCGAACTCGTACAGCGTTTCCTCGCTGTGGCTTTCCAGCGTCACGTGCACGATCACCGTGTCCATGAAACCCAGGCTGGCCGGGTCGATGTCGACGGTGTAGCCGCGGATCACCCCGGCGCTTTCCATGCGCTTGATGCGGTTCCAGCAGGGCGTGGACGACAGGCCCACCGCCGCGCCGATGTCGTTCAGGCTGGCGCGCGCGTTCTCTTGCAATACCTTCAGAATGGCCAGGTCAAACTTGTCCAGGTTCATTTTCTTTGATTCCTCCAAATCGAAGATAAATTTACTCCGTCTGGCCAGGAATCGTGGAAAAGAAGATAAAAATTCTTCCAGGCTACGAATAAGATAGATAGCATGAACGATCGCCTGCACCCCACCGCCGCCGCCGCGCTTGCCGCCACTGATACCCCCGTTTCGAACGGGGCGAAGATTCTGCTCGATACGCTGATTGCGCACGGCGTCGACACCGTGTTCGGCTACCCCGGGGGGGCGGTCCTGCCGCTGTACGACGCGCTGTATGCGGAACCGCGCCTGCGCCACGTGCTGGTGCGCCATGAACAGGCCGCCGTGCATGCGGCGGAGGGCTATGCCCGCAGCACCGGTCGCACCGGGGTGGTGTTCGTGACATCCGGCCCCGGCATGGCCAACACCACGTCCGGCTTGCTGGACGCGATGTGCGATTCGATCCCGGTGTTGTGCGTCAGCGGTCAGGTGGCCACCGCGGCTATCGGCACCGACGCGTTCCAGGAATGCGACGCCATCGGCATTTCGCGTTCCGTGACCAAATGGAATACCCAGATCCGTGCGGTGGACGACGTGGCCAACGTGGTCGCCCGGGCGTTCGAGCTGACCCGCCAGGGCCGGCCCGGCCCGGTGCTGGTGGACTTTCCCAAAGACGTGCAGTTGGCGGTGCCGCGCGATGCGGACGACGACGCGTCCGGTCTGCCCTCGCAGCAAAAGCTGGCCGCGCTGCGTGCGCGCCGCCAGTCGGGCAAGCTGGCGCCCAAATTGCCGCAATCGGCGGTGCGTCGCGCGGCCGCGCTGATCGCGCAGGCCAAGCGGCCCATCTTCTACGGGGGGGGCGGGCTGGTGAACGCCGGCCCCGACGCCTGCGACGCCTTTGCCGATCTGGTCCGCCACACGGGGGCGCCCTGCACGCTTACCCTGATGGGCCTGGGCGCATTCCCGGCGTCCAGCCCGCAGTTCGTGGGCATGTTGGGCATGCACGGCACGGTCGAGGCCAACCTGGCGATGCACAACGCCGATCTGGTCGTTTGCATCGGCGCCCGCTTCGATGACCGCATCACCGGCAAGATCTCCGAATTCTGCCCGCATGCGCGCAAGATCCATATCGATATCGATCCGGCCTCGATCAATAAGGTCGTGCGGGTCGATGTGGCGCTGGTGGGCGATTGCCTGCCGCTGGTGCGCGCATTGCGCGCCGAGCTGGGCGAAGCACCGATGGACGCGGCGCGTCTGGCGCCGTGGTTCAAGCGCATCGACACGTGGCGCAGCCAGGATTGCCTGGGCTTCACGCCCGCCGCCGACGCGATCCTGCCCCAGCATTTGATGGCCAGCCTGAACGACGCGTTGTCGGGCCGCGACGCCATCGTCTCCACCGACGTGGGCCAACACCAGATGTGGGCGGCACAGTACCTGCGCTTTGACAAGCCGAACCGCTGGCTGACTTCAGGCGGCGCCGGCACGATGGGGTATGGCGTGCCGGCCGCCATCGGCGCGCAGGTCGCGCACCCGGACAAGACGGTGGTGTGCGTCAGCGGCGATGCGTCGGTGCTGATGAACATCCAGGAACTGTCCACGGCCATGCAGCACCAGACGCCCGTGAAGGTCGTGCTGTGCAACAACGGCTACATGGGCATGGTGCGCCAGTGGCAGGAACTGATCCACGGCGGCCGCTACAGCCACAGCTACAACGCGTCCTTGCCCGATTTCGTGGCGTTGGCGCGGGCGTTCGGCTGGGGCGCTGCGCGGGTGGACGACCCCGCCAAGCTGGAGGCCGCGCTGGCCGAATGCCTGGCGCATGACGGCCCCTATTTCCTGGACGTGGCGGTGTCGGCGCAGGAAAACTGCTTCCCGATGATGCCGGCCGGTCACGGCCACCAGAAGATGATGCTGGCCGAAGGCGTCTGGTACCAGGACGAGACGACCTGATCGCCTAGAACTGAATCGACAGGCCGCCGTCCACCACCAGCACGTGTCCGTTCACATAGGACGCGGCGGGTGACGCCAGGAACACCGCCGCGCCGGCGATTTCCTCGGGCTCGCCCCAGCGGCCAGTGGGGTTGCGCGCGGCGATGCGCGGGCCGAAATTCGGGTCCGCCACCATGGCCGCATTTGTTTCCGTTGCGAACGTGCCTGGCGCGATGGCGTTGCTGGTGATGTGCTGGCCGCCAAATTCCGCCGCCAGCGCGCGCACCATCCCCGTCAGCCCCTGCTTGGCCGCGGGATAGACCGCGTCGCCCGCGCGCGCCAGTTCGCCCACCACCGACGTGATGGCGATCAGCCGCCCGCCGCCCTGGCGCACCATGCGTTCGGCCGCGAACTTGGCCAGGAGCATCCCGGCGACCAGGTCCGTATCGATCAATTCCCGGATTTCGGCCGGCGTGGTGTCGCGCAAGGTCTTGCGATTGCGCGCGCCCACGTTGTTCACCAGTACGTCCAGGCGCCCGTGTTCGTCGTCGATGCGCTGGAAGGCGCGCGCCATGTCGGCGTCGTCGCTGACATCGAACGGCAACGAATGGGCGTCCAGGCCCGAGTCCGCCAGATCGGCCACCGCGGCATCCACGGCGGCGGCGTTGCGGCCGTTGATCAGCACGCGCGCGCCACAGCCCGCCAGCGCCCGCGCAATGCAGAAGCCCAACCCGCGCGCGGACCCGGTCACCAGCGCGACCTGTCCGGTCAGGTCGAAGTTACGCAGATAAGGTAGTGTCTTCAAAGTCAGTTCTCCATCGCCCCGCGCGTCGGGGCGAGCCTCGCTATTCCCTGAACTCCGGCGCCCAGTGCAGCAGGCGACGTTCCAGCCAGGTCACACAATAAACCAGCGCGATGCCCACGATGGACAACAGCGTCACGGCCGCGAACATGTCGGTGGCATTCAGCGTGGCCAGCGCGGTGATCATCAGGTAGCCCATGCCGGTGGTGGAGCCCACGAATTCCGCCAGCACCACGCCAATCAGCGCGAAGCTGATGGCGTTGGGCAAGGCGGCGAAGGTCCACGCGGCGGCGGTCGGGATGCGTACCCGCCACAGGATCTGGCGCGGCGAACCGCCCAGCGTGCGGCAGAAATCCACCAGTTCGCGTTCAACGCTGCGGCCCCCCTTGTAGGTGTTGAAGAACACCAGGAAGAACACCACGAACCAGGATGTGACCACCTTGGACGCCAGGCCCAGCCCGAAGAACATGGTGATGAGCGGCACGAAGGCGATGCGCGGCATGGAATTGAACGCCACGATGAAGGGGTTGAACACGTCGGCCAGGAAGCGGCTGCGGCTGAGCGTCATGCCGACGATGAAGCCGCTGCCCACGCCCACCACCAGCCCCACCATCGTGGCCTGCAGCGTCAGCCACAGGTGCGGCCAGACCGAACGCGGCCCGGGCTGCAGCCATTGCCACAGCCGCACCGCCACGCGCGACGGCTGGCTGATGAAGAAAGGGTCGAACAGCGTGTTCTGGGTAAACCACGGAATGCGCGTCAGCGTCTCCCATGCGCCCAGGATGACGGCCAGGATCAGCACTTGCCACACGGTGATGCGCACGCGGCGGGCGATGGCGGCGCGGCGGTCCAACCGCAGCTGGTCCTGCAGGGAATCGGAGGTTTCAGTCGGGATCATGGCGCAAGGGGATTCAGGCGGCCGCGCGGAACTGCTGGCCCAGCACGCTCCAGAGGCTTTGCACGTGGGCGACGAACTGCGGCGTTTCGCGTAGCGTGAAGACGTCGCGCGGATGCGGGATGCGGATGCGTTCGTCCAGCAGCACGCGGCTGGGCGGGCCGGACAGCACCACCACGCGGTCCGACAGCAGGATGGCTTCGTCCAGATCGTGCGTGACCATGACGATGGTCTGGCCCAGTTTGCGCCAGATCTCCATCAGTTCGCGGTGCAGGTGCGTCTTGGTGTGGGTGTCCAGCGCGCCGAAGGGTTCGTCCAGCAGCAGGATGCGGGGCTCGACGGCCAGGCTCATCAAGAGCGCCACGCGCCGTCGCATGCCGCCCGACAATTGATGCGGGAAGGCGTCGGCGAAGGCGCCCAGGTGCCCGAGTTCAAGCAGCTCCGCCACGCGGCGCTCGATTTTATCGGCGGCCACGCCCTGGAACTTCAAGCCCAAGGCCACGTTTTTCCTGACGCTGAACCAGGGCAGCAAGGTGTCTTTCTGGAAGATGTAGCCCAGCGCCGGCGGCACCTGGCCGTCCACCACCCGCCCATCCACGCGGATGGTGCCGGTGGTGGGGCGCAGGAAGCCGGCGATCATGTTCAGCAGCGTGCTCTTGCCGCAGCCCGAGGGGCCGACGATCGACACGAATTCGCCCTGTTCGACCGTCAGGCTGACCTCGCCCACCGCGTGCGTCGTGCCCTGGCGCGACTGGTAGGCTTTGCCGACTTTGTCCAGCGTGATCATCACAGGCCCCGCGCTTTCCGCACGAAGCCCATGTTCACGCATTTGGCATAGGGCACCGTCTTGATCTCGTCGTTCGAGAACTGCCGGCCGTCGCCCATGATGGCCGTCATGCGGTTGTACGCGTCTTCGGTGATGAGGTTGTCTTTCAGGAACACGGTGTCTTTGTAGACGCCCAGCGTCTTCTCGATGGCCGCGCGCGGAAAGGCGTTCAGGTAGTCGTCGTAGATGACGTCGGCGATGCCGGCGGCGCTGGTGGCGGTGATGAAGTCTTGCGCCTTGACCATCGCGGTCACGAAGGCCTGCACGACTTCAGGGCGCTTCTGGATGGTGTCTTCAAGCGTCAGCGCCGCGATGCCAGGGACGTCGCCGCCCATGAATTCGTTCCACGAGCTTTCGGTGGTGGCGTCGAAAATCGGCACCCCCCAGCCTTCCTGGCGGGCTTGTTCCATCATGGACATGGTGGCCATGCTGGCCGACACCGAGCCGGTCTTGAGCGCGCCCAGCATCGTGGCCAGGTCGCCCAACGGGCGAATGTCGACCTTGTCGGCCACGCCCGCTTTCTGCATCAGGTACAGCGCCATCAACCAGGTGCTGGACTGGGGCTGGGTGGCGCCGACGCGCTTGCCGGCCAGGTCTTTCAATGATTTGATCTTGCCGCTGTCGAAGTCTTCGCGGCGAACAATGACATTGGCATACGTAAGCTTGCGGTCAAAGCCGAACACCAGGGTCGCGGCCTTGCCGGCGATGGTCAGCGCGGGCGCGGCGGTAGCCGCCGTGGCGCCGAAGGCGATCTGGCCGGCCGCCAGCAGTTGGTTGGTGCGCGGGCCGCTTTGCGAATTCAGGTATTCCACGTCCAGGCCGCCTTCACCGAAATAGCCCTTCTTCAGCGCCACGTAGCCGGCCGCGAAAAACGGATCGATGCTGCCCTGTCCGTAGACGACGCGGCCCAGCTTGGGCTGCGCGAACGCCACGCGTCCGTTGAGCAGGCTGACGCCGGCAAACGCCCCGGCGGCGGCCAGCACGCGGCGGCGGGTGGAGAAATCGGGGCGGTAGGTCATGTCTTCCTCGGACGTTGGTTGGTTGCAGCTGTTTGGCGTAAACAATACCCCAGCGTCTGCCGGCCAACAATGAAAAACGCCCGGGTTGTCCGGGCGTTGACGGGCTTCTGCAAGGGGGCTGGGTTGCGCGCAAGAGGCACCGGCATTCCTGTCGGCACCTCCTGCGCGCAACCCGCCTACGATGCCGTTTTCTTGGGGGCGGCCTTCTTCACGGCCTTCTTGGCGGCTGTTTTTGTCGCTGTTCTGGTCGCGGTCTTCGTGGCGGTCTTCTTGACCGCGGCCTTCTTGGCCGGCGCCTTCTTCGCGGCGGTCTTCGTGGCCGTCTTTGCCGCCGTCTTGCCCGGCGCGCGGCCCGGCTTTTCGGGGCGCGGCTCGAACTCGAAGCCGACCTTGCCGTCCGGTTGGCGCACCAGGAACGCCTTGAACTTGCGGTTGGTGCGGCTGGACACAAAGCCTTCCAGCAGGTCGGTGCGGCCATCGGTCAACAGCTTGCCCATCTGCTGGGCCGAGATTTCCTGCTGCAGGATGACCTTGCCCGAGCGGAAGTCGCAGCTCTTTTCGGGGCCCACGGACTTTTCGCAGACGTAGCTCATGCCGTGTTCGAACACGCGCGATTGGCATTTCGGGCACGGACCCACCGGCGTGTGACCCGAGAAGTCCACGGCTTCGGCGTCGTCCTCGTCGTTCTGGCCGAAGTCGAATTCCAGCTTGTATTCATCGCTGATGCGCAGGATGGCGGCAAACGGCCGGCCCATCTTGCTGATGAAGCCCTGCAGCGGACCGATCTCGCGCTTGGCCAGCAGCTCTTCGACTTCCGGCAGTTCGAACGTGCGGCCGCCCGGGTGCTTGCCGATCGAGAAATCGCAAGCCGTGCAGGCGAAGCGGCGGTAGTTTTCCTTGACCACCGCGCCGCACTTCGGGCACGGCGTCTGCAAGGTGGCGTAGTCGCCCGGCACCGTGTCGCGCTCGTATTCCTTGGCGCGCTTGACGATCACCTGGGTCATCTGCGCGATTTCGCGCATGAAGGCCTCGCGGCCCAGGCCGCCCTGCTCGATCTGCTTGAGCTTGTGTTCCCACTCGCCCGTTAGTTCAGGCGACGTCAGTTCGGTGACGTCCAGGCCGGACAGCAGCGTCATCAGCTGACGCGCCTTGGCGGTGGGCACCAGGTCGCGGCCTTCGCGGCGCAGGTACACCTCGTTCAGCAGGCCTTCGATGATGGCGGCGCGGGTGGCCGGCGTGCCCAGGCCGCGTTCGGACATGGCTTCGCGCAGTTCTTCGTCGTCCACCAGCTTGCCGGCGCCTTCCATGGCGGACAGCAAGGTGCCTTCGTTGAAGCGGGCGGGCGGCTTGGTCGACAGGCCCACGGCTTCGACGTCTTCCGTGCGCACGGTTTCGCCATCGGCAACCGGCACCAGGTTGGCGTCTTCGCCCTGGGCTTCCTTGCCGTAGACGGCCAGCCAGCCCGGGGTGACCAGCACCTTGCCGTCGGTGCGGAAGCGATGCCCCTGCACTTCGGTCAGGCGCGTGGTGACGCGGTATTCGGCGGCCGGGAAGAACACGGCCAGGAAGCGCTTGAGCACCAGGTCGTACAGCTTGGCCTCGGCTTCGCTCAGGTCATGCGGGATCTGCAGCGTGGGGATGATGGCAAAGTGGTCCGACACCTTTTTGTTGTCGAAGATGCGGCGGTTTGGCTTCACCCACTGCTGGCTGACGACGGTGTCCGCGTGGCGCGACAGGCCGCCCACGGCGTTCGAGCCGCCCTTGGCCAGCGCACGCATCGTTTCCTGCACCGTGGTGATGTAGTCCTCGGGCAGGTAGCGGGAATCGGTACGCGGGTAGGTCAGCGCCTTGTGGCGTTCGTACAGGGTCTGGGCCAGCGACAGCGTGGTCTTGGCCGAAAAGCCGAAACGGCCGTTGGCCTCGCGCTGCAACGACGTCAGGTCGTACAGGGCCGGCGACATCTGGGTCGACGGCTTGGATTCTTCCGTGACGTTGCCCGGCTGGTCGCGGCAGGCGGCCACCACGCTTTGCGCGGCGGCGGCCGACCACAGGCGCGATTCGCGTTTTTCCGGGTCGCGGTCGTCTTTCTTGAATTGCGGGTCGATCCAGCGGCCTTCGTACAGGCCGGCGGCCGCGATGAAGGTGGCGCGCACTTCCCAGTAGTCGCGCGGCACGAAGCGGCGGATGCGCTCTTCGCGCTCGGCCACGATCGCCAGCGTGGGCGTCTGCACGCGGCCCACCGGCGTCTTGAAGAAGCCGCCGTCCTTGCTGTTGAAGGCGGTCATGGCGCGCGTGCCGTTGATGCCGACCAGCCAGTCGGCTTCGGCGCGCGAGCGGGCGGCGGCTTCCAGCGGCTTGAGCTGCACGTCGTCGCGCAGGTTGGCGAAGGCTTCGCGGATGGCGGCCTGCGTCATCGATTGCAGCCACAGGCGCTGGATCGGTTTTTTCACGCCCGCATACTGAATGATGTAGCGGAAGATCAGTTCGCCCTCGCGTCCCGCGTCACAGGCGTTGATGATCGAATCCACATCCTTGCGCTTGGCCAGGCGGACCAGCAGCTTCAGGCGTTCGGCCGACTTCTTGTCGGTGGGGCCGAGTTCGAATTCCGGCGGAATCACGGGCAGGTGCGTGAAGCTCCACTTCCCCTTGACCGGATCGTTGGGCGCGACCAAGCTCAGCAAGTGGCCGATGCTGGACGCCAGTACGTAACGTTCGCTTTCAAAATAGTCGCCCTCGCGCGCAAAGCCTCCCAAGGCGCGTGATATATCAAGGGCCACCGAGGGCTTCTCGGCAATAATCAGCGTTTTATTCATGTGTATCCAGTGGCGGTAGTCCCGCCTTAGTAGCGCGGATAATAAGATCGGAGATTCGCCAGATGCAAGTCGGCACTGAAAGACAAGCGGGATCCGAACTGCACGCTTGGCGCCAATTCCTGGCGCGAAGCACCCTTTGGCTAGGCGTTTTACTGCTTGGCAGCGCTGCGATTTGCTGGGTGGCCGCCAACTGGCAGGACATGACAAAAGTGCAGCGCTTCGCCGGCACGCAAGGCCTGCTGGTGGTTTCCGCGCTGGCTGCCGCCTGGGCCGGATTGCGCCTTCGGGGCACCCCCGGCGTACGGCGCAGCATCCCTGGCGCGCTTCTGGCTTTGGCCGGCATTTTGCTCGGCGCCTTGCTCGCGTTATTAGGCCAAACTTACCAGACTGGCGCCGATACCTGGGAATTGTTCGCCTGGTGGGCGGTCTTGCTGCTGCCGTGGGCACTGGCTGCGGCCAGCCAGGCGGTGTGGTTGCTGTGGGTACTGGTACTGAACGTGGCGGCCACGTTGTGGCTGGGCGAACGGATGTTCTCGTGGCTGTCGGTGTTTGGCGGATCGGACACTGTCAGCCTTGTCATGGCGGCGCTGAACCTGGTGTTGCTGCTGGGCTGGGAGCTCGCCGCGCACCGCTGGCGCGCCAGCACGCTGATCGGCCCGCGCATCCTGGCGGCCCTGGTCATCAGCGCGCTGGTCATGGCCCTGATGTTCGTCGGCTTTTTCTTCGGCCGCGAGCAAGGGTTCAGCGGCATTGCGTGGCTCGCCGTGACAGCGGGGCTAGGCTTTTATTATCAGCGGGTCCGGCGCGACCTGGTCATCCTGGCCATGCTGGCCGCTGGCGTCATCTGCGTGTCGCTGCGATTCGTTGGTGAATGGCTGCTGCGCCTGGAGCCCGGCGTGTGGGCCGCGCTGCCGCTGGCGGCCTTGCTGATGGCCGAAGCTGTGCTGGCGGCGCGCTGGCTGCGCAAGCTGGCGGCCGAACCTCGCGCGGCAGGGCCCGCCGCCGCCGACGCCGAGCCGGCTTCGGCATCGGCCGGCAATGCCGTGGAGCCCGCCGATTCGGGCGCGCCCGTGGCGCAGTTGGCGCCCGCCGCCGCGCCGCACGCCGAGCCCCCCTGGTACGTGCAATGCCTGCTGGGCCTGAGCGCCTGGCTGGCCACGCTGCTGCTGCTGGTTTTCGTGGGCTTCTCGGGCATCGTCACGTCCGAAGAAGGCGCGCTGGTGGCCGGGCTGGTCCTGTGCGGGGCCGGCGTTGCGGTGCTGCGCAGCGACGCGGGCCCCTTCTGGCGGCAATGCGGCACGGCCATGGCTTTCGCCGGGCAGTTGCTGATCATTTACGGTTTGTCCGATTCCACCTCGTTCACCAGCGCTTGCGTGTTCGTGCTGCTGATGGCCACGGCCATCTATGTGCTGGGCCCCGATGTGATCCTGCGTTTCCTGTCCGGCCTGCTGATCGCGGGGGCCGGCGCCAGCCTGATCTGGCGCGGCTTGTCCCCCCAGCTCATGCGCGACGACCTGCTGGAGGCATGGCTGGATTTCGATCCCGCCTTGTCCAGCGTCGTCTGGCTGCCCATCGCCGTGATCGGCGCCTGGGCCACCGCCGTGATCCTGATCATGAGCCATCGCGGCGGCGCCAAGCGAGACCATGCGCTGCAGCCGCTGGCCTGGGCCCTCCTGCTGTCGGTGCAGGGCATGGTGTGGCTGGCGGGCGGGATCTCTGCCCTGCATCTGCCCGCCATGTGGCAACTGAATCCGCAGGGCGCCCTGTTCGTCACGGCTGGCGCGTTGCTGCCGGCCGCGGCGGCGATGGCGGTGCTTTGGCCCCGCCGTCATGTGTTGACGGCCGGCGTTACCTGGGGCGTGCCGATCGCGCTGCTGATCCTGGCCGGCTTCTGGCTGCCCAGCCCGGGCGTGGGTTTCGCGCTGGCCTGGCTGCTGCTGGGCTTTGGGTTGAACCAGCTGCGCCTGGTCGTCTTCGGCGTGATGAGTCTGCTGGCCTACCTGGGCGTGTACTACTACCAACTGGATGTGCCGCTGCTGCAAAAGGCGCTGTGGTTGGGCGGCGGCGCCTTGCTGCTGTTCGTCTTGCGCGGCCTGGTCTGGCTGGTGCCGCGGCTGATGCGCACCCAATCGCCCGACCGGCGTGCCCCGCTGCCGCCGGTTTCGGCGCCGTTGCGCTGGCGCACGCTGGCCATCCTGGGCGGCCTGGCGCTGGTGCTGGTGGTGGCCAATGGCGGCATCTGGCAGCGTGAAAAGCTGCTGGCCTCGGGCAAGGTCGTCATCCTGGAACTGGCGCCGGTGGACCCGCGCTCGCTGATGCAGGGCGACTACATGGCGCTGGACTTCGCGGCCAGCCGCGACATCACGCGCCTGCGGCTGGGCGGCGACCGCCCGGTCGACGACGAAACCCTGCCGGGCTTCGAGCCCGACGGCTACGTGATGCTTCGGACCGACGCGCGCGGGGTCGCGACGCCGTTGCGCATTCAGCCCGATGTGCATCCGCATGCGGATACCGAGGTGCCGTTGCGCTACCGCGTTCGCGACCGCGGCGTGCGTATCGTGACCAATGCGTGGTTCTTCCCGGAAGGCGAAGCCAAGCGCTACGAGGTTGCCCGCTACGGCGAGCTGCGCGTGGGCGACAACGGCGAGGCCCTGCTGGTGCGGATGCTGGGCGCGGACTTGCAGCCGCTATAGCCGCCGGGTCGGTTCAGGGAAAGCGCCGCGCCCAGTGCGCGGTGGCTTCGCGCAGGAACTGGCCGCGGTCGGCGCTGGCAGGCATGGCGGCAAATCCCAAGGCGCGCCAGGCGCGCTGCAGCGCCTCCAGGGGCGCTTGCATGTCGATGGCGGGGGCCCCGTTCTGCTTGGACAGCTTCAGGCCGCTGGCGGGGTCCAGAATCAGCGGCACGTGCAGGTAGCGCACGGGGGGCAGGCCCAGTAGCCGCCCCAGCACGCGTTGGCGCGCCGTGGAACTGAGCAGGTCGGCCCCGCGCACCACGTCCGTCACGCCCTGTTCGGCGTCGTCCACCACCACCGCAAGCTGATAGGCCCATAGCCCATCGGCGCGTCGCAAGGCGAAGTCGCCCACCGCCTGCGCCACATCCTGCGCTTGCGGTCCCAGCCACCGATCTTCAAAGTGTTCGACGCCAGCGGGAATGCGCAGGCGCCAGGCGCGCGCCTGGCGGCCTTCCGGCAAACCGTGGCGGCAGGTGCCGGGGTACGGGCGTTCGCCGTCCGCGCCGGGCAGGGTCTGGCCGCGCAAGGCCGAATCGGCGATTTCGCGGCGCGTGCAGCCGCAGCCATAGACCAGGCCGCGCGCAGCCAATGTATCGAAAGCCGCCTGATAGGCCGCGTTGCGCTGGGACTGCCACATGATGCCGCCGTCCCAATGCAGGCCCAGCGCGTCCAGCTGCGCCATGATGGTGTCGGCGGCGCCCGGCACGGTGCGGGGCACGTCTACGTCTTCCATGCGCAACAGCCAGCGCCCGCCGTGGGCGCGCGCATCCAGCCAACTGGCCAGCGCAGCCACAAGTGAACCCGCATGGAGCGGGCCGCTTGGGCTGGGGGCGAATCGGCCTACGTAGGTCACAGCAACGGCAACGGGCCCCAATGCATGGGGCCCCGGCGCAGGATCATCAATGCAGCAACCGCACGCCTTCTTCGTCCAGCAGCTCTTCCAGGACCAGGTTGTCGATCTCGGCTTCCTGGCTCCAGAGAACCATGAGGGCGATGATCTTGATCTTGGACAGCGGCACGGGCGTTTCCGGCGAAGCCAGGCCCCGGTCGATGACGATTTCGCGCAACGGCGCCGGCAACACGCCGGCCGATTCCAGGAAGGCGATGAAGCCGATGGATTCGGTGCCGAGCTGGCTGTATTCGTTGTCGGTGTAGATCCGGGTTCCCGAGGTGGGAGCCTGAGCGAGGTCGACGCATCGTTCCGTGGTCTCGGCCAAACCGTACAGCCAGCCGAGGGCGTCGTCGATGTCTTCGTGCTCGAAACCGGCGGCGGCAAGCCGCTTAGCGAGCACATCGGCCGCAGGACAGGCTTGCGGCGTGTAGTAATTCTCGAACAGATAAACCAGGATATCGAACATATGGCGCAGTTTTGTGCCTGTTTGCACAGTCGGCCCGCAGATCGGCAGACCAGCAAACATGAATTTTACTTTACGCTGATTTATTTAGCCGGGCAACCGGCGGAAAGGCGGAATGTTGTATGTCGTCACCCTGTGGATACAGGCCCCTATTTTGCCGGGATTTGCTGCCAAAATACGGGATTCGGCGAAATAAAAAGGGGCGGACCGCAGTCCGCCCCTTTTATTTTTCACGCCTTTCAGGTCAGGCCGCTTTGGCCGCGGTCTCCAGCTTCAGTTCCGCCAACTGCCGGATGAAGACGGGGATGCAGATGGCCAGTCCGATCAGGCCGGTGGTCAGGCCCGGGATGATCGTAAGCAGCGCGCCCAGGGTGCACAGCCACCGTTCCCAGCTTTTCATGCCCACCAGCATGTAGCGCGAGAACGCCGCCGACAGCAGCACCAGCCCGACCATGCAGCCGGCGAGCGTCACGAAGAAGTCGTACCAGGTGAAGCCCTGGACCGAAATCAGCAGCGACGGCGAAAACACGAACACGAACGGCACGATCAGTTTTGTGATGCCCAGCCTGAACGCCGTGTTGCCTGTCTTGAAGGGATCGCTGCCTGCCATGCCCGCCGCCGCGTAGGCCGCAAGCGCAACCGGTGGCGTGATGTCGGCCAGGATGCCGAAATAGAACACGAAGAAGTGCGCCGCGATCGGCTGCACCCCCAGCTGCACCAGCGTGGGCGCGGCTACGGCGACCATGATCAGATAGTTTGCGGTGGTCGGCACGCCGCAGCCCATCAAGATGCAGACGATGCCCGTCATGATCAGCGCGGCCAACAGCGTCAGCGTCTGCATATTGGCCATGGCGTCGGGAATGAACATGGCCGCGCCGCTGGCCATCGCCTGCGAGGCCGAGATCACGATGTACGAGATCTTGAAGCCTACGCCGGTCAAGGTCACCACCCCGATCACGATGCCCACCGCGCCGGCCGCCGCGCCCACCGCCAGCGCGTATTTGGCGCCGGTCTCGAAGGCTTCGTACAGGTCGCGCCAGCGCAGGCGCTGGTACGGGTTCAGCAGACCGACCAGAATGCAGCCGGTGATGCCCGCGAACGCCGCCAGATACGGCGTGCGGCCGCTGGCCAACACGCCGACCAGCAGGAACAGCGGGATCAGCGTCGGCCAGCGCATCTTGAACGACTGCTTGAGCTTGGGCATCTCTTCGGCCGTGAGGCCGCGCAGGCCTTCGCGTTTGGCTTCGAAGTGCACCTGCATGAACATGCCAAAGAAATACAGGAAGGCCGGGAAGATGCCGGCGATGGCGATCTGCTGATACGGGATGCCCAGGAACTCGATCATCAGGAACGCCGCGGCCCCCATGATCGGGGGCGTGATCTGCCCGCCTGTGCTGCTTGCTGCTTCAACGCCCGCCGCGAAGTGCCGCGGATATCCGACCCGGATCATCGCGGGAATCGTCAGCGACCCCACGGTCACCGCGTTGGCGACCGACGAGCCCGACAGCATGCCGAACATGGCCGAACCGAACACGGACACCTTGGCGGGGCCGCCGGCATAGCGGCCGGCCACGGTGGAGGCCACATCCAGGAACAGCTGGCCCAACCCGATGCGGGTGGCCAGCACGCCGAACAACACGAAGTGGAACACGTAGGTGGCCACCACGCCCACCGCCACGCCGTACACGCCCTGGCTCGTCAGATACATGTGGTTGACGATCTGCGGCCAGGTGTTGCCCGCATGCTTGAGCAAGCCTGGGAAGTAGGGCCCGAACATCGCGTAGGCCATAAAGACGAGCGCGATGATGGGCAACGGCCAACCCATGGCGCGGCGCGTGGCTTCCAACAGGCCGATCAAAAGGATCGATCCCATGAAGACGTCCATCGGCATTGGATTGCCGACGCGGAACGCCAGGTCTTCGAATATGTAGGGGATGTACAGCACCGACAAAGCCAGCGCGATGGCGATGACCCAGTCGTACAGCGGAATTCCGCCGGGCGAAAACCAGGTGGATTTCGGCTCGCGCTGGTAGTGCGACTTTGAAAAGCCGAACACCAGGAAGATCAGGCTCAGCACGAACGCCAGGTGCACGCCCCGGTGCGTGGCTTCGCGCAGCAGGCCGAAGCCGGCCGTGTAGTAATGAAACAGCGACAGCGTGACAAGCAGGCCCGACACGATCCAGGTCGCCGTCTTGTCCAGCGGCCGGAAGCGGATCTCGGAGTCGTACTTCTCCGCCAGCTTCTGGGTTTTCTCGTGGTCTATTTCCATCGCCGTGATTCTCAGGATGATTCAGCAAGCAGGGCCGCTCATGGCGGCCCTACTCAAGCGCGGCGCAAACACGCCGCAGGTAGATGCATTTCCGGCCCTTGCAGCCAAGAACCACCCCTTCGCACAACACCGCCGCCACCAATCCGGGCCGCGCGGAGCCGGCTTTGCCGGTCCGCTGCGGCGCCCCTGGGGGAGGCGCCGAAGGCGCTAGGGGGGGCCTACTTCAGCAAGCCGATTTCCTTGTAGAACTTCTCGGCGCCCGGATGGAAAGGGATGCCCGCGCCCTTGATGGCGTTGTCGCGGGTGATGAGCTTGCCCTTGGCGTGGCCCGAATCCAGCGTCTTGCGCGTGGCGTCGCTGTACAGCGCCTTGGTGACGTCATAGACCGTCTGGTCGGGGATCTTGGCCGACGTGACCATCTGCGCGTTGACCGAAATGGTCTTCACTTCCGGCAGGTTCTGGTAGGTGTTGGCGGTAATGACGTCGGGCGTGAAGAACTCCTGCTTGGCGCGCAGCGCGTCGATCTCGGGGCCCACCAGCGGGACCAGTTCGATGTTGCCCGTGGACGCCAATTCGGCGATGGCGCCGGCCGGCGCCCCGCCCACGAAGAAGAACGCGTCCAGTCCGCCGTCTTTGAGTTTGTCGCCCGCCTGGTTGGGTTTCAGGTATTCGGCCTTGATGTCCTTGTCGGTCATGCCGTAGGCGCCCAGGATCAGGCGCACGTCGACCAGCGTGCCGGAGCCCGGCTCGTCCATGGACACGCGCTTGCCCTTCAGATCGGCCACGCTCTTGATGCCCGCGCCCTTGCGCGTCACCAGGTGGATGCTCTCCGGGTACAGAGTGGAAATCAGGCGCAGGTCTTGGGCCTTAGGCTTGCCTTCGAAGGTGCCGGTGCCGCTATAGGCCCAGTACGCAACGTCGGATTGTGTGAAACCCGCTTCGAACGAGCCGCCGATGATGCCGTTGATGTTGGCCACCGAGCCGTTGGAGGCCACCGCCGTGGCGATGAGCTTGCCGGGCTGCGAAACCGCGTTGCCGATGATGCCGCCGATCGGGTAGTACGTGCCGGCGGTGCCTCCCGTGCCGATGCGGAAGAACTGCTGGGCCTGTGCGGAACCCACGGTGCCGACCGCGGCGACGGCGACGGTCAGGGCGGTAATCCAATGCTTGAGTTTCATGCGAGCTTCTCCGGGACTTTGTGACGGGTTTATCAACGTGACGTCTTGCGTCGGGTCGTTCCTGCCGCGGGCGGTTGCCAGCGCAAAAACGGGCCTCCCCCTGGGGGCCATTTCTATGATGAAATTCTGGCATGTAGGGGTCCCGTAGCCAATGGTTACGGGGCTATCGTTTACCTGGGGGTGAATTGTCCTTCGGGTTATGGACGGTCATGCTTTGGTTATGGCGTGCGGTTACACGATCACGCGCTTACGTCCCATGCGGTGCAGATAACGGAGTCACCCTGATGTCCCAGGAAGTCATACGCGGCATAGCGCTGCCCCCGCCCGCGCAACCGGGCGACCCTCTGGCCCGCGTCGACACACCCAGCCTGGTGCTGGACCTGGCGCCGTTCGAGGCCAACCTGCGCGCCATGCAGGCCTGGGCCGATCGCCATGAGGTGGCGTTGCGCCCGCATGCCAAGGCGCACAAATGCCCGGAAATCGCGTTGCGCCAGCTGGCGCTGGGCGCGCGCGGCATCTGCTGCCAGAAAGTCAGCGAAGCCCTGCCCTTCGTGGCGGCCGGCATTCGTGACATCCACATCAGCAATGAAGTGGTGGGGCCCGCCAAGCTGGCCCTGCTGGCGCAATTGGCGCGCACCGCCAAAATGAGCGTCTGCGTCGACAATTCGCAAAATCTGGCGCAGATATCCCAGGCCATGGCGCAGGCTGGCGCCGAGATCGACGTGCTGGTCGAAGTGGACGTGGGGCAAGGCCGCTGCGGCGTGTCGGACGACGCCCTGGTGCTGGCGTTGGCGCAACAGGCGCGCGACCTGCCCGGTGTGAATTTCGTGGGGTTGCAGGCCTATCACGGCTCGGTGCAACACTTTCGCACGCGCGAAGAGCGGTCGCAGGTCTGCCGGCAGGCGGCGCGCATCGCGGCGTCGTACGCGCAACTGCTGCGCGAAAGCGGCATCGCGTGCGACGTCATCACCGGCGGCGGCACGGGCAGCGCGGAATTCGACGCGGCAAGCGGCGTCTTCACGGAACTGCAGGCCGGCTCCTACGCGTTCATGGACGGCGACTACGGCGCCAATGAATGGGATGGCCCGTTGAAGTTCCAGAACAGCCTCTTTGTGCTGTCCACGGTGATGAGCGTGCCCGCCCCGGACCGCGTCATCCTGGATGCCGGGCTGAAGTCCACCACCGCCGAATGCGGCCCGCCGGCGGTGTTCAAGGAAGACGGCCTGACCTACGCGGCCATCAACGACGAGCACGGCGTGGTGCGCGTGGCGCCGGGGGCGCAGGCGCCCGCATTGGGCAGCGTGTTGCGCCTGGTGCCTTCGCATGTCGATCCCACCTTCAACCTGCATGACGGGCTGGTGGTGGTGCGCGATGGCGTGGTCGAAGACATTTGGGAAATCGCGGCGCGCGGCTTCTCGCGCTGAACCGCAGTGGGCCGCCGGGGCGCGCCGTGCGCGCCGCTCTTGCGATTCAAGCGGCCAGGTTCGTCATCCCCAGGAATTGCCGCAATTCGGGGGTGGCGGGCGCCGAGAACAATTCCTCGGGCGGGCCGATCTCGTGCACGCGGCCTTGATGCATGAACACGACGCGGTCGCACACTTCGCGCGCAAAGCGCATCTCGTGCGTGACCATCAGCAAGGTCATGCCGTCGGCCGCCAGTTCGCGCACCACCGACAGCACTTCGTTCACCAGTTCGGGGTCCAGCGCGGACGTGATCTCGTCGCACAGCAGGGCCAGCGGCTGCATCGCCAGTGCGCGCGCAATGGCCACGCGCTGTTGCTGACCGCCGGACAGTTCCTCGGGCCACGCATCGAACTTGTGCGCCAGGCCCACGCGCGTCAGCATGGCGCGCGCCATGTCGGCCGCCTGCGCCTCTGGCATGCGCTTGGCGACCATGGGCGAGAGCATCACGTTGCGCCCCACCGTCAGGTGCGGGAACAGGTTGAACTGCTGGAAGATCATGCCCACCTTCAGCCGCAACGCGCGCAACCGCAACTCGTCGTCGCCCAGTTGCGCGTCGGCCACCATGATGGCGCCGCCGTCGATCTGTTCCAGTCCGTTCACGCAGCGCAGCAGCGTGCTCTTGCCCGAGCCGCTCTTGCCGATGATGGCGATGACCTCGCCGGGTTCGACGCGTAGCGTCACCCCCTTCAGGACTTCGTTGTCGCCGAATTTCTTGCGGACGTCTTCAAGGGCGATGAGGGGCATGCAACTTCCTTTCCAGCCGGAGGCTGAGGCGCGACAGGGGCCAGCACAGCGCGAAGTAGATCAGCGCGGCGCAGGCATAGACGGTGAAGGGACTGAAGGTGGCGTTGGTGATGACGGTGCTGGCCTTGGACAGCTCCGTGAACCCGATGATGGACGTCAGCGCGGTGCTCTTGACGATCTGCACGGCGAAGCCCACGGTGGGCGCGATGGCGATGCGCAACGCTTGCGGCAGCACCACATGGCGCATCTGCTGAACGTAGCCCAGCGCCAGGCTGGCCGACGCCTCCCATTGGCCCTTCGGGATGGCCTCGACGCAGCCGCGCCAGATCTCGGCCAGGAAGGCGCCCGACCACAATGTCAGCGCCGCGCCGGCGGCCAGCCAGGGCGGCACTTCCACGCCCAGCAGCGACAGGCCGAAGAACGCCAGAAACAGCTGCATCAACAGCGGCGTGCCCTGGAACAGTTCGATATAGGCCCAGCTGACGCGCCGCATTGCGGCCACGCGCGAGGTCCGCATCATCAACGCCAGCACGCCCATCAGCGCGCCGCCGACAAACGCCACGAGCGATAGCGCCACGGTCCAGCGCGCGGCCAACAGCAGGTTGCGGACGATGTCCCAGGGGGTGAATTCAATCATCTTGCCGCCTTGCGGAACAGGCGCCGTCCGGCCAGGCGCAGCAGCTGGCGCAGCAGGATGGCCAACGCCAGATAGATGCCGGTGGTGATCAGGTACACCTCGAACGCGCGGAAATTGCGCGACTGGATGAAGTTGGCGGCAAAGGTCAGGTCTTCGGCGGCGATCTGCGAACACACCGCCGACCCCAGCATCACGATCACGATCTGCGACGACAGCGCCGGCCAGATGCGCTGTAGCGCCGGTTTCAGTACCACATGCCGGAACACCTGGAAGCGTGTCATCGCCAGGCTGGCGCCGGCCTCGTACTGGCCCTTGGGCGTGGCGTCGATGCCGGCGCGAATGATCTCGGCGCTGTAGGCGCCCAGGTTCAGCGCCATCGCCAGGCAGGCGGCCTGCATTTCGCCCAGTTGCACGCCCAGCGACGGCAGGCCGAAGAACACGAAGAACAGCTGGATCAGGAAGGGCGTGTTGCGGATCACCTCGACATAGGCCGCCACCGGCGCGCGCAGCCAGGCCGGGCCCTGCGTGCGGACCCAGGCGCAGGCGATGCCCAGCGCCACGCCGGCCACCGCGCCGAACGCGATCAATTCGACCGTGACGCCGATGCCCTTGACCAGCACCGGCGTGTAATCGAAGACCGCGCCGAAATCGTATTGGTAAGCCATGATGGCCGCCGTCGGGGCTTACAGGTCCTTGGGCAGTTCAGCGCCCAGCCACTTCTGCGAAATCGCGGACAGCGAGCCGTCGCGGCGGGCGGCGGCCAGGATGTCGTTGACCTTGGCGCGCAGCTTGGGCTCGTCCTTGTTCAGGCCGATGTAGCACGGCGAATTCTTGATCAGGAACTTGGTTTCCGGTTTCTTGGCCGGATTGCGCGCCAGGATGGCCGCGGCAACCACGTTGCCCGTGGCGATCATCGGCACCTGACCCGACAGAAAGGCCGTGATGGTGCCGTTGTTGTCTTCGTAGCGTTTGAGCGTGGCGGATTCGGGGGCGATCTTCGACAGTTCGATGTCTTCCACCGAGCCGCGCGTGACGCCGATGGTCTTGCCGGCCAGGTCGGCCGCCGACGACACCTTCAGGTCGGCCGGGCCGAACACGCCGTTGAAGAACGGGGCATAGGCATCCGAAAAATCGATGGCCTTCTCGCGTTCGGCATTCTTGCCCAGGCTGGAGATCACCAGGTCCACCTTGCGCGTCTGCAGGTAGGGCACGCGGTTGGCGCTGGTGACCGGTACCAGTTCCAGCTTCACGCCCAATTGCTTGGCGATCAGTTGCGCGGTGTCGATGTCATAGCCCAGGGGCTTCATGTCGGCGCCCACCGAACCGAACGGCGGGAAATCCTGCGGCACGGCGATCTTGATCGTGCCCGCGCGGACGATATCGTCCAGCGTGTCGGCGTGCGTCAGCGGCGCGGCCAGCAGGCTGGCGGCGGTGCAAAGAGACAACAACAGGGTTCTACGGTTCATGAGCACTCTCCAGGGCGCGCACCGCCCGGGACGGGCCAATGCGTTGCACACCGATTCGGTATACAAAACTGGAAAAGCAAGTTCCGTGCCATTTCGCGCCCGCCAAGCAGGCGCCGGAAACCGGGCTGACGGCGCCCCGCTTTGGTGCGGCGGACGCTTCGGATGCGGGCATGCGCGGCACCGGTTTGGGTCGCGCCGCTGGCGCCGGCTCAACCCTCCAGATGGGGCTGCATCAGGGCGGCGAACCAGTCGTGGAAGACGGCCAGGCGGCGCGAGCGCTGGCGCCGGTGGGGGTACAGCAGCGACACCGGCATCGGCGCCGGGCGCCAGCCCGGCATGACCTCGATGAGCTTGCCGGCATCCAGCAGGTGCTGCACATCGAAACGGGGAATCTGGATGAGCCCCAGCCCGGCAAGGCAGCAGGCGATGTAGTTTTCGGCGTTGTTCACCACCACGCGGGCGGGCACGCGCGCCACCTGCCCGGCGCCGCTTTCCGCCAGATACTCCCAGGGCAGTTCCCGGCCGGTTTTCGGCGACGCGTAGCCCACGGACCAATGCCCCTCCGACAAGTCATCGGGCAAGCGCGGTTCGCCCTGTTCGCGCAGATAGTCCGGGCTTGCGCAATTGATCAACGCGATATGCCCCAGCGGCCGCACGACCAGGCTGCTGTCGTCCAGCGCGCCGATGCGCACCGCGCAGTCCACCCCTTCCTGCACCAGGTCGATGGCGCGGTCGGTCGAACTGAGCACGAGTTCAAGGCGAGGATGGCGGCGCAGCAAGCCCGGCAGCGCGGGCGCGATCAGCCGGCGCGCGACGCGGCTGGGCGCATCGATGCTGAGCCGGCCCGACACCTGGCGCTGTCCGGCGTGGAACAGCTGGTCGATGTCTTCCACTTCCGCCAATAGCGGGCGGACGCGTTCCAGCAATTGTTCGCCGTCCGCCGTCAGCCGTACCTGCCGCGTCGTTCGATGCAGCAAGCGCACGCCCAACTGCGTCTCCAATTGCTGAATGGCAGCGGAGACCGACGCGCGCGGCACCTCCAGGGCGTTGGCGGCCTTGATGAAACTGCCCATGTCGGCGACTTGGGCGAACACGCGGTACTGATCGAAGCGGTCCATGCGTTTGGCATCCCCTGCCGCCCACGGGCGGATCGCCCTGTGGATAACGGCAGGTAAGAGTGTTGGGCCCGTCAATACTATAAGGAACCCCGCCCAGACCAAAAGGAACCTTGCGCAGGCCGGGCTGCTTACTTCGTCGTATAGCCGCCGTTGATCAGGATGGTCTGGCCGGTGATCCACCAGCCGTCGCTGACCAGATGGCGGATGAAGGGAACCACGTCCTCGATGTCGGTCAGCCCGGTCTTGCTGAACGGCGACAGCGCGGCGGCGGTCTTGTGATACGCCACGGCGTCGGCGCCTTCGGCCGGGTAGAAGAACGGCGTATCCATCGGACCGGGGCCGACGGCGGTGACGGAAATGCCGCGTGCGCCGAACTCCTTGGACGCGGCGCGGGTGTAGTGCTCGACAGGCGCCTTCGTGCCCGCATAGGCGGCATAGAACGGCGTGAACGCGCCCAGCAACGACGTCACCAGCGTGCAGACCTTGCCGTTGTCGTTCACGTGGCGGCCTGCTTCGCGCAAGAAGAAGAAGGCGGTCTTGGAGTTGACGGCGGTCATCTCGTCGTATTCCGCCTCGCTGATCTCGGTGAAGGGCTTCTTCAGCACTTTGCCGACAGTGTTGATGGCAATGTCCGGCCGGCCCACGGCGGCGACGGCGTCGGTGAACAGCTTTTCGACGGCGGCGGCGGTGGTCAGGTCGCCTTGCAGCGCGACCGCTTTGGCGCCAGCCGCCTGGATCGCGGCAACGGTCGCATCGGCATCGGCCTTGGACGCGGCGCTGTTGTAGTGGATCGCCACGGCGCGGGCGCCATGCTGCGCCAGGTCGCGCGCGATCAGCCCGCCCAGGTTCTTGGCGCCGCCGGCGATCAATGCGACTTTGCCCTTGATGGAATGGTCTGCCATGGAAAATCCCCTACACAAGTCATTGGAGCGTAGAGCTTAGGCAAGCGCATCCCGGCGATAAACCACCCAGGGCTGGATGGATCATCCAGAAAATCCGCTCAATCGCCGTGAAAAAAGCCGTCCCCTTTTTCACGGGGACGGCTTTTGCGACCGGCGGCTGCCGGTGCGACGGGCAGCGGAAGTCTTGATCCTGGATCTTTAGTCCACCTGGGCGCCGGACTGCTTGACGGCTTTGCCCCACTTTTCGACTTCGCTGGCGATGAATGTGCCGGTGCCTTCGGGGGTCAGGGGCATGGGTTCGGCGCCGCGGTCGCGCAGGAATTTCTGCATTTCCGGGGAGCCCAGCGCATGGCCGATCTGCTTGCTGAGGTAGGCGGTGACGGCCGGCGGCGTGTCGCGCGGAGCCAGCACGGCGGCCCAGCCGATGGCCTCGAAGCCGGGGTAGCCGGATTCGGCCACGGTTGGAACCTCCGGCAGCTGCGGCAGGCGCTTGGCTGTCGTCACGGCCAACGGCACGGCCTTCTTGCTTTGCACGTGCGGCAGGCCCGCAGTGACGGAGTCCACCATCAGCGGCACCTGGTGGCCCAGGAAATCGGCCTGGGCCGGGCCGCTGCCCTTGTAGGGGATGTGGCGGATGTCGATATCGGCCGCGGCCTTGAACATTTCCGCCGACAGGTGCTGCGTGCCGCCGATACCGGCGCTGGCGTAGGCCAGTTCGCCCGGATTGGCGCGCGCTTGCGTCACCAATTGCTTAAGCGAGGTGATGCCGGACGCCGGCGTGGCCAGGAACATCAACGGTACCGAGAACACGCCCGACACCGGCGCGAAATCCTTGGTCAGGCTGTAGTTGATGGTTTTGTACAGCGTCTGGTTGACCGCAGCGGCAGAGCCCGCGATGACCAGCGTGTAGCCATCGGGCGTGGCGCGCGCGGCCTGCTCCATGCCGATGTTGCTGCCGGCGCCTGCGCGGTTTTCCACCACGATCGGCTGCTTGACGGCGGCGCCCAGCTTTTCAGCCAGGGCGCGGGCGAATATGTCGGTGGCTTGTCCGGGCGGGAACGGCACGATCAGGCGGATGGGGCGTTCGGGGTATTCGGCATGTGCCGGCGCGCCGGCCGCCGCCAGCGCCAGGCCGGCGGCAAGACTGGAAAGGATACGTTTCATGATTGGTCAGTAAAAAGCGACAACGGGCGGCGCGCGGGAGCGCGCCACTTGCATAAAATAGAGCGCCCGAGCAGTCGGCCCTTTTGAGGCGGCCCGGGGCGGATCGGCGGGGGGTGCGTCACGATAGCATCCCTCTGTCGGTGCTACATTTGCGTTTTCGCGCTTCCCCCCTTGAAGTTTCCCCTTCATCCCTGTCCTTTTACCCCGCAGGAACCGCCATGGAATTCAGCCAGTTCAACGTCAACACCCTCATGGAGATCACCTCCCGCCCGGACCTCGTGTTCGTTAGCGGCAAGGGATCCTGGCTGGAGGATCACGCGGGCAAGCGATACCTGGACTTCGTGCAGGGCTGGGCGGTGAACACGTTGGGCCACTCCGCGCCGGAAATGCAGCGCGCGCTGGTGGAACAGTCGCAAAAACTGATGAACCCGTCGCCGGCGTTCTACAACATCCCCTCGATCGAGCTGGCCCAACGCCTGACCGGCGCGTCCTGCTTTGACCGCGTCTTTTTCGCCAACAGCGGCGGCGAAGCCAACGAAGGCGCCATCAAGCTGGCGCGCAAGTGGGGCCAGGTCAAGAAGAACGGCGCCTACAAGATCATCACGATGAACCACGGCTTCCACGGCCGCACGCTGGCCACGATGTCCGCATCGGGCAAGCCGGGCTGGGACAAGATGTTTGCCCCGCAAGTGGAAGGCTTCCCCAAGGCCGAACTGAACGACCTGGAATCGGTGAAGAAGCTGATCGACGACAAGACCGTCGCCATCATGCTGGAACCGGTGCAAGGCGAAGGCGGCGTGATCCCGGCCACCAAGGAATTCATGCAAGGCCTGCGCAAGCTGGCTGATGAAAACCAGTTGCTGCTGATCGTCGACGAAGTGCAGACCGGCATGGGCCGCACCGGCAAGATGTTCGCCTACCAGCATTCCGACGTCATCCCCGACATCATGACGTTGGCCAAGGGCATCGGCGGCGGCGTGCCGCTGGCTGCGCTGCTGGCCCGCCAGGACGCTTGCGTGTTCTCGCACGGCGACCAGGGCGGCACGTACAACGGCAACCCGCTGACCACCGCCGTGGGCGTGGCCGTGTTTGACGCACTGGCCGCCCCGGGCTTCATGGACGCCGTCAACGCGCGTTCCAAGCAGCTGTCCGAAGGCCTGCTGGCCCTGTCGGCCAAGTACGGCATGAAGGGCGAGCGCGGCATGGGCCTGTTGCGCGCGCTGGTGATGGATCGCGATGATGGTCCGGCGATTGTCGAAGCCGCCCGCAAGCTGGAACCGCAAGGCCTGCTGCTGAACGCCCCGCGTCCGAATTTGCTGCGCTTCATGCCGGCGTTGAACGTGACGGCGGAAGAGATCGACCTGATGCTGAGCGAACTGGACAAGCTGATCGCGCAGGCGCGCAAGGCGTAAATCCCTACGCCAGATTGTCAGCAACAAGGGCCGCTTTCGCGGCCCTTGTTTTTTGGCGGGACGGATGACGCGATTGATTTCATTGTCGCCGCGAAGCGGCGCCGTGTCATACCAAAACGCTAATGGAAACCTCAGGTTTATTCATTGGGCGTACATGTCCGATCTCCCCATAATCCTCCGCAGGCTTTAAAAGCCGCCGTCCATTTGCGACGTATCTGATGATTCATGGGGATGACATGTTGAGGACATTACTGGGACACGCCCGCTGCGTCGCGGCAGGGATCGTGGGCCTGCTTTTCGCAGGCGGCGCTTGTGCCGCCGCCGACTATCCGGATAAGCCCATCAAGCTGGTCGTGCCGCAGGCCGCCGGCGGCGGCACGGATGTGATCGGCCGCTTGTGGGCGGACTACCTTGCACGGCAGCTCAAGACGCCAGTGGTGGTCGAGAACCGGCCGGGCGCCAACGGCATCCTGGCGTCAAGCTACGTCGCCAAGCAGCCGGCCGATGGGTATACGGTGCTGGTCAGCGGCGTGTCGTACCTTGCCTTCAACCCGCATATGTACAAGAACATGCCGTATCAGCCGGCGCGGGACTTCGACGGCGTCAGCCTGTTGGTGAATACGCCCTTCCTGCTCGTCGCCGGCACGCAGACGGGCATCCGTTCGTTGGATGAACTGGTCGCCCGCGCCAAGGCCGAACCCGAGTCGCTGAATTTCGCGTCGGCGGGCAAGGGCAATTCCACCCATCTGGTCGTGGAAATGTTGGCGCAGAAGACGGGCATGAAGCTCACGCATGTTCCGTACAACGGCGCGGCCGCCGGGCTGACCAGCGTGATGGCCAATCAGACCCAGGTGATGGCCGACGTGCTGAACACGGGCGCGGTGCAGGCCAATGCGGGCAAGGTGGTTCCGTTGGCCGTGGTCGGCAGCAAGCGTGCGGCGAGCGTGCCGGACGTGCCGACGCTTGCCGAACTGGGCTTCAAGGATTTTCCGATGCCGGGCTGGTACGCGCTGGTGGCGCCCAAGGGCACGCCGCCGCAGGCCATCGCGCGGCTCAACGCCGAGACTCGGCGCTTCTTTGACGACCCCGCGGTCAAGGCCCGCCTGCAGGAGCTACAGCTTGAGCCCCTGCCCTCGTCGCCCGAGACCGTGGGCGAATGGACCGAACGCGATAGCGCCACCTGGGGTCCGCTGATTCGCCAGCTGGGCCTGAGCAACGACTGAAACCACGACAAAGGACACACCATGCCCAAACTTACCCAGGCTGTCTGGCAATACCGATTCGACAAGATGACGTCCATGATGGACGAGCTGGCCGTCGATGCCGTCATCTTCACGTCGGCGGATTTCTTTCAGTTCGCCACCAATTTCCACACCGATGTCTTGCCCTGGGAACGGCCGATCTTTGCCGTCGTGCCGCGCAACGGCACGCCCTTCCTGGTGATGAACGAGCTGTCCACGCATCACATGCAGTTCTCGCAGGAACAGGGCAAGGTCTGGATCACCGACATCACCTATTACGCCGAGCATCCGCGCGTGCAGAACCGGCTGCCTTTGATTACGCAGCTGCCCGAGGTGTTGGCGGCACGGTTGAAGGCCGCCGGGCTGGCGCGGTCGCGCATCGCCGTCGAAGGCGGCAGCCCGGTGCTGGCGCAGTTGGGGCGCTTTCTGCCCGAAGTCGTGTTGCGCAACGCGACCCCCGAGTGCCGCGCGCTGCGTTGGCAGAAGCACGATGAAGAGCTTGCCGTGATGGCGGCCGCCGCGTCCATCTCCGACTGGATTCAGGACCGCTACCGCGAGAACATCCGGCCGGGCCGGCTGGTGCAGGAGCTGGACTTCGCCATGGCGTCGCTGTTCGTGCAGGAGGCTGCCGAGCGCTTCCCGGGCGAGCATTTCGAGGTGATCCGCTGCTGGACCTTGAGCGGCCCCGCGTCGGCCTCGCCGCATGGCGACGGCGCGTCATGCGGCGCGCGGATCAAGGAAGGCGATGTGCTGGTGAACATCGTCATTCCGCGCTTGAACGGCCTGACGATCGAGAACGAGCGCACCTGGTTCTGCGGCACGCCTTCGGCCGAGCAAGTGCGGTTGTGGACGGCGGCCAAGGCGGCGAACGAGGCGGCCATTGCCGCCGCGTGCACCGGGAACCCCGTCTGCGCGATCGACGCGGCCGCGCAGGCCGAGATCGAGAAGGCTGGCTACGCGGACTTCATACGCCATCGCACGGGGCATGCCGTGGGCATCATTCACCACGAATACCCGGAAGACATGGCCTTCAACCAGCGGCCGCTGCTGGACAACGAGGTGTATTCGGCGGAGCCGGGCATCTACGCCTATGGCATCGGCGGCTTCCGCCTGGATGACACGGTGGTAGTGGGGAGCACGCCACGCGTGCTGACCCACACGCCCAAGACGCTCGAGTACGCGACGGTCAAGTAGCGGCGTCGTTGGCGGTGCTGCCCTGGGAGGTGCCCTGCGCTTCCTGGCGCAGCGTTTCACGCAAGGCCGGCAGCACGATGCTGGGCGAGTCGGCCGCCCACAACATGCCGATGGGGCCAAACTCCAGGCGGGATGGCGCGCGCACGATGCTGATGAGCTGAAGCCGTTCGTACATGTGCGCGACGGAACTCGCCAAGGTGGCGATGTAATCACGGTCTTGCAGCATCGACAACAGGGCAACCAGCGAACTGGTCTCGACGGACGGCTTCGGGGGCGGCATGCCCGCATCCACCACGGCCTGATCCAGCCGCCCGCGCGACAGCGTGCCCAGCGGCGGCAAGATCCACGGATAACGCTGGGTGTCCTCCCAGCAAGGCGCATCCAGTTCCGCCAGCGGATGCCCGCGCCTGGCCACCACGCTGAAGGTGTCTGTCATCAGCCATTCGGTGCACAGGCCAGAGCGGCTTGCGCGCACATCCAACGGCCCGATGATGAGGTCGATTTCGCGCCGTTCGACGCGCTCGATCAGGGGTTCGAGCAAGCCCTCGATCAGTTCGATCTGCACATTGGGCGAACGCTGGTGCAGCGCGGCGATGGCGCGCGGCAGCAAGACGGGCGCCGCGGAGAGAATGGTGCCGATATGCAGATGGCCGGCCACGCCGCCTTTGACCGCTTCGATCTCCTCGCCGGTGCGCGCGGTGTCTCCCAAGACGCGGCACGCGTAGCGCCAGAGCGCACCCCCCGCCTCCGTCAGTTCAAGCGACCGGCCACGCAGGAACAGCGGCGTGCCGACCAGATCTTCCATGTCGCTGAGCCAGTGCGAGAGCGCGGGCTGCGTCATGTGCATGGCTTTGGCGGCGCCGGTGACGCTGCGCGCGCTTTCCAGCGCCGCCAGCACTTGCAGATGGCGAAGCTTGAGCCGGCGGGTCCAGGGCGGGTCGATCGAGGGGGCGTCCATGCGGAAATGGTAATGGATCTCTCAGCTTTATTCATTAGCGCCTTATGGCCCTTGGCGGCCAAAATGCCTTTCCCGATAGACGAGGGCAAGCGGTGACGAACTCAACAGAACACATGGCCCCGGCGCTGCCGTTAAGCGACATGGCGCACGGCCTGGCCGCCGCACCCCAGCCCGAGCGCGGCCTGCAGGCGCTGGCCACGGCACTTGCCACCCGAATCGGTTATCGGCTGTTCACGGTGCTGGTGCTGGACCGGCAGGCGGAGCAGAGCCTGCGGTATTTCTCAAGCCAACCCGGGGCTTATCCGCCGGGCGGCGCCAAGCCCATCCGCGAGGACAGCGAGTTCTTCGCTTCTGTCGTGTTGGGCGGACAGGCACGAATTTGCGTGGACCGCGCGGAGTGCATGCGCGCGTTTCCAGACCACGAGCTCATTCATTCCCTAGGCTGCGAGAGCGCCGTGAACGTGCCCGTCCGCTGGGACGGCCAGACCATCGCATCGCTGAACCTGCTGCACGAGGCCGGTTGGTATCGCCGGGACATGTTGCCGGAACTGAGCTGGTACGCCGCGATGGCCATTCCAATCATTCAAAAGATTATTCACACAACCCGCTCGTAGGGAGAGAAAACAATGACACGCCTCTGCACTGCCATCACCGCATTGTTGTTGTCGGTGGGATTGACGCCGGTTCATGCGGCGGACGCCTACCCCGCCAAGCCGATCACGATCATCTACCCCTATGCGCCGGGATCGGCGTCGGACACCATGACCCGCCTGCTTGCGGAAGCCATGTCCAAACGACTGGGGCAGCCCGTGATCGTCGACGGTAAACCCGGCGCCGGTGGCTCGATTGCCACCGAGCATGTCGTCAGGGCCGCACCCGACGGCTATACGCTGCTGCTCAGCGCAAGCGGCACCATCGCGGTCAATCCGCATATCTACAAGCTGCGCTACAACCCCGTCGAGGACCTGGCGCAGATTTCGATCGCCGTGGAAGTCCCGTTCGTCTTCGTCGTGGGCAAGAATTTTCCGGCGCAGGATTACGCGGCGTTCAAGGCGTTAAGCAGCACGAAACCCGGCGGCCTCTCTTCGGCGAACGCCGGGCTCGGCACTCAGGCACACCTGACACAGGTGGCCTTCGCCAAGTTGGCGGGGGTGAACCTGAGCATCCTGGGTTACAAGGGGGCCGCGCCCGCCGTCAACGACATCCTGGGCGGACACGTGGATTCGATGATGGACAACGCGGCCTCGCAAATTCCGTATGTCACGTCGGGCAAGACGACCGCGTTGTTCGTCACCAGCGATTATCGGTTCGACGGCTATCCCCAGGTGCCCACCGCCAAGGAGCTGGGCATCACGGGACTGGTTCCGACGGGGTGGTTCGGCCTGGCGGCACCCAAGGGCACCCCGCCCGCTGTTGTTGAAAAAATACAGGGTGCGATGGTCGCCAGCCTCAAGGATGCCGAGATGCAGCGCAAGCTGAAGGAGTTGGGCTGGGTGATCGTGGGGAACACGTCGCAGCAGGCCACTGAACGGGCCCGCACGGACTATGCCTTGCTGGGGCAGGTGGCTCGGGATATTGAGCTGAAGCCGAATTGACGGATTACTCAATGGGCAACCGAGACTGCGCGCAGTAATGCGGAACAAGTGCGCGCAGTACCTGCGCCAGCATCGGGCAGAATGCGGCCGATTACGCCACCAGGCGCAGATGACGCTTGGTCACAGGCATCGTGGGCTGCCGCTTCACCAGACTTGCGGGTACGAACTCCAACGGCTTGCGTCCGGCTGCCGCGTCGCTCAGGCTGGCAGTGAGCAAGACGGCGCGCAAGGCGCCGAATCCGCGCGCACGCTGCAGGTCACGCGCCAATTCCATCGCCTGCTGTTCGGCCATGTCGCGGGACGGCCATACGGTGCGGCAGAAGTGCGTCTTGCAAAGCGGCATCTGTTGAGTATGGTCGATCACATCCACGTAGCCACGAAATGCGCCGAACTCGACCTCCATGACATTGGGGCGAACCGACTTGAGGGCAAGCGGTTTTTGCGAGATAGGAGCCATGATGGTTTCCTTGAAAGGACACGAATTCATCCTAGCCCACAATCGGTGCAATATTCGCATTGCTTTGCAGTCCTTTAGATAACTATCCAGAGTTAGCCATCTGCAAGAAAACGTTGCGATAGGCCTAAAACGGGTGGGGTGTGGAAGGCTCCCCACTACCGCCACAACGGTAGGCCGGTGTGGAAGCTGGTAAATTCTCCGGCGCGGACTTCGCGTCCACATTGCCAGAGTCCCGACATGCCCTCCTCTCCCGCTGACGACGTGATCGCCCTGTACCAAGCGCATGCCGCGGCGTTTGCGACGCTGCGGAGTACAGAATTGATCGAGCGCGCCTGGCTGGCCGCGTTCCTGGAACGGCTTGCCGTCCCCCATCCGCAGGTGCTGGATGTAGGTTGCGGCACTGGCGTTCCCATCGCCCGTCATCTGATCGAAAACGGCTGCCGAATCACCGGCATCGATACCTCGTTGCCGCTGCTGTCGCGGGCCAAGGCGTCGTTTCCCGACCATCATTGGATCGCCGCCGACATGCGGCAGCTGGATGGCATCGGACCGTTTCATGGGTTGATCGCCTGGCACAGCTTTTTCCACCTTCGGCCCGAGGATCAGCGGCTCATGTTCCCCATCTTTCGGCGCCTGGCCGCGCCGGGCGCGGTGCTGATGTTCACCAGCGGCACGGCGTTGGGCGAAGCCATTGGGACGTTTGAAGGCCAGCCTCTTTATCACGGCAGTCTGGATGCTTGTGAATATCGCCAATTGCTGGCGGAAAACGGATTCTCGGTGGTTCGGCATCAGCAGGAAGACCCGGCGTGCGGCGGCGCGACGGTGTGGCTGGCCGCGCAGACCGGCTGTTGAGCAAGCGGCGCTGCCGACGCGATATCATGGCCTCGCCTTTCCCCGCCGGGGTATTGCCTGGCCCTGCCTTTTGCAATGCTCCGTTCCTTCCCGCCTCGGAAACAGGAACCCAGAACGATGCCGTTTTTCCCCGCGCTTGCCCGCGTTTGCCTGATCGCCCTTTTCGCTCCGACGCTGGCGCTTGCCCAGCCAGTCGCTCCGGATTTCGCCGCGCGCACCGCCGCGCTGGTGGAGCGCCATCGCGTGAATGTGGACGGATTGCTGGGTAATGCGCGGCAGGAGGGAATGGCGTTGCTGGTGATTCCGACCCTGAACCTGGACGCCGAGCCCCCGCGCGATTTCAATGACGACGCGACGCGCGACCGCTTTGTGCGTCAGCGCAGCACGTTCATGCGCTGGAACCACAAGTCGGAAAAGGACACCGCGATCAGCGCCGGCGCGGGGGACCACAAGCTGAAACCGACGGACCCCGGGCCGCAGTTCCAGACGGTGCGCGGCAAGCTGCTGTATCAGGTGATTCCGGTGTGGCCGGGTGAATACCGGCTCAACCGCATCACCTATCACCAGCCCCGCACCGAGCTGCCCGAAACGGTGCCGCCGCAGAGCGCCATGGAGCGGCTGAAGAAGATCGGCATCGCGACGCTGGATTACACGGTTGACCGCGAGTTCAAGATGACCGCGCCTCAAGCGAAAACCGGGCAAGAGGACGACGACGGCCTGGGCAAGGGCTGCGAGGTGATGTTGCGGGCGGGCGGCGGTTGCGACGAGGCAGCGCGCGAGGTGTACTGGCGGATCAACGGCGAGATCGCCTTCAATGCGGGAGAGGCGGACGCCGTGCCGGCGCCCGGCATCGAAGCCGAACTGACTTTCTCGCCGATCGCCGCGATCACGCTCGAAGCGGGGGAAGCGGTGCTGACCGATGGATTCGTGTTGCCTGTCGACCAGCCGGTCATGACGCCGGATTCGTGCGAAGACACGTCCCTCGGCCCCACCTGCACGATGGATTCGCTGACGTTGACGCGCCTGCCTGCCAGCCTGGAAGATTTCCGGCAGGCGCCCGGCGCGGGCAGCTTCAATTTGCCCGAGCTGGAGGCAGCGCTGCGCGACCTTAAGTACCGGGCGCCCACGCTGTACTACAAGCCCGCGTCCGAGGCGACGCCGAACCAGATCCGAGCCGTGGGGACGGACTAGGATTCAATAAAGGGAACGGCATGGACGCAAAGGAATTCGTCGCCAACTGGAATGCGCTAAGGGCCGAGCTGCTTGCCGCCTTCACGGCGCCGGAGGCGGCCAGCGAGGTCGCAGCCAAGGTCCGGACAATGGGGCTGTCTGCCGAGCAATCCTTCCAGATGCAGGGCGTCCTCGACGCCGTCGTCAAAGACACGATGTACGCGCTGCTGCTGGGTCTGGACGGGGAGGCCAGCATCGGGGACAGCCAGCAGAAGTTCACGATTACGGATGAAGACGGCAATGTGATCCAGGGCATCGAGGAGGCCGCTTGGGAGTGCTTCCATGGCGCCGGCGGGCAATGACGCAAGGCGCCTGTTGCGGACCTTGCGCGCTGCGTAGAAAAACCCAGGAAACCTGATCGGGCCGCCGCGGGCCCGAAGCCGTCAGGCGTTTTCGTCCGCCCTGCCCGTCGCATCGCGATACGCGACCGCATACATAGCCATCGCGACGAACGTAGCCAGGATACAAAGCACGACGCCCAACGCGGCATAGGCCACATCAGCGCCCGTCACGAACGTGTACGTCAGCGGGTACAGCACACTCGCCGTGAAACCGGCCACGACGACCAGCGCCAGCAACATGAGCATCAACGGCCAACGCGGGTAGGGCATGGCCGCGCGAATGTGGCCAAAGCCATATTCACCCGTCGTCGCGACGCGCGGCAGGCTCAGCCCATACGTCGCAAGCGCGTACAAGACCGGCAGCCAGATGACCGTCGCCGACGCGATCAATGCGCCCCAAAACCTGATGTCTTCCGCGCCGTTCAGCAGCACGTAGACCACAAACGGCAGATTGCCGGTCGCGCGCGCCAAGGCCCCGACCGCGATGGCGATCGCGCCCAGCAGGACGAGGTGCTTGGCCTCGGCGGTGCCGCCGCGTGCGGTTGCGTCGCGTGGAGAATCCCCCAGGACGATGACCCGGTGCCAGGCGAACGTCACGCGCGCGAACGCGATCAGGTTGATCAGCGTCAGCGCGACAAACACCAGATCCGTCAGCCGATACAGCGGGGTGTCCGCCAAGGCGAACGGCAGCGACAACGTGAAGACGGCCAACGACCATGGCGCGGCGGCCAGCATGGCACGCCCCTGGCGTTGAATGACGCCTGCTGTCTCGGCAAGAAAGCGACCTGCCCCGAGTTGGCTCGACACAAGATTCCTTTGTTCTGAATTGACGGGTTTCGTTTTATACCGCCAGCCGCGGCATCAGGCCTGGCCGGCGCGTGGGCGTGGACGCCGCGTCGTCTTAAGCCTGCAATGCGCGCGGCATCGTCGTGCCGTAGTCGTCGTCGCCATAGACCAGCCCGGGCAACGGCGATTTTCCACGCCCGACGCTTGCCCACAGTGCTTCGACCCAGTCCGCCGCCGTATCGACGATGACGTCTTGCACGACAAAGCTGGCGCCGTCCGAAGCGAACATCGGCACGGCCGGCGTTACCCCGGTGGCGGTGTGCCGCACGTCGAACAAGGTGCGATGGGCATCCACCGCCTTGTTCAGCACATAAAGGTCAGGGCCTTCCAGGCTGACGACGACGGAAAACGTGCCCTCGCCGTCCTGGTCCGGGAAGATGCCAACGTGGATTTCGCGGGCCTTTTCAGGCAGGGCCGCGATCAGCGCGGCCAGGCGGGTTTGCGCGGTGTGGAAATGCTGGTCCAGCACGCGCCGCAGCGCAGCCTGATAGTCCTGCTGGTTCATGTGGCGTCGTCCTTATGGTTGCGCGGGTTCATATTTCACCACCGGCTGGCTACCCGGGTCCTGACGGAAAAACACGATGCTCTCGAAGGGAATCGGATCGGCATCCCAGCGCCAGTACGGCTTGGTGGCGCCGGAAAAGCCGCTGTAGCGATGCTCATACTGGTTGTAGCAACCGACATGCACGGGGTCGCGGCCTTTGCCATGCATTCGCAACGCGATCACCAGGTCGCCCCATTTCGGATCCTGTCCGGATTCCACCACCGACACGGGCGCGTATCGGTCATCTTCGAAACGGCTCCGAGCCGCTTGCGAAAAATGGGCACGCAGCGCTTGCTGAATTTTTTCGCGCAATGGTTCGTCGTCGGGCGACGCGTCGCCGCCCATGCCCGTGATCAGCAGCTGGGCTTGCTGGCAGACGCCTGGAATCTCCTTGGCCAGGTTCTGTGTCAGCCGGGCCGTCAATTCAGCGCGCTGCGCGCTGCCAAAGAGCAGCGCGGCGAAGGCCAGGACCAGCATCGCCGCGCCTGCGCCAAACGGCCACGTGGGCAGGCGCCTGCCGGCATAGCGCAATGCGCCCAGCGCCAGCAGCAAATGCGCCGCCACGAACAATAGCGCGTAGCCGGCAACCATCCCGTAGTGGTAGAGCGTGAATCCGGCAAGCATCACTGCACCGCCTTGCCAGCCCGGCGATACAGTCTTGCGCCGCCGATACTGGCGGCGATCAGCATCAGGCTCGTCAGCGTAGCGATGCAGAACAGCGGAAAGAGATCGTCGGTGATGATCCAGTTCAGTTGCTCGCCCAGGCCGTACGGTCCGAACGCCCGCGAGCGTTCCTGATCCGCGCCGGCAAAGATGCGGGTCCAGAAGCACGCGGCCAGCGCGCCATGTAGCCACAACGCCAGCGCATAGCGCTTGATGTACAGCAGGCAAAGCACAGCCAGCGCGCCCGTCCAGACGCTGATCACCGATATCCGGCTGGCGTCGAAGAGCTGCACACTGGGTTTGGAAAGCAGCCAGATTAAGGCGAATATCGCCGCTGCACTGGCTGCGCCGATGGGCCAGGGAATCGGCGTCAGGTTGATTTTTCGGGTCATAGGTGCGACGAATATACCTGATCGGACACCGCCAAAATCCGGATGCAGGATCTGGCCGCACGCCGCATTCGTGCGTACACTTTCGGCATGCTACGCATCGACAATCTCACCAAGCGCTACGGCGACTACCTCGTCTTCCAGGGGCTGACTCACACGTTCGGCCCGGGCTGCGTGGCGCTGTGCGAAGAAGACAGCACCGGCAAATCCAGCTTGCTGGGCATCATCGCGGGCGCCGTCCCGCCGGATGCCGGAGATGTCTGGATCGACGGGCATTCCCTGACCCATGCGCCGCAGCAGGCCCGTGCCCGCCTGGCTTATGTGCCGGACAATTGCATGGCCTTTCCAGCGATGACAGGGCGCGCTTTGCTTGCGCAAGTCGCTGCGGAAAAGCAGGTTGCCGTGGACGATGCGGTGCTTGATCTGGCGTACCGGCTGGGGCTGGAATCGCATCTGGACAAGCGCTTCGAACAGATGTCGACAGGTACGCGCCGCAAGGTCTTCGTGACGGCGGCCGCTTTGGGCGATCCGGCGGTGGTTATCGCGGACGGACCCAGCAGTGGGTTCGACGCACAGGGGCGGGCGGTGCTGGCCGAGGTGTTCAAGGCGTGGGCGAAAGATCGCGTGGTGCTGTTCGCCAGCCATGATCCCGAGCTGGTGCAGGCGTGCGAGGCCGAGACGATCAACGTCGCTGAATTGCGCTGACGGGGCGCGGTGCTCGGGTGGGGCCGAACCGAACGGTGCCCGATTGTCAGGCCGCTGCCAATACTGCCTTCACTTCGTCTGTAATTCTCATCGGGCAATCGCTCTCGCTGTCGAAAACGCGTTCTGGCAGCTTAAGCTTCAATCATTGACGCGGCCGAAGCCACAGTAAGGTGGGTTTCTTAATATTCTGAGGCGCATTTTTCCTTTTGTGCTTCCTCATAGTGCAGCAAATGTTTATATATTGCTGCACTATGAGGAATCATAATTCAGAGATTTGCTGCATTATGGGCTATCATTTGTCGATAAAATCCGACCATAGGTTTGCCCATGTCCCCAGAACTGAATCAACTGCGCCTGGAGCAATTGCAGGCATCCCTGTCCCCGTATTCCACGTTGGTAGCGAGGAAAGCACCTGCGCGCGGCTGGCTGAAGCTTATTCGCGAATCGCTGGGGCTCACACAGCGCCAACAAGCGCAACGCCTGGGAATCTCAGGGCCAACGCTACACAAATCAGAACAAGCAGAATCGGATGAGCGGATCACTCTTGGGCATTTGCGCAAACTCGCCGACGGCCTCGACTGCGAACTTGTCTATGCCCTGGTGCCGCGCCGACCTCTTACGGAGGTCGTTCATGAGCGGGCCCGCGCTATTGCGCTTGAAGAGGTTGACAGCGTTGTACACACGATGAGCCTGGAAGACCAGCGCCCGGCGGAAGCGCGCAGTAGCAAGCAGGTGGAACGACGGGCCGAGGAATTGCTGCGAGGTAGATGGTCGGACCTATGGCGCTAGACCTTGACGCGCAGGACGGCCAGACGCCGCTGGATCCTGACGAAAGGGCAGGACTCATTCCCGAGCACCTGAATACCCAGGGTGATTTGAACGATTGGGAGCAGGAGAACATCTTGCGTGCGGTGCGCTGGTTGAAGCGAACCCGGCCGCTGGATGTCCTCAATGAGAGGTTCTGCAGAAGCCTTCACGCGAAGATGTTTGATCAAACCTGGGCCTGGGCAGGAACGTTCCGCCAGTCAGACAAGAACTTGGGTTGTGATTGGACGCAAGTGAGCACCAGACTGGCTCAACTGCTTGGCAATACGCGCTGGTGGGTCGAGCACGGCACCTATTCTCCAGACGAAATCGCCGCCCAGTTTCACCGCGGCCTGGTCTGGATTCATCTGTTCCCCAATGGTAATGGGCGGCACGCCCGGATGATGGCAGATGCTCTCCTGCGAAGTTTGGGCCAACCGTTGTTCTCCTGGGGTGGCAGTAACCTGGTAAGCGCATCGGAAATCCGATCTTGCTATTTGGAGGCGTTACGGGCTGCCGACAAAAATGACTACCAGCCTCTGCTTGCATTCGTGCGTAGCTGACCGAGACGGGTGGTGCTGTGCTCGGGACACGTCCGGAATCAGTGCGGCTTCCAGGTTAGCCCGTCTTTCGAACGGTACTCGGGCTGGCCCGAGCAGCACCCGCCTGCGCCGAACGCCTGACGCCCGATGAAGGCCGTGATAAAGCCTTTGCCTTCGGTCAGCGATTGGTTGACGCATATCGTGGGCAGCGGATAGAACTCACCTTCCAATACGAGCGTCCAGCTTACGTTCTCGCCTTCAGCCGCATCTACCTTGTAGACCTTGCAGTTATTGACGAGCAAGTGAATGGGCTTGCCGGCCAACACGCCTTTGAACTGCAGTCGCTCCGGCGTTTCGCGCGTGGCGATGGTTTCGGCGGTGAGTGTCGACCCGGGCGGCGGCGGCGGAAGCGACGGGTCGCAACCCGCCAGCACACCGGCCGCGGATAGCGTCAATGCCAATCGGCGGGCAAGGCGCGTCATCTTGGAAAGCCCCGATCAAGCCACGTGGGCGAAGCGTTTTTCAAGATAGGCGATGATCTCGCTGGACTCATACATCCAGCGCGTGCCGCCCGCCTCTTCGATACGCAGGCAAGGCACCTTGACCTTGCCGCCGCCGGCCAGCAATTGTTCGCGCGCCTGCGGATCGGCTTTGGCGTCGTGCAGGGCCACCGGCACATTCAGACGATGCATGGCGCGCCGCGTCTTGACGCAAAACGGGCAGGCGTGGAATTGGTACAGCGCAAGCGCGGCCGCTTCCTGGTTGACGGTGGCCTGGCCTTGCGGCGAACGCTTCTGCGGACGCGGGCGGGTCAGGGCGTCGCCCGCGACGATCAATTGACCCAGGCCGACACGCAAGGCTTTAACAATCATGGATATGGACTCGAAAGGGCAAAGTAAGGCGCTCAGTCTACTCCCTGCACGTGTTCTACACTGGAACGCTCCGATTCTTGCCCGCGCCGAAAGCCATGGGATCTCGTGTCATACGACAAGCACAGCCGCCTGCGTTCCCTCCGGCCCCGACCTTAGTCGAACCCCTGCAGGATGCCGCCCTGCTGCGCCGTTTGCTGCGCGCCAAAGACCGCATGGATGCCGCCTCGCACGAGGCCTGGCCGGTCAGCCGCCTGGCCGAGGTCAGCGGCGTTTCCGCGGCCTATTTCGCGCGCTCTTTCAAGCGGGCGTTTGGCCTTCCCCCGCACCGCTATCTGTTGACGCGGCGGATCGAGCAGGCCGTCTCGTTGCTGCGCGACACCGAGCTCAGCATCACCGACATCGCCTTCTCGACCGGCTGGCAAAGCCTGGGTACGTTCGGCCGCATTTTCCATGACGTTACGGGCTCAAGCCCCAGCGCCCTGCGCGTCGAGGTCCGGGCGAAGACGGCTGAACTCGGCCGCGTTCCCGCTTGCGTGCTGAAAGCCGCGCAACGCCCGGATCTGGGCACCGCAGTTTTGGAGAAGCGCCGCCGCAGCGCCAAGGATAAATTGGCGGCATCCACCAAGGAGAAGCCATGAACGAAGGTATCAGTGTGATGGGCGTGTACGTCGACGATCAGGACGAAGCGCTTGCGTTCTACGTAGAAAAATTGGGATTCCGCATCCACACGGATGTGCGCAATGGCCCGTACCGCTGGCTCACGGTCCAGCACCCGGAGCAGCCTGGGCTTCAGCTTGGCTTGTTCGCGCCGGGGCCGCCCGTCCACGACGAAGCCACCGCGAAAACCCTGCGTGCGATGGTCGCCAAAGGCGCCATGCCGCCGCTGGTGCTGTCGGTGTCTGACTGCCGCGCCACGTACGCCAAACTGAAAGCGCTGGGGGTGGAGTTCACCCAAGAGCCCACTGACCGCTACGGCAGCGTCGACGCTGGCTTTCGCGACCCGGCGGGCAATGGCTGGAAGATGATCCAGGCGCCTCGCGGCGCCGCGTAAGCCGCGGACGAAGGGGGATCGACGGCATGGCGGGCGCAGCCGTTGATGAGCCCGCCATGCAACGCCCTCCTTCAGGTGGGCGCCGTTTCGTTCCCGTGCAGCGTTCTGAGTTTCCTTAGTTCCGGGAACCACCGCATCCACAGCCCCGCCACGGCGATCGTGCCCATGCCGCCGATCACCACGGCCGGTACCGCCCCGAAAAGTTCGGCGGTCACGCCGGATTCGAACTCGCCCAGCTGGTTGGAAGCGCCGATGAACAAGGTATTCACGGCGCTGACCCGGCCCAGCATGTGGTCGGGCGTATTCAACTGCACCAGAGACGAACGCACGACGACGCTGATCGAGTCCGCGGCGCCCAGCACGACCAGCGCGCCCACGGACAGCGGAATCGAGGTCGACAGGCCGAACACCGTTGTTGCCAGCCCGAACAGAATTAGCGAACCGAACAGCAGGCGGCCCACGTTGTCGCCCAGGCTCAGGCGCGCCAGCGTCAGCGACATCAGCGCCGCGCCGCAGGCGGGCGCGGCACGCAAGGCGCCTAGCGCCCACGGGCCCGCATTCAGGATGTCTTTGGCGAAGATGGGCAGCAAGGCGGTCGCCCCGCCCAGCAGCACGGCAAACAGGTCCAGCGACAAGGTACCCAGCAGCAGCCGGCGCTGGAAGATGAAGGTGATGCCGGCGAAGAGCGTGCGCCACGTGGTTGGCTCTTTGCGCGGCGGGGCACGGTCGATGACGAGCGTAGCGATGGACGCGAAGGCCGTCAGGTACAGCGCCGCCGCCACGCAATAGATCCACCCTGCCCCCAGGCTGTAGCCGATGCCGCCCAGCGCGGGGCCGGCGATCTGCGCGATCTGGCCGCCGGAAGACGCCAGGGCGGTGGCGCGTGGCAGCCACTCGCGGGGCACGACAGCGGGAATCAGGGTGGACAGGGTCGGCGCTTCGAAGGCGCGCGCCGAACTCATGATGATGATGGTGGCGTAGATCAGCGTCTTGCCGCCCACGCCGTGCAGCGCCGCGATCGCCAGGACCAGCGTGGCCAGGGTTTCCAGCGCCATGCAAAGGGCGACGATCTTGCGGCGGTCGTAGCGGTCGGCCACGTGGCCCACCACCAGCGTCAGCGCCGCCATGGGCAGGAACTGCGCCAAGCCGATCAGTCCCAGGTCGATGGCGCTGCCCGACAGCGCATAGATCTGCCAGCCGACCGCCACCGAGACGATCTGGAAGGCCAGCGACGCGCTGACGCGCGCGAACAGGAAATGCAGGAACGGGGGACGAGAAAGCGGACTGGGGGAGTCGGGGGCGGGCATGGGAGCTTGCGCGGCAGGCGCGCGGACGGTGCCGGAATCCGCCATTCTAGTGACAGCCGGCTGACGCCAAACTAAAGCGCCAGCCGGCAGCAGGGGCAATCCGCCGCGGGGTTATTCGCCGATCGACACCAGTTCGGCGCCTTCGGTGACCTGGTCGCCCACGCCGTAGAACACTTCCTCGACGCGACCGTTGGCCGGAGCCGAGATCGTGTGCTCCATCTTCATGGCTTCCATGACCAGCAGGGGTTGGCCCTTTTCGACCGTGTCGCCCGCCTTGACCGAGATCGAGATGATCTTGCCGGGCATGGGCGCCGTCAGGCCACCGCCGTGTTCGCCCTGCGTGTCCTGGGCATGCGCCAGGGGGTCGTAGAGCTCCAGCACGTGCACGCCGCCTTCGCCGAACACATGGGCGCGGTCGGCATGCAGAACGACCGTACCGGCGTACTCATGGCCTGCCAGCGTGACGCGCAGGCCATAGGCCAGATTGGGATTGGCGCTGGCGTGCGAGCGCCACAGGAACGGCTGCGGGCCCGAGCCGGCATCCAGTGTCCAGGCGCCGCCTTGGCGGGCGACGGTCACGCGGCGCGTTTCGCCGTTGTCCACCCACTGCAGATGGCGCTGGTACTGGTTGCCCAGGCGCCAGCCGTCGCGAGCGTCCCACGGGTCGGATGGACCCTTGGCGGCGGTTTGCGCGCCGGGTTGGGCCAGGCCCTGGCGTACCAGCACGGCGGCCGAGGCCAGCGCCAGCGTGGCGGCGCTGGCGGCCTGCGGTTCCGGCAGCAGCGTGGCGCGCTGGCGCTCGATCAGGCCGGTGTCCAGGTCCGCGGCGGCAAACGCACTGTCCTGCATCAAGCGCGACAGGAACGCCACGTTGGTCTGCACGCCCACGGCCTGCGTCTGGGCCAGCGCCTGCAGCATGCGGGCGCGGGCCTGGTCGCGGTCGGCGCCGTGCACGATCAGCTTGGCGATCATGGGGTCGTAGAACGGAGTGATCGTGTCGCCCGTACGCACGCCGCCGTCCACGCGGATGTCGGCGTTGGCGAAGGCGGTGTGCGGAGGCAGGCCCAGGTAGGCCAGCGTGCCGATCGACGGCAGGAAGCCCTTTTCGGGGTTCTCGGCGTAAATGCGGGCCTCGATGGCGTGGCCGTTGATGCGCAGGTCTTCCTGGCGCGCCGGTAGAGGCTGGCCGGCGGCCACGCGCAGCTGCCATTCCACCAGGTCGTGGCCCGTGATCATTTCGGTGACGGGGTGCTCGACTTGCAGGCGGGTGTTCATTTCCATGAAGTAGAAGCGGCCGTCCGGCTCGGCGATGAACTCCACCGTGCCCGCGCCCACGTACCCGACGGCGCGCGCGGCGGCGACGGCGGCTTCCCCCATGGCGCGGCGGCGCTCTTCCGTCATACCCGGGGCCGGCGCTTCTTCGATCACCTTCTGATGGCGGCGCTGCACCGAGCAATCGCGCTCGAACAGGTAGACGCAGTTGCCGTGCGTGTCCGCGAACACCTGGATTTCGATGTGGCGCGGCTTTTGCAGATAGCGTTCGATCAGGACGCGGTCGTCGCCAAAGCTGGAGGCGGCTTCACGCTGGCACGAGGCCAGGGCGTCCAGGAACGCGCCCGACGATTCCACCACGCGCATGCCCTTGCCGCCGCCGCCTGCGCTGGCCTTGATCAGCACGGGGTAGCCGATGCCATCGGCCTGGGTCTTCAGGAATTGCGGGTCCTGGTTGTCGCCGTGATAGCCGGGCACCAGCGGTACGCCGGCTTTTTCCATCAGGGTCTTGGCGGCGGACTTGCTGCCCATGGCCGCAATGGCGGACGCAGGCGGGCCCACGAACGCGATGCCGGCTTTTTCAGCGGCTTCGGCGAACGCTTCGTTTTCCGACAGGAAGCCGTAGCCCGGGTGGATCGCGCCCGCGCCGGTGTCGATCGCGGCCTGCAGGATGGCGTCGGCGCGCAGGTAGCTGGCGCGCGGTTCCGATCCGCCGATGTACACGGCCTGATCGCAGGCGGCCACATGACGCGCGTTGGCGTCCGCGTCCGAATACACGGCGACGGTGCGCAGCCCCATGCGGCGGGCGGTGGCGGCGACGCGGCAGGCGATCTCTCCGCGGTTGGCAATCAGCAAAGTGTCGAACATGAATGTCATCCTGGCTGTAATTCTTCTTGAACTGCGGTGCTGCAAGCGGGAGGGCGGGCGCCCTACATCCGGAACACGCCGAACTTCGTGTCTTCGATCGGCGCGTTCAGCGCAGCCGACAACGCCAGGCCCAGCACGCGGCGGGTATCCGCCGGCGCGATGATGCCGTCGTCCCACAGACGCGCGGTGGCGTAGTACGGGTGACCCTCGTGTTCGTACTGTTCGCGGATGGGCGCCTTGAAAGCGGCCTCTTCGTCAGCCGACCACTGGCCGCCGCGCGCTTCGATGCCGTCGCGCTTGACCGTGGCCAGCACGCTTGCGGCCTGTTCGCCGCCCATCACCGAGATGCGGGCGTTGGGCCACATGAACAGCATGCGCGGCGAATACGCGCGGCCGCACATGCCGTAGTTGCCGGCGCCGAACGAGCCGCCGATCAGCACGGTGAACTTCGGCACGGCGGCGGTGGCCACGGCCGTCACCATCTTGGCGCCGTGGCGCGCAATGCCTTCGTTTTCGTACTTGCGGCCCACCATGAAACCGGTGATGTTCTGCAGGAACACCAGCGGGATCTTGCGCTGCGCGCACAGCTCGATGAAGTGCGCGCCTTTCTGCGCGGACTCGGAAAACAGGATGCCGTTGTTGGCGACGATGCCGACGGGCATGCCCTGGATATGGGCAAAACCCGTCACCAGCGTGGGGCCGAAGCGCGCCTTGAATTCGTCGAATTCGGAACCGTCCACGATGCGTGCGATGACTTCGCGCACGTCGTAGGGCTTGCGCGTGTCGGCGGGAATGATGCCGTTCAGTTCGCTCGGGTCGAAGCGCGGCTCGCGCACGGGGATCGTGGCCAGCGGCGCGGGTTTCTTGCGGTTCAGCCTGGCCACGGCGTTGCGCGCCAGTTGCAGCGCGTGCATGTCGTTGGCGGCCAGGTGGTCCACCACGCCGGACAGGCGCGTGTGCACGTCGCCACCGCCCAGGTCTTCGGCGCTGACTTCTTCGCCGGTGGCGGCCTTCACCAGCGGTGGGCCGCCCAGGAAGATGGTGCCCTGGTTCTTCACAATGATGGATTCGTCGCTCATGGCGGGCACGTAGGCGCCGCCGGCGGTGCAAGACCCCATCACCACGGCGATCTGCGAAATGCCCTGCGCGGACATCTGCGCCTGGTTGTAGAAGATGCGGCCGAAGTGTTCGCGGTCGGGGAACACTTCGTCTTGCTGCGGCAGGTTGGCGCCGCCCGAATCCACCAGGTAGACGCAGGGCAGATGGTTCTGCGCCGCGATCTCTTGCGCGCGCAGATGCTTCTTGACCGTCATCGGGTAGTACGTGCCGCCCTTGACCGTGGCGTCGTTGCAGACGATGACGCATTCGGTGCCCGACACGCGGCCGATGCCGGTGATGACGCCTGCGCCCGGCGCGTCGCCGTCGTACATGCCGTGCGCCGCCATCGGCGACAGTTCCAGGAACGGGCTGCCCGGATCGATCAGGTTCTCGACGCGGTCGCGTGGCAGCAGCTTGCCGCGCGCCACGTGCTTGGCGCGCGCGGCTTCACTGCCGCCCAGCGCCGTCTGCGCCAGTTTCTGATTCAGGTCATCCAGCTGCGCCTGCATGGCGCGCGCATTGTCGGTGTAGTCCTGCGACCGCGGATTGATGCGGGATTCGATGATGGGCATGGGGTTCCACCCGTCCTGCTTGATTGGAATTTGAAGGCGCTCGTGGAGCGGTTTGTCTCGCTGCCCGGTGGGCCGGGCATTCTTGTCGATCTGGGTTTTCGTTGCGCCTTTCGCGACACGGCCCGCGACGGACCCGTCGCGTCCGGAAGCCATGCAGGAAAGGCGCAGCGAAAACCCGCTTGGAAGACGGACGTCCGTCCGTCCCCCAAGCGTTTTCTTAGACCATCTCGATCGCCATCGCCACGGCTTCACCGCCGCCGATGCACAGCGTGGCAACGCCGCGCTTGCCGCCGGTCTTGCGCAGCGCGCCGACCAGCGTGGCCATCAGGCGGGCGCCCGACGCACCGATCGGATGGCCCAGGGCGGTGGCGCCGCCATGGACGTTGACCTTGTCGTGCGGCAGCTTGAAGTCGTTCATGGCGGCCATGGTGACCACCGCGAAGGCTTCATTGATTTCGTACAGGTCGACGTCCTCGGCTTTCCAGCCGGTCTTGGCGAACAGGTTCTTCAGCGCGCCGACGGGGGCGGTGGTGAACCAGCCCGGTTCTTGCGAATGCTGGCTGTGGCCGACGATACGGGCCAGCGGCTTGACGCCGAGTTTTTCGGCGGTGGACGCGCGCATCAGCACCATCGCGGCGGCGCCGTCGGAAATCGACGACGAGTTGGCGGCGGTGATGGTGCCGTCTTTCTTGAACGCGGGCTTGAGCGTGGGGATCTTTTCCGGCATGGCCTTGGTGGGGGCTTCGTCGGTATCGATCACCGTGTCGCCCTTGCGGCCGGCAACGGTCACGGGGGCGATTTCCCACTTGAAGCTGCCGTCTTCCGAAGCGGCGCGCGCGCGGCGCAGCGATTCCAGCGAGAACGCGTCCTGCTGTTCACGCGTGAATTCATATTTGGCGGCGCAGTCTTCGGCGAACACGCCCATGGCCTTGCCCTTGTCGTAGGCATCTTCCAGGCCGTCCAGCGCCATGTGGTCATACACGGTGTTGTGGCCGAAGCGATAGCCCTGGCGGGCTTTCAGCAGCAGGTACGGCGCGTTGCTCATGCTTTCCTGGCCGCCCGCGACGACGACTTCGGCGCTGCCGGCCGCCAGCAGGTCGTGGCCGAACATGGCGGCCTTCAGGCCCGAACCGCACACCTTGTGGACCGTGGTGCAAGCCACGCCCAGCGGCAGGCCAGCGCCCAGCGCTGCCTGGCGCGCGGGCGCCTGGCCCTGGCCGGCTTGCAGCACGTTGCCCATGATGACTTCATCGACTTGCTCGGGCTTGATGCCGGCGCGTTCGATGGCGGCCTTGATGGCCACCGCGCCCAGCTCGTGCGCGGCCAGGCCGGACAGGCTGCCCAGCATGCCGCCCATGGGCGTGCGGGCGATGGAAACGATAACAATGGGATCTGACATGGCTAGCTCCTGTGAGGGTCGGGTCAGCGTCTGGGTATCGGCACGGCGCGGTCGCTTGAAGGGCGTGCCGATCGCAGGCGTCTGTCCGTATCGTAAGGGAAAAATTCTTCAATCCTGCCCTGCGCCACCTGGGCACGGCAGGCTTGCCACCAATCCGGTTCCAGCAGGTCGGCGTGGTGGCGCATGAAGGCGCCGCGCACGCGCGGATCGCCTAGCAGGAAGCGGCCGAATTCTTCTGGGAATACGTCGTTCGGTCCAATGGCGTACCAGGGTTCGGAGGCCATTTCCGCTTCTTCGTTGGGGGCCGGCGGAATACGCCGGAAGTTCATTTCGGTCATGCGCTGGATTTCGTCGTAGTCATAAAAGACGACCCGGCCCAGCCGCGTGACGCCGAAGTTCTTGTAAAGCATGTCGCCGGGGAAGATATTGGCGGCCGCCAGTTGCCGGATCGCGTCGCCGTACTCGCGCACGGCGGGCTCCAGCAGCGCGTCGGACGCCTGGCGCAGATAGATGTTCAGCGGTGTCATCCGCCGTTCGATGTAGACATGGCGGATGACGACCGTGTCCCCGCTTTCCTCGATCAGGCTGGGCACCAGGCGGCGCAGTTCTTCCAGCAACGCAGGCGCGAAACGGCTGCGCGGCAGCGCCACCTGCGAATATTCCCAGGTATCGGCCATGCGGCCTACGCGATCGTGCAGCTTCACCATCTGGTATTTGCGGCGCACGGTGGCGTGGTCCATGCCGTCTTTGTCGATGCGGTCCTTGATCAGCTTGAACACGTAGGGGTAGGACGGTAGCGTGAACACGCACATCACCATGCCCTTGATGCCGGGCGCGATGTCGAAGGCGTCGCGAGAGTGGGCCAGGTGATGCAGGAAGTCGCGATAGAACAGCGTCTTGCCCTGCTTCTGCAGACCGATCATGGTGTAAAGCTCGGCCTTGGGCTTGCGCGGCAGCAGCGTCGCCAGGAAGTTCACCACGGCGGCCGGCGCTTCCATGTCCACCAGGAAATACGCGCGCGTGAAGCTGAACAGCGTGCTCAGGTCGTCCGCGCCCAGCAGCAGCGCGTCCAGCGTCACCTGCCCCGCCGGGTTGCGCGTCAGCGCCACGGCAAAGGGGTAGACGGTGGTCTGGTTGATCAGGCGGCCGACGATATAGGCGCCCTTGTTGCGAAAGAACAGCGAGCCCAGCGCATGGACCTGGCAATCGCTGGCGATGCGCCGTCCGACGTGGCGCGGCAACAGTTGGCGCAGCTGCGTCACCGCGGCGCGCGCCAGCATGCGGGTGTCGCGCGGAAGGTCTTCGAAGGGCAGCGCCAGGCCGAAGTCCGCCACCATGCGGATCAGGCTTTTCTCCAGCCCATCGGTTGCCGGGTAGTACACCCGGTACGACGGCGTGCTGCTGTCCAGGTAGTCGGTCGCGACGGCCGGACGCACGAACAGGAAGTCGTTATGGAAATAGTCGCGGTGCAGCAGCCGGCACGACACCGAATTGAAAAAGGTCTCGGCGCATTCCGGCTGACGGTGGTCGCCCAGCAGCCCCACGAATTCCTGCTTGATCTGTTGCCAGTAGGCGGTCTGGGCGTCGGTCAGCGCCGGCGCCTCGGTGCCGGTGGCGCCATTTGCGCCATTGGCCCCGCCGCCATTGGCGGCCGCGACACCCAACGCGCCCTCCGGGCGGCCGCGCAGCACACCTTCCAGCTGCGTGGCGCATTCGCGCACCCGCATGTCGTAGTACTCGATGCGTTCGCGGGACAGATGTTGGATGCCGTGCCAATCGCCCGATTCGAACAGCGCCTTGGCGCGCTGCGCGCTGTAGCGGAACAACGCGTAGTGACGGTCGAACCCGGCCAGGATCAGCCGCGCGACATCCAGCGGCGACGGCCCCGGGGCGGGGGCCTGCTCGATATGCTGGACATCGGACATGCGGATCATGGCGGCGGCGTCCTGGGGGTCAGGCGGTCTCGTTGAACAGTTCGCGGCCGATAAGCATGCGGCGGATTTCGCTGGTGCCGGCGCCGATTTCATACAGCTTGGCGTCGCGCCACAGGCGGCCCACCGGGTACTCGTTGATATAGCCGTTGCCGCCCAGGATCTGCACGCCCTCGCCCGCCATCCACGTGGCTTTCTCGGCCGTGTACAGGATCAGCGCGGCGCAGTCCTTGCGAACCTGGCGCACGTGTTCGGCGCCCAGCTTGTCCAGGTTCTTGCCCACCTGGTAGCAAAAGGCGCGGCTGGCCTGCAGCGTGGTGTACAGGTCGGCAACCTTGCCCTGGATTAGCTGGAATTCGCCGATGGCCTGGCCGAACTGCTTGCGGTCGTGGATATAGGGGACGACGACGTCCATCACGGCCTGCATGATGCCCAGCGGGCCGCCGGACAGCACGGCGCGTTCATAGTCCAGGCCGCTCATCAGTACCTTCACGCCGCCGTTGACCTGACCCAGCACGTTTTCTTCGGGGATCTCGCAATCCTGGAACACGAGTTCGCCCGTGTGGCTGCCGCGCATGCCCAGCTTGTCCAGCTTCTGCGCCACCGAAAAGCCTTTGAAGCCCTTTTCCACCAGGAACGCGGTGATGCCGCGCTGGTGCGCTTCAGGGTCGGTCTTGGCGTAGACGACCAGCGTGTCGGCGTCCGGGCCGTTGGTAATCCACATCTTGGTGCCGTTCAGCACGTAGCGGTCGCCTTTCTTCTCGGCGCGCAGTTTCATGCTGACCACGTCCGAACCGGCGCCCGGCTCGCTCATGGCCAAGGCGCCCACGTGCTCGCCGGAAATCAGCTTGGGCAGGTACCTGGCCTTCTGGGCCGCCGTGCCGTTGCGGTTGATCTGGTTCACGCACAGGTTGGAGTGGGCGCCGTAGGACAAGCCCACGGAGGCGCTGGCGCGCGAGATCTCTTCCATCACCACCATATGGGCCAGATAGCCCATGTTGGCGCCGCCGTATTCCTCGTCGGCCGTCATGCCCAGCACGCCGAGTTCGCCGAATTTGCGCCAGAGGTCCATGGGGAACTGGTCGCTGCGATCGACTTCCGCCGCGCGGGGCGCGATCTCGGCCTGCGCGAAATTGCGCACCGCGTCGCGCAGCATGTCCAGGTCTTCGCCCAGGTCGAAGTTCAGGCCGGGAAGATTCATCGATGTCTCCGTGATAGTGGGTACTTACATTCTTATGGTTGCCTGCCATCGGCGCGATGCCGCCACCGGAGGCTCATCATGCGCCGATCGCGTCTTGCTGCGCAATGATGCAGTGCAAATATTACGTTTACGTAAACGTAAATTGGAGTCGGGTTATCCCTAGGGAAATGCGTCCTTCCCAGGAAGCGGCGGTGAGTAACATTCCAGCCGATCCCTGAATCCCGCTTTGGCGCTATGGAGTTTGCCGTGCTCGAACTATCGAATCTGGACGAAATTGTGGCGCTGCGGCGCGATATCCACATGCACCCCGAGCTTTGCTATGAAGAGCACCGGACCGCCAAGGTGGTGGTGGACACGCTGCGCGGCTGGGGCATCGAAACGCATACCGGCATCGCCAAGACCGGCGTGATCGGCGTGATTCGCCACGGCGCGTCCGACCGGGCCATCATGCTGCGCGCCGACATGGACGCGCTGCCCATGCAGGAAGAGAACCAGTTCGAACACCGTTCGCGCCACGACGGCAAGATGCACGGCTGCGGCCACGACGGCCATACCGCGATGCTGCTGGCCGCCGCGCGGCACCTGCAAAGCGCGGGCGGTTTCGACGGCACGGTGTACCTGTGTTTCCAGCCCGCCGAGGAAGGCGGCGCGGGCGGGCGCGCCATGATCCAGGACGGACTGTTCACGCGCTTCCCGTGCGAAGCGGTGTTCGGCATGCATAACTGGCCGGGCCTGCCGGCCGGGTCGTTCGGTGTGTGCGCGGGGCCGATGATGGCGGCGGCCAACGGTTTCAAGATCACGGTGAAGGGCAAGGGCGGCCACGCCGCCGCACCCCAGGATTGCGCCGACCCCGTGCCGGCGCTGTTCGCCATCGGCCAGTCGCTGCAGACCATCCTGACCCGCAGCAAGCGGCCGCTGGACGCCGCGGTGCTGTCCATCACGCAAGTCCAGGCCGGTGGCAGCGTCATCAACGTGATTCCGAACAGCGCCTGGCTGGGCGGGTCGGTGCGCGCCTACAGCACGGACGTGGTGGACCTGATCGAACGCCGCATGAACGAGATCGCCGGCAACATCGCCGCCGCGCACGGCTGCGAGGCCGACGTATTCTTCGAACGCCGCTATCCGGCGCTGGTCAACACCGTGGCCGAGACCGAGTTCTGCATGGGCGTCATGCGCGACGTGGTCGGCGAAGACCGCGCGCTGACCATCGAACCCGCCATGGCCTCGGAAGATTTCGCCTTCCTGCTGCAGGAAAAACCGGGCTGCTATGTGTTCCTGGGCAACGGCGACGGCGAACACCGCATGGCCGGCCATGGCCTGGGCCCATGCATGCTGCACAACGCCAGCTATGACTTCAATGACGCCCTGATTCCGGCGGGCGCGTCGTACTGGGTTCGCCTGGCGCAACGCTATCTGGCGGCCTGACCGCCGCGCCCGCTTGATGGGTTTCCCGCTTCACGCTTGACTCAACGCAGTGCTACGCAACATCACCAGGACAATATGAAAAAGAAGACAGTGCTGATCAAGGCCGCGGGGGCGGCCCTGGCAATCATGGCAAGCGGCGCGATGGCCCAAAGCTGGCCCGCCAAGCCCGTTACGCTGGTCGTGCCCTACACCGCGGGCGGCAGCGCCGACGCGATCGGGCGCCGCCTGGGCGATGTGCTGCGCAAGGAAACCGGTATCACCGTCATCGTCGAAAACAAGCCGGGCGCCGGCGCGTCGGTGGGCACGGACTTCGTCGCCCGCGCGCAGCCGGACGGCACCACGTTGCTGCTGGCCTCGACCAGTCCGCTGACGATCTTCCCGCATCTGGCCAAGACCAACTACGACCCGATGAAGGATCTGACGCCGGTGACCAGCGTGGCCGTGGCGCCGGTTGCCATCGTGGCGACCAAGGCGCTGCCGGTGAAGGACTTCGCCGGTCTGGTGGAGTATGCCCGCGCGCACCCCGAGGGTGTGCGCTACGGCACGCCGGGCCAGGGCACCGTCGCTCACATCGGCATGGCCGCCGTCACCACGCAGACCGGCACGAAGATGCTGCACGTGCCTTACCGCGGCAACAGCCAGGCGCTGACCGATGGCCTGGGCGGCGTGGTCGAGCTGCTGGTGGTCAACAGCGATGTCGTGCTGCCGCATGTGGCCAATGGCGCGCTGCGGCCGCTGGCGGTGATGGCGCCGCAACGCCTGGCCGCCTGGCCGGACGTGCCCACGATGGCCGAACTGAAGCTGCCGCAGGCGCAGTACTACTCCAATTTCGGCGTGTTCGCGCCCGCCAACCTGCCACCGACCGTGTCGCAACCGCTGCTGGCCGCGTTGACGAAAGCAATCGCCAGCGCCGACTTCCAGGATCTGCTGGCCAAGTCGTACCTGCAACCGGGCACGGCATCGGGTGACGCATTCGCCAAGCAGGTGCAGGCCGAGTTCACGAACAACGCCCGCATCATCAAGGAAGGCAATATCAAGGCGGAATGACCGGGGGCGTGTATCGGGGGCGGCCGCCATCGTCGGCCCTCCTAGGTGCTTCTGGGCCCGAACATGATCACCAGCATGCCGGCCAGGCACAGGCCCACGCCGACCCAATCGCTGGCGCTGGGCCGCACGCCATCCACCGCCCATAGCCACAGCAGCGCCATGCCGATGTAGACGCCGCCATAGGCCGCGTAGACCCGCCCGGATGCCGTCGGGTGCAACGTCAGCAGCCAGGCGAACAGCGCCAGGCTGGCGGCGGCGGGCGCCAGCAGCCAGATGGAATGGCCTTTGCGCAGCCACAGGTACGGAAGGTAGCAGCCGACGATCTCGGCCAACGCGGTCAGGATGAACAGCGCGAGGGTCTGCAAGGCGCCCACGTGCCCGTCCTCAGGGCTTTTGCGCCAACAGGGCGCGGCATTCGCGTTCCTGCTGGGCGATCTCTTGCAGCGTGTCTTCGATGTCGCGGCGCTGTTGCTCCAGCGTGGCGCGATGCTGTTCCAGTACGCTGAGGTATTGGCGCAGCTGCACCTCGGTGTCGCCCGGGCCGTCGTACATGTCGATCAGGGTCAGGATTTCAGACAGTTGCAGCCCCAGCCGCTTGCCTCGCAGCGCCAGTTTCAGGCGCGTGCGGTCGCGCGGACCGAAGATGCGGTTGCGTCCCTCGCGCGCCGGGCTGACGATCCCCTGGTCTTCGTAGAAGCGGATCGTGCGGGGCGTGACGTCGAACTCGCGGGAGAGTTCAGAGATGGTCCAGGTTGACGAGGGCATGCGGCGTGTGGCAGTTTACGTAAACGTAAATTATGATGACTTGACGTCAACGTCAAGCGTGGAGCGAGAGGCAATGAACCCCAACGAACAGAAACTGAACTATCCCTGGGCAGACTTCCAGCCCGAAGCCGGCCGGGCGCACATCGTGGCGGAGGGGGTCAAATGGATTCGGATGCCGCTGCCGTTCGCGCTGGATCATATCAACCTCTGGCTGTTGCGCGACAACATCGACGGCCGCGACGGCTGGACCATCGTCGACTGTGGCATCTCGCGCGACGAGGTCAAGGCGCTGTGGGAAGACGTCTTCAAGAATGAACTGGAGGGGCTGCCCGTGTTGCGCGTGCTGGTCACGCACATGCACCCCGACCATATCGGCCTGGCCCACTGGTTGTGCGAACGCTGGGACGCGCGGCTGTGGATGACGATGACGGACTTCATGGTTGCGTCGCTGTGGTCTTCGCGCAGAAACGAGGCCGGCGCCGGCCCTGGCGGCCAGTCGGCCGTCGATCACTTTGCCCGCCACGGGCTGACCGACCCGGAGGCGCAAGCGCAGATCCGCCAGCGCGCCAACTACTTCCCCAACCTTGTGCCCGCCGTGCCTTCGCGCTACACGCGCATCATGCACGGCGACCAGGTCCGCATCGGCGGCCGCGACTGGCGCGTGATCGTGGGCTATGGCCATGCGCCGGAGCACGCGTCCCTGCACTCGCCCGGCCTGAACGTGCTGATTTCGGGCGACATGGTGCTGCCGCGCATCTCCACCAACGTCAGCGTGTTCGACTACGAACCCGACGCCAACCCGCTGCCCCTGTACCTGCGTTCGCTGGACGGTTATGACGGCCTGCCGGACGACACCCTGGTGCTGCCCTCGCATGGTCGTCCCTTCACCGGCCTGCACGAGCGCATCGCGCAGCAGCACGAGCATCACCGTGACCGTCTGGCGGAAGTGCTGGAGGCGTGTGCCGCGCAGCCGCAGTCCACTTCCGACATCGTGCCCGTGTTGTTCAAGCGCAAGCTGGACCTGCACCAGCTGACGTTCGCCATGGGCGAGGCGCTGGCGCACCTGCACGCGCTTTATTTCGAAGGCAAGCTCAAGCGCGCCACCGGCGCTGACGGCATCGTGCGCTTCACGGCGGTTTGATCGGAAACCGGGGGCGGGTTGCGCGACGCGCGGGCAACCCCGCGACCCCGCGACCCCTTTTACCGCGTCGCGGTCGCCAGGCGCACGGCCAGGCCCACGAAGACCAGGGCGGCGATGCGGTTCAACCAGCGCTTGGCCGTCACCGAACGCTGCAGCAATTCGCCGAACGCGCCCGAGAAGAACGCGATGGCGCCGAACACCAGCAAGGTCGACACCATGAACACGGCGCCCAGCTGCAAGGTCTGGATGCCGACCGGGCCCAGCGCCGGCGAGGTGAACTGCGGCAGGAAGGCGAAGAAGAACAGCAGCACCTTCGGGTTGGTCAGGTTCATCACGATGCCGCGGCGATACAGCGCGCCGGGCTTGCGCGCTTCGGGCGGTTTGCCGGCTTCCGATTCCACCGGCGCACGCAGGATCTGCCATGCCAGATACGCCAGGTAGGCGGCGCCCGCCAGTTTCAGCACCGTGAACGCCATGGGCGACGCGGCGAACACCGCCGCCAGCCCGAACGCGACGGCGGCGGTGTGGCCCAGCAGGCCGGTGCATAGCCCCAGCACCACCAGCATGCCCGCCTTGCGTCCCCAGATGGCCGACTGCATCAGCACGAACAGGTTGTCGGGTCCGGGCGTCAGGGCCAGCAGGACGGCAATGCCGAAAAACGCGATCAGGGTATCGAAGGGCAGCATGGGTCTCGCCTGGAACGGGAAGGCTCCGGTCAGCCGGAGAATGGCATCATAAGGGCAAAATCCACCGGCCTTGCGTGCCGACAACCGGAGACAGACGCCCCATGACCGCTAACGCCCCGCAGGAGTCGCAAGCCCGCGACGACAATGACGCCCGTCCCGACGCCGCGCTGGAAGCGTGGCTGCGAGTCCGGCACAGTTGCCGGGCTTTTCTGCCCGCGCCGGTGCCCCGCCCCACGATCGAACGCATCCTGACCCTGGCGCAGCGCACGGCGTCCTGGTGCAACTGCCAGCCCTGGCAAGTGGCGATCACCGAAGGCGCGGGCACCGAACGTCTGCGCGCGGCGCTGCAAGCGCGGGCGGAACAAGCGGCGGTCACCCCCGGCTTCACGCCCGACTTTCCCTTCCCCCGCGAGTATCGCGGCGAGTATCTGGCGCGTCGCCGCGAATCGGGCTTCCAGCTGTATGGCGCGGTGGGCGTGGAACGCGGCGACCGCGAGGCCTACCGCCGCCAGGAAATGCGCAACTTCCAATTGTTCGACGCGCCGCACGTGGCCATCATCACCACCGACGAGGCGCTGGGTGAATACGGCGCGATGGACTGCGGCGGCTACGTGGCGAATTTCCTGCTGGCGGCCCAGGCCAACGGCGTCGCGACCGTGGCGCAGGCCTCGCTGGCGATGTACCCCGAGGTGTTGCGCGACGTGCTGGGCATCGACCCGGGCCGTCGCGTCGTCTGCGGCATTTCCTTCGGCTACGCCGACGTCACGCATCCCGCCAACAGCTACCGCACCCACCGTGCCGGCCTGTCGGACACCGTGGCGTGGGTCACGGCATAGGGACAGCGGGCCGCGCGCCTGATATGGTTCACCCTGTCCGCCCTTGATCCAGCCTGTTCATTCCGGCCCTGTTCATTCTTAAGCAGTCCCTTGAAGATGACCACCAAACACATCGATACGGTTTTGCAGCACGCGGGCACCGCCCCGTTCCACCCCGAAACCGGCACGGCGCCGGTGCCGCTGCCGCCCATGCGCGCCAGCACGGTCCGCTTCGAAAACCTGGCCGCGCTGGAACTGGCGCAACGCACCAAAGCGGCCGGCGGCCGCGCCACCACCTATGGCCGCATGGGCATGGACACGCATGCCGCGCTGGAAGAAGTGTTCACCCAGCTGGAAGGCGGCACGCATTGCTATCTGGCGTCGTCGGGGCTGTCGGCGATGACGATGGTCATGATGGCGTTGTGCTCGGCGGGCGACCACGCGCTGATCTCCGACTGCGTGTATGGCCCGATGCGCGAATTGGACGATGCCGTGCTCAAGCGCATGAATATCGACATCACGTATTTCGCGGCCGGCGACGACCTGGACGCGCTGGTGCAGCCGAACACGAAGCTGCTGTATGTGGAGTCGCCCGGTTCGCTGCTGTTCGAAATGCTGGACATGGGCGCGATGGCCGCGTTCGCGAAGGATCACGGGCTGGTGCTGGCCACCGATAACACCTGGGGGTCGGGCTACATCTACCGTCCGCTGACGCTGGGCGCGCAGGTGTCGGTGATCGCGGGCACCAAGTACGTGGGGGGCCACTCCGACCTGATGCTGGGGGCCGTGGTCACCAACGATGAAGCCATCGCCAGGAAGCTGAACCGCACGCAGTACGCGATGGGCTATTCCATCAGCGCCGATGACGCCTGGCTGGCGCTGCGCGGCGTGCGCACCATGCCCATCCGCATGGCCCAGCACGCGCGTCATGCGTTGCAGGTGTGCGAATTTTTCAAGAACCGCCCCGAAACCGTGCGCCTGTTCCACCCGGCCTGGCCAGCGGACCCGGGGCATGCGTTGTGGCAGCGCGACTGCACGGGATCCAACGGCATGCTGTCCGTGGAACTGCGCCTGTCGCCCGCGGCCGCGCGCGCCTTCGTGGATGCGTTGACGCTCTTCGGCATCGGCTTTTCCTGGGGCGGCTACGAAAGCCTGGTGCAGCTTGTGTCGCCCAATGATCTGTCCAAACACCGCTATTGGGGCGATGGCGACAACGCGGTCGTCCGTCTGCACATCGGCCTGGAATCGCCGGAAGACATCATCGCCGACCTGACCCAGGCGTTGGAAAAGGCCGCGGCGGTACGCGAGTAACGCCGCAGCCCGCGCAGCCGGCAGGGCATGGCGCCATCGGCGCGCCGCGCCCTGCGCCTTCACACCGCCGCGCTGCGGATCCAGGCGCCGATGCGTCCGGCGATGTCGTCGCTGTTGTCGTCCATCATCGGCATGTGGGAGTTGCCTGCAACGCCCTGGTCCGCCAGCCGCCACACGTCCACCCGTGCGCCATGCCGCGCCAGCGCCTCCGCATAATCCTGGCCGGCGGCGCACAGGCGCTGCCACAGCGGCGTGGCGTCCAGATAGTCGCCATAGACGAACAGGAAGGGCTTTTCCGCCACCGCGGCGGCCACGACGTCGCTGGAGAAACCCGACGGTTCGATGCCGATCACGCCGCGCACCAGGTCCGGCCGCGCATGCAGGGCCCGGTAGGCCACTTCGCCGCCATGGCTGTGCGCCAGCACCAGGCAGGGGCCCACGCGGTCCAGCACGGCGCAGAATCCGCGCAAGGCCGCGTCGTTGTTGCCCAGCCAGCGCGGTACCGCGTGGCGGATGAAGTCGTCGAACGCGCCGACGGGAAAGCGCTGCCCGTCGAATGCGCGCCGCGCCTCGAAATCTTCGGCGCGCCCGAAGCGGAACAGCGACCAGCTTTCCTCCGCATTGCGGATGATGGGCGGCTCGGGCCAGACCTGCTGGAACGGTGCCCAGCCGGCGCGGCCGCGTTCGACGTTGTCCACCACATACACCGCGTGGCCCTGGCGCAGGAAATGCTGCATCCACCCCGGCCGGCCATCCGGCGTCTGTTCCCACATGGCGCCCGTCATGCCGCCGCCGTGCAGCAGCACCACCGGCAGCGGATGGGACAACCGGGCCGGGATGAAATACTGCACGTAGGCCTGCTCGAAGTGGTACAGGCCATTGGGGTCGTACGCCAGCGACGCGCTTTGCGTGAAAGCGATGTCGCGCTGCGGCAGGCCGGCCACGCGCACGGGCTTGCCGCCCGCGTAGAAGCTGCCGAAATCCGCCAGCGCAACCGGCGCCGGGGCCGACGTCGCGCCGGCCGGGTTCATTTCTTGACCAGCGGGCATTGGCTTTCCGATAGCGGCCAGGCCAGCGTATCGCCGGGGATCGTGCGCACGATGTTGTAGTAGTCCCAGGGCGCTTTGGACTGCGCGGGCGTCTTCACCTGCGCCAGCATCATGTCGCGCACCACCAGGCCGTCTTCGCGGATGCGCGCATTCAGGCTGAACGGGTCGTCGATGGGCAGCGCCTTCATCTTCGCCATCACGGCGTCCGAATCCGCCGTGCCAGCGGCCTTCACCGCCTGCAGGTAGTGGCGCACCGAACTGTAGACGCCCGCTTGCAGGAAAGTGGGCGGGCGGCCGACGCGCGCTTCGAATTTCTTGGTGAAGGCGCGCGTGCCGTCGTTCATGTCCCAATACGCGGGCACGGTCAGATAGGTCTTCTGCGCCGCCTGCAGGCCCAGGCTGTGCACGTCGGTGATCAGCAGCAGCATGGCGGCCAGCTGCTGCGCGCCGCCGATGCCGAATTCCGCGGCTTGCTTGATGGCGGAAATGGTGTCGCCGCCGGCGTTCGCGATGGCGATGATCTGCGCCTTGGTGCCCTGCGCCTGGAGCAGGAAGGACGCGAAGTCGGAGGCGTTCAGCGGGTGGAACACGGTGCCCACCACTTCGCCGCCATTGGCTTTGACGACGCTTTCGGTGTCCGCGGCCAACTGTTTGCCGAACGCGTAGTCGGACGCCAGGATGAACCAGCGCTTGTTGCCTTCGTTGACGACCGCAGTGGCGGTGCCGCGCGACAGCGCATAGGTGGTGTAGGTCCATTGCACGCCATAGGGCGAGCATTGCGCCTGCGACAGCGCGGTGGTGCCGGGGCTGGAGAACAGCACCAGCTTCTTCTTTTCGCGCGCAATGCCCTGCACGGCCAGCGCGACGGACGAATTGGGCACGTCCACCACGACGTCCACGCCGTCGGTGTCGTACCACTTGCGGACCATGCCGCTGCCGATGTCGGGGCGATGCTGGTGGTCGCCCGACACCAGTGAAATGGGCTTGCCCAGCACCGCGCCTCCCATTTCCTCGATGGCCAGGCGGGCGGCTTCCACCGACCCCTTGCCCGTGGCGTCAGCGGTAACGCCCGCCATGTCCGTCAGAACGCCGATCTTCACGCCGTCGGCCGTGCTGGCGTGCGCGGCAAGCGCGCCGAACGCCAGGCACAGGCCAACGCCCAATGCCGCGCGGTTGCGCAGGGATTGCTGTCTCATTTGTCTTCCACCCGTTTGATGCCGTCGTTGCGGCGAATTTTTGTGGCGAAAGTGTAGCGCCGGCGTTCAAGGGCCGGGCGCTGCTGAAACATCTTCTCCAAAAAGAAAGCGCCCCGGCCTGATGGCCGGGGCGCTTTGCCGTGAATCGCGGGCGCGGATTACTTGTTGCGCGCCATCGGGATCAGTTGGTTGACTTCCTTCAGGGCGCCTTCGTAGCTGTTGCCCGCCATGACCGGCGAGGTCATGAACTTGCCGCCCACGGCGAACGAGGGCGTGCCGTCGATGCGGTAGGCCTCGGCCAGCTGGTTGGCGCGCTGCACCTGGGTTTGCACGCTGAACGAATCGAAGATCGAGTCGAACTTGGCGCGGTCCACGCCTTGGGATGCGACCCACTCGCCCATGGCCTTCTTGTCGAACAGGCGCTTGTGCTCGCCGTGGATGGCGGTGAAGAACTTGGCGTGCAGGTCCGGGCGGTCCAGGGCCAGGAACGTGTAGTACACCTGCTGCAGCGGCTTCATGCCGGCGTTGAAGGCGATCGGCACTTGCTTGAGCACGACGTCCGACGGCGCGGTCTTGACCCAGTCTTCAACCATGGGTTCCATGGCGGCGCAATGCGGGCAGGTGTAGGCAAAGAACTCCAGCACTTCCACTTTGCCCGGGGTGTCCGACGGCAGCGGCGGGTTGATCGACACATAGGCCGGCGTGCCTTGAGCGTGGCTTGCCTGGCTGAAGAACGCCGTGGCGGTCAGCGCGGCCGCGGCCATGATGCGGATAATCTTGGTGGACAACATGGATGAGAGGTTCCTGGGTAAAAAGTGACAGACAGGCCCGGGGCCGGATAAGTTCAATACCAAGTGTGCAAAGCGGGCGGCGGCCGCGCCTTATTGGCGCACCACGGCGGTTTCAATCTTGTTCTCGCCCAGCCTGCCGCGGGCGCGGTTCATGTCGTCCAGCCGCGCGAACGGGCCAACACGCACCCGGTTGATCGCCTTGCCGTTCACTTCAGCTTTCTGCACGGCCACCGGCAACCCCAGCAGGATGATGCGGGCCTTCAGCGATTCCGCATCGTTTTCGCCGCGGAAAGCGCCGGCTTGCAGGTAGTACGTGCCCGTTGCCGCCGACGCGGTGGCGGTGGCGGCTTTGGGGGACGGGGCCGGTGCGGCTTTTGAAATCGGCGTGGGCGCCTGCGTGGGCGCCACGGCCACCTGCGCGGGGGCGGAAGACGATGCCTGCGGTTTGGCGGTTGACGGCAGCGTGGCGATCAGCGCGCCCAGGTCGTCCAGCTTGGACGGCGTTTCGTCCGGCTTGGCCGTACCAGCCGTGCCGGCGCCCGCGCCAGGCAGCGGCACCGGCGCGGTGGCGGTCGGGCCGGTGGGCGGCGCACCCGCCGCGCCGTCGCGGCCGTACAGGCCGGCGTTGGGGTCCGGCGCCTGGCGGGGATCGGGCAGCTTGCCCGTGTCGCCTTGGCGGCTGGCGCGGTCCACGAAGGGCACCGGCGCCTTGGTGACGTAGAACGCCACGACGGCGGCCACGATCAGGCCGATGAGCAGGCCGGCGAGCGCCCCGTAGAGGGTGCTGCCGCTTTCGCCAGAGGAACGGCGGGTAGTTTTGCGCTTGGTTGCCATGTACCGATGTTACATCCGCTCGGGGGCGGAAACGCCCAGCAGCTCCAGGCCGTTGGCCAGCACCTGGCGCGTCGTGGCGGCCAGGCGCAGGCGGGCCAATTTAAGGGCCACGTCGTCGATCAGCACGCGTTCGGCGGCGTACCAGGCGTGGAAATCCGAGGCGCAGTCGCGCAGCCAGAAAGCGATGTGGTGCGGCGACAGGTCCTGGGCGGCCAGGGCCACCACGTGAGGGAATTCGGCCAGGCGCTGCATCAGCGCGAATTCGGTCGGCGCGGTCAGCAGGGAGGCATCGGCGGCGGCCACGTCGGCGGCCGGCATGCCGGCGTTGTTGATCATCGTGCAGATGCGCGCGTGGGCGTACTGGATGTAATAGACGGGGTTCTCGTCGCTCTTGGACAGCGCCAGGTCCACGTCGAATACGAATTCGGTGTCGGCGCGGCGCTGGATCAGAAAGTAGCGCACCGCGTCGCGGCCCACCCAGTCGATCAGGTCGCGCATGGTCACGTAGCTGCCGGCACGCTTGGAGATCTTGACCTCTTCGCCGCCGCGCATCACCTTGACCATCTTGTGCAGCACGTAGGACGGGTAGTCCTTCGGGATGCCCTCTTCCAGCGCTTGCAGGCCGGCGCGCACGCGGGCCACGGTGCCGTGGTGGTCGCTGCCCTGGATGTTCACGGCGCGGTGGAAGCCGCGTTCCCATTTGGCCTTGTGGTAAGCCACGTCCGGCACGAAGTAGGTGTAGCCGCCTTCGCTCTTTCTCATGACGCGGTCTTTGTCGTCGCCCGTGCCAAGTTCGGTGGTGCGCAGCCACAGCGCGCCGCCTTCTTCATAGGTGTGGCCGCCGGCGACCAGTGCCTTGACGGTGGCCTCGACGCGGCCCGACGTGTACAGCGAGCTTTCCAGGTAGTAGTTGTCGAACTTCAGGCCGAACGCCTGCAAGTCCAGGTCTTGTTCGCGGCGCAGGTAGGCCACGGCGAAGGCGCGGATGTCGTCCAGGCTGTCGATGTTGCCGGTGGCGGTAACGGGCTGGCCGTCCGACGCCTGCAGGGTCTTGCCGGCCTGGAAGTCGCGCGCGATGTCGACGATGTAGTCGCCCTTGTAGCCGTCGGCCGGCCATTCGGGGGAGTCGGTCGTCAGGCCACGGGCGCGGGCCTGCACGCTGATGGCCAGGTTTTCGATCTGGTTGCCGGCGTCGTTGTAATAGAACTCGCGGGTCACGTCCCAGCCGCTGGCGTCGTACAGGCGGCACAGGGCGTCGCCCAGGGCGGCCTGGCGGGCATGGCCCACGTGCAGCGGGCCGGTCGGGTTGGCGGAAACGAATTCAACCAGGATTTTCTCGCCGCTGCGGGGCGCGCGGCCAAAGCTTGCGCCCTGCTCGGCCACGGTGCCGATGACGGCTTGGCGGGCGGCGGCGGTGACGCGCAGGTTGATGAAACCCGGGCCGGCGATCTCAGCGCTTTCGACCAGGTCGCGCGCGGCCGGCGCGGCCAGCAACGCGTCCACGATGGCCTGGGCCAGTTCACGCGGGTTGCGGCCGGCGGGCTTGGCCAACTGCATGGCCACGTTGGTGGCGACGTCGCCGTGGGCGGCGACCTTGGGGCGCTCCAGCAGCACATTGGCCTGGGCGTCGGGAAGGCTCTGCGCAACGGCGGCCTGAATCAGGGAGATAAGCTGTTTTTGTTGCTCGGGGAGCATGGGCGTCTGGAGAAGTTCTGGGTGAGCGGCCAAGGCGAAGAACTGGCGGACGGCGTCCGGCCTGGCAAGGCCACGGGAATCCCCTGAATGATAGTTGATTTGGCGGCCGAACCGGCGCCCAAGGGGCTGGAAACCGTCCGGCAAGCGTTCAGCCGGGCGGCGGAACTGTCAATAAAATCAAACTGATAGCCGCGTCATCCCTGGGCGGGGCGCCCGGTACACGGAACGGCGCCGGGTGCCCAGTTGGCATCCCCCGGGCGTTGCGGTAGTGTATGTAACGCATTCAATGAAGGAGACTGCAACATGCTGATTACCTTTCACTCCAAGGTCGTGGCCGAGGTCCTGATGCTGTCCGACCACGCGACAGGCATCTTGCAAGCGGCCGGCAAGTCCATCGGAGACAAGATTCCGGAACGCGGCGTATTCACCGTCGAGCAGTTGGGACCGGCCATCAGTGGTATCGAAAACGCGATCGCAAACGCCGAGCATCCCGAAGAGGAAGAGGACGAGGACAAGGCGCCCCGCTCGCCGATGGCCCGCGTGGTGGGCCTGAAGGAACGCGCCTATCCTTTGCTGGACATGATGCGGCAATCTAAGGCCGCCGGCGTCGAGGTCACCTGGGAAGCGTCGCGCGGCTGGTAGGCAATGTCGCCGGGCGGACATTCCCGCCGGCGTTTTTTGCCTACCCTTCTCGCCTGACGCCCATTCAAGGAATTTTCCATGCGCAGCGACATCACGATAGTTTTCGACCCCCGGCGTTCGCTGGACCTGACGGCCACGGTGGAAACCTCCCCGCAACGCCAAGCGCAAGCGCGCGACTGGTTCGACGGCGCCTGGGAAACCCTGGGCTGCGAACCCTTGCGCCCCAGCGGCAAGGTGCTGCTGCTGGACAAGGTGTTGGGCGTGGCGGACGCCTTGGGTTACGACACCCTGTCCACCGACGAGAAGGAAGCCCGCGAATTCGCCGAGAACCTGGCGCTGGCGCTGGAGCGTCCGCGCATCACGGTCGACCTGCCCGGCCTGACGGTGGGCTACTGACACCGCCTGGCGCTGCCCGGGCATGCGAAGGCCCCGCCATGGCGGGGCCTTTTCCATGAGGCCAGGCAAATGCCGGCCGCGCGTTACCGGATGCCGGCCCGCATGAACGATTGCACGAACTGGCGCTGGAACAGCAGGAAGGCGATCAGCAGCGGCGCGGCCGACATGAGCGTCGCGGCCGTGATGACGGACCAGTCGATGCCCTGGTCGGTCGACGAGAACACCTGCAAGCCCACCGTCAACGGACGGGACTCGACCGAATTGGTGATGATCAACGGCCACAGGAAGTTGTTCCAGTGGTGGCTGACCGACACCAGGCCATAGGCCACGTAGATCGGCTTGGCCAGCGGCACATACACTTTCCACAGGATCTGCATGGCGTTGGCGCCTTCCATGCGCGCCGCTTCCTCCAACTCCCGCGGCACGGTCTTGAACGTCTGGCGCAGCAGGAAGATGCCGAAGGCCGATGCGAAATACGGCAGGCCGATCGCGAACACCGTGTCGCGGATGCCCAATTGGCTCATCGACCGGTAGTTCTCCACCAGCAACACGTCCGGCATGATCATCAGCTGCAGCAGCACCAGCATGAAGACGAAGTCCCGGCCGCGGAACTCGAAGCGCGCGAATGCGTAGCCCGCCAGCGTCGACAGCACCAGTTGCGCCGCCAGCACCATCGTGACCAGCAGGAAGGTGTTCAGGAAGTAGCGCGGAAACGGCGCGGCCTGCCAGGCCCGCGCGAAGTTGTCCAGCGTCAGCGGGGCGAACAGGTCGAAGCGGGTTGCATAGGCCGGCGGGTGGAACGCCGCCCACATGGCGTATGCCAGCGGCAGGATCCACAGGAGGCCAAGCGCCCAGGCGCCCAGGGTATCTAGCTTGTCTTTCATTGATAGTGCGTCCTGCGGTCCAGCCAGCGGAACTTGATCAGCGCGGTCAGCGCCAGCACCACCAGCAACACGACGGTCAGCGTGGCGGCGTAAGCCGTGTCCCAGAAACTGAAACCCACCTGGTAGATGTAATACAGCAGCAAGGTGCTGGCATTGTCGGGCCCGCCGCGCGTCATGACGACTACGTGGTCCACCAGCCGGAACGCGTTGATCAGCGCGTTGATCAGCACGAAAAGCGTGGTCGGCATCAGCAGCGGCCACAGGATGCGGCGGAAGTACTGCCAGCGCGACGCCCCTTCCAGCATGGCGGCTTCGCGCAGCGACGGCGACACGGTCTGCAGGGCGGCCAGGTAGAAGATCATGAAGAAGCCGGATTCTTTCCACACCGTCACCAGCATCAACGCCGGCAACGCCGTGTCGCGGCTGCCCAGCCAGTTGGGGCCGGGGGAACCGAACCAGCCCATCACCTGGGCGATCAGCCCGTACTGCGGCGTGTAGAAGAACAGCCAGATGTTGGCCACCGCCACCATCGGCAGCACCGTCGGCGTGAAATACGCCATGCGCAGAAAGCCGCGGCCGCGCAGATTGCGGTTTACCCACAGCGCCATGATCAGCGCAATGCCGATGGACGTGGGGATCGTGCCCAGCGCAAACCACAGGTTGTTCCATAGCGACTGCCAGAACACCGGATCGTCACGCATGACGGCATAGTTCTCCAGGCCCACGAAGCGCGCCGGACGCGCGCCCTTGGGCGTGGAAAAGAAGCTGTGCCAAAGCGTCGCCAGCGCCGGGTAATGCGTGAACGCGGCGAGCAGCACGATGGCTGGCAGCAACAGCAGCCAGCCATAAAGCGCATGTAAAGAGCGGCTCATCGTGCTTGTCGGTTTATTTATAGGAACGCAGGATGCGGTCGGCCTCGCGTTGCGCATCGGTCAGCGCCTGCTGCGGCGTCTTCGAACCCGTCAACGCCGCTTGCAGCGCGTCGTTCAAGGTCTTGGTGACGCGCTGGTTTTCATGCGTGGAGAATTCCGCCACGCTGACTTCCAGCTGGTCGCGCGCGACCGCTGCGGCCGGCACTTCCTGCGCATACTTTTTCATCTTCTCGGTCTGCCAGGCGGCCGGCGTGACCGCGACATAGCCCGTGGCGATGCTCCAGTCGGCGGCGCGTTCCGGCGTCGTCACCCATTGCGCGAACTTCAGCGCGGCCTGCTGCTGCGCCGGCGTGCCGCTCTTGAAGATATAGAAGTTGCCGCCGCCCGTCGGGCTGCCGCCGCGCTTTTGCTGCGGCATCATGGCCACGCCGAACGGGAAGTCGGCGTTCTTGCGGATGTTGGTCAGGTTGCCCGTGGTGGTCCAGACCATCGCCGCCTTCTTCTCCAGGAAGTCCTTCGGCGTGGTGCCCCAGTCGATCGTGCCGGTCGGCATGATCTTGTGCTTGGCCGACAGGTCGCGCCAGAACTGGGCGGCTTCCACCACGGCGGGCTTGTCCAGGTAAACCTCGTTGCCAGCCTCGTTCATCAGGATCGCGCCGTTGGGCGTGGTCAGGGCCTGGAACAGCCAGTACGCGAACGCACCGCCCGACGGGATCTCGATGCCCCACTGCGTGGTGTTGCCCGAGGCGTCCTGCTTGGTCAGTTTCTTGCCGTACTCGACCAGTTCGGCCCAGGTGCCCGGCGCGCGCTCGGGATCCAGGCCGGCCGCCTTGAACAGGTCCTTGTTGTAGTACATGACGATGGTCGAACGCTGGAACGGCACGCCCCAGGTGTGGCCGCCCGTGCGGCTGTTCTGCATGAAGGCGTCGTAGAAGCTGCCCAGCCACTTCTTGTCGGCATCGCTTTTCGCCAGCGAATCAATCGAGACGATGGCGTCTTCGTCGATCAGCGTGAACATGTCGGTGGACAGCAGCACGGCCAGCTGCGGCGGCGTGCCGCCCTTAAGCGCCGTCAGCGCCTTGGCGATCGAGTCCTGGTACGAACCGGCGTAGATCGGCTTGATCTTGATGTCGGGATTTTCCTTCTGAAAATCCGCGACCATGTCATCGACGATCTTCGTGATGGGGCCGCCGACCGCCACCGGGTAATAGAACTCGACTTCGACGGGTTTGTTCTGCGCCTGCACAGGCAGCGAGAGGCAGGCGGCGGCCAGGCTGGCGGCCAGGGTCTTCAGTACGATGCGTCGCATGGGGGTTTCCTTTTCTGTGTAATGGGCAGCAAGCCGAAGGCGCGGCGTGGGGGCCACTTTTCTTAGCGCCCGACGGTGTTGATCACCGCCGAATCGGCGGCAAAGAAATGCTGTTGCCCGTCCTGCCAGGACAGGTTCAGGGCCTCGCCGGCGCGGGCGCGCAAATGGCCGCCCACTCGCACGGCCACGCCGCTGGTGTCGCCGACCCGGCACACCACGATGGAATCCGCGCCGAAGTACTCAACGCTTTCGACGATGGCCGGAATGCCGGCGCTGTCGATGCGGATGTGTTCCGGACGCACGCCCAGCTTGATGGCGCCGGCCGGCGCGTTCGCGATCACAGGCCCTTGGGTGCCGGCGATGACGGCGGTGCCGTTGGCGGCGGCAAGCCCGATCAGATTCATGGGCGGCGTGCCGATGAAGCGCGCCGCGAATTCGCTGGCCGGGCGCGCGTACAGGCCGTCAGGCGTGTCGTGTTGTTCGATCTGGCCCCCGCGCAAAAGCACTACCTGGTCGGCCATGCTCATGGCTTCGGTCTGGTCGTGCGTGACGTAGACCATCGTGATGCCCAGGTCTTGCTGCAAGGCGCGGATCTCGCGGCGCATTTCGTGGCGCAACTGCGCGTCCAGGTTGGACAGCGGCTCGTCCATCAGGCACACCGGCGCTTCGGAGATCACCGCGCGTCCCAGCGCCACGCGCTGCTGCTGTCCGCCCGACAATTGCGAAGGCTTGCGGTCCAGCAGATGGCCCAGGCCCAGCAGGGAGGCCACGCGTTGCAGGCGCCGCTCGAAGTCGCGCGCCGGTTCCTTGCGCACGCGCAGCCCGAACAGGATGTTCTCGCGCACCGACAGGTGCGGAAACAGCGCATACGACTGGAACACCATCGAGATGCGGCGCTTGGCGGGCGGCAGCCCGGTCACGTCGCGGTCGCCGATGCGGATCGTGCCCGATGTGGGCGTGTCCAGTCCGGCGATCATGCGCAGAGTGGTCGACTTGCCGCAGCCCGACGGGCCCAGCAGCACCGTGAAGCTGCCTGCCGGCACGGTAAAGCTCACGCCATGGATCGCGGCGGCGCCGCCATACTGTTTGGTGAGGTTATCCAGAACGATGGATGACATGCTGTCTCGACGATCTAATAGTTAGATCCGCATTGTTGCCTGTTATGAAAACCTTTTCATTGTGCAGCGCAAACATGACGGATTCGTGGCATTGCCCGGGGCGGTCTAGCCCCGGCCTACGGGTCAGGCAAACGACTCAGGCAAAAGGGTAAGGCCCGGGGTAGTCCCCGATGACGGCGTGGTGCGTGACCAGGTTCTTGCCCTGCCACCAATGCAGCTGGTAGCCCGGCGGTTCCATGATGTATTGCAGGGTCGGGCGCGGTCCCAGTTCCAGCGCCAACTGGTGCGCGGTGCCGGGGCAGGTGGATGCGATCGTGCCGCCGAAACGCTGGAAGATGGTGCGGTGCAAATGGCCGCACAGCACGCGTTCCACGTTCGGAAACCGCGACACGATGCGTTCCAGTTCCGGCGCACCGGCCAGCAGACCGATGGCGTCCATGTGTTCGATGCCGGTCAGGAATGGCGGGTGGTGCATCAACACCAGCGTGGGCCGGCCAGGCTGTTCGGCCAACTGCGCAGCCAGCCAGTCCAGGCGGTCCTGGCACAGTTCGCCATGGCTCTTCATCGGCACTACCGTGTCCAGCGCCAGCATGCGCAGGGGGTAGGTCTCGATCGCGTACTGAATGAACGGGCCGTCGCCTTGCAGGTACCCGTGGTCGGGAAAGGCGGCGCGCAATTGCGCGCGGTCGTCGTGGTTGCCGGGCAAGAGGAAGTACGGGATTTCCAGCGCCCGCAGGTGGTCGCGCAGTGCCTGGTATTCGTGCGGACGGCCCAGGTCGGTCAGGTCGCCCGTGATCAGCACGCAGTCGGGACGCGGCGTCAGGGCGTTCAGCGCGCGCACGGCCGGGCCCAGGAACGCCGCCGGATCAATAATGCCGTAGGCCTTGTCGCCCGGGGTGCGCATGTGCAGGTCGGTGATTTGTGCGATGAGCATGATGCGGATCAGGAGTCAGGGTGGGAAGGGTCAGCGGCGCACGGATGCCGCCGTGCCGCCGACCACGATGCAATGCGGCAGGCGGTTCGACTGCGGCGGCTGGCCATGGATCTGCGCCAGCAAGTTCGAGCAGGCTGTCTGGCCGATGCCGTCGCTGGGTTGAGCAACCGTCGTCAGCGGCGGCGTCAGCAAGGCGCCGAAACGCATGCCGTCAAAGCCGCATACCGAGATGTCGGCGGGCACGGACAGGCCCAGCGCCACCAGATCGGCAATGACGGCGGTGGCCAGCAGGTCGTTGGAGCAGAACAGCGCGGTAGGCGCTTGCTTGCCGCGCAACGCGCTTTTCAGCGCGTCGGCGTCGCTGCCGGTGTGGGAACTCATGGCGATATGCTGCACCGCTTCCAAGCCCAGTTTTTTGGCGCAGGCGCGCGCACCTGCCAGGCGGCGTCGCGCGCGGTCCGATGCGGTCAGCGGGCCCGTCACCAGTGCAATGCGGCGATGGCCCAGCGCGGCCAGGTGCGCGACCATGTCGCTGGCGGCGGCGCGGTTGTCGACCGATGCGAACGGGTGCGTGCCCGATTCGTTGTAGACCAGCACGTACGGCATGCCGGCGCTGTCCAGATCGTCCAGCGTGGCGCTTTTGTTCACGTCCGCCACCGTCAGGATAAGCCCGTCGACCTGATGGTCCATCAGCCCCTGCACCGCCGCGGATTCCACCGCGGGGTCGTAGCCGGTGGCGGTCAGCATGACGCTATAGCCGGATTCGCGGGCGCGGCGTTCCGCGCCTTCGAAGCACTCGGCGAACACGGGGTTCGATAGCGTGGGCAGAATCAGCCCGATGGTGCGGGTGCTGCCCGAACGCAGGCTGCGGCCCACGCGGTTTGGTCGGAAGCCGGCTCGCTTGGCCACGTTTCGAATGTGCGCCAGCGTGTCGGGATGAACGATGTCCGGCTGGTTGAACGCGCGCGAAACCGTTGCCGGGGACACCCCGGCCTTGCGGGCCACTTCAATAATCGAAAAGCGGGGCGACGGGCGCGTTGCCATATCTTTATTGCTGTCGGTTTACTGAAAACGATTTCATCTTACAAGACAAATATGACCTTTGTATTGCACGGGTTTGCGCTATGCTGGTAACGACGCAACAACAGAAAGCCATGGCGCGGCGCAGTCGGTTTACTCGGGAAAACACGGTGTTTTTGGTGTTTTTCCCAATTGACGCGGCGCGCACAATGGCTGGGATCGGTCCGCTGGAACACTGTGGCAAATATGCCGCGGGGCCGGCAAGGGCAGACCCTCGGTCAAGGGGACCGGGTGCGGAGTTCAGCTGTCTTGCGTGATGCGAGACACCGGTAAAGAGGAAAGGAACATGTCTACTGCCTTAAACAGACTTGGCGCGCTTGAAGCCGCGCACAAGCTGCAACGGCGCGAATTAACCGCGGTGCAATTGGTGCGGGCGTGCTTCGCCCGCATCGAGCAACGCGAGAACACCATCCACGCCTGGACGGCGCTGCAGAAACAGGCAGCCCTGGACCATGCGGCCGTGCTGGACGGCGGCGCGCTGCGCGGCCCGCTGCACGGCCTGCCCATCGGCGTCAAAGACCTGTTCGACACGTTCGACTTGCCCACCCGCTACGGTTCGCCCATCTACGAACGCCACCGTCCCGGCCTGGACGCCGCCTCCGTCGCGTTGTGCCGCGGCGCGGGCGCGGTCGTGGTCGGCAAGACCGTCACGACCGAATTCGCCACCTATCAGGCGGGCCCCACGCGCAACCCGCGCAACGAAGCCTACACGCCGGGCGGCTCGTCCAGCGGCTCAGCCGCCGCGGTGGCCGACGACATGGTGCCTTTCGCGCTGGGTTCGCAGACGGCGGGCTCGATCATCCGGCCCGCGTCGTACTGCGGCATCGTGGGTTTCAAACCCACGTTCGGCGCGGTGCCGCGCGCGGGCGTGAAAAGCCTGGCCGAATCGCTGGATACCGTCGGCGGCTTCGCGCGGTCGGTGCCGGACGTGGCGTTGTTTGCGTCGGTCATGATGCGCGACCCTCGCATGCTGAACCTGGCCTATGAAGGCAAGCCGCGCATCGGCATGTGCCGCACGCTGCAGTGGCGCCACGCGCAGGCCGAAACCAAGGAAGCCTTCGCCCAAGCCGCCGCCACGTTGTCGCGCGCGGGCGCCGTGGTCCAAGAGGTGCCGCTGCCGTCGCAGGATTGCATGCTGGTGCAGTTGCACGCGGACATCATGGCGTACGAGGCCTCGCAGTCGCTTGCCTACGAACGCCTGGAACACGCCAGCCAGCTCAGCCCCAAGATCCAGGCGGTGCTGGAAGCCGGCTCGCAGATCACGGCCGAGGAACATATCAGGAATCTGGCCCGTGCCGAGGAATCGCGCGCCCGCGTGAACGGCTGGTTCCAGGATTTCGACGTGCTGCTGGCGCCCAGTGCCGCGGGCGAAGCGCCCTTCGCCGACCTGGGCACGGGCGACCCGCAGTTTTCGCGCGCCTGGACCCTGTTCGGTTTGCCGTGCCTGAACCTGCCTTTCGCGACCGGCCCGCAAGGCCTGCCCGTGGGGCTGCAGGTGGTCGGGCAACGCTACGACGACCACCGCACGCTGGCGGTGGCCGCCTGGGTGCACGAGCGCCTGCTGGCCGCCAACGCGCCCGATATTGGCGCGTCGGACATGTGGCCTCGCGGCTGAAAACAGAAAGCCCACCAGGTACGGTGGGCTTTTTTTTTGGCCGGGCCACGCGGAAAAGCGGTGTGTCTTCCGGGGCGCGCAAGCCCATGTTTCGGGCTTGCGGCGGGCGCTTCAAGTCATGCCGGCATGCGGATCACGCGGCCTCGGCGGCTTCCTGCTCGGCCGCCGTCACGGCGCCCGCGTTGATGTGGCGGTTGACGGCGCTCAGCACGGCCTGGAACGAGGCCGTCACGATGTCGCGGTCGATGCCCACGCCGAAGCCCGTGCTGGATTCGCCCACGCGCAATTCCACATACGAGGCGGCGCGCGTGTCGGTGCCGGTGCCGATGGCGTGCTCGTGGTAGTCCATGATGCGCACGGGCACGTCCAGCGCGGCCACGAAGGCCGAGATGGCGCCGTCGCCCTTGCCCGTCACGATGCGGCGTTCGCCGTTGTATTCGAGTTCGGCTTCGATGCTGAAGTGCTGGCCTTCGCCGGCCGACGGATTGCCGTCGATGCGGTGGCGGATCAGCTTCCACGGGGCCTTCTGTTCAAGGTACTCGCGGTTGAAGATGGTGTGCACGTCGTCGGCGGTGACTTCGCGGCCGGTCTCGTCCGTCACGCGCTGGATGGCGCGGCTGAATTCGATCTGCAAGCGGCGCGGCAAGACCAGGCCGTGTTCCTGCTCAAGCAGGTACGACACGCCGCCCTTGCCTGATTGGCTGTTCACGCGGATCACGGCGTCGTAGCTGCGGCCGAGGTCGGCGGGGTCGATGGGCAAGTAAGGCACTTCCCAGACTGCGTCCGGCTGTTGCAGCGCGAGGCCCTTCTTGATGGCGTCCTGGTGTGAACCCGAGAACGCGGTGAAGACCAGGTCGCCGGCATACGGATGGCGCGGGTGCACCGGCAACTGGTTGCAGTATTCGGCGCAGCGGCGCACTTCGTCGATGTCCGAGAAGTCCAGCCCCGGGTGCACGCCTTGCGTGTAGAGGTTCAGGGCAAGCGTGACGAGGTCGACGTTGCCGGTGCGTTCGCCGCTGCCGAACAGGCACCCTTCGATGCGGTCGGCGCCGGCCATCACGGCGAATTCGGCGGCGGCAACAGCGGTGCCGCGGTCATTATGCGGGTGCACGCTCAGCACGATGCTGTCGCGGCGCGCCAGGTTCTTGTGCATCCACTCGATCTGGTCGGCGTACAGGTTGGGGCTGGTGGCCTCGATCGTGGCGGGCAGGTTCAGCACCATCTTGTGGTCGGGCGTCGGTTGCCAGACGTCGGCCACGGCATCCGAGACTTCCAGCGCGAATTCGGGTTCAGTCGTGCTGAACACTTCGGGCGAGTACTCGTAGCTCCACTTGGTTTCCGGACGCTGCGCGGTGTATTGCTTGATCAGGCGCGTGCCGGTCGTGGCGATGGTCTTGATCTCGTCCTTGGACATGTTGAACACGACCTTGCGGAAGGCCGGCGCACACGCGTTGTACATGTGGACGATGGCTTGCTTGGCGCCCGCCGCAGCTTCCACGGTGCGGCTGATCAGGTCTTCGCGCGACTGGGTCAGCACGATGATGGTCACGTCATCCGGGATGCGCTTTTCGTCGATGAGCTTGCGGACGAAGTCGAAATCGGTCTGCGAGGCCGACGGGAAGCCCACTTCGATTTCCTTGAAGCCGATCTTCACGAGCTGTTCGAAGAAGCGGACCTTGCGCTCGACGCTCATCGGCTCGATCAACGCCTGGTTGCCGTCGCGCAAGTCCGTGCTCATCCAGATCGGCGCCTTGGTGATGCGGCGGCTGGGCCAGGTGCGTTCGGAGAAGTCGCGGGTAAAGGGCGCGAAGGGGACGTATTTGGTAGCGGGGTTGGCAAGCATCATGACTACACCTTGATCGGTTTCTTTTGAATCCCGGGAGCACTACTCTCGGCGGCATTTGTGACCGGATGACGGTCTGGTGCCAGGGTTTGCCGTGATTGACCGGCAGGATTCACAAATAAAAGGGGGAAATCGCGTGTGGCAAGCGTGGCTGCCGAGCTACCACGGGGACACTAGGCCCGGCAACCGATCGGTAGGTATAGCGATAGCGCGGCAAACGAGGAGGAGCGAGCGCGCAGGCCGGCGACCGGAGCGGCGGAGCGTCCGGTGGCAATCGCGAGGGAGGTGCGGTGTGCGGCCATAGGTTGCTAGTCAAACATACTTTGCGCTGGAGCGCAAACGAAAAAGTCCTGGAAAACGGGGGGCGGATGGCCCCGACGTGTGCTTCATCGCAGATTCACTGGGTTTGCATGTGGCCGTTTTTCACGACTTTGCCCAGACGTTCGCGCTCGCTGGCCGCGAATTCCACGAAGCTGGCGCGCGAGCCGCCGCCCGGTTCGATGCTGCTCTGGCTCAACGCGTCCTTCACTTCTTTGGACTGCAGGGATTTCTCGACCGCCGCGTTCATCTTGTCCAGTACCTCGGCCGGCGTGCCGGCAGGCGCGAACAAGCCGGCCCAGTGGCCGATGCGGACCGTGGGAAAGCCGGCTTCCGCGGTGGTGGGGATGTCCGGCGCGCTGGCCATGCGCTTGTCCCACGTCGTGGCCAGCGCTTTCAGCTTGCCGCTCTGGATCAGCGGCAGCGTCACGATGCTGGCTTCGGAGGTGGCGTCGACCTGGTTGCCGATCACGGCAGTCACGCCTTCCGAGCCGCTTTTGTAGGCGATCGGCTCGATCGGCAGACCCGTGGCTTCTTTCACCATTTCCGCCACGAAATGCGGCGTGCTGCCGTTGCCAGCGGTCGAGAACGTGATGCGGTCGGTCTTCGCCTGTTTGGCGCGCTGGACGAAGTCCTTCAAGTCCTTGGCCGGATTGGAGGGGTTGGCCACGATGACGGACGGCGTGATCGACAGCAACGCGACGGGCGTCAGCGCTTCGTCCTTGTAGGGCTGGTCCGCGCGGATCAGGCTGTTGGTGACGGTGCCGTTGCTGCCGACCAGATAGGTGTAGCCGTCCGCCTCGCTGCGCGCCACATGGGCGGCGCCCACGACGCCGCCCGCGCCGGGACGATTTTCGACGATGACCGTCTGGTGCAGGGTCGCGCCCACCGCTTTCGCGATGATGCGCGCGACCAGATCGTTGGCGCCGCCCGCGCTGAAAGGGGCGACGAACGTGATGGGTTTATCGGGCCAGGCGGCCAGCGCCGGCGCGGCGACGAAGGCGGCCGAACAGGCCACCAGCAAGCCGGTGGCGTAGCGGACGGGGATGCGAAACATGGGTACGGCTCCAGGGGCTGGCCGCGCATCCGGCAGGTCTCGGCTGCCGGTAGCGTTTTATTTGTGTGCGCGGCTGCGGTTGCGCGAGCCTGGAGGGGCAGTATAGGGCGGCCCGGCTGGCAGGCGACTGAAACAAACAGGCCGCCCGTGGGCGGCCTGGAATCAGGAAAGTGCGTGGCGTTTAGCGGGTGGGACCGATCCGGGGCTCGACGTAGCGGTCGCCACGGGTTTCGCCGCGGACGTCGGCGCGCGGCGCGGCCAGGGGTTCCCGGCGGCCGTCATCGCGCGGATCGCGGTTGGGGCGGGTGGCGGAGCCTTCCAGGATTTGCGCCTGTTCGGCCACCATGGCGATCTTGCCGATGCGATTGTGGCGAATTTCAGACAATGCGCGACGCAGATCGCCAACCGTGAAGGGTTCTTGGCGGTCGCCCCAGGTCCAGCGCAGCACGCCCAGCGATTCCTCGGACAGGTTCGGCGCCAGATCGGCCAGCACGTCGGTGCCGACCGGCGTGGCCGCGCCCGAAGCCAGGCTGGCCGAGAACCAGGCCTTGACCGAGAAAAAGACGATCAGCGACCAGATGCCGGTCACGACCCACCAGATGTACGGGTTGACCTTCTGCACCATGTCCATGGTCGGCTGGCCCAGGGAATGCAGGAAGTCGTAGTTCATGCGTTTGCCGAAGTCGAGTATCCAGGAGGCAACCAGATACCAGAGGACGACGGCGACAGCGATGACTATCGCGCGCACAACGAGTCGGGGAAGCGCCAATTTGAGCAGGGTTTGGCCGATAAGTCGGCTGTCCTGGCGAACGCTTGCGGGCGAAGTCAGATTCATCATGCAAAATATTGTACCTATGACCCGCCCAATTTTAGAACTGCGACCTGGTCAGCATCTGACGCTGACCCCACAGCTACAACAATCGATACGATTGTTGCAGTTGTCTACGCTCGACCTTGAGGCCGAGATCTCGCAAGTGCTCGCGGACAATCCGCTGCTGGAGCGTGAAGACGATACCCCCGCGGCGGAGGCGCAGGCCGAATCCGAGCGCGAATCGTCCGTGCAGGACGACGAGCCCGCCGCGGAGCGTGAGACGCCGGTGGATGAAATGCCCGGTTCGGGCGGGGTCTATTCCGATGACGATTCCGGCCCGCCCGAGACGGCGCGGCCGGACACCTTGCGTGAACACCTGCTGGGGCAGTTGATGCTGACGCGCGCGGCGCCCCGCGACGTCGTGCTGGCGACACTGCTGATCGACGAGCTGGACGAAAACGGCTACCTGGGATCGCCGCTGGAAGAGATTCTGGGCTGGCTGCCCGCCGATACCGAGCCCGATATCGACGAACTGCGCGCGGCGCTGTCGTTGTTGCAATCTTTCGACCCGCCCGGTATCGGCGGGCGCGACATGGCCGAATGCCTGGTGTTGCAATTGCGCAACCCCGACCTGACCCGCCTGCCGGAAGCGGCCGATCCCGCCGTCCTGGCGTGCGCCCGCCAGATCTGTACGCAGCACCTGCCCTTGTTGGCTACCGGCAACGCCGCGCGCCTCTGTGCGGCGGTGGGCTGCGACGACGCGACCTTCCGAGCCGCCCACTCCCTTATCTTGCGGTTGGAGCCGCGCCCCGGGCGCGCCTGGACGGTGCCGGCCGCCGACTACGCGGTGCCCGACGTCATCGTGCGCAAGACGCGGCGCGGGTGGCAGGTCACGCTCAACAGCGCCGCCGTGCCGCGCCTGCAGATCAACGGGTTGTATGCGCAAATGCTGGGCAACCAGAAGGAATCCGCCCACGCCGGCCTGCAATCCCAGTTGCAGCAGGCCAAATGGATGATCCGCAACGTCGAACAACGCTTCGACACCATCCTGCGGGTGTCCCAGGCCATCGTCGAGCGCCAGACCGCGTTTTTCAGCCAGGGGCCCGCCGCCATGCGGCCGCTGATCCTGAAGGACATCGCGGGCGAGCTCGGCTTGCACGAATCGACCATTTCACGCGCTACAACGCAGAAGTACATGCTCACTCCGTTTGGCACGCTGGAGCTCAAGCGCTTCTTCGGCGCGGGCGTATCCACCGATGGCGGTGACGCCACGTCGGCCACGGCGGTGCAGACCTTCATCCGCCAGATGGTCGCGGATGAGAACCGCGCCAAGCCGTTGTCCGACAGCCAGATCATGCAAAAACTGGCCGATCAGGGGATAGTGATTGCCCGCCGGACGGTGGCAAAGTACCGCGAAGCGCTGCGGATAGCCCCCGCGACGCTGCGCAAGGCGCAAGCCTCGGCGCGCTGAAATAAGGGACGAATCTTTAAGAATTCGTCCTTTGTTTCAAGGGCTTGCGCGACAAGAGTCCGTTGCAAATTTATTGTGCAAGGGGCTTGTCATCCGGTTGATAATTTTCGATAATCATTCGCATGTACATTTGCGTATGTAATGCCATCACCGAACGCCAAGTCCGCGCCAGCGTGGACGGGGGCGCGACGACGCTGTCCGACCTGCAATTCGAGCTGGGCGTAGCCACGTGCTGCGGCTGCTGTGCGGCAACCGCCGCCGAATACCTGCCGGGCGGCCGCTGCTCCAGCGTATGCGACGTCCGTTCCATCGCCGTTCCGGTCAATGCGCCAGCCGCGCTGGTGGAGTCGGGTGCCGCTGCCAACCACAGCAGCTTCCCCATCCCGCTGGTCGCCGCAGGTTAAGCATTAGCCGTCTTTCCCGGCTCGCTGCCGTTCTGCAGCGGGCCGCGTCGTTTTCTTCCCGCAATCCCCCCCTGTTTGACCGAATTCCCCGGCCCGCGGCGCCACCCGCTGGCGCCGGATGACGGGTTGCGCCCGGCGGACGGGGCGCGCAGAATGCCTGCTCCACGCGGCATGCGTGGCGTCCCGCTCTCATGGAACCCCGATGAAGGCCACCTCGCCCGCCGTTTCCGCCACCCCGACCGCCAACGGCGCGCCGGGGATCAGCTGGGTGCCTATAGCCGCCTTCTGCTTTCTATGGAGTTCGGCCTTCGCGGCGGCCAAGATCGCGGTGCGGGACTGTCCACCGTTGACGCTGTTGACGATCCGATTTTTGATCGCCGGCGCGTTGATGCTTGGAATTGCCGCAGCCGGCCGCCAGGGGAAATGGCCCAGCCGCCGCGACCTCGCGTCGCTGATCCTGCTGGGTGTGTTGAACAACGCGCTGTACCTTGGCTTGAGCTGGACGGGGATGACCACGGTGTCGTCCGCGTTTACCGCCGTGCTGATCAGCACCAACCCCTTGCTGATCGGCGTGTTGGCCGGGCCGGTGCTGGGCGAGCGTCTCTCGTGGCGCAAGCTGGCGGGGCTGTGCCTGGGACTGGCTGGCGTGGCGCTGGTGCTGAGGTCGCGGTTGAGCGGCATGCAGGAAGACATCCACGGCACCTTGCTGGTGACGGGCGGCCTGGTGGCGCTGGTGGCGGGCACCTTGCTCTACAAACTCTTGAAACCGACGGCGGGGCTGTGGGCATCGACGGGTATCCAGTCGCTGGCCGGCGCCGTCGCCCTGCTGCCGTTCGCGCTGATGAGCGAGAGCCTGGGCGATGCACGCCTGACCGCCAGCCTGGCATGGAGCATGGCCTACATGATCGTCGCCGTGTCGATGGGTGGCTACTACCTGTGGTTCATGATCCTTGGCCGCGCCAGCGCCACGTCGGCCAGCGCGCTGCACTTCCTGATGCCGCCCTTGGGCTTGTTGTTCGGATGGCTCGTGTTGCGCGAACCGGTGTCATGGCTGGATCTGCTGGGCATCGTTCCCATCGCCTTCGGCATCTGGTTGACCACGCGCAAAGCCGTCTGAGCCATGCACGGCCACCATCGCGTTTCGGGTTGCCGATATGCAACGTTGCGCCGCGGCCGGATTCCAGGCCGGTTTTGACCGGCCGTTGATGCCTGCCGGCGCGGGTTGCGCGCCGATATAACGACAGATCTGCCCGCACCGCTTGCGTACAGGCCGCATAACGCTTGTCTTGCGCCTGCAAGCCATCAAGTACGCATACTCATTCTCATTGGCTTGTCGCTTTCTTGTAGCGGTTCTAAAGCGGTTTACCAAATGCAGCGCAAGGCTAGGCGCGGCCCTCCGGCTGATGGTAGTCTGCCGGGGTTGCGTACGCGCGGCATCGTGCGCTCCTTTGTCGCGATGCATTTGCGTCGCGCCTGACTGCAAGGAGTCCATTATGAAAGGCGACAAAACCGTCATCCAGTTCCTGAACAAGCAACTGACTAACGAACTGACGGCCATCAACCAATATTTTCTGCATGCCCGCATGCTGAACCATTGGGGCTTCGACAAGCTGGGCAAGCACGAGTACGAAGAATCCATCGGTGAAATGAAGCACGCTGATCGCCTGATCGCGCGCATCTTCATGCTGGACGGCCTGCCCAACCTGCAAGACCTGCATAAGCTGCTGATCGGTGAAGACGTGCCCGAACTGCTGGCCTGTGACCTGAAGCTCGAACAGGCGGCGCATGCCACCGTCGTGGAAGCCATCGCCTATTGCGAATCGGTGCGCGACTACGTCTCGCGCGATCTGTTCCAGGACATCCTGGACGACACCGAAGAGCACATCGACTACCTGGAAACGCAGATCGACCTGATCGACAAGGTCGGCATTCAGAACTACCTGCAAAGCCAGATGTCCGTGCCCGAATAAACGTTCCGGCCAAAGCAATGGCGCCCCTCGGGGCGCCATTTTTTTTGGCCGCGTAGCGTGCGCAGCGTGGGGGCCTTGGTTCTTTTTTTTATTGCGGGCGGGCCGGGCATTCGGCCATCGTGCCCCATGCGCGGTTCGGGCCGCAGTACTTGTTGCGAGCGGCCCACGAGCACGACGGGCGGTCGAAGAAGCCTTGCGAGGCGCATTGCGCCAGTTCGCGCTTGAGGGCGTCTTGCCAGCCGGGCGCGCCGGGGCTGAGCGCCGTATTGGGCGGCGGCGGGGGCGCCTGCACCATTTGCGGGGTGCCGTAGCCGCCGGCCTGCGCCTGGCCGCCATTGATGGCGGTGGACGTGCCGGGCACCTGCAGGTCAAGCGTGCTGACATCGGACGTGCCCGACGGCAGCGGCACTTCAGAGGACGCTGCGATTTCGCGGGCTTGTTCCGGCGTGATGCGTTCGCGCGAGAGCTTCACGGCGGGATCGCTGACGGTGTCGAACAGTGACACCGTATTGACCTGCCATTCGCGGTCGGCGGGCTTGTCGGGAACGCCGAGCGTGCCGTCGATGCGGGGTTGAGGAGGCTGCGCCACGTACGGACGCCCATTGGCGTCCAGGACAGGTTGCTGCGAAGCCGCGGCGTCCTGCCCAGGAGCCGGTGCGGCGGGCGGCGCATGCGCCACCAGCCAGTCACCCAATTGAATTCCGCCCCAGGCCGACGCGCCAAGCGCGATCAGGAGCGTTGCGAATAATAAACGCCAAGACATTGCTACCCTCATCTGCCGTGCGGGACCCGAACGGGTCTACGCCTTGTCCCCGAATACCTTGCCGCCGTGTTCGCGCATTGCATGGAATTTCACTTCGGGATACAGATCCTCGGCTACGCGCAACTGCGCAGGGGAACTGATCAAAAACGCCGCCGCATCGACCACATCATAGGCGATATGAGCCGCATTGGCATCCATGAACTTGCGCAACGCCTTGGGGTTTTCAGACGTAATCCAACGTGCCATTGTGTAGCGCGAAGGCAGCATCCGGGCGTCCGCGCCGTACTCGGTCTTGAGTCGGTGGGCGACCACTTCGAACTGCAGCTGGCCGATCGCGCCCAGCAGCAGCGAGCCACCTGCGGCTTCGGGACGGAACACCTGGATGGCGCCTTCTTCGCCCAGTTGGGTCAGGCCGGTGCGCAGTTGCTTGGTGCGCAGCGGATCCTTCACTTCGACCGCCTGGAAGAGTTCGGGGGCGAAGAACGGCAGCCCCGTGAATTGCAGCGTTTCGCCTTCGGTCAGCACGTCGCCCAATTGCAGCACGCCGTGGTTCGGGATCCCGATCACGTCGCCGGCATAGGCCTCGTCCAGCAGCTCGCGCCGCTGGGACAGGAAAGACACCACGTTATTGGGCCGCATTTCCTTGTTGGTGCGGGCCACCTTCAGGCGCATGCCGCGCTCGAAGCGGCCCGAGCTGACGCGCACGAAAGCGACGCGGTCGCGGTGCGCCGGGTCCATGTTGGCCTGCACCTTGAATACCACGCCGGTGAACTTGGGCTCTTCGGGCAGCACTTCGCGTTGCAGCGCCATGCGGGGGCCCGGGGGCGGCGCGTGGTCGACCAGCGCGTCCAGCACTTCCTGCACGCCGAAGTTGTTGATGGCCGAGCCGAAGAACACGGGGGTCTGCTTGCCGGCCAGGAATTGTTCGCGGTCGAAGGCGGGTGCCGCTTCGTTGATGAGCTCGATCTCGCCGCTGGCCTGCTCGAACGCCGAGCCGTAACGACGGGCGATTTCGGGGTTGGCCAGGCCTTCGATGACGTCATCGTTGTCCGAACGGCGTTCCTGGCCCGGACGGAACACGCGCATGCGGTCGCGGCGGATATCGAACACGCCGCCGAACACCTTGCCCATGCCGACCGGCCATGAGAACGGCACGGCGTCCATGCCCAGGTGGCCTTCGATTTCCGACAGCAGTTCCAGCGGCTCGCGCACTTCGCGGTCCATCTTGTTGATGAACGTGATGATGGGCGTGTTGCGCGCGCGGCAGACCTGCAGCAGGCGGATGGTTTGCGGTTCGACGCCGTTGGCGGCGTCGATCACCATCAGCGCGGCATCCACCGCCGTCAGCACCCGGTAGGTATCTTCGGAGAAGTCCTGGTGGCCCGGGGTGTCGAGCAGGTTGATGACGCAGTCGCGGTATTCCATCTGCATCACCGAAGATGCCACGGAAATGCCGCGTTGCTTTTCGATTTCCATCCAGTCGGACGAGGCGTGGCGGGATGCTTTGCGCGCCTTGACGCTGCCGGCGATCTGGATCGCGCCTGCGAACAGCAACAGCTTTTCGGTCAGCGTGGTCTTGCCCGCGTCAGGGTGGGAAATGATCGCGAACGTTCGGCGCCGCGCAACTTCTTGAGGGATATTCATGGTCGGGGGATTGTACTTAACGCCGCTTGTTAGGCCGGCGCGGTCCGGCTTCTTGCATGAAAAGCGCGGGGCACGCGCCGTTGCCGGCACGTGCCCCGCGCATGAAGATTCAGGAATGGCGGCGGAACGACGCCAGGAATACGCCGGCCAGGATGAACAACGACCCGAAGGTGCGGTTCATCCAGCGGATGTGCTTGGCGTCGCGCAACAGGCGCAGCACGCGCGCCGCCAGCAGCGTATACACGCCCATGGCGACCAGGTCGGTGAAGGCCAGCGTGCCGGCGAGTGCCGCGTACTGCGGCGTCAGCGCCAGCGCCGGGTCCACGAATTGCGGCACCACGGCCAGCAGGAACACCGTGCCCTTGGGGTTCATGGTGTTGATCAGGAACCCGCGCATGACGAGTTCCCGGATCGACGCCTGCTTGGGATCGCCCGCATCCACCGCGACAGGCGCGGCATCGGTGCGGATCTGGCGCACGCCCAGGTAGATCAGGTAGGCCACGCCCAGGTACTTGACCACATTGAAGGCCATTTCGGACGTAGCCAGCACCGCGCCCAACCCCACGGCCACGACGACAAACTGGAACAGGATGCCCATGATGAGGCCGGCCGTGTTCCAGTAGCCGCGTGCGAAGCCGTACTTCAAGCCAGAGGACATCGCGGAGATCGCGCCCGCCCCGGGTGAGAACGAAATGGCCCAGGAGGCCAGGAAGAACGTCAACCAGGTGGATAAGGGCATGATGGCGCGGGTCCTTGGATCGCAGGATTCGGGGTGTCGGTGATATTACCTGCTTGGTGTTACTTGCCCAGCAACGCCGCGCGCGGGCCGCCTGCGGGGCGCCCCTGAGCCGGGCGGGGAGCAGCCCCTTCCGGACGACGCTGGCTTTGCTGCGGGCGGCTTTCGCCGCGGCCGGCGTGGGCCGGACGGTCAGCAGGCTTGCCGTCGCGCGGGCCGCCATTGGCGCGGCCTTCGCCGCCGGCACGGGCCGGCGCGGGGGCACGGCCGCCAGCAGCGGCGCGGGGCTGGCCTTGCGCGGGGCGCGAACGGCCGGCACCGGCATTGCCGCCACCGTTGCCGCGGCCGGCGTTGCCGCCACGGCCACCGCCGCCATTGCGATTGCCGCCGCGCGGGCTGCGCGCGTCTTCATCGCGTTCCTGGCGTTCGAACGCGGCGGCGCTGGTGGGCGACGGCGTCCAGCCTTCGACGGGTTTGCGCTCGATCGTCTTCTTGATCAGGCGCTCGATGTCCTTCAGCAGCTTGATTTCGCTGTTGTCGACCAGCGAGACCGCGGCGCCGGTGGCGCCAGCGCGCCCCGTGCGGCCGATACGATGCACGTAGTCTTCCGGCACGTTGGGCAGTTCGAAGTTCACGACCTGGGGCAACTGGTCGATGTCCAGGCCGCGGGCAGCGATGTCGGTCGCGACCAGCACGGTCACGGTGCTGTCCTTGAAGCCGGCCAGCGCGCGGGTGCGGGCGGATTGGCTCTTGTTGCCGTGGATCGCGGCGGCGGTCAGGCCGTCCTTGACCAGCTTTTCAGCCAGGCGGTTGGCGCCGTGCTTGGTGCGCGTGAACACCAGCACCTGGTGCCAGCCGCTTTCACGGATGATGTGGCTGATCAGGTCGCGCTTGTGATGCTGTTCCACCATGTGCACCGTCTGGGTGACCAGTTCGGTGGCGGTGTTGCGCGGGGTGACCGAGACTTCGCCCGGGTTGTTCAGGACGCCGCGCGCCAGCGTGCGGATTTCGTCCGAGAACGTGGCCGAGAACAGCAGGTTCTGGCGTTGCTTGGGCAGCAGCGCAAGGATCTTGCGGATGTCGCGGATGAAGCCCATGTCCAGCATGCGGTCGGCTTCGTCCAGCACCAGGATTTCCACGCCCGACAGGTCAACCGTCTTCTGGCCGCAGTGGTCCAGCAGGCGGCCGGGGGTGGCCACCAGGATGTCCAGCGGCTTGCGCAGCGCGGAGATCTGGGGGTTGATATTGACGCCGCCGAACATCACCATGGACGTCAGCGAGGTGTACTTGCCGTAGGTCTGCACCGATTCCGCGACCTGCGCGGTCAATTCGCGCGTCGGGGTCAGGATCAGGCAGCGCGGGCGGCCAGGCTTGCGCAGTTCCGGCTTCTGCTGCATCAGCAGGTGCAGGATCGGCAGCGTGAAGCCGGCGGTCTTGCCGGTGCCGGTCTGTGCGGCGGCCAGCAGGTCGCCGCCTTTCAGCACTTGCGGAATGGCTTGGGCTTGAATGGGGGTGGGTGCGGTGTAGCCGGTATCGGCAATAGCGCGCAACAGGGAATCAGCCAGCCCGAGGTCGGCAAAAGGGGAAGAGGTAGTCAAAACAACTCCAGCGGCAGCCCGTCGCTCAAGTTGAGAGACTCCAATCCAGGCGGACGAATAAGGAGAAAAGGGAAGCGCCCTGATGGGCGAAGCTTGGCAGCGAAGGGCCTAGCGGACGTGTGCAGATTGGCAAAGCACACAAGGCGATTGTAGCTGATGTGGCAGTGCAGCACCGGCGGTTTTTTTACCGGGGCGGTATCACCACGTAACATATTGCATCGCCTATGCACGAAATAAGTGTTTTCCCTAGGCGGCACTCCCTATAATCCGTGCGCTTATATCCATTTGAAGAATAAAGGATCGCTATGAAGAAGTCGGCATTAGTGGGTGTCGTTGTTGTCTTGGGCGCGGTGTGGACCGGCACGGCCTGGTACACGGGCCAGAAGGCCGAGGACTTCGTCAATCAATCGATCACGAACGCCAACGACAGCTTGAAGACGCTGAGCGACAAGTGGGGCATCGGCTCCAAGGTCGAGCTGGTGTCGTTCGAGCGTGGCGTCTTTTCGTCCACCGCGCGCTACCGCGTGAAGTTCACGCTGCCCGCCGCCGACGGCAAGCCGGCCGAAGACCGCGACGTGCTGTTCGTCGAGCACCTGAGCCACGGCCCCCTGCCCCTGTCCAACCTGAAGACCGGCGCCTTCATGCCGGCCATGGTGGCCAGCGACTTCGCATTGGAAGAGACCCCGGCCGTCAAGGAATGGTTCGCCGCCGCCAAGGGCGCCACGCCGTTGACCGGCCACTACAGCGTCAGCTACGCCAAGAACATCACGGGCAAGTTCAACCTGGCGCCGGTGGAAGTGGCCAAGGGCGACACGAACCTGAGCTTCTCGGGCATGACGGGCAACGTTGAATACGCCACGGGCACCGACCATGGCGTGTTCGACCTGAAGACGGACAAGCTGGTGCTGTCCGGCCAATCGGAAAACAGCGACATCGTCAGCATGGCCCTGCAAGGCATCACGCTGACCAGCGACATGACCCCGGCTTCCAACGACATGTACGTGGGCAGCCAGAAGGTGACGTTCAAGGATTGGACGATCACGTCGAAGGAAAAGCCGCCCGTCCAGTTCAAGGACACCACGATTGCCGTGGACGTGACGGAAGCCAATTCGCTGATGGGCGCCAAGATGGCCCTGGACTTCGGCATGATCAACGTGCAGGCCAAGGACATGGCCGGCATGAAGCTGGCCATCGACGTGCAGAAGCTGGACTCCAAGGCGTTCAAGGCGCTGAACGACGTCTACGAAGCCGCTTCGCGCCGCATGATGCAAAGCAAGGGTGAAGAGCAGACGCCGCAGTTCACGCCGGAAGAGCAGCAGATCCTGAAGACCAACGTCGGGCTGTTGCTGGCTGGCAACCCGACCCTGGCGGTGTCGCCGCTGGAAGTCCGCACGGCCAACGGCACGTCCACGTTCAACCTGAACCTGGATCTGACCAAGCCGGCTTCGATGGACGGTGAATTCGCGGATACGCTGACGCAGGCGGTGCGCAAGCTGGACGCCAAGGTGGTGCTGTCCAAGGGCAACCTGAGCGACTTGATGGCCATCGAACCGCAGATGCGCGGCGTGCCGGCCGAGCAAGCCGCCCAGACCGCCAAGGGCCAGGCCGAAATGGTCGGCACCATGGCAGCCGCGATGGGCATGGCCAAGGTCGAGAACAACAACATCGTCTCGTACCTGAACTACGCCGACGGTCAGGTCGACTTCAACGGCAAGAAAATGCCGGTCGAGCAATTCCTGATGATGGTCATGAGCGGCGCGATGGGTGGCGCGCGCTAAGGCGCGGGCACGTCAATCCACGCAACGAAAAAAGCCGCCGCGCCGATGGGCGCGGCGGCTTTTTTATCGCTGGGCCGTCCCGAGATGGAAAAGCGGTTGCTAGAACGGCAAGGCGCCCGCCGCCAGTTCCCCGTTGCGCAGCACCGCCACATGGAAGCGCTTGTCGGCCGCCTTCAGGATGTCTTCCGTGGGGTCGCCCTGCACCAGCAACAGGTCGGCGACCTTGCCCTCGGCGATGATGCCGTGCTGGTCCAGGCCCATCAGGTCATGGCCGCGCGACGTGCCGGCGATCAGCGCGTCCACCGGCGTCATGCCGAATTCCACCATGTAGGCCAGTTCCATGGCGTTTTCGCCGTGCAGATTGAACGGCGTGCCGGCGTCCGTGCCCATCGCGATCCGGCCGCCTGCCTTGTAGTACATCTGGAATGACTCGCGGTGCCGCTGTTCCACTGCCCGGGCCTTTTCCACGGCATAGGCCGGAATGCCGTTGTCGGCGTTGGCGATGATGTTGCGCACGGCGGCGATGGTGGGCACCAGATACGTCTGCGCCTCCAGCATTTCGCGCAGGCAGTCATCGTCCATGAAGATGCCGTGCTCGATCGAATCGATGCCGGCGCGGACCGCGTTCAGGATGCCTTGCGTGCCCTGGGCGTGGCTGGCGGTGCTTTTGCGGAAACGCTTGGCCTCATGAACACCCGCCTTCATTTCGTCGAAGCTGTAGTGCGCATCCATCGGGCTGACGCCGGGCGTCATGACGCCGCCGGTCGCCATGATCTTCACCAGGTCGCAGCCGGCATGGACCTGTTCGCGCACGGCTTTGATCACGTCTTCACAGCCGTCGGCGATGCGGCCGATGCGGTTGCCGTGCCCGCCGGTCATGCAGATGATGCGGCCCGATGCCTTGATGGTGGGGCCAGGGAACACGCCGCGCGCGATCGCGTCGCGCACGCCGAATTCCAGATAGTCCTTGCCCCCGCAGTCGCGCAGCGCGGTGACGCCGCCGCGCAGGCTGGCCTGGGCGTTCTCCAGCGCGGTCAGCGTGATCTGGGCGGGCCCTTGCTTGCTTAGTTGCGCGTTGGGGTCGGCGCCGCCGGTGTAGACCAGGTGGACATGGCAATCCGCCAGGCTGGGCATCAGCGTCATGCCGGCCGTGTTGACCCGTGCGCCGACGTAGCCTTCGAATTCGCCCGCCGGCGCCACGCGCGCCACCCGCTGGCCTTCGACCAGCACGCCGTGGCCTTGCCGCATCTTGCCCTCGCCGTCGAATACCTGTCCGCCGATGAAGAGGGTCTGTCGTGTCGCCGTCATGTCTTGCTCCGGTTGCGCTCGGGAGTCAACCTTCCACCACGTCCAGTCCCTCGCGGGACATCGATTGCAGGCGGGGCATCAATCCCAGCAGGTGTTGGCTGTAGGGGTGTTGCGGATGGTCGAACAGGCTTTCCGTTTCGGCCACTTCCAGCAGTTCGCCGTAGCGCATCACGCCGACGCGGTCGCACATCTGGCGGATCACGGGCAGGTCGTGGCTGATGAACAGCATGGTCAGCCCCAGCTCTTCCTGCAGGTCTTTCAACAGGTTCAGGATCTGCGCCTGGATGGACACGTCAAGCGCGGACGTGGGTTCGTCGCAGATCAGGAAGCGCGGTCGCGTGGCCAGCGCGCGGGCGATGCAGATGCGCTGGCGCTGCCCGCCCGAGAATTCGTGCGGGAAGCGTTCGGCCGCGCGGTCGCCCAGGCCCACCACGTCAAGCAGGTCGGCCACGATGCGGCGCGCTTCGGCTTCGCTTGCGGCCAGCTTGTGAAAGCGGATGGGCTCGGCCACGATGTCCAGCACGCGCATGCGCGGGTTGAGCGACGAGAACGGATCCTGGAAGATCATCTGGATCTGGCGCCGGAATGGGTTTAGCTGCTTTTCGCCCTTGAGCGCGGTCAGATCGGTCCCGCCGAACGTAACGGACCCCTCCGAAGGCGTGTACAGCCCGGAGATCAGCCGCGCCACGGTGGATTTTCCGGAGCCCGATTCGCCCACCAGTCCGAAGACCTCGCCTTCGCCGATGGAAAAGTTCACGCGCTTGACCGCATCCAGCGTGCGCTGGTTGCGTTTTAAGAGCGCGCTCTTGAGCACGAAACGCATGGAAAGGTCGCGCACCTGCACCAGCGGTCCGCCGCTGTTCGTGCCCGCGTTCGCACCGAAGTCGCGCCGTTGGCCCAGCCAGTGCGTGGCCAGGTCGAGCGGTTGCGACGGCGTCTTCACGTCTTCGATGTAGGTGACCAGCGGAAAGCGTTTGAGCTTGATGTCCGGGCGTGGCACGGCCGAGATCAGGCTGCGGGTATAGGGGTGGTCGGGATCGCCCAGGATCTTGGCGGTGGGGCCTTGTTCCACTAGCTTGCCGTGGTACAGCACCGCCACGCGGTCGGTCACGTCCGCGATCACGCCCATGTCGTGCGTGATGATGATCATGCCGACCTGTTCCTCGCGGCACAGCTTTTTCAAGAGCGCGAGGATCTGTGCCTGGATGGAGACGTCCAGCGCCGTGGTGGGCTCGTCGGCGATGATCACCTCGGGCTCGCAGCACAGCGCCAGCGCGATCACCACGCGTTGCCGCATGCCACCCGAGAACTGGTGCGGGTATTGCTGCACGCGCAGTTCGGGCTGGTCGATGCCGACCTGCACCAGCAACTGCACCGCGCGCTTTTTGGCTTCGGCATGCGACAGGTTCAGGTGAACCTGCATGGTCTCGACCAACTGGCTTTCCACTGTCTGCAAGGGGTCCAGCGACGTCAGCGGATCCTGGAAGATCATGCCGATGCGGCGTCCCCGCACTTTGCGTTTCTGCGCCGGTGTCAGCGTGTCGATGCGTTCGCCGTTCAGCAGCACCGACCCGCCGGCCAGCCGTCCGGGCGCTTCCAGCAAGCCGATCACCGCGTTGCCGATGGTGGATTTGCCCGCGCCGGATTCGCCCACCACGCCCAGGATTTCGCCTTTTTCCAGCGACAGCGATACGCCGTCCACCGCCACCAGCGTGCCGCGGCGGCTGGGGAATTCAATACGGATGTCTTCAATGTTCAACAGGGCCATGACGTCCTCAGCGCAGCTTGGGGTTGAGCGCGTCGCGCAGCCAGTCGCCCAGCAGGTTGACCGATAGCACCAGCGCCACCAGCGCTATGCCGGGGAAGATCGATATCCACCACATGCCCGAGAACAGATAGCTGTTGCCGATGCGAATCAGCGTGCCCAGCGACGGCGACGTGACCGGCACGCCGACGCCCAGGAACGACAGGGTGGCCTCGGTAATGATGGCGATCGCCAGGTGGATGGTGGCGATGACCAGCACGGGTCCCATGACGTTGGGCAGGATGTGGCGGCGCAGGATGGTGATGGGGCCGATGCCGATGAGACGGGCGGCCTGCACGTATTCCTTGTTGCGTTCCACCAGCGTGGACCCGCGCACGGTGCGGGCGTATTGCACCCAGCCCGAAATGCCGATGGCGAAGATCAGCACGTACAACGCCAGCTGGTCGTGCATGTCGCGCGGCAAGACGCCGCGCGCCACGCCATCGATCAGCAGCGCGACCAGGATGGCCGGAAACGACAGCTGCACGTCCGCGATGCGCATGATGAAGCTGTCGATGCGGCCACCGGCGTAGCCGCTGATGAGGCCAAGCGTGACGCCCAGCACCATCGAGAACAGCACCGAGGCGAACCCGACCAGCAACGACACGCGCGAGCCGTACAGCACGGCCGACAGGATGTCGCGGCCCTGATCGTCGGTGCCCAGCAGGAAGTCGGGACTGCCGCCTTCTTCCCAGGCCGGCGGCGTGTTGGCGTCCATGATGCTGAGCGACGCCAGGTCGAAGGGATTGTGCGGCGCGATGATCGGCGCGAACAGCGCGCCCAGCAGGATGGCCAGCGTGACGACGGCGGCGATGATGGCGCCGGGCGATCGCTTGAAGCTGTGCCAGAGGTCGCTGTCCGCGGCGCGCGCAAACAATGGGGTGATGCGAGCAATCATGTTGATTCCCCTATTTGCTCTGCACGCGCAGACGCGGGTCCACGGCGAAGTACAGCAGGTCGACGACCAGATTGATGACGACGAACATGAACGCGATCAGCACCAGGTAGGCGGCCATCACGGGGATGTCCACCATGCTGATGGCCTGGATGAACAACAGCCCCATGCCGGGCCACTGGAACACCGTTTCGGTGATGATGGCGAATGCGATGATCGACCCCAGCTGCAGCCCGGTGATGGTGATGACGGGCACCATCGTGTTTTTCAAGGCGTGGCGGAAATTGATCAGCCGTTCGGGCAGGCCGCGGGCGCGCGCGAACTTGATGAAGTCGGCGCGCAGCACCTCCAGCATCTCGGCACGCACCAGGCGCATGATCAGCGTCATCTGGAACAGGGCCAGCGTGATGGCCGGCATGATCAGCGCGAGCCATCCCGACTTGGTTAAAAAGCCGGTCGTCCACCACCCCAGGCTGACGACGTCGCCGCGTCCGAAGCTGGGCAGCCATCGCAGCTGCACGCCGAAGACCAGGATGAGCAGGATGCCGATCAGGAACGTGGGCAGCGAGATGCCGGCCAGCGAGATCGCCATGAACGCCTTGGACAGCACGCCGTGCCGCTTGAGCGCGGTGTAGATGCCCATCGGGATGCCTAGCGCCAACGCCATCACGGCGGACACGAACGACAGTTCCAGCGTGGCGGGCATGCGCTCTTCGAGCAGTTCGCTGACGGGGCGGCGCTGGCGGTACGAGATGCCGAAATCGCCCTGCACGGCATTGCCGACAAAGCGGGCGAACTGCACCACGAAAGGGTCGTCCAGGCCGAGCTCGACGCGCAGTTGCGCGCGTTGTTCAGGCGTGGTGTCCTGGCCGACCATGCTGGCGATGGGGTCGCCCACATAGCGGAACATGGAGAACGCGATCAGCGCCACCGTCAACATCACCAGCACCGACTGGATAAGCCGTTGCGCAATAAAGGAAAGCATTATCGGGTGCCCTCGTTTGCAAATAACGCCGGGCCGCGTTTCCGTTGATGGCGGGAATCGGGGCTGGGCCGGGCGCGCCCGGACGGCTTGCGCCATCCGGGGCTCACACCGTCAGGAAATCAAGGCAGGGTTACGGTAACGGGTTACGGCAATACCACGTCGCGCAGGTCCAGCACGTCGTCGGCGCGCTGGATGACCTTGATGTTGTCCTTCACGCCCCACGACATCGGCTGCTGGTGCAGCGGCAGGTAGCCGAAGTCCGTGCGCACGATCTCGAAGGCTTCCTTGATCATGGCATTGCGCTTGGTCTGATCGGTTTCAACGCCGATCTTGTTGGTCAGGTCGTCGACCTTCTTGTTGCAGTAGCCGCCCAGGTTGAACTGGCCGGCGGCTGTCTTCGCGTCACGGCAGGCCGCCAGGTTCAGCAGCGCGTTGTGCGCGTCGGTGGAGCTGGGCGTCCATCCCAGCATGTATATGCTGGTCTGGTTGCCCGCCTGCAGCAGGATCTTGCCGAAGTACTTGGACTTGGTCTGCGCCAGCAGGTTGATCTTGATGCCCACGCGGGCCAGCATGCCGGCGACCGCCTGGCAGACCTTTTCGTCGTTGACGTAGCGGTCGTTCGGGCAGTCCATCGTGACCGTGAAGCCCTTCGGGTAGCCCGCTTCAGCCAGCAATTTCTTGGCGCGTTCGGGATCGGGCTTGTACGGCGCGCCATAGGAATCGGCATAGCCGTTGATGGCGGTGGCCACCAGCGAACCCAGCGGCTTGGCCGCGCCGCGCATGATCTTCTCGTTGATGGCCTTGGTGTCGACGGCCAGCACGACCGCTTCGCGCACCTTCGCGTCCTTGAAGGGGTTCTTGCCCTTCACGTCCGAGAACAGCAGTTCGTCGCGGTCCTGGTCCATCCCGATGAAGATGGCGCGCGCTTCCGGCGCCGTCAGCGGTTTCACGCCCTTGGCGTCTTCAAGGCGCTTCCAGTCCTGCACGGGAACGGGCTGCACCAGGTCCATTTCACCGGAGATCAGCGCGGCTACGCGCGTGGCCTCCTGCGTGATCGGCTGGAAGATGACTTCATCGACGTTGGTCTTGATGTCCTTGTTCCAGTAGCCGTCATAGCGCTTGAGCACGGTCTTCACGTCGGGCTGGCGCGAGACCAGCATGAAGGGGCCGGTGCCGTTGGCGTTCAGGTTGGCGTAGTTGCCCTGGTTGTCGCCTTTGACGTTGGTGGCCTCGGTGGTCTTGTTCTTTTCGGCCCACGTCTTGCTCATGATGTACAGGAACACCCATTCGCGCGGCAGGATGGGGTTGGGCGTGGGGGTGATGACTTCAATGGTGTAGTCGTCCACCTTCTTGATGTCGGAAGCCTTGGCGCCGTAGCCCTTCATGTCGGAGCCAGGCGTCAGGCTGCGCTTCCAGGAAAAGATCACGTCGTCCGCTGTGAAAGGCGAACCGTCGTGGAACTTCACGCCTTTACGAAGCTTGAACACCCATTTGGTCGGCTCCGGGTTTTCCCAGCTTTCGGCCAGCAACGGGGTGAGTTTCAGATTGCCGTCGTAACCGGCCAGGGTCTCGTAGATGTTGCCCTGGAAACCCAGCGTGAAGGTTTCGTTCAAGGCCATCGGGTCCATCGACGTGGCGTCGCCTTGGTAAGACCAGTGGAACGTCTTGGCGGCCGCGCCGGCGCTGAATGCCAGCGATGCCGCAACGGCAGCCGCGAGCGCAGCTTGCTTCAGGTGGGGAAAAGTACGCATAGCCCTCATGCTCCGTGTGGTGCGCGGATCGCGCGACAGAAGTGACAGGGCCCCGGCCCCTTCGGGATCCGGGGCATGGCGTTGCTGCTTACGACGAAAGACGGCGTGGGGCCAGAAGGCGCGTGGCGCGGACTGCGCACGCGTCGTGGAGGGCGATGCCGGGAATCACTGCCGAAGACTTCGACTTCACGATAGACCCAACCCCTTGTGAATGTCATGGCGGGGACGGACCGCGCCGATGCAGATCGAATCTTATAGATCGATTCGTTTAAGCGTCAATCGGTTTGGATTGGGGTTAGTCCGCGCTTGCCGTCGGCGTTGAATGGTGCGTTTGACGGCGTGGGCAGCGGTGGATTCATGCATCTGGCCGAGGCGTGGCGGCAAGGGTTTTCGCCAACTCGTGGACGATGCGCTTCCTGCGGTCGCTGTCTTCATAGTGCTTGCCCAGCGCCGACCATTCGGGGCGGCTGCGCGCTTCTTTCAGCGCGTCGGGCAACGGCCCTTTTTGCCAGGCTGCGTCATCCGGAAGGGCGAGTTTCAATGGCTCGCGCGCGGCGTGGCCGCGGCGTTCCAGGGCATCGATCAATTGCCGCTGACGCAGGGCCAGCAAGCGCAGCACGGCGTCGTCCACGCTGATCTCGCGCCAGCCGCGCAGTTTGCCGGCGACGCGCTTGCCCAGCTTTTCGACGCCTTGCCAGAGCCCGCCGGCCGCCGCGCCGATCAGCATGCCGGTGCCCAGGCTGAGGCCCGCGCTGAACAGGTCGACCGCGGCGCCCGCCATCGCGCCGGCGGCGGCGCCCATGCCGACCTGCACGCCCATGTCTTTCAGCGCCTGAGGATGGAACAGGTCCATGCCCCAGCGTTCGCCTTGCAGGGGCAGCGTGTCGTCCGAAAAATCAGATGGACGGAAGTTATAGAGCGCCAGTAAGGCGTTCACGCAGGTCTGTTCGCGTTGCCGGACTTGATCGCGCAACTGGTTCGACGTGGCGGCAAGCGCGGGCTCGTCGCTGGCGCTGGACAGGCGCAGCGCCGCGACGTCGACCAGCAGATCGGCCAGCAGTTCGTAGGCGGCGGCGTGGCGTTCGCGGCGTTGCAGCGACAGGCTGTCGGCCAACCGGGCCAGTGCGTCCGCGTGCCGGTCCAGCAGCACCCCCAGTTTGCTGTACAGCTGCTGTTCGCCATCGAGCGGCGGCGCGACCGTGTCGAATTCCACCACCGCATGCAGGCCCAGCCGCGCCATCGCGCCACGCCACTCGTCGGCGCGGTGGGCGGGCGCGTTCACGAAATTGAGCACTGGCAGCAAGGGGCGGCCGCAGGCGGCCAGGATGGAGAGTTCGTCGCGATGCTTGCCCAGCACGGGATCGCGCGCGTCGATCACATACAGGGCGGCGTCGCAGTCCAACATCTTCGTCAGGACGCGGGCTTCCTGCTCGTAGCGGCCATGGGCTTCGGGCGTGTCCAGGAAGCGGCGGATGCGCGCCGGCCCGTCCAGCCGTTCGTCGGGGCCGTCCAGCCGCTCCAGGTATTCCAGCAGGGCGATGCTGTCTTCCATTCCCGGGGTGTCGAACCATTCCAGCACGGCGCGGCCTTGCAGGCGTAGCCGCGCGCCTTCGACGTGACGGGTGGTGCCCGGGCTGTCGGCCACCTGGCCGAACGCCGTGTCCCGTGTGAGGGTGCGCAGCAACGAGGTCTTGCCGGTGTTGGTGTGGCCCACCACCGCGATCTTGATGACGCCGTCAGCCATGGCCGGACTCCAGCCACGCCAGGGGCGCGGCGGGGGATTGCAGGATGGCGTCGGCGGCCAGGCCCAGGGCCAGCAGCCGTTCGCGCCACAAGGCGGCGCGCGTGCCGGCGCCGGAGGCCTCGTCCGGGGACGGGGGGGTGATGAGCCAGACGCCGGTGGTTTGCGCGTGCGCGGATAGTTCCGCGATCAGCGACAGGGTGCCGCGATCAGGCGTTTGGCGCGCATCGCAGGCGATCAGCAGGCGCGACGCCGCGGCCTGGGCCAGCGCGTCCAGCACCCGGTTGCGTTCTTCCCGCGTGTCCAGGTTGCCGGCCAGCCGGATGCCGTCGGGCACGCCGGCGGGCGGCCAGGCCAGGTCGGCGGGCAATTCCAGGCCCAGCATCACGGGTTGTCCGGCCAGCCCGGCCAGCGCGGGCCCACGCACGCGGGGTTCGTGCAGCGGGTCCACGGGACGGTCGATGCCAGTGGATTGCGCCGGGGGCTCGAGGCGGTCGCGTAGCGGCGAAAAGCCGGCAAGCAAGGGGTCGACGCGCAAATGGCGCAGGGCCCGCAGCGCGGCGGCCACGCACAGCGCGCCCGCCACCAGGCGCGGCAGGATGCCGTAGACCACCAGCACGCCGATCAGCCACAGCGACCACTGCACCTGCGCGTCCGGGGACAGCGTCTGCGCTCCGTCGCTGGCGCGGATGATGGCGGCGTCTGGCATTGGAAAGCCCAGGTGCGCGGGCAGCCAGCCGATGGCCTGCGTCAGCCCCACGAAGGTGTCGGGCGCCAGGAGCGTGGTGGCCCAGATGAACCGGTAACTGGCGGTGGACAGCACCGCCAGCAAGGCGGCCAGCGCGGCGCATAGCGCCGTCAGCCACAACAGATGGCTGATGGCCCCGAAGAGCCAGCGCAACGCGCCTGCGCGCGCCAGAAGGTTCAGGAGGGCCTGCGGCACCAGCGCGCCGTCGGGACCGCGCGACAGCTTGCGGGTGGCCCACAGCCAAAGACGGCCCAAACCGGTCACGGCCGACGGCCTGAGCAGAAAGCTGGCCAGCCACAGCAGGAAGGTCAATGCGTGCAGGCCGAGCAAGGCGCCCAGCGCCCAAAGCACGTTGACGGGGCGCGACCCATCGCCCAGCGCGCCCAGGGCCACGCCGATGCCGGACAACAGGGCCAGGACGAACAGCACGGCCAGGATGCCGCGCGCGCTGCGGCGCCAGGCATCGACCATCGGGGTGAGGTTTTCGCGTTGCGCCAGCAGGTCGGCGCGGGCCAGGATGCGCGAAGGCAGATCGGTATCCAGCTGCCGCACGCGCCGGACGGCGTCGGCATCGTCCAGCGGGCCCCAGTGGGTTTCACGCAGGCGGATGAGTTCGGCCAGCCAATGCGCGCGCAGCGGGCGCGGGGCGGCCGGGCCGGCCAGGGGTTCGGAATCGCGAGAGGGCGAAGGCGGCATCGCGTCGTGGGCAAGCGCGGTCGGACCGCGGTGTCAGGCCGCTAAGGGCGATGCGCCATTGTAGACGCGCGGGTCGGGAAACGGGGCCGGACTGCGTCGTGTTCAGTGCTGGCGGCGCGCGTTGCGGTACTGGCCGGGCGTGACGCCGACGGCGTCGCGGAACACCCGGGACAAGTGGCTGGCGTTGCCGAAGCCGCTGGCCTGCGCGATGCCGGCCAGATCGCCTTTGCCGGCCGCCAGCAGGCTGCGGGCGTGCGCCAGGCGGCGTCCTCGCACCCAGGCGTGCGGCGGTTCGCCGAACGAGGTGTGGAACATGCGGGCGAAATGGTAGGTGGACAGCGCGGCGATTCCGGCCAGCTGGTCCAGCGTCAGGGGTTCGTGCAAGTGCGCGTCCACGTAGTCCATGATGCGCCGGCGCACGACGGGCGCGAGGCCGCCGCGGACGGGTTGGGCGGTCTTGCGGGCCACGCCCTGGTTCAGCAAGTGATGCAGCACGGTTTCGGCGGCGCTGCTGGCCGCCAGCCGGTCCGCCGGCTGCGCCCAGTCGGTGCCCAGCAACTGGCGGCACACGTCAATCAGGGAATCGTCCTGGATGTAGGTGCGGTCGCGCAGTTCCAGCGTGCGGGGTTCGCAGTCCAGCCGCATGACGGCCTCGCGCGCCAGCCGCTCGGGCGCGATGTACAGGTGCAGGAAATGGACGGTGTCGTTCATGCACCAGCGCGAATAGTGTTCGGCCGGCAGCACGCAAAACTTGCCGGCGCCGCCGTGCAGCGTGTCGTGGCCGACCCGGAACGACTTGTCGCCACCGTGCAGGTACAAGGACAGCGTGTGATGGCCGGGCATGTCGTAACCCAGCGTTTCATTGGCGCTGCGGGCCCATTGCGAAATGGCGATCCCTTCGCCCAGCGGCGCGGCGCGTTCCAGCGTGGCGGTGGAGCGCGACAGGGTGCGGAAGACGGAGAAGTCGGCGGGGGCCGACGCGATAGTGCCCATAGGACTGAAATGCTACTGCGATCTCGCGCGCGCCGCGCGCGCGACCCTGCAAAAACCGCAAGAACCGGCAATTCCGGTCTGCCGCGGCGGCGCACACTCGCGGCGAACGGATCTGCCGTCTGGCGGGCCCGCCCCGCCTTCCTTTTTTGCTGCGCATCGCATCGTGAATCTCTTCCTGTATTTCCTGACTGTCGTCATCTGGGGCACCACCTGGATCGCCATCAAGCTGCAACTGGGCGTGGTGGCCATTCCCGTATCCATCTTCTACCGCTTCGCGCTGGCGGGCCTGGTGCTGTTCGCCGCTTTGCTGCTGACCCGTAAATTGCAGAAGATGGACCGGCGCGGCCATTGGCTCTGCGTGGGCCAGGGCCTGTGCCTGTTTTGCCTGAATTTCCTGTGCTTCTATACCGCCACGCAGTGGATCCCCAGTGGGCTGGTGTCGGTGGTGTTTTCCGCCGCGACGCTGTGGAACGCGTTGAACGCCCGCCTGTGGTTCGGCACCCGCGTCGCGTCGCGCGTGATGCTGGCCGGGGCATTCGGTTTTTCGGGGCTGGTGCTGCTGTTCTGGCCCGAGCTTGCCAGCCAGCAGGCCAGCCACGAAACGCTGTTGGGCCTGGGCTTCGCGCTGCTGGGCACCTTTTGCTTTTCCACCGGCAACATGCTGTCGTCGCTGCAGCAGCGCGCCGGCATCCGGCCGCTGACGGGCAACGCCTACAGCATGCTGTATGGCGCCGCTATCCTGCTGGCGGGGTGTGTGGCGGCGGGCCTGCCATTCCAGTTCGACCCGTCGCCGTCCTATGCCGGCGCCCTGCTCTATCTGGCCATTCCGGGATCGGTGATCGGTTTTACGGCCTATCTGACGCTGGTGGGCCGCATGGGACCCGCCCGCGCCGCGTATTGCACGGTGCTGTTCCCCGTGGTGGCGCTAAGCGTGTCGACGGTGGCCGAGGGCTATCAGTGGACGCCGGCCACCTTCGCCGGCCTGGCGCTGGTGATGGTCGGCAACCTGCTGGTTTTCACGAAATGGACCCCGTTCATGCGCCGCGCGACGGCTTGAGGCTTGTGCCGCCGGCTATCGCGCCAGTTGCCGCAGCCCGTCCAGCAATCGGGATATTTCGTCATCACTGGTCAGATAGCTGACCGAGGCGCGCGCGATCTGGGTCAGGCCGCGTGCCCGCATGTCCAGTGGCGTGTACGGCACCCCGTTGCTGCCAATGGTGATGCCCTGTGCCGCCAGGGCGCGTTGCACGGCCGTTGCGTCCTGGCCCGCCACATTGAAGGACACCAGGCCCGACAATTCCCGGCCTTGATCCAGCACCGTGATGCCCGGAATGGCCGCGAGTTCAGCGCGCAGCAATCGGGCGTTTGCATCGATGGTGGCGCGGATGGCCGCAAGGCCGATGTCCAGCGCTTCCTGCAAGGCATGGGCCAGGCCACAGCGCAACGCCAACGAGTTTTCGGCGGATTCCAGCCGGGCGGCGTCGGCGCGCAATCGGGGCTGGTCGTCGTCGCCCAACGGGGCCGAATGGGTATCCACGAAAGCGGGCGTGAGCTGGTCCAGGAAATCCCGCCGCACATACAGCAGGCCCGTGCCGCGCGGCCCGCGCAAGGCCTTGCGGCCGGCACCGCTCAAGACATCGCAGCCGATCTCCGCCACATCGATGGGCAGTTGGCCTACTGCTTGCGCCGCATCCACGAAATACGGGATGCCGTGCTGCCGCGCCACGCGTCCGATGGCGGCGGCCGGGTTGATCAGGCCGCCGTTGGCGGGCAGCCAGGTCAGCGCGATCAGGCGCACGCGCTCGTCAAGCATGGCGGCCAGCGCGTCGGCGTCCACGCAGCCGGTATCGTCCGACGGGATGGTTTCCAGCACCGCGCCGGCGCGCTCCGCGCGTAGCCGCATGGCTGCCAGGTTGCCGCCCCATTCATGGCGGGCGACCAGGATGCGGTCGCCGGGCCGCCAGGGCGCAAGCGCCGCGAAGGCGGCGCCCCAGCCGGGAGAGTTGCCGGTGGTCAGGGCGATCTCTTCCGGTTGTGCATTCAGTAGCCGCGCCGACAGCGTGCGGGCGCTTTCGGTCAGCGCGCGCGCGGCCACGCCTGCCTCCATCGGGCCCTGCGCCGCTTCGCGCAGCAGATGCGCTTGAATCGCTTCCAGCGTGCCCGACGAGGGCAGCGACGAGCCGGCGTGGTTGAAGTGGATGCTGGCGTGCGCGCCAGGCGTGCGGGCGCGCAGCGCCTGGATGGCGTCTGGGGTCAGAGGGGCGGGCATGGCAAGGGCGCTCAGGCGGGCGTCAAGGCGATGACGGCTTCGATTTCCACGGAGACGCCTTGCGGCAGGGACGCCACGCCGACGGCGCTGCGCGCATGGCGGCCGGCGTCGCCGAACACGGCCACCATCAGGTCCGACGCGCCGTTGGCGATGGCACTCTGGCGGTTGAAGTCGGGCGTGCTGGCCACGAAGACGCCCAGGCGCACCACGCGTGCCACGCGGTCCAGGCGGTCGCCGGTGGCGGCGGCGATCTGCGACAGGATGCCCAGGCCCGACAGCTTGGCGGCTTCGACGCCGTCGGCGTCGGAGACTTGATTGCCCAGCTGGCCCAGATAGCGCGGCTTGCCGTCCTGGCGCGAGATCTGGCCCGAGATGGTGAGCAGGTTGCCCTCAAGGACGAACGGCACGTAGTTGGCGGCGGGAGCGGCGGCGGCTTCCAGGGTATAGCCCAGTTCGGCCACGCGGCCGGAGATGGTGCGGGTCATGTTGATTCACCTGCAAAAGGGGTTAGCGAAAAGTGCGAACTTCGATGCTATCGGGCACGGCGGCGCGTGACCAATCAATTCTTGCCTTATACGCATGAGTAAAACTAATGCGTGTGGCGATTGGCCGAGTTTGCACCAGCGCCTGCGCCTGCCTCTGGGTCTGCGTCTGCCTCTGCCGTAGCCGAGGCAGCCAGCCAGTCGTGGAAGGCTTGCGCCAAGGGTGTCAGCGCGCCGCGGGGGGCTACGAACCACCAGCCGATGCGGGGATCTTCCAGCACCGTGCCCGGCAGTGCGTCCACCAGCGCGCCGCTGGCCAGGTGCGGGGCGATCAGCCGGTGCCGGCCCATGGCCAGGCCCTGGCCAGCCAGCGCGGCTTCGACGACGATGTTGTAGTCGTGCAGGCGCACCGTCTGGGCGCGGCCCAGATCCATGCCGAAGCGCCGCGACCAGGCGTCCCATTCAAAGGGCTGCCTGGCATGCGAGGCGAGCAGCGGGTGGCGCAGCAAGTCGTTCGCCGTGCGGGGGCGCTTGCGGCCAGCGATCAAGGCGGGCGCGCACACGACGGACAGCCGTTCAGCCATCAGGAGCCGCGAGGCGACGCCCGGCCAGCCGCCTCGGCCATAGCGGATCGCCACGTCCACTTCGCCGCCCGCGACATCGGCCAGGCCGATGTCGGTTTGCAGTTGCAGATCAATGCCTGGATGCGCGGCGGCGAACGCCGGCAGGCGCGGTGCCAGCCAGCGCGTGGCGAACGACGCCAGCAAGCCGACCTTCAGCGTGGCGCGGGCCGTGGCCGGCGCGCGGATGTCGTCGGTGCCCTGGCGCAGCAGTTCAAAGGCGGCATGCACGTGTTCGTAATAGGCCTGCCCCGCAGGCGTCAGCGCCACGGCCCGCGTGCGCCGTTCAAACAGCGCCACGCCCAGTTCGCTTTCCAGCCGCTGGATGTGATGGCTGATCGCGCTCTGCGTGACGAAAAGTTCTTGAGCCGCCAGCGAAAAGCTCAAGCGCCGCGCCGCCGCTTCGAAGGCGCGCAGGGAAACCAGGGCAGGCAGGGATCGCGTGGAACGCATGGGGCGGATGGCGAAGCGCGTCGGAACGGGATGCGCGTCATCCTACGCGTTGTGGATCGGTTGTGGGTCGCTTGTGGGTCGGTCGTGGGCCGCAATGCAAAAAGCCCGCAAACAGGTTGCGGGCTTTTTTAAGGGTACTGCGGGTATTGCTTGTCTTGCAGATACTGCTTGTCTTGCTAGCGGTGCGGATGAACATTGCACGGCTGAATTCTTGGCTCCCCGAGCTGGGCTCGAACCAGCGACCTGCGGATTAACAGTCCGTCGCTCTACCGACTGAGCTATCGGGGAACAGGTAGAGGGGCCGAATTATGCACAAAAAATCGGAAGAATGCAAAACAGCCTGAAAAATTTCGGTCAGGCGTGCTGGATCGCCTGCGCCGTGCGGAACAGCTGCGGCACGATGTCGCGCAACAAGCGGTCAGCGGGATAGTCGTTGCGCGGCGCGCTGACGCTGATCGCCGCCAGCGGCTGGCCGCGCGCATCGCGCAGCAGCACGGCCGCGCCCACCTGGTTCTGCAGCACTTGATCTTCGGTCAGCGCGTAGCCGTCTTCGCGCGCCTGGCGCACGAGCGCCAGCAGCGCGTCCGGGTCCACGACCGTGCGCGGCGTGAACGCGCGCGGCGGCGCGCGCAGCAGCGCCTGGCGGATGGCGTCGTCGTCCTGTGGCGTCAGCAGCATGCGTCCGCCGCTGTTGCACCAGGCGGGCATGCGGCGTCCCGGCAGCATTTCGGCCAGCGTCATTTGCCGGCTGGGCAGGCGCAGCAGATAGATCATGTCGCCGCCGGCCAGCACGCTCATGTGCACGGCCAGGCCGCAACGGTCGCGCAACGCCACCAGATGCGGCGCGGCCATGGAGACCAGCCGGTCGCTGCGCAGGAAGAAGTAGCCCAATTCCACGACGCGCGGCCCCAGCCGATAGCGGCGCGATGACGCGTCCTTGACCAGGTAGCCCAGGCGCTCCCACGTATGGATGAAGCGCTGCGCCGCGCTTTTCCCCAGCCCCGTGAGCGTGGCGATATCGGTCAGGCCCAGCGAGTCCGAGGCGTTGCCGAACGCGTCCAGCACCCGCATGCCTTTTTCCAGCGACGCGACGAACAAGGGATCGTCGGCGTCCGCCAGGGAGGTAGCGGCAACGGGGGGCGGGCGTGTCGTCATGGGGCTCCAGGCCGGGCGGCGCAAGGGGGCGGATGCGGTGGCGTCATGGGCAGCGCTAGTTTCCCCGAATTGTCCGGGGGCGGAATACCCACTATAAAGTTGATTATTCAATACTTTATATCGCATAGCAATACATTGCCGCTGCCCATGACTCAGAATTCCTCCTTATGCGACATGACCGCCGTGGCCTTGCGGGCCGACATCGCCGCTGGCCATGTCAGCGCCCGCGACGTAACGGCCGCGCACCTGGCGCGCATCAATGCCTGCAACCCCCACGTGAATGCCGTGGTCACGGTGGACGCCGAAGGCGCGCTGGCGCGCGCCCTGTTGGCCGACGAGCGCCAAGCGGCCGGCCAGCCGCTGGGCCTGCTGCACGGATTGCCGATCCTGCACAAGGATTCCTTCCTGACGGCCGGCATGCGAACCACCTACGGGTCGCCGCTATACCGCGACTTCGTGCCTGATCGCGACAGCCTGATCGTCACCCGCGAACGCGCGGCCGGCGCCATCACGCTGGGCAAGACCAACCTGCCCGAATTCGGCGCCGGTTCGCAGACGTTCAACCCGGTGTTCGGCGCCACCCGCAATCCCTACGACCCGCGTCTGACGGCCGGCGGCAGCAGCGGCGGGGCCGCCGCCGCGCTGGCCGCCCGCATGGCGCCATTGGCCGACGGCACGGACATGGGCGGATCGCTGCGCAACCCGGCTTCGTTTTGCAATGTCGTGGGCCTGCGTCCGTCGCCCGGGCGCGTCCCGCAATGGCCCACGGCCAATCCGTACAACGCGTTGACCGTCGCGGGCCCGATGGCGCGCACGGTGGCCGATGTGGCGTTGCTGCTGGCCGCCACGGCAGGGGCGGATGCGCGCGACCCGCTTGCCATCGAACAGGACCCCGACCGCTTCCTGGACAGCCTGTCTCGCGATTTCAAAGGCGTGCGTATCGCCTACGCGCCGACGTGGGGCGGCCTGCCGGTGGAAGCCGCCGTGGTGCAGGCGCTGGAGCGCCAACTGCCGGTTTTCGCGGACCTGGGCGCCCAGGTCGAAGCGGCTTGCCCGGACTTCACCGGCGCGGACGCCGCATTCCAGGCCTTGCGCGGGCAGACCTTCGCGGTGGGCTACGAAGCGGTGCTGCGCGAACACAGGCACCTGCTCAAGGACAGCGTCGTCTGGAACATCGAGCTGGGCCTGCAACAACCGGCTGCCGCCGTCGTCCAGGCCGAGCGCGACCGCGCCGCCCTGTTCGCCCGCATGCACGCCTTCATGCAGCAGCATGAATTCCTGATCGGGCCGGTCAGCCAGGTGCTGCCGTTCCCGGTCGAACAGGAAACCGTAAGCGCCATCGAAGGCACGCCGATGCACAACTACATCGACTGGATGCGTTCGGGCTACTACCTGTCGCTGACCGGCCATCCGGCCATTTCCGTGCCCTGCGGTTTCAGCGACGCGGGCCTGCCCGTCGGCATCCAGATCGTCGGCCGCTATCGCCAGGAACATGCGCTGCTGCAATTGGCGCACGCGTTCGAACAAGCCACGCAGTACTGGCGCCAGGCGCCCGTGCTGCCGCACTGACTGACCACCACGCCAACAACACAAGGGGAAAACAATGAACCACACCGTCGCCCGCGCCATTGCGCTGTGCGTCCTGGCCGCAGCGCCGCTGATGGTTTCGGCACAGGCCTACCCGGAAAAGCCCATCACCATGGTGGTGCCGTTCCCGCCTGGCGGATCCACCGACGTCATCGGCCGCCTCTTCGCCGCGAAGCTGGGCGCGCGTCTGGGCCAGACCGTCGTCATTGAAAACAAGCCCGGCGCCAACACCGGCATCGGCGCCACCGCCGTCGCCCGCGCCGCGCCCGACGGCTACACATTGATGATCACCGGCGCCCCGACGTTCACGTCGAACCCGCTGCTGTATCCCAACCTGAGCTACGACCCGATCAAGAGTTACGAGTACGTCGCCGTCGCGGGCAGCACGCCGTTCGTGATCCTGACGAACCCGCAGTCCGGCATCGGCACGGTGGCCGACATCACGACGAAATCAGCCGCGCAACCGCTCAGCTTCGGGTCGTTCGGTAACGGCTCCACCCCTCACATGGCGGGCGAGTCGCTGGCCCAGCGTACCGGCGCCAAGTTGCTGCACGTGCCCTACCGCGGCAGCGCCCCGGCCATGACCGACCTGATCGGCAACCAGATTCCGTTGTCGATCGACACGCTGGTGGCGGGTCTGCCCCAGATCAAGGCCGGCAAGGTCCGCGCCGTGGCGCTGACCGGCCGCGCGCGCTCGCCCCTGGTACCTGACGTGCCTACCGTCGCGGAAGGTGGCGTTGCCGGCTACGACTTCGAAACGTGGTTCGGCGTCGTCATGCCCAAAGGCACGCCCGCGCCCATCGTCGCCCGGATGTCCAAGGAGATCGAAGCGGTGATGGCGGAACCGGACACGCGCGCCAAGCTGCAGGACCTGGGCTTTGACGCCACCTACCAGGACCCGGCCGCGTTCCGCCGCAAGGTGGAAACGGAACTGGAGCGCAAGAACGCGACGAGGGCATTTCTGTATCGATCCAAGTGGGCAGTGGG
>NZ_PCOQ01000021.1 GCF_002975275.1 Achromobacter sp. MYb9 | reverse complement strand
ATCTTGCGGGGCCCGCTCCCGGCCGGCCGCGCGGGCGGCCTTTGGGAGCTTACGCGGCGTCTTGCAATTCCCGATGCCGCTGCGCGCACGCAACGCAAGGAACCCTCGCAACGCTGCAAATTTCAGCCGACGCTCGCAATATTCACTGGCCTCCCTTTTAGACGGGTGGCGCGCGTACAGGTCGGGCGAAGCAAGCGACTGCTGGCCGCGCGCCACCCGTCGCTCCACCTCCCCCACCTGACGGCGGGGCCAATAGAAAGCCACTCGACAAAAGCGCGCAAGCGACCACGCGACAACGCCCCGGCAACGCGTATGCAGAAAGCGTCCGCCCGCGCGGACGCTTGAGGCGGGCCCCGCAAACCTCGTCATTAAGTCGCGCTCTAGCAGCGCGCAAACCAAGACGGCGCAGCTCGTCGTCGGGGTCGGGTGGGTGGCGCGCAACCTTGATGCGCCCGAGGGAATCTGAAGGGAAGGCCGCAGGCCTGGACGAAGATGACGACGGGGACGTCCGGAGCGAAGGCTCCGGACCGCAATCGTGGGCGCGCGCCACCCACCCGACCCCGGCGGCGAGCGTCCCACGAAGCCCTGTCCAACACCGCCTATCAACTACGAAGCAGCATCCCCAGCAGCCGGACTAAGCTCCCCCAAATACCGACAATCCAGTTCCAGACTCAACTCGTCCATCCCCAGAATATCAATCTCCACCGCCGTCCCCCGCTCCAACTCAGGCATTCCACCCACCCGAGTCACCAGCGGCGCATTCGCGAACCGGACCAGGTCGTCGCGCAACACGTGCGCCACCGTCCGGGTCACGCCGTGTTGCTTCAGCCAGCGCAAGCACCAGTAGCGCTCCATCGCGCTTTGGAACTCCGCCCACGCCGCGTATTGCGCATCGAACGCGCCGATGATCGCGAACAAGTCCGCGTCGCGCGGCTTGAATGGTGCCACCAGGCGGGCCGACACGCCATGTTCCACTGCGGCGATCAGTTGCCATTGGTTCACCAGATCGACATAGCGGCGCAGCGGCGACGTGCTCCAGGCGTATTGCGGCACGCCGATCGCCTCGTGCGGCAGCGCCTGCGTGCTCATGCGCACGCGCCCCGCCTGTTGCGAACGGTAGATGCCCGGCACGCCGTGCTGGTGCAGCAGGCCGCCCCACTGGTTGTTCGCCAGGATCATGTATTCGGCCACCATGCGATCCAGCGGCGCATTGCGCTGGCGCGGCACCAGCCGCACCGGCGTGTCCGGATCGTCTGGATTGCCGTCCAGATAGAAGCTGTATTCCACCCGCGAATTGTTTTCGGGCTTGCCGCGCACCTTCTCGCGCTGCGCCGACAGCGCCTGCGCCAGCTTCCACAGCGGACGCAGCCAGTGGCCGTAGGGAATGTCCGCCGACGGATCGGCCAGGCTCGCTTCCGTGACCTGCGCGTCCAACATGTTATGGCGCAGGTTTTCGCGCACCACCACGCGCTCCAGGCGCGTTTCGGATTCGACGATCTCGCCCGTCTCCGGGTCGGCCACGACATACAGCGAAAGCACCGGCACTTCGCGGCCCGCATCCAGCGAAAACGCCTTGATGACGTTGTCTGGCTGCATCGGGATCTTGTCGCCCGGCATATAGACCGTGGACAGGCGGGCGCGGGCCAGCTTGTCGAACTCGCTGTCGCGCGTCACGGTCAGGCCGGGGGCGGCCACGTGCACGCCCACGCGCAGGCGCCCGTCGGGCAGCTCCGTGACGGACAAGGCGTCGTCGATTTCGGTGGTGGTGACATCGTCCACCGAATAGATCTCGGCGTCCGACAGCGGCAGGTCGCGGTCGATGGGCGGCAGTTCCAGGTCGGGGAACGCCAGCCCGCGCGGGAAATTCACCGCCAGGAAGCGGCGCTTGTGCAAGGCCAGCGCATGCGGCCAGGCGCCCAGCTCAAGCAGCAGGCGGTCCGGCGTCTTGCCCAGCTTGGCGCACGCGGCGTCCAGGGCCTTCCACTGCTGCGTGTTCTTGTCCGGGCGGATCAGCAGGGACTCCGCAGCCTGGGCGATGGGCTCCGGCAGGCGGCCGGCGGCCATTTCGTCCACCCATTCCTGCTGCTGCTCGGCCTGGCGTTGCTTCTTGTCCAGCGCGGCCAGGGCGGCGGCCAGAATATCGGGCGGGGCAGGGCGGTAACGGCCCTTGCCGCGGCGATGGAAATAGGCCGGCGCGCCGTGCAGGCGCATCAGCAACGCGGCTTGCTCCACGGGCGTGGGGGCGTGGCCGAAATAATCGGCAGCCAGGGCGGGCGTGTCGAATTCTTCCTGCGGCGCGCATTCCCAGAGGAACTGCAGGTCCAGCGTCTCGGCGACCGCGGCCGCCTGGCTCATTAGCGCCGCCGGCTCGGGCGACGCGAAGTTGAACAGGGTGTTGGCGCGCTTGATCTTGCTGCGCTTGCCCGACTCCGATTCCACCTGCAGGCTGGCGTCGGTCTCGGACAGGATATTGCCGGCCTTGAAGCTGCCGTCGTCTTCGTAAAACACATACATGGTGGGGATCGTCCTGGGCGGCGCGCACGCGCCGCCTTGCGCAGCTATATAGAGTGTTGAGGTCTGGTACTGATTATTGGGGGCGAACCTGCCTGGCGCCAAGGGCGAATTCAAGCACCTCGGGCATCCATTGGGCGAAATCGGATAAACCGTGGTCGCTGCCCTGCACGATACGCTGGCGGCAATCCGCATAGCGATCGCGCATTTCGCGCCAATCCAGCACCTCGTCGCCGGTCGCCGCCACCAGGAAGTACCGGTCGGGCTGCGTGATGCGAGGGGCATGGATCGCCGCCAGTTCGTCCACATATTCGGGCAAAAAGACGAACGGCGCGTCGGAATGATACATGTGGTGTTCGCCGACCTGGGTGGCCAGGTCGCGCGCCGCCTCCACGGCCGGGTTCAGCAAGACCGCCTTGCAGCCCAGTTGTTCGGCCAGCCAGGTGGCGTAGAAACCGCCCAGCGACGAGCCGATAACGGTCAGTGCGCGGGGGCTGTCCGCGCCATCCAGCTGGCGCCGGGCGATGCCCATGGCCAGGTCGATCGCTTCCCTGGGGCTGGCGGGCAACTGCGGGCAGGCCCACTCGGCGGCCAGGCCGCGCTCGGCCATGGCGTCGGCCATCATCCTGGCCTTCATCGAGGTCGGCGAGGAACGAAAGCCATGCAGGTAAAGGATCATGTCGTCGTTGTCCGGTGCCGGGCCGCCGTTCAGCCGCGCGCCTGCAAGGCGTCCAGCAGCTTGCCGTGGATGCCGCCAAAGCCGCCGTTGCTCATGACCAGGACTTGATCCCCGGGTCGGGCCGCGGCGGCCACGGCGACGACCAGGGCGCCGATGTCATCGTAACTGGAAGCCCGGTCGCCCAGGGGAGCCAGGACGTCGGCCGGATTCCAGCCCAGCGCATGCTTGCCGCTGTGCGCGCCGAAGCAGAACACCAGGTCGGCATCAGCCAGGGCGTCGGGCAGGCGGGCAGCCATGGTGCCCAGCTTCATGGTGTTGGACCGGGGTTCCAGCACCGCCAGAATGCGTGCCGTCCCGACCTGGCGCCGCAATCCTTCAAGGGTGGTGGCGATGGCGGTGGGGTGGTGGGCGAAATCGTCGTAGACCTTCACGCCGTTGACCGTGCCGCGCAGCTCCATCCGGCGCTTGACGCCGCCGAAACGGGTCAACGCGTCGATGCCTTGTTCCGCGGAAACGCCGACGTGTTCGGCGGCGGCCAGCGCCGCCAGCGCGTTCATGCGGTTGTGCTCGCCCGTCAGGTTCCAGCGCACGGTGCCGACCGCGGCGCCGTTACGCAGCACGCCAAAAGCGCCATCCGCGTCGGGGGGAGTCGCCTGCCAGCCGCCATCGGCGCCGAACGTGACGGTTTCCGACCAGCATCCCCGGGCAATCACGCGGTCAAGCGCCTCGGAATGTGCCGGACGCACAATGCGGCCCGATCCCGGGATGGTGCGCACCAAATGGTGGAATTGAGTTTCGATGGCAGCCAGATCGGGGAAGATGTCGGCGTGGTCGTATTCCAGATTATTCAGGATCGCGGTGCGCGGGCGGTAATGGACGAATTTCGAGCGCTTGTCGAAGAAGGCGGTGTCGTACTCGTCCGCCTCGATCACGAAGGGGCGGCGCGCCGGGTCGTAGCGGGCCGACACGTGCAGATCCTGCGCCACGCCGCCGATCAAGAAGTTGGGCGCCTGGCCCGCGGCTTCCAGCACCCACGCCAGCATCGAGCTGGTGGTGGTCTTGCCATGGGTGCCCGCCACCGCCAGCACATGCTGCCCGAAAAGGACGTTGTCCCCCAGCCATTGCGGGCCGGATACATAGCGCGCGCCTAATTCCAGGATGGCTTCCATCAGCGGATTGCCCCGGCTGACCACGTTGCCGATCACGTACAGGTCGGGCTTGAGCGCCATCTGATCAACGCCGAAGCCCTCGATCAGTTCGATTCCCTGTTCGGACAGTTGCGTGCTCATGGGCGGGTACACGCCCGCGTCGCAACCAGTGACCTTGTGTCCGGCGGCCCGCGCGATCAGCGCCAAGCCACCCATGAACGTACCGCAGATGCCAAGAATATGCAGGTGCATTGAAAACTCTCCTGTCCTGCATTGTATATATAGAGCGCTCCTCGCCGCGCCGCTTCGCGGGCTTGCTGCTCCCCGAGGGGGCGTTTTTGTCTTGCGACAAAAAATAGCGGTAGCGGTTATGATCGCGCCATGAATCGACGCCTACTTCTTTCCGCCGGCGTGGCGGTTGCCGCCACGGTTGCGGGCGCTTTTACGTGGATGGGCCGCAAGTCCCAGGAATCCGCGGCTCCCGCGGGGGCAGGCGATCCCGTCGCCGGACTGCTGCAATTGCAGATGCCGGACTTAAATGGCGCGACCCATACGCTGGCTGGTTGGAAAGGCCAGCCGATGGTGGTCAATTTCTGGGCAACGTGGTGCGCGCCGTGCGTCAGGGAAATGCCCGAACTCGACGCCTTGCAGAAAAAATACCCGCATATCCGATTTGTCGGTATCGGCGTCGATTCGGCGGCGAACATGCAAAAATTCGTCGAGAAAGTGCAAGTTTCCTACCCGCTCTGGGTGATCGGCGCCGGGGCAATCGATACGCTGCGCAAGCTGGGCAACCCCAGCGGCGGCCTGCCTTTTACCATCGTGTTCAATGCCGATGGCGGAATTAACCGGAAGATACTGGGTGAAATCCAGCCCGACGACCTGAATCAAACCCTCTCCGGTTTGAAGGCGTAAGTCTGTTGGACAAATAGTAGGAATTGGCGTAAAAAGCTGGTTTATCGGCTGTTTTGCCAACAATTGGCAATCCACTCATTGGCAAGCGCATGGCGCAAAACATACTGGTATTGCATGGCCCGAACCTGAACCTGCTTGGCACCCGGGAACCTCACATCTACGGCAGCTTGACCCTGCCCCAGATCAATGAGCGCCTGGAACTGCTTGCAGGCGAATTGGGCGCCAAACTGACAGCTTGGCAAGGCAATCACGAAGGCGCGCTGGTTGACCGCATTCAGGCGGCCCGGCAAGACGGCACAGACTTCATCATCATCAACGCGGCGGCTTATACGCACACCAGCGTCGCAATTCGCGATGCGCTGGCTGGGGTCGCGATCCCATTTATTGAAGTACATTTGTCCAATCTGTATAAGCGAGAGCCCTTCAGGCATCACTCTTATCTGTCCGACTTGGCGATAGGCCTTATCAGCGGCCTTGGCGCGGACGGCTACGAGGCGGCTCTGCGTTACGCAGTGCGGCACTGATCTCGCACCAACTCACAGCTTTTACATCTTATACGGCGCGGACCCCACGCTGGGACGCCGCCGACACTATCTCGGGAAGCAGCTTCTATGGACCTTCGAAAACTCAAAACCCTGATCGACCTGGTGGCTGAATCGGGTATCGCCGAGCTGGAAATCACCGAAGGCGAAGGTAAGGTACGCATCGTCAAGTTCTCGCAGACCTTGCAGCCGGTGGCTTACCACCAGCCCGAAGCCGGCGCCCATGCCGCGCCCGTGGCCCCGGCCGCAGCGCCTGCCGCGCCGGTCGCCGAAGCCGCCCCGGTCATCCAGGGCCATGTCGTGAAGGCGCCGATGGTCGGCACGTTCTACCGTTCGCCGAACCCGGGCGCCGCCCCGTTCATCGACGTGGGCGCCACCGTCAAGGAAGGCGATCCGCTGTGCATCATTGAAGCCATGAAGCTGCTCAATGAAATCGAAGCCGACAAGTCCGGCGTCATCAAAGAAATCCTGGTCGAAAATGGTGAGCCCGTCGAATACGGTCAACCCCTCTTCGTCATTGGCTGATAGCTGAAAATGTTCGAAAAAATCCTGATCGCCAATCGGGGCGAAATCGCCCTGCGCATTCAGCGCGCTTGCCGTGAGCTGGGCATCAAAACCGTGGTCGTGCACTCCGAGGCTGACCGCGAAGCCAAGTACGTGCGCCTGGCCGATGAATCCGTGTGCATCGGGCCCGCGCCGTCGCGTGACAGCTACCTGAACATGCCCGCCATCATTTCGGCGGCCGAAGTCACGGATTCCGAGGCAATCCACCCGGGTTACGGGTTTTTGTCCGAAAATGCCGACTTCGCCGATCGCGTCGAAAAGAGCGGCTTCGTTTTCATCGGTCCGCGTCCCGACACCATTCGCCTGATGGGCGACAAGGTCAGCGCCAAGCGCGCCATGATCGAAGCGGGCGTGCCGGTGGTGCCGGGTTCCGAGGGCGCGTTGCCCGAAGATCCGCAGGAAATCATCCGTATTGCGCGCGAAGTCGGTTATCCGGTCATCATCAAGGCGGCAGGCGGCGGCGGTGGCCGCGGCATGCGCGTGGTGTACACCGAGGCCGCGCTGCTGAACGCCGTCACCATGACGCGTTCGGAAGCGGGCGCCGCGTTCAACAACCCGGAAGTCTATATGGAGAAGTTCCTTGAGAACCCTCGCCATGTGGAAATCCAGGTGCTGGCCGATGGCGGCCGCAACGCCGTCTGGCTGGGCGAACGCGACTGCTCCATGCAGCGCCGCCACCAGAAAGTCATCGAAGAAGCGCCGGCTCCCGGCATCGCCCGCCGCGCGATCGAGCGCATCGGCGACCGTTGCGCCGACGCTTGCCGCAAGATGGGCTACCGCGGCGCCGGCACGTTCGAATTCCTGTTCGAGAACGGCGAGTTCTATTTCATTGAAATGAACACCCGCATCCAGGTCGAACACCCCGTGACCGAACTGATCACCGGCATCGACCTGGTGCAGCAGCAGATCCTGGTCGCCGCAGGCGAGAAGTTCACGCTGCGCCAGCGCGATATCCAGTTCAAGGGCCATGCGATCGAATGCCGCATCAACGCGGAAGATCCTTTCCGCTTCGTGCCCAGCCCTGGCCGTATCACCAACTGGCATACGCCGGGCGGTCCTGGCGTGCGGATCGATTCGCATGCGTACAACGGCTACTTCGTGCCGCCGAACTACGATTCGATGATCGCCAAGGTCATCACGTACGGCGACACGCGTGACCAGGCGCTGGCCCGCATGCGCATCGCGCTGTCGGAAATGGTGGTGGAAGGCATTTCGACCAACATCCCGTTGCACCGCGAACTGTTGCAAGATGCCCGCTTCATCGAGGGCGGCACCAGCATCCATTATCTGGAAAACAAGTTGGCTCAGCGTCCCTGACCGACCACTAGGGGCCTCGCGGCCCCTTTTTGCCTTTGGGCGACGCCAAGGCAAACCCCTCGGGGCCTTTTAATTGTTTTACGGTCATCGGGCCGCGGCATCCGCCGCGGCCCGATGACCAGATGGAAGAATAATCATGCGTGAACTCGTGCTCCATTGCCTAGAGGCGCAGGCCGAAGCCTTGTCGGACGCGCTGCTGGAAGCGGGCGTACTGTCCGTTTCCGTGGAAGACGCCGACTTCGGCACCGACGACGAACGCCCGCTGTTCGGCGAACCCGGCACCGAGCCCGACGTGCAGGCCTGGGACCGCAATCGCGTCGTCGCCTTGTTGCCCGACGGAGCCGATCCCTCGCAGATCATGGAAGAGGCCGCCGCGGCAGGCGAGCTCGACCCGGCGCTGTTTGCCGGCTGGACCCTGCGCGATGTTCCCGACGCCGACTGGGTGCGCCTGACGCAATCGCAGTTTGGCCCCATCCACATCGCCGAACGCCTGTGGATCGTGCCCAGCTGGCACCGTGACAGCCCCGACGTGCCGGGCTTCGATCCGGCCGCCACGGGCGACGGCGCCATCCACATCGAACTGGATCCGGGCCTGGCCTTTGGCACCGGCAGCCATCCCACGACACACCTGTGCCTGGCCTGGCTGGAAGCCGAGCTGCCCGCCGGCGCCACCTTGCTGGACTACGGTTGCGGTTCCGGAATCTTGGCGATCGCCGCCCGCAAGCTGGGCGCGGGTCCGACGCAGGCCGTGGACATCGACACGCAGGCCGTGCAAAGCACCGCCTACAACGCCGAGGTCAACCGCGTCGAGCTGCAGGCCATGCTGCCCGATGCGCTGGCCGATGGTACGTTCCAGGTGGTCGTGGCCAACATCTTGTCCAATCCGTTGAAGGTGCTGGCACCGATGCTGGCCGGACGCGTCGCCGCAGGCGGCCATCTGGTGTTGTCCGGCGTGCTGGAACGCCAGGCCGAAGAGGTGGCCGCTGCCTACGCGCCCTGGATCGCCATGTCGGTCTGGCGCGCGCGTGACGGCTGGGTGTGCCTGCACGGCCAGAAGGCCTGAGCGACGGTTCGGCTGGATCGCAATATGGCTCTGACCACGCGCTGCCCACAGTGCGGCACCTCGTTCAAGGTGGTGCCCGACCAACTCCGGGTCCGTAATGGCCTGGTGCGCTGCGGCGCTTGCTCCACCGTCTTCGACGGCCGGGCGTGCCTGCTGCCGGCATCCGGCGCGCCGTCGACGCCGTCGGCCGTGCCCCCGGTCGTGGCGCCCGCCGCTGCGGCGGCTGCGCCGGTGCTGGCGACGCCACCTGTTACGCCTGCCGCGCCTGCCGCACCCGTCGCCGCCCCGCCGCCGCGCTACGTTCCGGCGCCATCACCTTCCCCCGAGGCGCCGCCGCCGCTGGCGCGCCCTTCCGCAGAGCCGCCCCGCCAGATTGCCCCATGGGAAGACGAGCCCATTCCGGCGGCGCCGGCGCCTGCGCCGACTCCGGTTCCCGCCACGCCGGCGGTATCCGCCCCACCCGTCGCGCCCATTGCGCCCGCCACGCCTGCCGTGCCGCCGTCCGTGCTGCGCGGCCGCGAAGACATTCGCCGGCGCACCGAGCCGGACGACGACCTGCCGGAAAATGATCTGGACGAGGAAGACGACGACGACGTCGATCTGCGCGATGACGCCCGCCACGCCAGCTTCGCGCGCCATCCGGAACCGGCCCGCGACCCCGCGCCGCGTTGGGTGCCTCCGCCGCCGCCGGCCCCGCCGACGTCACGCAACGAGCCCGTCATCGCATCGCGCGCCGCGGAACCGATCATGGATTGGGACGCCCGGCGCCGCGGCGCTCCGCCTGCCGAGCCGTCCTTCGCCGCCGATGACGTCCGCGATCACGCAGACGGCGCAGACGGCGCAGACGACCATTACCTTGACGACGATTCCCTCGATGACCGCCCGGACGGCCTTCGCGACGATCACCGCGATGACCGCCCGCACGAATACCGCATCCGCGCCGACGAGGACGCCGACGACGAGCTCGACGACGACACCCGCGAACCCGTCCTGGGCGAAGCGCGCACCCGCTATTCCAGCGCCACCGACGTGGGCCGCGCTCCCCCCGAATTCCTGGACCAGGATCGGCAGGAGCGCCGCGGCCTGTTGCGCAAGGTGTGGGGCTACGCCTGCTTGCTGGGCTTGATCGCGTTGGGCCTGCAACTGGTGTACGCGTACCGCACCGACATCGCCAATTCCGTGCCGGCATTGCGGCCAGTGCTGGACGTCGCGTGCAAGCCGCTGGGCTGCACGGTCGGATACGCCCGGCGCCTGGAGCGCATCGCGATTTCCTCGTCGTCGCTGCAGCCGCCGCCGGGCGCCGCCGCGATCGACGACGGCCGCAGCCGCCTGGTGTTGAACCTGGTGCTGCGCAATCGCTACGACAAGCCGCAGCATTGGCCGGCCCTGGTGCTGGATCTGACCGATTTGTCGGATACGGTGGTCGTGCGTAAAGTGCTGATGCCCGAAAACTACCTGACGCCCGATCAGTTGAGCGGCCCGTTCGGCCCGGCTGGCGAGCTCAAGATCTCAGTGCCCATTGAAGTGACTGGCGTGCAGGTCAATGGCTACCAACTCGATAAGTTCTTTCCTTAAAGGATGACAAGCATGGCAACCCCCGTTCTGGTTTGCGGCTCGATGGCGTTCGACACGATCGCGGTGTTCGAAGGCCGTTTCAAAGAGCACATTCTTGCTGACCGCATCCAATCGCTCAGCGTGTCGTTCCTGGTGCCCAGCATGCGCAAGGAATATGGCGGTTGCTCGGGCAACATCGCCTACAACATGAACTTGCTGGGCGGCAAACCCGTGCCGGTGGCGACCGTGGGCGAAGACGCCGGCGAATACATGGAACGCCTGTCGGGCCTGGGCATCGACACCAGCCGCGTCAAGGTCATGCCCGGCACCTTCACCGCGCAGTGCTTCATCACGACCGATCTGGATGACAACCAGATCACTGCCTTCCATCCGGGCGCCATGTCGTTTGCTGCCGAAAACGACCTGAGCGATGCGGATGCGGCCTGGGCCATCGTGGCGCCGGACGCCAAGGAAGGCATGTTCGCGCACGCCGAACGCCTGCACCGCCGCGGCATCCCGTTCATTTTCGACCTGGGGCAGGCCATGCCCTTGTTTGACGGCGCCGACCTGGACCGCATGCTCAAGCTGGCGCAGGCGTTGACCGTCAACGATTACGAAGCGGGTATCGTCGAGCAGCGCACGGGCCGCAGCGTGGCCGATATCGCCGCCACGCTGCAAGCCGTGGTGGTGACGCGCGGCGCCGAAGGCGCAACGCTGTACACCGGCGGCAAGACCGTCCAGATCGCACCGGTGCGCGCCTCGCAAGTCGTCGACCCGACGGGTTGCGGCGACGCGCAGCGCGGCGGCCTGCTCTATGGCCTGACCAGCGGCTGGAACTGGGAAGACAGCTGCCGCCTGGGCAACGTCATGGGCGCGATCAAGATCGCGTCTCGCGGCCCGCAGAACCACGCGCCGTCGCGCGCGGATATCGACGCCGTGCTGCACGCGACCTACGGCATCCATCTGCCTGCCTGATTCCCTTTGCTCCTTGGGAACCGCGATGCGGCGGAATGGTCGAACCCGCATCGTGTTTCCGCAAGGCGGCTGGGTGCCGCCGTGATCTAAACGCTGTTTTCGGCCTTTGGCTGTGAGTTTCAGTGTGTTGCAGCCGCGGGTGCCGCTTGTTCGGGGCAGAGTATTATGATCAACAGTCGTCGGTAGTGCCGATCGAGGAGTCCAAATGAACCAAAGCAAATCTCTTTCCCTGGTGACGCCGCGTACTGGCCGGTGGTTGGCCATCGCAGCCGTTGTGACGTCGATGGCTGTCCTGGGCGGTTGCGCGAATCGCAGCGCATCAAGCGGCGTGTACAGCTACGATCAGGCCCAGCGTGAGCAAATCGTTCGCACGGGCACGGTCACGGGCGTGCGCCCGATCGTGATCCAGAACGACAAATCCAGCGGTGTCGGCATGTTGGCCGGCGGCGCATTGGGTGGCGTGGCAGGCAATGCCATCGGTGGCGGCACGGGCCGCACCATCGCCACGGTCGGCGGCGCGATTCTTGGCGCCCTGGCGGGTAACGCAGTCGAGAACCGCGTCGGCACGAATTCTGGCTACGAAATCACCGTGCGCCTGGATAACGGCGAAACCCGCGTAGTCGCTCAAGAGGCGGATGTGCCCGTCAGCGTGGGCCAGCGCGTCCAGGTGATCAGCGGCTCCGGTCCCACCCGCGTCACGCCGATGTAATCGGCAAGCCCTGTTTGCGAAAAACCCGCGCAAGCGGGTTTTTTTTGCCCGTGGCCGGCATGGGGTGGCCGCATTCAACGCGCCGCTGTTTTTGCCCGAAAATCCGGGCGGTGAATTGTGGGGGCAGGGGGGAAGCGGCGGCGTGGGCGCCGCGATTTTGTCGTTCTGCCGCAACGCAGCACCCGGGATTTACCCGCAAGCGTTACGTTTCCCAGCCATTTCTCGCTATTTACCCCAAAAGTTTCATGGCGATTCAACGGCCGAAATGCAATGATTGCGCCTGCGATCGGCATCGCGATTCGATTTTGATGTAACCAAGTGCGTCCTGTTGCCGGTCTGGATCGCTGGAGCCGTCAGTTGAGCTTCAGCATTTTTCTGTATCCTCGTCTACCTGAATCCCAGGGGATGGGGATGTTTTGCCGACGAGGCAACCTGCACTATCTATGCATACCGAGCAAGAACTCCACACCAAGATCGGCGAGATCGTCGAGTCGATCGTCATGAAGAAAGTCACCCCCGACACGCAATTGATCGCCACTGGCCTGGTTGATTCCCTGGCCGCAGTGGACATCACGCTGGCCGTCGAGTCGGAGTACGGTTGCAGCATCCCGGCTCCCGAGATCGCCGAGCACCTTCAGTCGGTCCGCACGCTTGCCGGCTATGTCGCTGCCCATACTTCGTAATACGCAGTTGTGGTCCCACGTCGCGGCCGCCGCGACCGCCGTAGCACTGGCGTTCGGGGCGTACTGCGGCGCGGATGACTTGCTCAGCCGCATCGTGACGCCGGTGTCGGCTCCGTCCGTGGCCGCGGCCGACAAAAGCAACTACCTGCCCAACCTGGGGCCGGACTGGGGCACGCAGCACGTCAACCTGAATCGCCTGGGCAACGCCCTGAGCGACGGCACGCTGGTCGTGTTGGGGTCGTCCGAATTGTCCAGCCATGACCTGCGCTTCGTGCCTTACCGCTTTTTTCCGGAAGAGCTGAAGGTGCCGACGCTGGCCTACGGCCACGCCATGTTCCAGTCTTACGGCATCGTCAGCGTACTGGAATCCGTGGCGGATTCACTGACGCCGAATACACGGCTGGTCATCATGGTGTCGCCCGCCTGGTTCGCCTCGGGCGGCCAATTGCCGCGCAGCGCGTTCGCCGAACACGTGACGGGCCCGGTCTGGGACCGTCTGTGGGACCAGCCGAACACGCGCGAGCAGATGCAGAACTGGATCAGCGACAACGCCAACTGGGGTCTGCTGTGGCTGATCGCCAATGGCCAGGTCGCCGAGCTCAAGGATAAGCTGTCGCTGTGGTGGCACGCCCGTAAAGAGCCTGCACCGGATCGTCCGCGCAGCAAGCTGTCGGTGCCGGCGCACCGTTTCGTTTCCTGGCCGTCGTCCGCCCGTCTGAACGCGGGGCAGTGGGGCCGGCTGACGCATCAGGCGCGCGAAGTCGAGCGTGGCCTGGGCGGCAATAATCCCTACGACGTCCGCGACGATTACTACAAGCAGTACCTGGCGCCGCTGTATTCGCCGGCGCGCAACGAGTTCGCCGACGTGGACCCGATCACCCGCACCGAGCTGGGCGATCTGTCGCGCGTCATGGCCTTGCTCCAACGACGCAAGGTGAAGGCGTATTTCGTCATTCAGCCGTTCAATCCCAAGCTCATCCTGGATGTCGAGCGATTCGACCCGGTGGTGGCTGCCATTACGGGCATGTGCCAGCGGTATCAGATGGGTTGCCTGGATCTCTACAGCATCCCGTTCGAACCCGGCATGGTGCGCGACGACATGCATCTGGCCGAACTCGGCTGGGCGATGGCGGACCAAGGCATTGCGGAGTACTTTTCCCGATGAAGTTCTTTCGAAAAGAGGGCGCCGGGCGCCGTTTCTTCTGGCACCTGTGCCTGTACATCGGGGTGATCCTGGTGTTCGTGTTGCAGGCGCAGCCCACCACGGGCAGCGGCGGACCGATCAAGGTCGAATTCCAGTATCAGCAGTTCTGACCACGCCATGGAACTGTTCGCAAGCTTGAGCTTTTTCGGCGGGGCCCTGTTCGGGGGCCTTGGCCTGTTGGCGTACCGGTCCTTCGGCATGCCGTTCCGCATCGGCTACCGCCACATCATCGGCGTGGTCTGCCTGGGCGTGTGGATGGCGGTGTTCTGGGCGCGTCCCTATCAACCCATCGCGCTGCTGGCCATTTCGGGCAGCGCGCTATGGGCCGTGCGCCGCAACTACATCCCCACCTGGCTTGCCGTCGTCATCACAATGACGCCGCTGCTGCTGGTGAAGACCGGCGTGTCGCACCTGGGCGCCATGCTGGGACTGTCGTTCGCGACCTTCCGCGCCATCGACGTGCTGCTGTTCGCGCAGCGCAACGAACGCGTGTCGCCGCTGGACTACTTCATCTATCTGTTCTTCCCGCTGACGCTGCTGGCCGGCCCGATGTACCGCTGGCGCAATTTCCAGGCGGACCTCAAGCGCGGCTACGAAGGCGTGAACCTGAGCACCTGGCTGACGGGCCTGGAACTGATCATGCTGGGCGTCATCCAGAAGTTCGGGCTGGCCGAACTGATCTGGCGCTACGGATTGTCCACGCTGGACGCGCACGACTATTCGTTCACGGGCGTGGCGTTGAACGCGTCGCTCTACAGCGCCTACCTGTTCTTCGACTTTGCCGGCTATTCGACGATGGCCATCGGTATCGGCATGCTGTTCGGCTTCACATTGCCGATCAACTTCCGCAATCCGCTGGCGACGCTGAATCCGCAGGACTTCTGGCGCCGCTGGCACATCAGCCTGTCCGAGTGGCTGCGCGACGTGGTGTTCATGCCGATCTACAAGGCATTGAGCAAGACCAAGTTCTTCGGCCGCCACCGCATGGCGGCGCAGAACATCGGCATCTTCGCGACGCTGCTGGCCATGGGCGTCTGGAACGGCCTGTCGCTGCACTACATCGTCAGCGGCCTGATGTTCGGCGCGTATTCGGTGGGCCACAACCTGCTGATCAACGCTTCGCGCACCCGCCCCGCCTTGCAGGCCGCCCTGGCGCAGCCCGTCATGCGCTTCCTGGGCCGCGTGCTTACCTTGATCCTGGCCGCGCTGGCGCTGTACGTGTTCAGCGGCCGCAGCCCCATCTGACGCCGGGAGTTTCGGCATGCGTTTCGACCTGAAGTCCTTCCAATTCGTCGACACCGGCGTGGCGCCCGACGCGCTGGCCATCGCCGGCGCCGACCGCAGCCTGACCTGGGCGCAATTGCGCGCCGAAGCGGCCGCGTGGGCCGACGAGGCCCGCAAGAACGGCGCGGCGCCGGACGTGCCGGTGGCCATCTACGGGCATAAGGAAGCGTCGTTTTTCGTCGCGATGGTCGGCGCTTTGCTGATCGGCGCGCCGTTCGTGCCGGTGGACACTATCTACCCGGAAGAACGCCTGCGCCGCATTGTCGAGATCGTCCGCGCCGCCGCCGTCTACGACGCCGCATCCGGCACGTTCACGCGGGGCGAGGGCGCTGAGCTGGCCGAGCGCGGCCTGGCCTATGTGATGTTCACGTCCGGCAGCACGGGCGACCCGAAGGGCGTGCAGATCGGCCGCGAAAGCGTCGGCCTGCTGGGCGACTGGATGCTGGGCAGTTTCGGCTTGGGCGATGCGCCCGTGTTCATGAACCAGGCGCCGTTCAGCTTCGACTTGTCCATGTACGAAGTGTTCGCCACGCTGGCATCGGGTGGCGCCTGCGTGCTGAACGCCCGCGAGCAGATCGCGGCAGCGGGCGCCTGGATTCCCCGCCTGGCCCAGCACGGCGTGACGGTCTGGGTGTCTACGCCGTCGTTCGCGCACCAGCAACTGGCCAACCGCGATTTCTCGCCGGCCAGCCTGCCTGCGCTGCGCACGTTCCTGTTCTGCGGCGAGCCGCTGCCGTCGGCTCTAGCCAAGAAGCTGCGCCAGCGTTTCCCCGGCGCGGTCATCCTGAACACGTATGGCCCCACGGAAGCCACCGTGGCCACCACGTGGATCGAAGTCACCGATGCGGTCCTGGCGGCGCATGACCCCCTGCCGGTGGGGCATGCCAAGCCGGACAGCGTGCTGATCGTGGACGAAGGCGAGATCTGCATCGTGGGCGACCACGTCATGCGAGGCTACCTGAACCGTCCCGATCTGAACGAGGCCAAGCTCTACACCTATGCCGACGGGCGCCGCGCCTTTCGCACGGGGGATCTGGGGCAGATGGAGGCGGACGGCCTGCTGTTTTGCCGCGGCCGCATGGACGACCAGATCAAGCTGAATGGCTATCGCATTGAACTCGCCGAGATCGACGAAGCCCTGCATGGCTTGCCGGGCGTGGAGGGCGGCGCGTGCGCGGTCCTGCGCCGGCCTGACGGCACGGCGGTTCGCCTGATCGGTTTCGTGGCGGAAGCCGGCGACGCGGCCGAGCAAGCGCGCTTTCTGGCGCCCGAGGCGCTGGCGGGATGGAAAGAGCGGCTGGCCCAGCGGCTGCCGCCTTATATGGTGCCGTCCGAGCTGGTGGCCTGCGCGGCGCTGCCGATGTCGAACAATCACAAGATCGACCGCAAGAAGCTGGTCGAGATCTACGCCGGCATTCCGGCGTAGTGCCCAAGGGCGGGGCGCAGCGCCCCGCGCCTTACAACCCCATCATGCGCTGGCTGAGATTGCTCAGCACCATCAGCAGCACTTGCGCCACGATCAGCAGCACCAGCGGCGAAAAGTCGATCGCGGTGCGCGGCAGCAGGCGCCGGATCGGGTCCAGCATGGGCGCCGTCAGCGATTGCAGCAGCGGCATCATGGGGGCCGTCGGGTTGACCCACGACAGCACGGCCTGGATCAGCGTCAGCCATACCACCAGGTTCAGCGCCCATTTGATGGCCATCAGCAGGGCCGAGCCCATGGCCGCAGGCAGCAGGGCGGCGGGGATCAGCGCGCCGATGGACACCAGCCAGATCAGCACGATATAGGCCAGCGCGGCCAGCCACGTGGAGACCAGGCTCGTCCAATCGATCTTGTTGCCGGCCGGGATGATCTTGCGCAGCGGCATCACCAGCCAATTCGTGGCTTGGTAGATGGCGCGCGAAAGCGGATTGAAGGGGTGAAGGCGGATCGCGTGCATCCAGGCGCGGGCAATCAAGGCGGCGCCGAACAGCGTGAACACGATTTCGAGGAGAAAGCGGAAGATATCACCGAGCATGGACGCGATCACCGAAAAAAGAAGGAATCAATTGTCTCACGGCATGATGGTTCTGGGCCGCGGCCGCGGCCACGAAAAAGCCGCCCGGCATGCCGGGCGGCTCTGGTGAAGCCAGGGCTTCAACCGTCCTGATTACGGACGGCCACCCGTCGGGAACGGCCACGACGCGGCGGGGTTCAGCGCGGTCTTCGCGCCCGGGGCAGCAGCCGTCGACGACGGAGGCGTTGCGGGCTTCTTCGGAGCGGCTTTCTTTGCAGCAGGCTTCTTGGCAGCGGCGGGCTTGGCAGCAGCAGCCGGCTTGGCGGCAGCAGGAGCCTTCTTCGCAGCAGGAGCCTTCTTGGCAGCGGGGGCCTTCTTGGCTACGGCCTTCTTGGCAACAGCCTTCTTGGCGGCAGGCGCCTTTTTGGCAGCGGCCTTTTTGGCGGGGGCCTTCTTGGCTACCGCTTTCTTGGCAACGGCCTTCTTGGCGGGGGCCTTCTTGGCTACCGCTTTCTTGGCAACGGCCTTTTTGGCGACGGCCTTCTTGGCTACCGCTTTCTTGGCGACGGCCTTCTTGGCAACCGCCTTCTTGGCGACAACCTTCTTGGCTACCGCTTTCTTGGCGACGGCCTTCTTAGCGACGGCCTTTTTGGCGACGGCCTTCTTGGCTACCGCTTTCTTGGCGACGACCTTCTTGGCTGCCGGCTTCTTGGCGGCAACCTTCTTCACTGCCGGCTTCTTGGCGGCGGCGACTTTCTTGACAGCTACCTTCTTGACAGCGGCTTTCTTGGCCGGTGCGGCCTTCTTAGCGACTGCCTTCTTGGCGGCGGCGGGCTTCTTCACCGCTGCTTTCTTTACGGCTTTCTTGGCTGTTGCCATGGTCATGCTCCTTAGGTTCAGGGGTCCCAGAACTTAAACCCGTGCCCCGACTCGCCAACAAGGCGAACCGTGCCCGGGCTATTCATCGGCGCATGCCGCTGTTCTGTGCGAGCAACAGCTACTACGGTTTGCGCTAATGAATTCGGCACAGCCATTTGATATGGCCCCCGCTCCTTTGGCGCGAGCCATTTCAAATGGCGCCGATCGGCTGCCTGATCACAGGCTTGCCGACCGCTTGTTCTACGTGTTCGAAAACACCCTGATCGAGGAGAGTGCCATCAAGCCTGTCGCGAACGCGACGCCCCGTGCTGCTGGAGCGTGCCCGCGCCGGGCCTGATGACGAACTGCTTTTACTCCCAGCTCAGCGTGCCACCGGTTTGGTATTCGATCACGCGAGTTTCAAAAAAGTTGCGTTCCTTTTTAAGATCGATCATTTCCGCCATCCAGGGGAAGGGATTTTCTTCCTGCGGGTACAGCGGTTCGATACCGATTTGCTGGCAACGACGGTTGGCGATGAAGCGCAGGTAGGATTTGAACATAGGTGCATTCAAGCCCAACACGCCGCGCGGCATCGTGTCTTCGGCGTAAGCGTATTCGAGTTCGACCGCTTTGCGGAAGAGTTCTCGAATTTCTTCGCGGAATTCCGGCGTCCACAGATGCGGATTTTCCAGTTTGACGGTGTTGATCAGGTCGATGCCGAAGTTGCAGTGCATGGATTCATCGCGAAGGATGTACATGTACTGTTCGGCGGCGCCGGTCATCTTGTTCTGGCGGCCAAGCGCCAGGATCTGCGTGAAGCCCACGTAGAAGAACAGGCCTTCCATCAGGCATGCGAAGACGATCAGGGACTTCAACAGCGTCTGGTCGGCTTCGGGCGTGCCCGTCTTGAAGTGGGGGTCCGCGATCGCGTCGATGAACGGGATCAGGAACTCGTCTTTGGCGCGGATGGACGGAACTTCGTTGTAAGCGTTGAAGATCTCGGCTTCGTCCAGGTCCAGGCTTTCGACGATGTATTGATAGGCGTGCGTGTGGATCGCTTCTTCGAATGCCTGGCGCAGCAGGAACTGGCGGCATTCAGGCGCCGTGATGTGGCGGTAGGTGCCCAGCACGATGTTGTTCGCGGCCAGCGAGTCGGCCGTGACGAAGAAACCCAGGTTGCGCTTGACGATGCGGCGCTCGTCCTCGGTGAGCCCGTTCGGGTTCTTCCAGAGGGCGATGTCGCGCGACATGTTGATCTCTTGCGGCATCCAGTGATTGGCGCAAGTGGCCAGATACTTTTCCCACGCCCACTTGTACTTGAAAGGCACAAGCTGGTTGACGTCGGTTTCGCCGTTGATGATGCGCTTGTCAGCAACCTTTACACGTTGCGAGGTGGCGGCGCCGCTCGTGGCGAGGCCGGCCGCGTGTTCAGGCGCGGCGGGCGTCGGCATGGCGGTGTCGCCGAATACACCGGTCGCCGCCCGGACTTCGGGCGCAGCCTGCCCACCGCCCGCGGGGGCGGGGGTCTTTGCAGGTTGCGTGGCGAGGGTGTCGTCTTCCCAATTAATCATGATTCAATTCTCCGGAGGCGGTTATTGGCAGGCTTCGCACTCTTCGAAGCCGGGGTCGCCCGGCCGCATGGTGCAAACCGCCCCGAGAACTTCGGGTTCCGGCAAAACAGGTGCGGTGCCCACGGCCGCAGCCGTGGATTGGCCACCGGCAGTGACGGCGTTCAGTTCGCCGCCGCGGCCCGTGGATTTTTCGGCGCTGGTGGCGCCCAAGGTGCGCAGGTAGTACGTCGTCTTCAGACCACGCAGCCATGCCAGCTTGTAGGTGTCATCCAGCTTCTTGCCCGATGCGCCCGACATGTAGATGTTCAGCGACTGGGCTTGATCGATCCACTTCTGACGGCGCGACGCGCATTCCACCAGCCAGCTCGGTTCGACTTCGAACGCGGTGGCGTAGAGTTCGCGGAGTTCGGAAGGTACGCGATCGATGCGGGACAGGCTGCCGTCGAAGTACTTGAGGTCGGCGACCATGACTTCGTCCCAGAGACCGAGTTTCTTCAGGTCACGCACGAGGTAATCGTTAACGACCGTGAACTCGCCGGAGAGATTCGATTTGACGTACAAGTTCTGGAAAGTAGGTTCGATGCACGCAGATACACCAATGATATTGGAAATAGTCGCGGTTGGGGCAATTGCAACGCAATTGGAGTTGCGCATGCCGTGCTGTTTGATGCGCGCGCGCAACGTATCCCAATCGAGCGAGCTCGATTCATCGACTTCAACATGGCCGCCGCGTTCATCGCGCAGCATCTTCAGCGTGTCTTGCGGCAAGATGCCACGCGACCACAACGAACCTTCATACGACTGATAGCGGCCGCGTTCTTCGGCAAGCAGGCTCGATGCGAAGTAGGCGTGATAGCACACCGCTTCCATCGAACGATCGGCGAATTCAACAGCGGCTTGCGATGCGTACGGCACGCGCATCATCTGCAGGCAATCCTGGAAGCCCATGATGCCCATGCCCACCGGACGATGGCGCGCGTTGGAATTGCGGGCCTTCTCGACGGCGTAATAGTTGATGTCGATGACGTTGTCGAGCATGCGCATCGCGATGCTGACGGTGCGCTTGATCTTGTCGTGGTCCAGTTCGAAACCGCCGCCGGCTGCCGGCTTCATGTGCGCGACCAGGTTCACGGAACCCAGGTTGCACACCGCGATTTCGGATTCGTTCGTGTTCAGCGTGATCTCGGTGCACAGGTTCGAGCTGTGGACGACGCCCACGTGCTGCTGCGGCGAACGGATGTTGCACGGATCCTTGAACGTGATCCACGGGTGGCCGGTTTCGAACAGCATCGACAGCATCTTGCGCCACAGCGTCAGCGCCGGCATCTTCTTGTAGAGCTTGAGCTCGCCGCTGGCGACGCGCTTTTCGTAGCCGATGTAGGCTTCTTCGAATTCGCGGCCAACCTTGTCGTGCAGGTCAGGGCAGTCGGACGGCGAGAACAGCGTCCATTCGCCGGCTTCCATGACGCGCTTCATGAACAGGTCGGGAATCCAGTTCGCCGTGTTCATGTCGTGCGTGCGGCGGCGTTCGTCGCCGGTGTTCTTGCGCAGTTCCAGGAATTCTTCGATGTCCAGGTGCCACGATTCCAGGTACGTGCAGACCGCACCCTTGCGCTTGCCGCCCTGGTTCACCGCGACTGCGGTGTCGTTGACGACCTTCAGGAACGGGACGACGCCCTGGCTTTCGCCGTTGGTGCCCTTGATGTGGCTGCGCAGCGCGCGGACAGGGGTCCAGTCGTTGCCCAGGCCGCCGGCGTATTTGGCCAGCAGCGCGTTTTCCTTGATGGCGTCGTAGATGCCTTCCAGATCGTCGGAGACGGTGGTCAGGTAGCACGACGACAGTTGCGAGTGCAGCGTGCCCGAGTTGAACAGCGTCGGCGTCGAGCTCATGAAGTCGAACGAGGACAGGATCTCGTAGAACTCGATGGCGCGCGTTTCGCGGTCGGCCTCGCGCAGCGCCAGGCCCATGGCCACGCGCATGAAGAACACCTGCGGCAGTTCGATGCGGGTGCCGCGGATGTGCAGGAAGTAGCGGTCGTACAGCGTCTGCAGGCCGAGGTAGCCGAATTGCAGGTCGCGCTTGGCGTTCAGGGCCTTGCCCAGGCGGGTCAGGTCATAGCTGGCCAGTTCGGGCGACAGCAGGCCGCCTTCGATACCGCGGGCGATGAACGTGGGGAAGTATTCGGCGTAACGCGCGCCCATGCCGTCTTGCGACACTTCTTCGCCCAGCACTTCCTTGCGGATCGTGTGCAGCAGCAGACGGGCTGTGACCTGGCTGTAGGCCGGGTCCTTTTCGACCAGCGCGCGTGCGGACAGGATGGCGGACTTGAACACTTCGTCGACGGGGATGCCGTCGTACAGGTTCTTGACCGTTTCCTTCAGGATGCTTTCGCTATCGATGAATTCGTCCAGGCCTTCGCCGGCGGCGACGATGGTCGCGCGCAGTTCAGCCAGATCCAGCGGACGGCGCACGCCGGCATCGGTCACGTTCAGCACGTGTTCCTGCGGGGCGGCGGCGGCCTTGTCCTGACCTTCGGCGGCAGCGGCGGCGGCACGCTCTTGCGTGCGCTTCTCGCGGTACAGCACGTAGGCGCGGGCGACGTCGTGCTGGCCGGAGCGCATCAAGGCCAGTTCGACCTGGTCCTGGATGTCTTCAATATGGAAGGTGCCGCCATTGGGGCGGTTGCGCACCAGGGCGTTCACGGCCTGGCTGGCCAGGTTCTCGACCAGTTCGCGCACGCGCGCGGACGCCGCACCCTGGCCGCCGTTCACGGCCAGGAAGGCCTTGGTCATGGCGATGGCGATCTTGCTGGGTTCAAACCCGACCACCGAGCCATTGCGGCGAATGATGTTGTAGCTGGCCCATTGCCCGCCATTGGCGTCGGCAGGGGAATCGGTTTGCGAGGGCGGCACGGCCGAAGGCCGGGTCACAGAGGCGATCGTAGTCTGCATGGAAGCTCCTGTGCGAAAACGCGTAGATAGCGACATGACGACGGTCATGTCCGGTACGAATGTGGATCTTTTGAGGGGGTCGGAACGCTTGGACGGGCTAGTCCAAAAGGCGTGGCCGACGAGAATCAGCGCTTAGGCGACCACAACATGTAGTGTAGCACCCCTCGTTGGACACTAATTCTAGTGATCGAGAACTACAGGGACAAGAAGAAGATATGACGAAGCTCACAAAAGATTGTTACTAAATGCACTGGGCGCGCCCAGTAAGGCGCGCCCAGGACCGGACCGCTAAGAGCGAATGTTTATGCGGTTTTCCGCAGGGGCATGTCGCGCGGGGCCGGTGCCATATAGCTCTGCATCAATCGACCCAATTCCGTCCGATACTTCTCGACGTTCGAAGCCTTCACGTGGCCGTAGCCGCGGATGGTTTCTGCAAGGCCGGCGATTGTAGCCGCTTGCGCGAGCTTGTCCCGCGTCAACCCTACAAGAAGCTGGTCTATGGTCTGGCGGTATTCGCCGATCAGCGCGCGTTCCATCTTGCGCTCGGCGGTGCGGCCGAAGGGGTCGAACCAGGTGCCGCGCAGGCCCTTCATGCGGGTCAGCAATTTCAGTGCGGTCATGGTGCGCGGGCCGAGCGTCATCTTGCGCGGCACGCCGGTGCGCGGGTCCTTGCGCGCGAAGATCGGCGGCGCCATGTGGAAGCGCAGGCTGTAGTCGCCTTCGAACTGGCCCTTCAATTGCGCCTGGAACGCGTCATCCGTGTACAGGCGCGCCACTTCGTATTCGTCCTTGTAGGCCATGAGCTTGAACAGGCCGCGGGCCACCGCCAGCGCCAGACGCGGGGTCTTGGCGTCGGGCGCCAGTTCGCGTTCGCGGGCCGCGACGGCCTCGACCACGTCCTGGTATTCGCGGGCATAGCCGGCGTCCTGATAGGCGGTCAGGTCCGCGATGCGGCGCGCGACGGCCCGTTCAAAGGTCTCGGGCACGTGAAGCTGCACCACCTGGGCACGCGGGCGCAGGGCGCTATCCAGCGCGTCGGGCTGGTGCGCGGCAAGGCGGCCGCTGTCGAACGCGGCGCGGTTGGCCGCGACCGCCACGCCGTTGAGCTCGATGGCGCGATGGATGGCGGCCTGCGACAACGGCACGCCGCCGCGCTGCCACGCATAGCCCAGCATGAACATGTTGGACAGGATGCTGTCGCCGAACAGGGCCAGCGCGGCTTCGTGCGCGTCGATGGCAGCGGTGTTGGACTCGCCCGCGGCGTGGCGGATCTTGGCCAGCAGCGCTTCGGGGCGCATGGCGGCATCGGGATTGCGGGTGAAGTCCGAGACCGGCGCCACATAGGTGTTGACGGTGACTTGCGTGTGTCCGCGGCGCAGCGCGCCCAGCGAATCCGGCGCCACCGAGGCCACCGGGTCGCACAGGATGGCGGCATCGGCCTGCTGCCAGTCCAGGCGCACCGGGCCCGCCGGCGCGCCAGCAGGCGCCAGGCGGATGTGGCTGACGACCGTGCCGCCCTTCTGCGCCAGGCCGGTCAGGTCCAGCACGGCGGCCGACAGGCCTTCCAGGTGCGCGGCCATCGAGACGATGGCGCCGATGGTGATGACGCCGGTGCCGCCCATGCCCGCGACCAGCAACCGGTAGGGACGGTCAAGCGTGGGCGTGGCCGGCAGCGGCAGTTGTCCGATCAGTTGTTGCAGGCGTTCCAGGTCGGTCTTGGGCGCCGCGCTCTTCCTGGGCTTGCCGCCCATGACCGACACGAAGCTGGGGCAGAAGCCCTCCGCGCAGGAGTAGTCCTTGTTGCAGCTGGACTGGTCGATGGCGCGCTTGCGGCCATACGGCGTTTCCAGCGGCACGACCGACAGGCAGTTCGACTGCACGCCGCAATCGCCGCAGCCCTCGCACACGGCGCTGTTGATCAGCATGCGGCGCGCGGGGTCGGGGAATTGGTTCTTCTTGCGGCGGCGGCGCTTTTCGGCCGCGCAGGTCTGGTCGTGGATCAGCACGGTCACGCCGGGGATCTCGCGCAGTTCGCGTTGCAGCGCATCCAACTCGCGGCGGTGGTGCACCATGATGTTCGGCCCCAGGTCCACGCCCTGGTACTTCTCGGGTTCGTCGCTGGTGACGACGATGCGGGCCACGTTTTCACCGCGCAGTTGCTGGCAGATCTGCGGCACCGAGATCGGTCCGTCCACCGGTTGTCCGCCCGTCATCGCGACGGCGTCGTTGAACAGGATCTTGTAGGTGATGTTGGCCCCGGCCGCCACGGCCTGGCGGATCGCCAGATAGCCCGAGTGGTAGTAGGTGCCTTCGCCCATGTTCTGGAAGATGTGCGGCATCTTGGTGTAGCGGGACAGGCCGATCCAGTCGACGCCTTCGCCGCCCATCTGCGTCAGGCCGCCGGTGTCGCGGTCCATCCATGCCGCCATGTAGTGGCAGCCCACGCCCGACAGCGCCTGGCTGCCTTCCGGCACTTTGGTCGACGTGCTGTGCGGACAGCCCGAACAGAAGTAGGGGCGGCGGCGCATGCCGTCGGCGTCGTTGGACAGCGCGGCCTGGCATTCGAACGCCGCCAGGTCGGCGGCGAGCGGCACGCCGGCCGTGCGGGTCAGCCAGCCCGCCAAGGGCTGCGCCAGCAGCGATGGGCGCAACTGGCCGGCCGACGGCACCAGGGTTTCGCCGTCGAAGCCCTTCTTGCCGATGACGGAGGGGCGGTCGGGACGATTGAACAGCAGGTCTTTGATCTGGCTTTCGACCACCGCGCCTTTTTCCTCGATCACCAGGATGTGCGACAGGCCGCGCGCGAACGCCAGCAGCCGTTCGCCGTCCAGCGGCCAGGTCAGGCCGGGTTTGTAGATGCGCACGGGCGCATTGGCGGTGACGGTGTCCACGCCCAGGCGTGACAGCGCTTCCATCGTGTCCAGATGCGCCTTGCCGACGGTCACGATCCCTACCGTGGCCTTCGGGGCGGGACAGGTCAGGCGGTCGATGCTGTGGCGGCGCGCGAACGCGGCCACGGCCTTCATGCGCAGGTTCATGCGCGTTTCGACAGCCAGCGACAGGAAGTCGCGCGCTGAATACTCCAGCGATTCGGGCGGCATGTCGGGATCGGCGGGCATGTCGTAGGCATGCACCGCAGCGGGCGTGAACGAATGGCCGCTTTCGATGGTTTCGGACACGGCCTTGAACGCGACCCAGGTGCCGGAATAACGCGACAACGCCCAGCCCCACAGCGCGAAGGTCTCGTATTCGTCGATGGACGTGGGATGCACGATGGGCATCTGCCAGCCGATCAGGGAGGCTTCGCTGGCGTGCGGAATCGACGACGAGACAGCGGTATGGTCGTCACCCACCACCACCAGCACGCCGCCGTGGCGCGATGCGCCCGCCGCGTTGCCGTGATGCAGGGCGTCGCCCGCGCGGTCCACGCCGGGGCCCTTGCCGTACCACATGGCGAAGACGCCATCGACATTGCGGTCGCCGCGCACGCCGGCTTGCTGTGTCCCCATGACGGCGGTGGCCGCCATGTCTTCGTTGATGCCGGGCAGGAAAGAGATCTTGGCGGCGTCCAGCGCCTGCTTCGACTTCCACATCGCCATGTCGACGCCGCCCAGCGGCGACCCGCGGTAGCCCGACACGAAACCGGCCGTGTTCAGGCCGCGCGCGCGGTCGACGCGCGCCTGCGTGAGCATGATGCGCACGAGGGCCTGCGTTCCCGTGAGGAAGATGCGGCCGGACTCCCGGGTCAGGTTGTCGGCAAGCTGGTAGTCAAGGTCCAGCTGGGGTTCGGGGGCGGGCGTGCCGTCCATAATGAATGCTCCTGGTATTTCGCACCATGATAGGTTCGCGGAGCATTCGATTTATTGCGTTTTCGGATCGTGCTATCCCTATAATACGCAATGAACATTTCGTGTTCGATAAAAACCAGGAGACAAAGCGATGGACAAGACCGATATCGGCATCCTCAAGGCCTTGCAGGAGGACGGCCGGGCTTCGGCGCAGCAGTTGTCGGAGAAGGTGGGGCTGTCGGCCGCGCCCGTGTGGCGGCGGGTGAAGGCAATGGAAGCCAGCGGCGTCATCCAGGGCTATAGCGCGCAGGTGGACCGCAGCAAGGTGGGGCTGGGCTGCATGTTCGCGCAGATCAGCCTGGAGCGGCATTCCGCCAGCACGGTCGAGAACTTCGAGCGCTCGGTGCGCGATGCCCCCGAAATCCTGGAGTGCTATGCGGTCACGGGCGATTCGGATTTCCTGTTGAAGATCCTGGTGGAAAGCCCCGAGGCCTACGACCGTTTCCTGCATCGCTTCCTGTTCAACATGCCGGGTATCCGCCAGACGCGCACGATCGTGGCGCTGCGCGAGATCAAGCACGAACAGCGCCTGCCGCTGTGAAAGCGCATCGCGCCTTCTATATATAGAGGGCGCGATATTCGTCCTAGGCAGTCTGCCCGTCGCGGTGTCGCTTGAAACCAACGCATTCGTGCGGTTTCCGGGGCTAAAGCCCGGCCTTTCAAGGCCGGACTGTTGCGCAATTGCACTCCGCGCGGATCGTCGTTGATTCTTCCCTGGCGGCTCTTTAGAGTGCGTGATGTTTGCTGCGCGAAGGGCGTGCCGGTGTGATCGGCGCGACGCGTCGACAGACGTGTTGAGGAAGACATGAGCAGTGTGTATTTGCGTTCGGCCGGCATCGCCTGCGCCGTTCTTGTCCTGGCCGGTTGCGTGGCCAGGAAGCCCGCCGTCATCACCGAGGCCCAGCCCGCCGAGCCGCCCAAACCGGTGGCTTGCGTACCCGCCCAAAGCGGCGATCCGATGATCGGCACGTGGTTGTCGAACACCAAGCCTCGCGACGTCAGCGGCGACTTGCAATCGCTGATCGTGTTGTCCGCCGATGGCACGATGGCCTACGAAACCCTGCTGAAGATCGGCCGCAAGGCGCGGCCCGCGCTACGCGAGACCGGGTGCTGGACGGTGGCCGACGGCATCTACACGATGCGGACCACGAAATCCGCCGGTGAGCTGGTGGACGCCAACGATCCCATCTACCTGAACCGCTACCGCGTTGAAAAAGTCGAGAAGGCCAAACTGACGCTGCGCGAACTGAAGCACGGCGGCCAGGTCGTCACCGCGCGCCGCATGCCCGCAGGCTACCGCCTGCCTTACTGATCGTTGCGCCGGGCGGACACTCCGCCCGGTGGCTTCGCCAAGACGGCCGGGCTGCGGTAAGGTGCGGGCTTCGACTTTCGCCGCGCCGTCCCGCCCTCCATGCCCGCCATGTCCTCCGAAGCGCGCGCCATCGCGCTGCTTGCCCTGGCCGCTTTCGTCAGCGCCAGCGCTTTCCGCATCTGTGATCCCATGCTGCCGCAACTGGCGGCGGAATTCGGCACCACCACCGGGCAGGCCGCGCGTGCCGTGACGGCGTTCGCGGTGGCCTACGGCGTGCTGCAGATGTTCTTCGGCCCGGTGGGCGACCGCTACGGCAAGTACCGCGTCGTCAGCGTGGCGACCGTGGCTTGCGCGCTGGGCAGCGCGGGCGCCGTCATGGCCGAATCCCTGGATGTGCTGGTCCTTTGCCGCGCGCTGTCGGGCGCGGCGGGGGCGGGGATCGTGCCGCTGTCCATGGCCTGGATCGGCGACAACGTGCCGTACGAGCGCCGGCAGGCGACGCTGGCGCGCTTTCTGACCGGCACCATCCTGGGCATGTCGGCCGGGCAACTGGCCGGCGGCCTGTTCGCGGACACGATTGGCTGGCGCTGGGCTTTTGCCGCCCTGGTCGTCGGATATCTGGCCGTTGGCGTGCTGCTGCATCTGGAAGTCCGGCGCCAGCAGGTGTCCGGCTTCGGCCGGGTGGAGGCGGGGGCGGTCAAGCAGGGGTTCGTGGCGCAGGCGCGGCTGGTGCTGGGCACGCCGTGGGCTCGCATCGTGCTGGCGACGGTCTTCGCGGAAGGCCTGTTGGTGTTCGGGGCGCTGGCGTTCGCGCCGTCGTATCTGCATGAACGCTTCAATATTTCGCTGACCGCGGCGGGGGCGCTCGTGGCGGTGTACGCCGTGGGCGGCCTGATCTATACCGTGGTGGCCGGCCGCATCCTCAAGCGCCTGGGCGAACGCGGCCTGGCGGTCGCTGGCGGCCTGGTGCTAAGCGTCGCCTTTCTGTCTTACCTGCTGGGCCCCGTCTGGATGTGGAGCCTGCTTGCCAGCGTATTGGCCGGCTTCGGCTACTACCTGCTGCACGCCACGCTGCAGACCAATGCGACGCAGATGGTGCCGTCCGCGCGCGGCACCGCCGTGGCCTGGTTCGCATCCTGCCTGTTCATGGGGCAGGCGGCGGGCGTGGCCCTGGCGGGCGCGGTGGTGGACCAGATCGGCGCGGCCGCGTTGTTCGGCGGGTCCGCCGTGCTCCTGCCATTGCTGGGCGCCTTCTTCGCGCGGGCCTTGAAGTCGCGGGCAGCGGTTCAACAGGCTTGAAACGACGCGGGCCTGGCGCATCCACATTGATGCGCCAGGCCCGTGGGCGGTTGGCTGCGGGGGTTAGATCGCGGCCAGGCGGGTCAGCACCGTCTGCTTGCCCAGCAGGGCCAGCACGGCGTCGACAGCGGGCGTTTGCGTCTGGCCGGTGACGGCCACGCGCAGCGGGATGGCCAGTTGCGGCATCTTCAGGCCGCGGTCGGCCAGCACGGCCTTGATCAGGGCGGACAGGGCCTCGCGCGTCCATTCAGTGTCCTGCGCGCGCTGGGCGAAATCGGCCAGCGCTTCGCGCGCGGGCGCGGTCAGGTGTTGTTCGACGAGTTCGGCCGCGGCGGGCTTGAACTCGGCGCAGAACAGCATGGCGCCGTCGGCCAGTTGCTCCAGCGTTTCAGCGCGGTCCTTCAAGAGGCCCATGACGCCCGGCAGGTCGATCTTTTCCGGATGGCCACCCCGGTTCGCCACGCGCGGGGCCACGCGTTCGGCAAGTTCCGCGTTGTCCATCTGCTTGATGTAGTGGGCGTTGACCCAGTTCAGCTTCTTCGGATCCCATTGCGACGCCGACTTGGACAAGTGCTTGGTGTCGAACCAGGACACCAGTTGCTCGCGCGAGAACAGCTCGTCGTCGCCGTGGCTCCAGCCCAGGCGCGCCAGATAGTTGATCATGGCCTCGGGCAGGTAGCCGTCGTTGTCGTATTCCATGACGTTGACGGCGCCGTGGCGCTTGGACAGCTTTTCGCCGTCCGGGCCCAGGATCATCGGCACGTGGCCGTATTCCGGCAGCGCCGCGCCCAGCGCGCGCAGGATGTTGATCTGGCGCGGGGTGTTGTTGACGTGGTCGTCGCCACGCAGCACGTGGGTGATGCCCATGTCCCAGTCATCGACCACGACGCAGAAGTTGTACGTGGGTGTGCCGTCCGGGCGCGCGATGATCAGGTCGTCCAGTTCGGTGTTGTCGAAGCTGATCGTGCCCTTGACCATGTCGTTCCAGGAGGTGGCGCCTTCCTGGGGGTTCTTGAAGCGCACGACGGGCTTGCGGCCGTCGGGGATGGCGGGCAGCGTCTTGCCGGGCTCGGGGCGCCAGGTGCCGTCGTAGCGCGGCTTGTCGCCGCGGGCGCGGGCGGCCTCGCGCATGGCTTCCACTTCTTCGGGCGAGCTATAGCAGTGGTAGGCGGTGCCGGCGGCCAGCATTTGCGCCACCACTTCGCGGTAGCGGTCCATGCGCTGCATTTGGTAGAACGGGCCTTCATCGGGCTGCATGCCCAGCCATTCCATGCTGTCCAGGATGGCCTGCACCGCTTCCGGCGTGGAGCGTTCGACGTCCGTGTCTTCGATGCGCAGCACGAACGTGCCTTGGTGATGGCGCGCGAAGGCCCAGGAGAACAGCGCGGTGCGCGCGCCGCCCAAGTGCAGGAAGCCCGTGGGCGAAGGCGCGAAACGGGTACGAATGGGGGAGGAGGCGTTGGAGGTCATAGGTGGCAATGATAGCGGCTGCGGCGCCACAAAGCGGCGTCAGGCAGGGTCCACATCAAGCGGACGACGGGATTGTCTTGTTACGATGAACGGTATTTTAGATTAGGGCCTGCCCCCTATGCTGCGACACGCTCTTGCCCCGATGTTCGAACCCAGTTCGCTGGTGATCGTTGCCGACCGGCCCCTGCCGGCGTCGGGTTCCCTGTCGCCCGCGCTCAAGGCGAAAACCACCGTGGTGGCCTGCGAAACCGGGGCTGCGCCCGAGCTGCCCGCGGCCCTGCAAGGGCTGGCGCCCGGCGAACGGCCTGATCTGGCCCTGGTTTGCGTATCGCCGGCGGTGCTGCCCGAGACGCTGCGGCGCCTGTCGCCCCTGGCGCCGCGCGCCGTGATCCTGTTGCCTCACGAATTGCCTGACCCGTATCCGCGCGGCACGCTGGCCCTTTGCCGAGCCTGGGCCGAAGAAAACCGTTGCGAGCTGCTGGGCCCGCGCTCGTTCGGCGCCCAGCGTCCCCATGCCGGCCTGAATTTCAGCCAGCACCCGGTGCTGGCGCGCGCCGGCCGCGTGGCGCTGCTGGCGCAGTCGCGCTCGATCATGGCGGCGGTCATGGATTGGGCCGAAGACGTGCACATCGGGTTTTCCACCGCCGTGTCGCTGGGCGACGAGGCGGTCGTGGGGCTGTCGAAAGTACTGGACTACCTGGCCAGCGATCCACGCACCGACAGCATCGTGCTGTATCTGGAAGACGTGGGGCCGGCCCGTGAATTCATGAGCACGCTGCGCGCGGCCGCCAGCGTCAAGCCCGTGATCGTGCTGAAAGCCGGCCGCTCCGACGCCGACAGTGCCGACGCCATCTTCGACGCCGCCTTGCGCCGCGCCGGCGCGGTGCGGGTGCGCTACTTCGTGCAGCTGTTCTCGGCCGTGAAGGTGCTGGGCTACACGCGGCGTCCCAAGGGCCGGCGCGTGGCGCTGATCTCCAACGGCAACGGCCCCCCGCAGCTGGCCATGGACCTGATCGGCCCCGACGCCGCCGTGCTGCGCGCCGAGCTGGCGCCCGCCACGCGCCGTGCGCTGGAAGCCATGCTGGAGCCGGACGCCGTCAGCGCCAACCCCGTCATTACCTATATGCCGATGACGCCGGAGCGCATCCGCGCCATCCTGGAAGCGGTGCTGGACGATACCGGCGTGGACGGCGTGCTGGTGCTGCTGGCCCCCGACGCGCTGGCCGACATGCCCGCCGTCGCGCGCGAGCTGGCGCTGATCGCGCCCAAGGCAAAAAAACCGGTCGTCAGCTGCTTCATGGGCGACGCCGGCATGCGGCCGCTGCGGCGCATGCTCGACGACGCGGGCACATCGGCCTTCCGCACCCCGGAATCCGCCGCCGACGCCTTTGGCGTGCTGGCCTCGCACCACTACAACCAGCAGTTGCTGCTGCAGACGCAGCCGCAAGAGCCCCCCAGTCACGTGCCCGACCTCGCCGCCGCGCGCGACGTCATCGCGCGGGTGCGCGCCGACTGCCGGCGCGAATTGAACACATCCGAGATCCGGACCCTGCTAGGGCTGTTCTACGTGCCGCTGCGCGACATGCCCGTGGACGTGGCCGCGGCCGAGCCCGAATCCCGGCCCATGGCGATCCGCGTGCGGCGCGATCCGCAATTCGGCCCCGTCATCCGCTTTGGCGCGGGTGGCCCCGACGCGATGCTGTCAGCGTCCGACCGCGGCATGGACCTGCCGCCGCTCAACGGCTTCCTGGCGCGCCAGCTGATCGAACGCAGCCGGCTGTGGCGCCGCGTGCTGGCACCGCGCATCGGCCATATCGCCGCCGAATCCTTGCAGCAAGCGGTGGTGCTGGTGTCTGAAATGGTGTCCGAGCTACCCGACATCGAAACGCTGGACATCGACCCCCTCTACGCCGGCGAAACGCATCTGCGCGCGGGCGGCCTGCGCCTGATGCTGACCGAAACCCCGGGCTGCGCAACGCCGCAGACCTCGGGCTATCCGCACATGGCGATCCACCCCTACCCGACACGCCTGGTGCAAGTGCGCCGGTTCAGCGACGGCATCCCCTGGGTGCTGCGCCCGATCCGCCCGGAAGATGGCGAGGCCCTGCAGGAATTCATCCGTGGCTTGTCGGAACGTTCGCGCTACATGCGCTTCGTGTCGATGATGCGAGAACTGACCCCGCGCATGGTGTCGCGCTACACCCAGGTGGACTACCACCGCGAATTGGCGCTGGTGGCGGCGACGCAAGTGCCCAACCCGGCCAATCGCGGCCATCCGCGCGAGGTCATCGTCGGGTTCGCGCACTACCTGCGCAACCCCGACGGGCGGGGGGCGGAATACGCGCTGGTCATCGGCGACGACTGGCAGCGGCGTGGCCTGGGCCGCCAACTGATGACGGCGCTGATCGATGCCGCGCGCGAGCAGGGGCTGGAATACATCGACGGCCTGGTGCTGTCGACGAACCGGCCCATGCTGGCGCTGATGACCAGCCTGGGCTTCACCAACGACGCGGACCCCGAAGACCCCACGATGCGCCGGGTCTGGCTGGGCCTGGCCTGATACGGCCGCGCGGCGGCGGCCTGACGGTGTCCGGATTCCCGGCCTGATTCCGCGCGGCGCGCGGGGATCAGGCCGCCTTCAGGCGCTCTTTCTGGCCGCCACGCGCGGCGTCAGCCGCGCCGCCGCTTCATCCACCGACAGCACGTCGCCAAAGAACAGCATCCAGCCATGCAGCGCATGCTCGTGCTCGGCGGGCGTGACCGCCGCCAGCGCGTCGTCCACCATGATCGTGCGGAAGTCCCGCATCATGGCGTCACGCGCCGTGGATTCGCAGCACACGTTGGTGACGGTGCCGGCGATCAGCAGCGTGTCCACGCCCAGCCCGCGCAGCAGGGGCTCCAGCTCGGACGAGCCGGGCGCCATGGCGCTGTAGAAACGCTTGACCACGCGCAGGTCCGACTCGTGCGCATGCAGGTCGGGGTGCAGTTGGAAGCCCGGGGAATCGCGGCGCAGCGTTTCAAGCCGGCGGGCGCTGCGCTCGGGCGTCAGCATCACGCCATGGTGATGCGACCAGAAGGCATCGGCGTTGTCGGAGGCTGTCTGCACCCAGACGACCGTGCCGCCCGCCGCGCGCACGGCGTCGCACAGGCGGTTCACCGGCGCGATGATCTCGCGCGCCGGCGCGCATTCGCCCTGGTAGCCGGGTAGCGTGAAGTACTGCTGCATGTCCACCAAGATCACCGCCGTGCGGGCGGCGGGTAGTTCGTCGTACGGATGCAGGCAGCCCTGCCGGGCCACGACGCGATCCTGTACCCATTGCGGAAATTCCATGGTCGTTCCTTATCCGTAGCGCCGCGCCACGGCGGCCTCGACGCGGTAGATGATCAGGTACATCACGCTGGAAATCAGCGCCAGCATGGCGATGGCGGTCATGACGATGTTCAGCTTGAACACCTGGCTGCCGTTCATGATGAGGAAACCCAGGCCGGAATCCGCCGACTGGAATTCGCCCACGATGACACCCACCAGCGCCAGGCCGATGTTCATCTTCACGGCGGCGATCAGCGTCGGCACGCTGCCGGGCAGCACCACCTTGGTCAGCACCTGCCAGCGGCTGGCGCCGAACGTGTGGGCCAGTTTGACCTTGTTCAGGTCGATGCCGCGAAAGCCTGCATAGACCACCATGATGGTGACGAACACCGCAATCGCGACGGCCATGCCGTACACGGCGTAGTCCGACCCCAGCCACAGGTAGAAAATCGGCACGAAGGCGATCTTGGGCATGGCGTTGGCCACCACCAGGAAGGGGTCCAGCACCTTGTACAGGAAGTCCGACCACCACAGCGCGGCGGCCACCACGATGCCGATCGCCATGCTCAGGGTGAAGCCGACCAGCGTGGCCGACAGGGTGGTCATGATGTGCTTGCCCAGCTGGCCGTTGTTCCACAGTTCGATGAAAGTGGGCCACAGCGCGCTGGGGTAGCTGGTCAGCAGCGGGTTCAGCACGTGCATGCGCGGCAGGATTTCCCACGCGCATAGAAACACCAGCAGCAGCAGCGCCTGCGTCAGGCGGATGTTGCGTTTGCGGGCGCGGTCGCGGCGCAGGTAGTCCAGGTACTTCGCGCTGGGCGCCGGCACGGCGCGCAGCGGGACGGTATTGGCGATGGGCGCATTCATGGGTCAACCCTCCACGTGGACGTCCAGCTCGTCCCAGAGCTGTTTGAAGTAAGTATTGAATTCCGGCCGCGAGCGCGCCTGGAAAGGCGTGGGCCGCGCGCCGTCGCCGTAGTGGATGCGGTATTGGCTTTTCAGCCTGCCGGGGCGGCGCGACAGCACGATCACGCGGTCCGTCATCGCGATGGCTTCGCCGATGTCGTGCGTGACCAGCACCACGGTCTTGCCTTCGCGCCGCAGGATATCCACGACTTCATCCGAGATCGCCAGCCGCGTCTGCGAATCCAAGGCCGAAAACGGCTCGTCCAGCAGGATCACGTCCGGCTCGGTCACCAGCGTGCGGGCCAGCGCGGCGCGCTGCCGCATGCCGCCCGACAATTGCCGCGGCGTGTGCGACAGGAACGCGCCCAGCCCGCACTTTTCCAGCAGATGCACGGCGCGCGCCTCGCTGCGCGCATCGCGCCTGCCCTGGATCTCGGCGCCCAGCATCACGTTGTCCAGGATGGTGCGCCATTCAAACAGGTAGTCCTGCTGCAGCATGTAGCCGATGCGCGGATTGGGCTTGGTCACGCCCTGGCCATCGATCATCACGGCGCCCGAGGTCGGCGGGATCAGCCCGGCGATCAGCGACAGCAGGGTGCTCTTGCCGCATCCGCTTTGCCCGATCAGGCTGACGAATTCGCCCGGCGCCAGCGTGAACGACACGTTCGACAGTGCTTCGGTTTCGCCCTCGGTCGTGAAGTACGACAGGCAGACGTCGCGCAGCTCGATCTTCGCCGTGGCGGCGGCCGGCTTCAGGTTGTGGACGGCGGCTCCCATCACGGCGCCTTTTTGGCGAAGTCGGCCACCACCACGTCTTCATACTTGACGCGGGCGGTGTCCTTCATGACGGCGCTGGCGATCAGCATGTCCTGCAGCTTCGACATGGCTTCGGCCGTGACCAGCGGCGACGTCTTCCAGATCTGGTATTGCTTGTAGCGGTCGATCGCCTCGGTAACCGCGCCCGTGTCCATGCCGGGAAAGAACGTCATGATCTGTGGGGCCAGCGTGGCGGCGGGCGTGTCCTTCACATACTTTTCGGCACGCGCGACCACGTCGGTCCAGGCCTGGATGACTTTGGGGTTGTCGCGGATGTATTTGTCGGTGGCGGTGAAGACGGTGTAGTCCACCTGGCCCACTTCATGCCCGACCGAGGCCACGATATAACCCTTGCCGTTGCGCACCAGTTCACCGGCCTCGGGCTCCAGGAAAATGCCGTATTCGCCCTGGCCCGCCATCCATGCCCCGGCGCGCGCCGGGATGCCGATGTTATTCAGCAGTTTCACGTCCTTCTGCGGGTCCAGGCCATGCTTGCGCAACGCGGTTTCCAGGAAAACGATGGGGTTGGATCCCGGACGAAAGCCGATGATGTCCTTGCCCTTGAGCATCGACCAGTCGAACTTGTCGACGGGCTTGCGAGCCAACAGGAAAAAGCCGTCGGTGGCCGTCAACCCGGCGAAGATCTTCGGCTTGACCGGCGATTCGCTGTTCTGCACGTAGATGGACGCTTCGGGCCCGATCAGCACGATGTCCGCGCTGCCCGACAGCAGGGCGGTCATGCCCTTGTCCGTGCCTTGGGATGTCTTCATGGACACGTCCAGCCCGGCATCCTTGAAGTAGCCCTGCGACAGGGCCACGTACTTGGGCACGTAAAGGATGGAGCGCACCACCTCTTCGTAGCGGACTTTCACGGGGGGATTCAGGGCTTCGGCGTGGGCGGCCAGCGGGGCAAGCAGCGCAAGCAGCGCCGCGCCCGCCAGGCGGGGCAATGGCAAGGATTTCACGGGACTTTCTCCTGCGTCTTGTATGGCGCGCCGAACCCGGCGCAACGCGGCCAATGGGATGGAATCGACAACAACAGGGAAGCCCGAACGATCGCTGCCCGGGCCGCAAGGCATGGATCGAATACTATATTCAATACAAATGGGCGACAAGCATTTTGGGATTGGCGTTTTTCTCTATGGACGAGCGCCAGCACAGCCGGGAAAATTCAGGGCTGGAATACCACTTGGTATACAAGAGACGGTTTTAGCCGTTTGGATGGGGCGTCACGGCTGAACCCGGGATCAGTCCGAGTTCAGCCCGGGGTCGAGCCCCGATCAGGCCAGCACGCTATTCAAAAACGCCGAAATATCGCGGACTTCTTCGGCGCAGACCGAATGCGGCATCGGGTAGGTGTGCCAGCGCACGTCGTAGCCCAGCCGTTTCAGCTCGGCCAGCGACGCCTCGGCGCGCGCCAGCGACACGACCGGGTCGTACTGGCCGTGGGCCATGAAAATCGGCGTGGCGTTGTTGGCGCTGTGGCGTTCGGCCTCGGCGGTGTCCACCAGGGGCAGGTATCCCGATAGCGCCATCATGCCTGCCAGCTTTTCCGGCAGGCGCAGGCCGGTGTGCAGCGTCATGGCGCTGCCTTGCGAAAAGCCGGCCAGCACGATGTTCGACGTGGGGATGCCCCGGGCGTTTTCACGCGCGATCAGCTTGTGGACGGCGGCTTCGGACGCCCGGATGCCCTTGGCGTCTTCCACGCGCACCAGGTCCATCACCAGGATGTCGTACCACGAGCGCATCGCCATGCCGTTGTTGATCGTCACTCGCTGCACCGGCGCGTTCGGAAACACGAAACGCACCCCCAGGCCCTTGGGCAGGTCCAGTTCCGGGACGATGGGCGCGAAGTCATTGCCGTCGGCCCCCAGGCCGTGCAGCCAGATCACGGCGTGCGTGGGGTGGGGGGCGGTTTCGATCTCGATGCAATCGAGCAGGTCGGTAGATGCGTTCATGGACGGCCGGCGGGAAAAATCAGGGGTGAGGGATCAGAGCGTCAGGGTCTTCAGCGCCTGGAACAGCGCGCGATAGTGCTTCTTCTGCGGCTCCTGGCCTTGCAGCAGCGCGGCGTTGGCCAGCTTTTCCTTGCGCGCGGCGCGGATCAGCGTGCGCAACTGCTGCGCATCGGCTTGGGGATTGTTCGCCAACAGCTTGGTCAGCAGATCGTCGTCGTCCAGCAGGCGGTCGCGCAGCGTTTCCAGCCGATGCATCGCGGCGGTTTCCTCGCGTGAACCGTTTTCCCAGACATCGAGCTGGGCGCGGATCTCGTCGGCGGGGGCGTCGCGCATCAGCTTGCCCACGAAATGGACCTGCCGGCGGCGGCCTTCGCGGCCGGTCGTGCGCTGCGCCATGCGGATCGCCTCATAGAGGCGTTCGGCCAGCGGCAGCTGCTTGAGGCGTTCGGGGGACAGTTCGATCAGCTGTTTGCCCAGGTCCAGCAAGGCGTGCATTTCACGCTTGACCTGGGACTTGCTGGGACGGTCGTAGCCGTTTTCATCGTAACCGTCGTCGACGGATTCTTCTTCAGTATGGGAATTCATGGAAAACTGCGCGTTGACAGACTTGGCTATGATAACCGTCTCTGCAAATTGGACAGCAATGGTTAAAACCTCCTCATCCTTGCCGCTGGCGGCGAATCACGCGCGTTTTTCCGAACTCGTCGAACAAACCCTCGCCTATGCGCGCCAGATCGGCGCCTCGGACGCCGCGGCGGAAGTCTCGGAAAGCCTGGGCCTGTCGGTCTCGGTCCGAAAGAACGACATCGAAACCGTTGAGCAGACGCGCGACCGTTCGCTGGATCTGACGGTCTACGCCGGCCAGAGCCGCGGGTCCGCCTCGACCTCTGATTTTTCTGAAGCGGCCCTGCGCCAGACGGTCGAAGCTGCCTGGCACATCGCCCGCCATACCGCCGCCGATCCGGCCGCCGGGCTGCCCGACGCCGACCAGTTGGCCACCGAATTCCCCGACCTGGACCTGCACCGCGCCTGGAGCGTGTCCACCGAAGAGGCGGCCGAACTCGCATTGCGCGCCGAACGTGCCGCGCGCGACGTCGATTCCCGCATCACCAATACCGACGGCGCCACCGTGGGCACCTACGAAGGCCAGTTCGTGATGGGCAATACCCGGGGCTTCATGGGCGGCTACCCGTATTCGCGCCACAGCCTGTCCGTGGCGCCCATCGCGGGCCGCGGCAACGGCATGCAGCGCGATTACTGGTACACCTCGGAACGCGATCCGGCCAAGCTGGCGTCGCCCGAGGCCATCGGCCGCTATGCCGCCGAGCGCACGCTGAGCCGCCTGTCGGCTCGTCGCATCCGCACCGGCAAGTTTCCTGTCTTGTTCGAAGCGCCGCTGGCGCTGGGGCTGGTCGGCGCGCTGACCCAGGCGGTCAATGGCGGCGCGCTCTATCGCAAGGCCAGCTTTCTGGTGGATTCGCTGGGCAAGCCGATCTTCCCCAAGCACATCAACCTGACCGAAGACCCCCACATCCCCGGCGGCATGGGCAGTTCGCCGTTCGACGACGAAGGCGTGCGCACGCGCCACCGCAACGTGGTGTCGGCCGGCGTGCTGGAAGGCTATTTCCTGTCTTCCTACACGGCCCGCAAGCTGGGCATGACCACCACCGGCAACGCTGGCGGCTCGCACAACCTGGTGTTCAGCTCCACGCTGACCAAGCGCGGCGACAACTTCGAAGCCATGCTGAAGAAGCTGGGCACGGGCTTCCTCGTCACCGAACTGATCGGCCAGGGCGTCAACTACGTGACGGGCGATTATTCGCGCGGCGCGTTTGGCTATTGGGTCGAAAACGGCAAGATCCAGCATGCCGTCCAGGAAATCACCATCGCCGGCAACCTGGCCGACATGTTCCAGCAGATCGTGGCCGTGGGCGCGGACACCATTTCGCGCGGCACCAAGACCACGGGTTCGATCCTGATCGAGCAAATGGCCATCGCGGGCACCTGATCCCGCCCGACGCGCGGCCGCCCCGGCTGCCGCGCGTCTTCGCATGTCCCCGTCTTTGCATTCCCTTACCGGCTCGGGAATTCCTCTAGCGATTCCAAGCCCCGCCAGCGTGTAATATCCGGCGGGTATTGCTCGAAGTCCCAGGTGTTGCTGTAAGGAGCAAAGAGAGATGCAACGACGTTCATTCTTGAAGCACGCCGGACTCGGCGCCGTCGCCACCGGGGCCGCCGTCAGCGCGCCTGCGTTCGCGCAGGACATGCCGTCCCTGAGCTGGCGCCTGTCGTCTGCTTTTCCCGCCGCCCTGGACCTGCGTATCGGCGCCGGCGAACATTTCTGCAAAATCGTCTCGGAAGCCACGGGCGGCAAGTTCAACATCCGCCACTACCCCGAGGGCGAGATCGCGCCGGCATCCGACTTGCTGGAAGCCGTCTCCACCAACAAGGTGGAATGCGGCCATGGCTCGTCCCGCTTCCTCTTCGCCAAAAATCCCGCCTTCTGCTTTGACGCCGCCGTGCCCTTCGGGTTGAACGCGCGCCAGATGAACGCCTGGATGAACGAAGGCGACGGCTTGCGCCTGACCCGCGAGCTCTTCAAACCCGAAAAGATCATCAACTTCCCGCTGGGCAACACCGGCGCGCAGATGGGCGGCTGGTACACCCGTGAAATCAAGCGGCTGGCCGACCTGAAAGACCTGAAAATGCGGGTCGGCGGCCTGGCCGCCGATGTGCTCGGTCGCATGGGCGTAGCGCCGCAGCCGGCCGACCCGGCCAAGCCGTTGGCCGAGGCCTTCGAAAAAGGCGGTCTGCAAGCCGTGGCCGGCGCGGGCGCCTATGACGACGACAAGCTGGGCCTGAATAAAGTAGCTAAGTATTACTACGCACCCGGCTGGTGGGCGGCCGGCGAACAGTTGTCGCTCTATATCAATGACGAGGCCTGGAACAAGCTGCCCAAGCATTACCAGGCGGTGGTGCAGGCCGCCGCGCTGGCCGCGCATGTCTCCTTGACCGCGCGCTACGACGCCCGCAATCCCGCCGCGCTGGCGCAATTGACGGCAAATGGCACGCAAGTGCGCGCGTTTCCCCGCTCCATCATGGACGTGGCCTTCGAGACCACGCAGCAGGCATACCAGGACTTGGCGGCCAAAGACCCGAAGTTCAAGGCCATATACGACAGTTACATGGGCTTTCGCGACAGCGAGATGCCGTGGTTCCGCTTGACCGAAAACGCTTACGACCAGTACCTGGGCGTGGCGCTGTCGGGCAGGTAGCAGGGAGGTTCGCCGCAGCCTGAACGGCATTCGGCGAAGCGTAGGGTTTTTGCTAGTAATACCGCGTTTTTTACAAAAAAATGGGCGGTTTTGGGGCTTTTCTCGAACCACATTCGAGTTTCGGCCTGATACAAAGGAGTAATATCCCGGGTCTTGACGCGCAATCATGACGCCTTTAGGCGGCATAAGACGTCAATCCGGCGGGATTACACCAGCCCGGATTACCAATATTCCGAGACAGACTTTAAGGTGGTATCAACCATGCAATCCAAGACCAAGAAGCTGCTGGCCGCGCTGATCGCCGCCGGTATCGTCCCGGCTGCGAACGCGGCTGACATCAAGCTGGGTGTGGCGGAAGCCCTGTCCGGCGGCGCCGCTCAGTACGGCGTCTCGATCCGCAACGGTTTCCAGCTTGCCGCTGATGAAATCAATGCTGCGGGCGGTATCAACGGCAACAAGCTCGTGCTGGTGGTCGAGGACGAACAAGGCAAGAAAGAAGAAGCCATCAACGTCTTCAAGAAACTGATCTTCAAGGACAACGTCCTGATGGTCTTCGGCCCGACGCTGTCGAACTCGGCCCAAGCCGCCGACCCGATCGCCCAAGCCGCCAAGACGGTTGCCTTCGGCACGTCCAACACCGCCGACGGCATCACGTCCATCGGCAACTATGTGTTCCGCAACTCGGTCACCGAAGCCGACGTGCTGCCGGCCACCATCTCCACCGTCAAGGCCAAGACCGGCCTGAAGAACGTGGCGGTGCTCTACGGCAACGACGACGTCTTCACCAAGAGCGGCTACGACAACTTCAAGAAGGCCCTGGAAGACCAGAAGATTCCGGTCACCACGACCGAAACGTTCGCCAAGGGCGACGTGGACTTCAAGGCCCAGCTGACCAAGATCAAGGGCACCAACCCCGACGCCATCGTGCTGTCTGCACTGCTGGCCGAAGGCGCCCCGATCATGGTGCAGGCTCGCCAACTGGGTCTGAACGTGCCGGTCATCGGCGGCAACGGCATGAACTCGGTCAAGATTTTCGACCTGGCCCCCGGTGGCGCATCGAACAATCTGTGGATCGGCAGCCCGTGGTCGATCGAGAACAAGGCCCCCGAGAACGTCAAGTTCATTGGCGCCTACAAGGCCAAGTTCAATGGTTCGCCCGACCAGTTCGCCGCCCAGTCGTATGACGCCATGTACATCGTGGCCCAGGCGCTGAAGAACACCAAGCTGACCGGCGAACTGCCCAAGGACCGCGCTGCCCTGCGCGACGCCCTGCCTTCCGTAACCTGGACCGGCGCCACCGGCGCGTTCAAGTTCCGTCAAGCCAACGACCGTGCCGGCAAACCCGCCGGCTATGACGCCGACCAGGCGCCGATCGTCAGCGTGACCAAGGACGGCAAGTACGTCATCGAGAAGTAAGCAGTACGCATCCCCGCGCGGGGGGATGCGCCTTGCGGACGGCCCGGCTGTCCGCAAGGCGCTTTTTATCGTAGGGCCGTCCCAAGACAAAAATGGCCTCCCTCGGGAGAGCTAGACCACGCAGCGGGCGCGTGGAGGCCCTCATAGATCTGGAAAGTCCCATCATGTTCGAACAACAATTCGTCAATGCCTTGTCGCTGGGCTGTGTGTATGCACTGTTCGCGCTGGGCTTCACGCTGATTTTCGGCGTGCTCGGGGTGATCAACCTGGCGCACGGCGCCGTCTTCATGGTTGGCGCCTACGCGGCACTGTTCGTCGTTCAGCAATTCGGCCTGCCCCTGTGGGGTGCGCTGATGGTCGCGTTCTTCGTGGCTGGCTTCACCGGGGTCATCATCGACTACCTGGTGCTCAAGCCCCTGCGCAAGCGCAACGCACCGCACTTGATCCCCATGATCGCCACGATTGGCGTGGGCATCATCCTGAACAATGGCGCCCAAAGCATTTTCGGCGCCAGCAACCTGCGCTTCCCGCACGGCACCGTGCCCGAGGAAGTCATCGAAGTAGCCGGCCTGCACCTGACGGTCATCGAACTCGGCATCATCTTCCTGTCGTTCGCGCTGATGGCCGTGCTGATGTATGTCATGCGCCGCACGCAGTTCGGCCGCGCGCTGCGCGCCATCGCCGAATCGCCCAAAGCCGCCTGGCTGCTGGGTATCAACGTCGAAAAACTGTTCGTCACCACCTCGTTCGCCGCGGCTGCCCTGGGTGGCGTGGCCGGCGTGCTGATCGGGCTGTATTCCAACGCGCTATTCCCGCTGATGGGCCAGCCGATGCTGCACAAGGGCATCGCGGTCATCATCCTGGGCGGCATGGGCGACATCCGCGGTGCCATGCTGGGCGGACTTTTCCTGGGCTTCGCCGAGGTGCTGTCCGTCGCGTACGTCGGCTCCACCATGCGCGATGCGGTGGCTTTCGGCCTGCTGTTCCTGATCCTGCTGGTGCGCCCGCAAGGTCTGTTCGGCAAAGTGGTTCAACGCAAGGCTTAAAGAATGAGCGGATTCGAAAACTTCTGGGCCATCTACGGCAACCTGGTGCTTACGCTGGGCACCAACGCCTTGCTGGCCCTCTCCATCTGGCTGACCCTGGCTTGCGGCATGCTTGCCATGGCAAACGCCGCTTTCATGGGCATCGGGGCTTACACCGCCGCGCTGCTCACCATGAACTACGACGCGCCGTTCTCGGTTGCACTGGCCGGGGGCATGGCGGCGCCAGCCCTGGTCGCGGCGCTGATCGGCTTGCCGACCTTGCGCTTGTCAGGGGTCTATCTGGCCATGGCCACGCTGGGCTTCGGTGAAGTCGTTCGCGTGACCATCCTGAACACCGAGTCCCTGACCGGCGGCGCGCTGGGCCTGAACGGCATCCCGCAGCTGACGCAGTGGTGGCATGTGGTGGTGGCGGTCGTCATTGTCCTGTTCGTGCTGTGGCGCGTTCGCGCGTCCAAGATCGGCCGCTCGTTCGACGCCATTCGCGGCGACGAAACGGCCGCGGGCCTGATGGGCATCGACGTGCGCGCCAACAAAATGCTGGCCTTCGTGGCGGGCGCGATGATCGCCGGCCTGGCCGGCGCCCTGAACGCGCACCTGACCTTCTTCATCGGCCCCAACGAATACGGTTTCGACCGTGGCGTTGAAATCCTGACCATGGCCATCCTGGGCGGCATCGGCGGCCTGGCCGGTCCGGTACTGGGCAGCTTCATCATTACGGTGCTGCCCGAGCTGCTGCGCGGCTTCGCGGATTTGCGCCTGATCGCGAACGGAGTGATTCTGGTGGTGATTGTGTTGTTCCTGCCGCAAGGCATCTGGGATCCGGCGCGCTTCAAGCGCTGGATGCGTCAAGGCCAGGGCGGCCAGGGAGGCAAGCGCCATGCTTGAACTGTCCTCCGTCTCCAAGAGCTTTGGCGGCCTGCATGTGCTGCATGACGTCAGTCTGTCCGTGCCCGAAGGCGCGATCTTCGGCCTGATCGGCCCCAACGGCGCCGGCAAAACCACGGTGTTCAACCTGATCACCGGCCTGTTGCCGCCTAGCGGCGGCACGATCACGTTCAACGGCGAAAGCGTCCTGGCCAAGAAGCCGCACAGCATCACGCGCATGGGCATTGCCCGCACGTTCCAGAACATCCGTCTCTTTAAAGAGATGACGCTGCTGGAAAACGTGGTGGTCGGCGCCTATCGCCACATGAACTACGGCTTTCCCAGCCTGCTGCTGGGCCTGCCGGGTTACCGCGAGCACGAAAAGCGCGCCCGCGAGCGCGCGCACGAACTGCTGACGTGGATGCGCCTGGATCACAAGGCCAACGACCTGGCCGACAACCTGTCCTACGGCGAGCAGCGCCGCCTGGAGCTGGCGCGCGCGCTGGCTACCGAGCCAAAGCTGTTGCTGCTGGACGAGCCGGTCGCGGGCATGAATACCGGCGAACGCGCCGAACTCATGCGCGAGATCCTCGCCATTCGCGACCGTGGCTACACCATCCTGATGATCGAGCACGACATGCGCTTCGTCATGGGCTTGTGCGAGCGCATCGCGGTGCTGAACTTCGGCAAGATCATCGCTTGCGGCGGTCCCGAAGAGATCCGCAACAACGAGCAGGTCATCGAGGCCTATCTGGGCCGCGAAGACGACGAAGACACCGAACAAGCGGAGGCTGCACGATGAGTCACCGGGCCGCTCCCAAGACGAATACCGTAGCGCATTGCGCGGAGGCTGCACGATGAGCGCGATGCTGGAAGTCCGCGGACTCGAGGTCAACTACGGCCATATCGAAGCCGTCCGCGGCATCGACCTGGACCTGAACGCCAACGAAATCACCGCCCTGGTCGGCGCCAACGGCGCCGGCAAATCGACCACGTTGCTGGCGCTGTCGGGCCTGCTGCCCAAAGCGCGCGGTCGTATCCTGTTCGAAGGCGAAGACGTCACCAACCTGCCGCCGCACCAGCTCGTGGCGCGCGGCATCGTGCAGGTGCCGGAAGGCCGGGCCATCCTCACCACCATGACGGTGCTGGAAAACCTTGAGCTGGGCGCCTATCGTCGGGGTCTGAAGAACGTGGATTCCGACCTGGAATACGTGTTCAACCTGTTCCCGCGCCTGAAAGAGCGGATCACGGGCATCGCCGGCAACCTGTCGGGCGGCGAACAGCAGATGCTGGCCATCGGCCGGGCCTTGATGGCCAAGCCGCGCCTGTTGCTGCTGGACGAGCCATCGATGGGTCTGGCGCCGATCGTCGTGCAGGAGATCTTCCGTTCGCTGCGCGCCATCAACGCCGACGGCCTGACCCTGTTCCTGGTGGAGCAGAACGTGCGCCAGGCGTTGAAGATTGCGCAAAACGGCTACGTGCTGGAAAACGGCGCCATGGCGCTGACGGGCACGGGCCGCGAACTGCTGGGTCACCCCCGCGTGCTGGAAGCCTACCTGGGCGCGTGAACGCGCCCGCCCGCCGGGGATTTGTCCCCGGATTTCCTTGTGCGCTGGCTGCAACATCGCTTGCGGCCAGCTGCCACCTGAATTCTTTTCGCTTGCCCAATTTTTGAGCAGCCGTGTTAGAATTTCAGGCTTTCCCTCATTTTGACTATTGCACGGGCGGGTAATAACGCTTAGGCGGGACGTCGATAAAGGCAAAATCCCCGAACTGAAATCCGTGAATTATTCATTGGTTTCTCTTCATCAGGATCCAGGTTTTGCCCAGTCTGGGAAAGAACACTGGCTAGACGTTCTAGTCAGCAAGAACTTTTTATTCTTAGGAACCATCATGAAGACCTTTGTGGCCAAGCCGCATGAAGTCCAACGTGACTGGTTTGTGATCGACGCCAAGGGCAAAGTCCTCGGTCGTGTGGCCAGCGAAGTCGCACGTCGTCTGCGTGGCAAGCACAAACCTGAATTCACGCCGCACGTTGATACGGGCGATTACATCGTCATCATCAACGCATCCGATATCGTCGTTACCGGTACCAAGGCGAAGGACAAGAAGTACTTCCGCCACACCACGTACCCGGGCGGTATCCGCGAAACGAACTTCGAGAAAATGCAAGAGCGTTTTCCCGGTCGCGCCATTCAGAAGGCCGTCAAGGGCATGCTGCCCAAGGGTCCTCTGGGCTACGCCATGATCAAGAAGCTGAAGGTCTATGCTGGTGCCGAGCACCCGCACACCGCCCAGCAGCCCAAGACGCTGGATATCTAAGGAAACGCCATGATCGGTAACTGGAATTACGGAACCGGCCGTCGCAAAACTTCGGTGGCTCGCGTTTTCATCAAGAAGGGCACGGGTAAGATCGTTGTCAACGGCAAGCCCGTCGACGACTTCTTCGCCCGCGAAACTGGTCGCATGATCGTGCGCCAACCGCTGGAACTGACCGGCCACCTGGAATCGTTCGACATCAAAGTCAACGTCCATGGCGGCGGCGAAACCGGCCAGGCTGGCGCAGTCCGTCACGGCATCACGCGTGCCCTGATCGACTACGACGCGACCCTGAAGCCCGCACTGTCGCAAGCTGGCTTTGTGACCCGCGATGCCCGCGAAGTCGAACGTAAGAAGGTCGGCTTCCGCAAGGCACGTCGTCGCAAGCAGTTCAGCAAGCGTTAATGTTGCTGCAAAAAACCCGCTTCGGCGGGTTTTTTGCTTTTGGGCGACCACGCTCCATGGCGCCTTGCGGTGACTACCAGCTTGACCTCGATTCTCGCTTCCATTTATACGATGATATTCGTATAATAATTTTCGGGAGCGGAAGATGGCGCAGCCGCACGGGTTCAAGGCAGTCAGGGCCGCAGTCGTTGCAGCCCTGCTTGAGGGCACCTATCAGCACGAAGCCCGCCGTCACGTCGATGTGAAGAATCTGCTGGCCACAGGCGAGGTTTCCGCTGTCGACCTGGCTGACCTCCTGCGGCGCAGCGACGGGGCAGGCTACACACGCAGCCCGTTGCATGGCGGCCTGAACATCGATTGCCACATCCTCCGGGCCAGCGGCTGGTACGTGAAGTTCTACTTCATCGACCCCGTCACCATCTTCATCAGTGTCCACCGTTGAGGGCGTCATGAAAATTTTCCAGGAAGGCGATCGTAGCCAGGCGTTCTGCCACGATTGCGCCGCGTTGGTCTCGACGGCGTTCGTTCGTCGCGACGTTCCGTTCAGTGACGGATCGGGCACGGTCAGGAATATCCTGGTCGGCGTTTGCAGCCAATGCGGCGGCACGGTGTCCATTCCCGCACAGTCCACCCCCGCCATCAGCAAGGCGCGCAAGCAAGCGCTGGAGTCCATTGAAACGAATCTGCCTGCGGTATACGTGGATATCCTGGACTACGCGGTGCATACGATTGATCACCGCGCCTCCACTGATTTCCGGCGGGTACTGCTGACTTATTTCATGCACAAGGCGGCGAACGATGCGGGTGCCCCTGAGTTGTTGAGGGCCGCATTCGAGCGGGCAGTGGCTACGTTTCCCGAAAAGCGCGGCGCGCCGCGCCGTCGCCTGTCGATGAAGGTGCCCGCTAGAGTCACGGAAGACATCCGCAGGTTGGAAGCGAGCACGTCGCTGAACAAGACGGATTTGATCAAGTCCGTAGTGTTCGATATCCAGAACAAAGTGCTGGAGCGGCCATCCCCGCGGTTGCTTGAAGAGTTGAGGGCGCTGTCGGCCATTTCGGCATAGTGGTGCCAGGCGGCGCCACCTTTCCGGCGCGGAACTTCGCGCCTGTCTATCGGTCGGATGAAGTCAGGTTGTCGGGCGGTTCTGCCGGTGGTGAGGCAACCCTGTATCCTCCGGGCGATACAATCTGTTTTCGTCCTACGAAGAGTTCATATCCATCATGGCCCAAGCATCGAACACCCGTATCAAGGTTGGTATCGTCGGCGGCACCGGTTATACCGGCGTCGAGCTGCTGCGCTTGCTGTCGCAGCATCCCAATGTGGAATTGACCGCCATCACGTCCCGCAAGGAAGACGGGCTGCCGGTGGCTGATATGTATCCGAACCTGCGCGGCCGCGTGAACCTGGCCTTTTCGGCGCCGGAAAAAGCGTCGCTGACCGACTGCGACGTGGTGTTCTTCGCGACGCCGCACGGCGTGGCGATGGCGCAGGCCCAGGAACTGATTTCCGCAGGCACCCGCGTCATCGATCTGGCCGCCGATTTCCGCTTGCAGGACATCCCGACCTTCGAGCGCTGGTACAAGATTCCCCACACCTGCCCGGACATCCTGGCCGAATCCCAGTATGGCCTGGTGGAACTGAACCGCGAAGCCATTTCCAAGGCACGCGTCATTGGCAACCCCGGCTGCTATCCCACCACCGTGCTGCTGGGCCTGGCCCCGTTGCTGGAGGGCGGCAAGGCGCTGGTCGATGCGCAAACCCTGATCGCCGACTGCAAGTCGGGCGTGTCTGGCGCTGGCCGCAAGGCGGAAGTGGGGTCGTTGTTCTCGGAAGCCTCGGATAACTTCAAGGCCTACGGCGTGGCCGGGCACCGTCATCATCCGGAAATCGTCGCCCAGCTGGAAAAGATCTCCGGCGGCAAGGTCGGCCTGACCTTCGTGCCGCACTTGGTGCCGATGATCCGCGGCATGTTCTCCACGATCTACGCCCGCATCCTGCCGGAAGCCCGCGATACGGACTTCCAGGCGTTGTTCGAGCAGCGTTACGCCGACGAGCCCTTCGTGGACGTGATGCCGGCCGGCAGCCTGCCTGAAACCCGTTCGGTGCGCGCGTCGAACAACCTGCGCATCGCGCTGAGCCGCCCCGGAAATGGCGACCAGCTGATTGTTCTGGTCGTGCAAGACAACCTGGTCAAGGGCGCCGCGGGCCAGGCGGTCCAAAACATGAACCTGATGTTCGGGGTGCCGGAATCGACCGGGCTGGATCAGGTCGCGATCCTGCCCTGATGCCTGGATCGGGCAGCCGGCCCTGGCCGCTGCTCCTCGACGCGCTTTATGTCAGCTGACTCTCCCGCCACCCCGCAGTCCCGCCCCGCCGGCGGGCTGCTGCGCGTGGCGGCCGGATTGCTGATCGGCGTGCTGCTGGGCGGCGTCGCGGGGTATTTCCATGCCCAGCGGCAAGCCCTGCCGCAGGATGCCGTCGTGATCAGCGCGGCCCAAGCCGAGGTCCAGCAAGAGGCCATGCGCCAGCAGGCCGCACAGCTACGCTACACGCAGGGCCAGCTGGATACCGCGGATGGCGAACTTGTCATCGAGCGCGCGGCCCGCGAAGAACTTGAAACGCAACTGCGCACCGTGCAGGCCGAAGTCGGCCGGGTGCGCGACCAGTTGGCTTTCTACGAACAATTGCTGCCTCCGGGCCCGGAAGGTTCGGTGGATATCCGGGGGGTGCAAATCGACCGCGATGGCGGGGGCTTGCGCTACAAGGTGCTGCTGATGCGCAGCGGGCGCAATGGCGGATCGCCGTTCGCGGGCGCGCTGCGGTTCCAGGCCACGGGCATCCTGAAGGGCGAGACCATGACCGTCGACCTGGCGCCCCTGCAAGTCAAAGCCGAAGCCGGGCCGGTCACCGCCACGGGTGAATCCACCACGGCGGCGTCCCTGGCCCTGCAATTCGATCAATATCAGCGCAGCCAGGGCTTGCTGGCCGTGCCCGAGGGTTTTGTCCCCGAAAGCGTCACGGTCAGTGTGCTGGAAGGGGATACCGTCCGGGCATCGCGCAGTATCAAACTGGAACTTTGAGTCTAGTCAAGCCCTGGGCTATAGTGACACTATGCGAGCGCCGTTGCCGCTCACCGAAATATGGCCGATCCGGCCAGGAGTGAACCATGAATGCAGTAACCGAAACCGTCGACCTTCAGGCCGCCCCGCCTGCTCCCTTGGTATTTACTGACTCGGCCGCCGCCAAAGTGAAGGACCTGTTGGCCGAAGAGGGCAACCCCGAGCTGAAGCTGCGCGTGTTTGTCCAGGGTGGCGGCTGTTCGGGCTTCCAGTACGGCTTCACGTTCGACGAAGTCGTGAACGAAGACGACACCGTGCTGGACAAGGCCGGTGTTCAATTGCTGGTCGATCCGATGAGCTTCCAGTATCTGGTCGGCGCCGAGATCGACTACAAGGAAGACCTGGAAGGCGCGCAGTTCGTCATCCGTAATCCCAACGCCAGCACCACTTGCGGCTGCGGTTCCTCGTTCTCGGTGTAATCGCCGAAGCAGGACAATAAAAAGCCCTTCGGCGTGCCGAAGGGCTTTTTGCATGGGGCCACGCCCCTCGACCCCGCGTCAAGCGGGATAGAGCGCGCCCAGGATCCGGGCGCCCCGGGCGCCGGTGACGGCCGGCAAGCCGGCGGGCCGGCGTTCCACAAAGGCCTGCGCCAACCAGGCAAACGCCAGGGCCTCGACCTGCTGCGCAGGCACGCCCAGCACGTCCGTCGGCTGCACCGGGCGCTGCAGGCAGTACGCCAGTTCCCGCATCAGCCCGGCGTTGTAGGCGCCGCCACCGCACACGAATACCTCTTGCGTGCCCGCAGCCGCCGCGTCGATGGCGTTGGCGACGGTCCTGGCGGTAAGGCGTTGCAACGTCGCCTGCACGTCCTGAGGGGCGGGTTTGGGGCCGTCGAACGCCGCCAGGCGGTCGTCCAGCCATTGCAGGTTGAACAGGTCGCGGCCGGTTGACTTGGGGGGCGGCAGCGCGAACCAGGGCTCGCTGGCGATCAGTTGCTCCAGCAGCGGCGCCACCACCTGGCCCGTGGCCGCCCAGCGGCCGCCAGCATCATAGGGCTGCCCCAGATGGCGCTGGCACCACGCGTCCAGGAACACATTGGCCGGACCCGTATCGAAGCCTCGGGCCGGTTGGCCGGGCGCAAGCAGCGTCACGTTGGCGATGCCGCCCAGGTTGAGTACCGCGCGGCCATGCGCGGCGCCGAAGATCGCGGCATGGAACGGCGGCACCAGCGGCGCGCCCTGGCCCCCGGCGGCCACGTCGCGGCTGCGAAAGTCCGCCACCACGTCGATGCCGGTCAATTCCGCCAGCAGGGCGGGGGCGTTGAGTTGCACGGTATAGCCGCTGTCCGGCCGGTGGCGCACCGTCTGGCCGTGCGCGCCAATGGCGGTCACGGCGCTGGCCGAGACGCCTGCGTCCCGCAGCAGGGCGGCGACCGCCTGGGCATACAGCCGCGCCAACGCGTTGGCCGCCAGGGCGGCGCGCGCCAACTCGTCGTCGCCAGCCAGGTTCAGCGCCAGCAGTTCGCGGCGCAGGTTCTCGGGCATGGGCAGGCTGGCGCTGGCCAGCACCTGCGGCGCCTGGTCAGCGTCCAGGCGCACAAGCACCCCGTCGACGCCGTCGACGCTGGTGCCGGACATCAAGCCGATATAGAGGGCGGGGTTGCCCTGCGGGCGGGGTGCGGAGGAATTCACGGGCGCCTCGGAAAGAAGAAAGGCGGCCGGCAGAATCTGCACGGGCCGCCTCTTGGGACGTTTTGTTGCGGCGGGCCGGTTAGCGGCTGGCCACGTTGGTCAGGGCGTCAGGCAGCGTCTGCTGGAACTCGGTCAGCAACTTGATCTGTTGCTTGTACGGCGCCACGGCCTGGTTGAACGCGCGCACTTCCGCGGGTTCCAGGGCACGGGCAACGGGCAGGTCGACCGACAGCGGGTCGATCGGCTGATTGTCCACGCGGAACTCGTAGTGCAGATGCGGGCCGGTGGCCCAGCCGGTGGACCCCACATAGCCCAGCAGCTGGCCTTGCGAGATCTTCGAGCCCTTGGTGACGCCTGCGGCGATGCGGCTTTGGTGGGCATACAGCGTCGAGTACTTGCCGTGATGCTTCACGATGACCACGTTGCCGTAGCCGTTCTGCCAGCCCGAGAATTCGACCGTGCCGTCCGCCGTGGAGTGGATCGGCGTGCCCGAAGGCGCGGCGTAGTCCACGCCCTTGTGGCCCGTCCACGTCTTGTGGATGGGATGCATGCGCATGCCGAACGTCGAGCTGATGCGGCTGAACTTCAGCGCGGTGCGCAGGAAGGCGCCGCGCAGGCTGGTGCCGTCGAAGTCGTAGTACGAACCGCTTTTCTCGTCGGGGCTGAACCAGACGGCGCTGTAGGTCTTGCCGCCGTTGATGAATTCCAGGGCCAGCACGCGGCCGGCGCCAGCGTAGCGGCCGTCGTGCGAGCGCACTTCGTAGACCACGCGGAATTGGTCGCCCTGGCGCAGGTCGCGCAGGAAGTCGATCTTGGCGCTGAGGATGTCGGCCATCTGCATGGTGACCGAATCCGGGATGCCGGCGGCGTCCGTGGCGCCGAACAGCGACGACTTGATCGTGCCCACGGCGACGCGTGTCTGGCGGTCGGTGCTTTCGGTGACTTCCTCGGCTTTGTAGCTGTCGCCGGACGGCGCGACGTGCAGCATGCGCGTCACGACCTGGCCGTCGGATTCATTGCCGGGGGTGTGGATGTAGCGCAGCCAGATCAGGTTGCCCTGATCGTCCGTCGCAGCCTGGACGGAGCGGCCCGGGTACAGCTTGTAGATGCTGCGGGCGCTGGCTTCATGCGTCAGGAAGGTCTGCAGGTTCGGGGCGTCCAGCTCCAGGCGTTGCAGCACGGCGGCCAGCGTGTCGCCGGCACGGATGCGGGTTTCGCTGATGTACGGCGCGGCGCTGGGGCTGCTGACTTCGACTTGTTCGGCGGTCAGCGGCAGAACGCTCTGGATGATTCGGGACGGGGGAAGTTCGGTGCGGTCGGGTTGCTGCACCATGCCGAGGGCGGCGGCGCCAGCAAACAGACCAATAGCGGTGACGAGAAGAGTGCGGCGGAAAAGTCCCGAGCGATGGGGCTTGGGCTCAACGGGCGCAAACAGGGCAGCAACTTTGCGCTTGATGCTACTCGCCAGTTCGTGGAGGCCACGATTCATCGTGAAGATACCCTCTCAGGTGGCTTGAGCTCGCAGGGTGCGCAATACGAACGGCCCTTGCGCGCCACGAAATCGGGGACAGGGCTGCTGGCGCGGGCGCATCTTGTGAACAACGGGTGGTAGGCTGAACCGCAACTGCGAACTGCGTATAGATAGCAGTTGCGTATGATTGGGCGGTATCCTAGCTGATTCGGCTAGAATTTTCGATAGTTTTCGTCACTTTTTACACCTTTTTGTCGGCTGAAGCCGCGTTGGTCCCCCTGCCATGTCATCCTCCGAAGCCCCTATCACTCCCGAAGTCGAAGCCGATCTGCGTATAGCCAAGCGCGGTTGCGACGAGCTGTTGGTCGAGTCCGAGTTCGCCCGCAAGCTGGCCAAGAGCCGCGCGACCGGCGTGCCCCTGCGCATCAAGCTGGGGCTGGATCCCACCGCGCCGGACATCCACCTGGGCCACACCGTGGTGCTGAACAAGATGCGCCAGTTGCAGGATCTGGGCCATAACGTCATCTTCCTGATCGGCGATTTCACCTCCACGATCGGCGACCCCAGCGGCCGCAACAGCACCCGTCCCCCGCTGACGCGCGAGCAGATCGAGTCCAACGCCAAGACTTACTACGCGCAGGCCAGCCTGGTGCTGGATCCGGCGCGCACCGAGATCCGTTACAACTCCGAGTGGTGCGATCCGCTGGGTGCCCGCGGCATGATCCAGCTGGCGTCGCGTTACACCGTGGCCCGCATGATGGAGCGCGAGGATTTCACCAAGCGCTTCAAGGGTGGCATCCCGATTTCGGTGCACGAATTCCTGTATCCGCTGATGCAGGGATATGACTCGGTGGCGCTGAAGTCCGATCTGGAGCTGGGGGGCACCGATCAGAAGTTCAACCTGCTGGTCGGGCGCGAGCTGCAAAAGGAGTATGGCCAGGAGCCGCAGTGCATTTTGACGATGCCGCTGCTGGTGGGCACGGACGGGGTCGAGAAGATGTCCAAGTCGAAGGGCAACTACATCGGCATTTCGGAGTCGCCCGATTCGATGTTCGGCAAGCTCATGTCGATTTCCGACACGCTGATGTGGCGCTACTTCGAGCTGCTGTCGTTTCGGTCCCTGGAAGACATCGCGGCCCTCAAGCAAGAGACCGATGGCGGCCGCAACCCGCGTGATGCCAAAGTCATGCTGGCTCAGGAAATCATCACGCGCTTCCATTCCGCCCGCGCGGCCGACGACGCGCTGGCGTCCTTCGAGGCGCGCTTTCGCGACGGCGCCATCCCGGAAGACATGCCCGAAGTGAATATCGGCGGCGCGCCGGTGGGCATCCTGAAGCTGCTGCGCGAAGCCGGCCTGGTCGCATCGGGGTCCGAGGCGCAGCGCAATGTGGAGCAGGGCGGCGTGCGGGTCAACGGCGATCGGGTCGAAGATAAATCGTTGCAATTGCCGGCCGGCACTTATGTGGTGCAGGTGGGCAAGCGCAAGTTCGCGCGTGTTAACTTGAACCCATAATTGCGAAGTTTTGATACGCTGAGGGTACAGGCAGGGGCGGCAAGCCTTTGCGGCACTTCAAGGAGCACGACATGAAACTTTCGAGTTTGTCTTTTTCCGATCACGAGTCGATTCCCGAACGCTACGCCTTCGGCAAAATCGATGCGCAATCGCACGTCGCGCTGGCAGACAACTACAACCCGCAGTTTTCGTGGGACGACGTCCCGCCGGGAACGCAGTCGTTTGCGTTGATCTGCCACGATCCGGACGTGCCCTCGAGGCCCGACGACGTCAACCAGGAAGGCCGCGAAGTCCCGGCCGACCTGCCCCGCGTGGACTTCTTCCACTGGGTGCTGGTGGACCTGGCTGCCGACATGCGCGAAATCGACGAAGGCGCCTTCTCCAACGGCATCACCCCGCGCGGCAAGGGTGGCCCGCTGGCGCCGATGGACGCGCGCCAGGGCATCAACTCGTATTCCTCGTGGTTCGCCAACGACCACGACATGAGCGGCGACTACTTCGGCTACGACGGCCCGTGCCCGCCCTGGAACGATTCGATCGTGCACCGTTACGTCTTCACGCTGTATGCGCTGGACGTGCATAGCCTGAACCTGAACGGGTCCTTCACCGGCGAGGACGCGCTGCGCGCCATGCAGAAACACGTGCTGGCCCAGGCTTCCGTCACGGGCACCTACACGCTCAACCCGAAGCTGGCGCCCAAGCAGATCGGAACCACCGAGGCGTAGCGCCAGCCGCTATCGCCACTTCGGAAGGGCCGCGATCGCGGCCCTTTTTTACGTTCGCGGCGCCCGTTGCTCGGGCGTGCTTCGCATCAGGCGGCCGACCGCTTCAGGCGCAGCAGCGCCAGTCCGAAGGCGACGAAGATCGAACCGACAAGGCGGTTCAGCCAGACCACGATGCGCGGCTGGCGCAGCAGGCGGCGGGCGCGGCGGGCCAGGGCGCCGTAGGTCAGCAGCGACACCAGCGACATGGCCATGAAGATGCCGGTCAGGATGAAGAATTGCGGCAGCAGCGGCTCGTGCGCGTTCAGGAATTGCGGGAACAGCGCGGTGAAGAACAGGATGGGCTTGGGATTCATGGCGGCCACGAACGTGGCTTCCAGGTACAGGCGGCCGGGCCGGCGCGGCGGGGTGCCGGTGGCGGCGTCTTCGGGCGGCGCGATGTGGGCGCGGCCCAGCAGGTGGCGCAGTCCGACGTAGATCAGGTAGGCGGCGCCGGCGATCTTCAGCGCCATGAACAGCATCGCGGAAGATTGCAGGACTACGCCCAGACCCAGCATCGCGGCGGCGGACAGCAGGAACAACCCGGTGACATTGCCCAGCGTGGACGGCACGACGGCGCGCACGCCGCCCGCTGCGCCATTGCGGATGGCAAGCATGGTGGCGGGGCCCGGGCTGATGACGCTGGCGGCGGCTACTAGCGAGTAGGTTATGAGGGTGGCGGTTTGCATGAAAGTTTCTCAAGTCGGATTGAGAGCGGTTTCCGGGCGCGGCGCGTTGGCGTGGTTTTCGCGCCCATCGCCGGTATTTTGCTCCGCTTCGACGCATTTTGGCGGCAATTGAATCCGCCTGACGCGGTAAACTATTCAGCATTCTTCGGGTTTACCCACCCGACACGGCTTTCTCCTCTCTTACCGCCTCAGGAATCCCCCGTCATGTTTGACCGCAACCTCACCTTGTCCAAGGCTGACCCGGACGTTTGGGCCGCCATCCAGAAGGAAGACGTTCGCCAAGAGCAGCACATCGAGCTGATCGCTTCGGAGAACTACGCCAGCCCGGCCGTCATGGAAGCCCAGGGCACGCAGCTCACGAACAAGTACGCCGAAGGCTATCCGGGCAAGCGCTACTACGGCGGTTGCGAGTACGTGGACGTGGTCGAGCAACTGGCTATCGACCGCCTGAAGCAGATTTTCGGCGCCGACGCCGCCAACGTGCAGCCCAACTCGGGTTCGCAGGCCAACCAGGGCGTGTACATGGCCGTGCTGAAGCCGGGCGACACCGTGCTGGGCATGAGCCTGGCCGAAGGCGGTCACCTGACGCACGGCGCATCGGTCAACGCATCGGGCAAGCTGTACAACTTCATCGCGTACGGCCTGGACGAAAACGAAGTCCTGAACTACGCGCAAGTCGAACAGCTGGCCCGCGAGCACAAGCCCAAACTGATCGTCGCGGGCGCCTCGGCCTACGCCCTGCACATCGATTTCGAGCGCATGGCCCGCATCGCCCGTGAAAACGGCGCGCTGTTCATGGTCGACATCGCCCACTACGCGGGTCTGGTCGCCGGCGGCGCCTACCCCAACCCGGTTCCGCACGCCGACTTCGTCACGTCCACGACGCACAAGTCGCTGCGCGGCCCGCGCGGCGGCGTGATCATGATGAAGGCCGAATTCGAGAAGATCATCAACTCGGCGATCTTCCCCGGCATTCAAGGCGGCCCGCTGATGCACGTCATCGCCGGCAAGGCCGTGGCGTTCAAGGAAGCGCTGGAACCCGGCTTCAAGGATTACGCGCAGCAAGTGGTCAAGAACGCGAAGGTGCTGGCCGACACGCTGGTCAAGCGTGGCCTGCGCATCGTTTCCGGCCGCACCGAAAGCCACGTCATGCTGGTGGACCTGCGCGCCAAGGGCATTACGGGCAAGGAAGCGGAAGCCGTGCTGGGCCAGGCCCACATCACGGTCAACAAGAACGCCATCCCGAACGACCCGGAAAAGCCCTTCGTGACCAGCGGCATCCGCCTGGGCACGCCGGCCATGACCACCCGCGGTTTCACGGAAGCCGATGCCGAGCTGACGGCCAACCTGATCGCCGACGTGCTGGACAATCCGCGTGATGAAGCCAACATCGCCGCCGTGCGTGCCCGCGTCAACGAACTGACGTCGCGCCTGCCGGTCTACGGCAAGAAGTAAAGCAGTATCCCCCCGGGCCCCGAGGCTATCCGCCGTTGGGGCCACACCAAAGGGACGGCCCCGCAAGGCGCCGTCCCTTTGCTTTCCGCGCGGCAGGCGCTATCCTCGACCGGGCTGTCCATGATATCGGGGACGAATTAGCCGTATTGGTGCCTCCCCGGGGGCGCATCGTTACAATATGCTCAATTATTGCTATCCGTGCCTTTAGGGAACACACATGCGGTGTCCATTTTGCGGCAATGCCGAAACACAGGTCGTTGACAGCCGGGTCTCGGAAGAGGGCGACGCCATCCGCCGCCGTCGCCGCTGCCTGTCCTGTGACAAGCGGTTCACCACCTATGAGCGGGTGGAGCTTGCCTTGCCTTCCGTGGTGAAGCGCAATGGCAGCCGCAGCGAGTACGATCCCGCCAAGTTGCGGGCCAGCCTGAGCCTGGCGCTGCGCAAGCGGCCCGTCAGCACCGAAGACGTGGATGCCGCCGTGGCCCGCATCGAAGAACAGCTGCTGGCGAGCGGACTGCGGGAAGTCCCCAGCGAACACATCGGCGAACTCGTCATGACCGAGCTGCGCAAGCTGGACAAGGTGGCCTATGTGCGTTTTGCGTCGGTCTACAAGAGCTTCGAGGACATCGGCGAATTCGTCGAGGCCATCCGGGAAATGCAGGGGCCCTTGCTGCCCGGCAAGCTGCGCAAGGAATAGCGCCGGCTGAATTCGGCATGACAAGATGAACGACGGCGCTTCGGCGCCGTCATGGCATTGACGACGATCGCGCCAGACTGGGTGTCTGGGGCTGGAATTTGCGCCACACGCGGCGCATGTGCTGCGCCGAGCCAAAGCCGGATTTTTCCGCCACGCGCTCCAGGTCCAGCCGGGTTTCGCGCAGCATGTCGCGCGCCAGCGCGACGCGTATCTGATACAGGTAGTCCATCGGGGTGCAGCCCGCGTGTTCGCGGAACAGGCGCGTCAGATGGCGCGCGCTGGTATGCGCCTGATCCGCCAGCGACTGCGCGGACCACGGCGCGGCGGGGTTGCGCACGACCGCATCCTGCACGCGGTGCACGCCAGGATGCATGTGGCTGCGGTGCTCCAGCCAGGGCGACAGCGTGGCGTCCGTGCCGGCCCGCCGCTGATAGACGACCATGTCGCGCGCTACCTCGCTGGCGGTGCGCGGTCCGCAGTGGCGCGCCACCATGTGCAGCGCCAGGTCGATGCCCGCCGTGATGCCGGCGCTGCTGACCAGGTTGCCGTCTTCGACGAAGATCCGGTTGTCGTGCACGCGGGCGGTCGGATCGATGTCCGTCAACTGCGTCAGGCAGGAGTGGTGCGTGGTGCACTCGCGTTGCCGGGTCAATCCGGCCGAGGCGGCGAACAACGCGCCGGCACACACGGTCATCAGCGTGAAGCCGTCCGCCGGATGGCGGACCGCCAGCCAGTCGATGATGGCGTGGGCGTCGGGGCTATCCAGCCGGATGGGCTGGCCGACCACTCCGGAAATGATGACAAGCGCATGGGCGGGCAGTGCGCCCGGCAGTGGCCGTATATGGGCAAGGTGCAGCCCGGCGATGCCGCTTTCCACGACCTCGGAAGGGCCGCAGAAGTGCTGCTCGAACGTGCCGGGACAAAGCTTGTTGGCGACGCGGAAGGCTTCTGCGGGACCCGCCAGGTCCAGCAGGACGATGCCCCGCGACAGCACGAAGTACACGGGAATCATGGCGCCTTCCTGGTCCGGATCAGGCCGCCAGCGCGTCGGCGGCGCGCGTGACGCGGGCGAAGCGGCCTTGAAGCACCAGCTCGGTGTGGTCCCGGATCTCGGCTGGCGTGTAGTGCTTGCCGGACGGGCTTTGCATGGCGAACGTCAGCGTGGCGTCGGTCGGGAAGACGACTTTGAAGCCCGCGTCGCTGGCGTGGCGCGACGTCGTTTCGCAGCATTGTTCGGTTCGGATGCCGCTGACGATGATGCCTTCGATGCCGTTTTCCCACAGCCAGTCATGCAGCGAGTGGCCATCCGCGCTTTCGGCGTACAGCGACGAGTGCACCGTTTTGTGGAACACGGCGGTGGGCGCGATGCGCAATTCTTCCAGTGTCTTGACGTGGCCGGAGGCCAGCGAAAACGGGTTGGCAGGGTCGGCCGACTTGCTGGTGTGGAACACCTGCAGGACGGGGATGCCTTGGGCGGACGCAGCGTCGATCAGCCCCTGGATCTGGGCCAGGAACGCCGGATATTCGGTTTCATCCCAAAACGGACGATGCCGGAAAGACTCTTGTACGTCGATGACGATCAGTGCTTGTTTCATGTTCCGGGCTCCAGGCCAAGGATTTCAGGGGGTGCAGCGCCATTCTGAAGTGAATTTCAGCCGCCCGCGAGATCGTCGAAAGACCTCGACCGGCCCAAAACGGACATGCAGGAAGCATACCCCTCCTGGTCAAGGCACGTTACGCCCTGCGCCGCGCCGCCGGACATACAATTCCTGCCATGACGACCGTAAGCCACCCTGACGATATCTTCTGGATGCGACGCGCCCTGGCGCTGGCAGAGAGCGTGCTGTTCACGACCGCGCCTAACCCAAGGGTCGGATGCGTCATCGTGCGCGACGGGCGCGTGCTGGGCGAAGGCGCGACGCAGCCGCCCGGCGGCCCGCACGCCGAAATCCGCGCGCTGCGCGACGCCCAGGCCCGGCACGAACCCGTGGAAGGCGCGACGATGTACGTCACGCTGGAACCCTGCAGCCATTTCGGACGCACGCCGCCTTGCGTGGACGCCGTGCTGGCGGCAAAGCCCGCGCGAGTCGTCGTCGCCATTGGCGACCCCAATCCGCTCGTCAACGGACAGGGCCTGGCGCGCTTGCGTGACGCCGGTATCCAGGTCGTGACCGGCGTCTGCGCCGAGGAAGCCCTGGCGATCAATGTGGGGTTCATCTCGCGCATGAGCCGGTCGTTGCCCTGGGTGTGGATGAAGATGGCGGCGTCGCTGGACGGCCGCAGCGCGTTGCATAACGGCATGTCGCAGTGGATCACCGGTGCCGAGGCCCGGGCGGACGGCCATCATTGGCGTGCGCGCAGCTGCGTGGTGCTGACCGGCATGGGCACCGTATTGAAAGACGACCCGCAACTCAATGTGCGCGGCCTGGAAACGCCGCGCCAGCCGCGCAAGGCGGTAGTGGACGGCCGTTTCGAGATCCCGGAGGGTGCCCGGTTGTTTGATGGCGCGGAAGTGATCGTCTTTACCGCCCGCGAAGATGCCGCCAAGGCCGCGCGGCTGGCGGACAAGAATGCGCGAGTGGTGGTGTTGCCCGGGCAGGCGCCGGACCGCGTCGATCTGCCGGCCATGATGCGCTGGTTCGCCCAGGAACAGTTCAACGAAGTCCATGTCGAGGCCGGAGCGGGCCTGTCCGGCGCATTGGTTGCCGCGGGCTGCGTGGATGAACTGCTGCTGTATCTGGCGCCCGTGCTGCTGGGCGACGCGGCGGGCATGGTGCGCCTGCCCATGCTTGAGCACCTGGACGCCGCCCAGCGTTACGAATTCATCGATGCCGCGCGGCTGGGCGCGGACATGCGCCTGCGCGCCAGGGTGCCTGGCGCCTGGCGGCAATTGGCGCAGCGCGTGGCCTTGCCTGCTGACGCCTGAATCTCTCTTTTCACCCCACTCGTTTCCACGCCCGCCGGCCCACCTTGGACCCGCGTGACGCTGCTTGACGCCGCACGATGGCGTCGTGCGAAGACGCCCGCGCTGGCGTGGATGGCACGGCAGATGCTGGCACCTGCTGGTCCGCCTTTTTGCTGAAGTTGCGTGTTTAAAAAGCGGCGCGCGTCGGGATGCGTGTTTTCCGCGTGGGCGGCAAGGCTTGGTTTCTTGTCGATGACAACGCTTGCAGGAAGTATCCGTGCTTGCGCCATGGGTAATAGCACTCGCCATGCGCGGCTGCCAATTGTGCGATTGAAACCGCGCGAAATGCCTTTCTCAAAGGCCTCGCGACGCATGCGTGGCCGCAATCGCATCAAGTTTGCGAGCGATTCGCGCAGGGCGTTTTCATCGCGAAAACCCTCATCACTATTTTCGGCGATGCGCCAAATGAATTGCCACAAAAGCGTCAATTGGCTTTAGCATAGGCACATGACTTGGCGCTACGTGCTAACGGCCTGCACCGAACAGTGCTACGCGCCCTCGTCACCACGGATTCCCGTGCCGCGATATCGGCGCCTTTCACGACCGAACCGGCACGCTGCTGAACAAGTACGCCAAGGCGCTGTTCAGACCGTCCGCTGCCATCGCATAGCGGGCGCATCGGGTTTACGCCCGAATCATAAGAATCCACCGGGATATCGCTCATCCCTTCAAATGATTGCTGACCATTTCATGTGCGGCCGCACCATGCGTGCCGGCCATAGCAATATGCTGAAGGCTAGCGAGATAACTTATTCACGTAAGTTGCATTCCCTGACGGAACTTGTGTCCGCGGGATGCAGCCTAAATGGAAAGGGCCCCCGATCGTGCTTCATGGTTGATGTGTGGCGAAAGCAACATAACACCGGGCCGCAAATGCTTATCGCTGGTTTGTCTAGTAAAGCGTAGGCACTGAGGCACAATGGGGACACGTAGGGACGTGCTGAATTTTTCGCGTGTTGTAGGAGGTTTCCGTGCAAAACATCGTCGAAGGCTTCAAGTCGCAGTATGCAAAAGAGCAGGAGTCAGAGCTTTCCCTTGAGGAATATCTGAACCTCGCTAAACGCGATCCCATGGCGTACGCCAGCCCCGCTGAGCGCATGCTGGCGGCGATCGGCGAACCCGAAATCGTGGATACGCGCAACGACCCACGTCTTTCCCGTTTGTTTTCCAACCGGACCATCCGGCGCTATCCGGCGTTCCAGGAGTTCTACGGCATGGAGGACGTGATCGGCCAGATCGTCGCGTTCTTCAAACACGCTGCTCAGGGGCTGGAAGAGCGCAAGCAAATCCTCTACCTGCTGGGGCCCGTGGGGGGCGGCAAGTCGTCCATCGCGGAACGTCTGAAGGCCTTGATGGAAAGCTATCCCATCTATGCCTTGAAGGGGTCGCCCGTCAACGAAACGCCTTTGGGGCTGTTTCATCCCGAACGCTTCGGCGACACGCTTGAAAAGGAATACGGCATCCCGCGGCGCTACCTGAGCGGCATCATGTCGCCCTGGGCCGTCAAACGGCTGAAGGAATTCGACGGCGACATCTCGCAGTTCCGGGTCGTGCGGCTGAATCCGTCGGTGCTGCGCCAGATCGCCATCGCCAAGACCGAACCGGGCGATGAGAACAACCAGGACATTTCGTCGCTGGTCGGCAAGGTGGACATCCGCAAACTGGACCGCCATTCGCAGGACGATCCGGACGCCTACAGCTATTCCGGCGGCTTGTGCCTGGCCAACCAGGGGCTGCTTGAGTTCGTGGAAATGTTCAAGGCCCCGATCAAGATGCTGCATCCGCTGTTGACGGCCACCCAGGAAGGCAACTTCAAGGGCACGGAGGGCTTCTCCGCGATTCCGTTCAACGGCGCGATCATGGCGCACTCGAACGAATCCGAATGGCAGACCTTCCGCAACAACAAGCACAACGAGGCGTTCCTTGACCGTATCTATATCGTCAAGGTGCCTTACTGCCTGCAGGTGTCCGAAGAAGTCCGCATCTACGAAAAGCTGCTGCATCACAGCTCGCTGTCGGCCGCCCCGTGCGCGCCAGGAACGCTGGATATGATGGCGCAGTTCTCGGTGCTGACCCGTCTGAAGGAACCCGAGAACTCCAGCATCTATTCGAAGCTGCGCGTCTACGACGGCGAAAGCCTGAAGGACGTGGACCCGAAGGCCAAGGCCTTGCAGGAATACAAGGACTACGCCGGTACGGACGAAGGCATGAACGGGGTGTCGACGCGTTTCGCGTACAAGATCCTGTCCAGCGTCTTCAACTACGACCAGACGGAAGTGGCCGCCAACCCGGTGCACCTGATGTATGTGCTTGAGCAGCGGATCGGCCGCGAGGACTACCCCGAGGAAATCCGCCGGCGCTACCTGGAGTTCATCAAGGGCTTCCTGGCGCCGCGCTACGCGGAATTCATCGGCAAGGAAATCCAGACGGCGTACCTGGAGTCGTACTCCGAGTATGGCCAGAACATCTTCGATCGCTACGTGACGTTTGCCGACTGCTGGATCCAGGACGAGGAATTCCGCGATCCTGAAACCGGTGAAAGCTTCGATCGCAGCGCCTTGAATGACGAACTGGAGAAAATCGAAAAGCCGGCAGGCATCGCCAACCCGAAGGACTTCCGCAACGAGATCGTGAACTTCGTGCTGCGGGCGCGCGCCAACAACAACGGCCGCAACCCGACCTGGACCAGCTATGAAAAGCTGCGCGAAGTGATCGAGAAGAAGATGTTCTCGAACACGGAAGATCTGCTGCCGGTGATTTCGTTCAATGCCAAGGCGTCGGCCGAGGACAAGTCGAAGCACCAGAGTTTCGTGGATCGCATGGTGGAAAAGGGGTACACGGAAAAGCAAGTCCGCCTGCTGTGCGAGTGGTATCTCCGTGTGAGGAAGTCTTCCTGAGCGAGGTGAATCATGAATTCACTGATCGATCGCCGTCTTAATGGGCGCAATAAAAGCGCCGTCAATCGCGAGCGCTTCTTGCGGCGCTACAAGGACCAGATCCGCAAGGCGGTTCACGGGATGATCCGCGACCGCTCGATTCAGGATATGGATCAAGGCGGAGAGATCAACCTGCCCGCCCGGGATATTTCCGAGCCGACATTCCGGCACGGATCGGGCGGCGACCGCGAGATGGTGCACCCTGGCAATCGTGAATTCGCCAAGGGCGACACCATCGACCGGCCGCAGGGCGGGCAAGGCGAGGGCGGTTCCGAACCCGGCGAAGGCGAATCGGTAGACCAGTTCACCTTCAGCCTGTCGCGGGCCGAATTCCTGAACCTGTTCTTCGAGGATCTGGAACTGCCGCACCTGGCGCGCAACCAGCTGGGCGAAGTCAGCCAGAAGAAATGGCAACGCGCCGGCTACACCACGACCGGCTCGCCCAGCATGTTGAGCATCAGCCGCACGCTCAAGTCGTCGTTGGCGCGGCGGGTGGCGCTGAACGTGAAGGCACGGGCCGATCTGGAAGACGCCGAGGCCGCGCTGGAAAAGGCGCGCGCGGCGGGTGCGCCCGCCGCCGAGATCCGCACGCTGGAGCAGGACGTCGAGGACTGCCGCGAGCGCCTTGCGCGCGTGCCGTTCCTGGATGACCTGGATCTGCGCTACCGCAACCGCGTGTCGGTTGCCATCCCGATGGCGCGCGCGGTCATGTTTTGCCTCATGGACGTGTCCGGTTCCATGGACGAGGGCAAGAAGGACCTGGCCAAGCGCTTCTTCACGCTGCTGTACCTGTTCCTGTCGCGCAAATACGAGCACGTGGACCTGGTATTCATTCGCCACACGGACAACGCCGAGGAAGTCGACGAGCAGACGTTCTTCTACGACCCCAAGAGCGGCGGCACGATCGTGCTGTCCGCGCTGGAGTTGATGCGCGAGATCCTTGAAAAGCGCTATCCGCCCGCGGGGTGGAACGTCTACGCGGCGCAAGCCAGCGACGGCGACTCGTTCGGAGCCGACGCGGGCAAGAGCGCGCGTTTCCTGGCCGAGCACCTGCTGCCATCGACGCGTTATTTCGCCTACATTGAAATTCCTGACTCGCAAGAGGCTCGCAAGAGCAGCCTGTGGGCCGAGTATGAACAGAAGCTGGAGCCGCATTTCGTCATGCGGCGCATTTGCGACCGGGGCGAGATCTTCCCCGTGTTCCATGACCTGTTCAAGAAGGAGACCGCATGAATGCCATCGTGGGTGCTCTCGTGGAGCCGGAATCGGCCAGCGGCGCGCGGCCGATCTCCCAAGGTTCCGAATGGACGTTCGAGCTGATCCAGTCCTATGACGAAGCGATCTCCAAGGTCGCGGCGGAATTCGGGCTGGACACCTACCCGAACCAGATCGAGGTCATCACCTCGGAACAAATGCTGGACGCCTATGCGTCGGCGGGCCTGCCTATCGGCTATCCGCACTGGTCGTACGGCAAGGAGTTCATCCGCAACGAGCAATACTACCGCCGCGGCATGCAGGGGCTGGCGTACGAGATCGTCATCAATTCCAACCCTTGCATCTCGTACCTCATGGAAGAAAATTCCATGACGATGCAGGCGCTGGTGATTGCGCATGCCTGCTACGGGCACAATTCGTTCTTCAAGGGCAACTACCTGTTCCGCCAGTGGACGGACGCGGATGGCGTGTTGGACTACCTGGTATTCGCGCGCAAGTACGTGATGTCGTGCGAAGACCGCTACGGCATCGATGCGGTGGAAGCGCTGCTGGATTCCTGCCATGCGCTGTCGCATCATGGCGTGGACCGCTACAAGCGCCCGACGCCCATGTCGTTCAAGGGCGAGGCCGCGCGCCAGGCAGAACGCGAGGAACATGCCCGGCTGCAATACAACGATTTGTGGCGCACGCTGCCGCGTCTGGAAGCCGACAAGGACACGCGCGCCGAGGCCTCGGTGTTCCCGCCTGAACCCGAAGAGAACCTGCTGTACTTCATCGAGAAGTATTCGCCCAAGCTTGCGCCATGGCAGAAGGAGCTGGTGCGCATCGTGCGCAAGGTCGCCCAGTACTTCTACCCGCAGTCGCAGACCAAGGTCATGAACGAAGGCTGGGCCACGTTCTGGCACTACACCATCCTGAACCGCCTGCACGAGAAAGGCCTGGTGGACGACGGCTTCATGATGGAGTTCCTGCAAAGCCATACCAACGTGGTCAGCCAGCGCGGTTTCGATGAGCGCGGCTACGGCGGCATCAATCCGTATGCGCTGGGCTTCGCCATGATGTCGGACATCCGCCGCATCTGCGAGGCGCCCACGCCCGAGGACCGCAAGTGGTTCCCGGACATCGCCGGCGGCGATTGGGGCAAGACGCTGGACTTCGCGATGCGCAACTTCAAGGACGAGTCCTTCATCTCGCAATACCTGTCGCCGCGCCTGATCCGCGAATTCCGCTTTTTCGCGATTTCGGACCATCAGTCGAATCCGAAGCTGGAAGTGGCCGCCATCCACAACGACGAGGGTTACCGCGACATCCGCCGTCTGCTGGCCGCGCAGCACAACCGCGATAATCAGGTGCCGGACATCCAGGTCGTGCGCTTCAACCGTGATTCCGACCGCTCGCTGGTGTTGCGCCATCTGAAGAGTCGCGGCCGGCCGTTGGCGGGCGACGATGCCGAGCAGGTGATGAAGCACCTGGCGCGTCTGTGGGGCTTCAAGGTCCGGTTGGAAGAGACCGAGCCGGACGGCACGGTCAGCTCGTACCGCGAACAGGAAGCGCCGACCGCGACGTAGGCGCTCCGCGCAGCGGGAAGGGACACCTAGTGCGTCCCTTTTTCTTTGCCGACTTGTGGTGCCTGCCCGGATTCTGCTAGAATCGCGGATTCGCAAATTTCGTAGTGGTGTTTCTGACCCACCCCGACATTAGCAATTAGGACAGGTGGCCGAGCGGTTGAAGGCGCACGCCTGGAAAGCGTGTATACGTCAAAAGCGTATCGGGGGTTCGAATCCCCCTCTGTCCGCCAAGAATGTTTAAAAGCCCCTGACTTCGAAAGAAGTCAGGGGCTTTTTGTTTTCCGTCGATCATGCGCGTGGGCGAGCAGCGCTCGTGCCCGGTTCATGCTGCCTCTGTATTTCGGCGCCGCGCGTTGCGCGAGAAAATCACGCTGATGGATTGCGCGGCCGTTCGCTTGAGCGTCACGTCTGCTGCCGGCTGGCCGAGCCGGAGTGCGCTCAAGCCCAACACCCACAACGGCCCGATGAGCGGAATCGCGCCGAGGATGTCGTGACGCAGGTGCGCGAACGGATTGGCGGGCTCATCCACGACACGGCTGGTCAGCCCTGCCTGGGCGATCGTTGCTTGCGCGTACTGCAGGGTGCGGTCCATATTCAGGACATTCTCAAGGAAGAAGTTATCGCGCTTGCCGAGCAACGACTGTAGTTCGTCGTCGCTCAGCCTGTTCATGAAGTAGGTGCGCAAGATAGGCATGAAGCGTCCGGCAGCGGATAGGTCGTCGATACGTTAGACGAAATCCGGGCCGCTCGCGATGGTCGGCCGTGGCGCCCGTGATGAAGGATTCATCAGAACGTCTCAAGTCTGTCACATCGGTCTCGTAATCTCTCAGCCGTTCGTCAGCCAACTTTCAATTTGCTGACAAATGGCTTGTCCTATCCTTCGTCAAACCAAGAGACTCAGATGTCCTACCTTACAGACAAATTGCGTGCGCCCTACCGTGAAGCCCGGGGGGAAGTCACTGTTCCCGGTCAGATGTTCGACGAGATCGTCGCCGCCAATCCCACCCGCCGCACGTTGCTGAAGAACAGCTTCGGGCTGTCGGTGCTGTCGGTGTTCGGCGTGTCGGCATTGGCCGGCTGTAGCAGCGATGACGACAATGACGATCCGGCGCCGACGCCTGAGCAACCCACCCCCGAGACGCCCGCCCCGACGCCCGAACCGGGCCCCGACTACTCCGTCACGTTCAAGCCGCTGGGCGACAAGATCGTTGCGGACACGGTGACGGTTCCGGAAGGCTACGTGGCCGAAGTGCTGTATTCGGCCGGCGACAAGTGCGTGATCGGTTCTGCCGGCTACATGGGCGTGCCGCAGTCGTACCCCGCTACCGAGACGCAGTCCGGCGGCCAGCATGACGGCATGCATTTTTATCCGCTGGAAGGGGTGGACCCCAACCAGGGCGGCCTGCTGGTGCTGAACCACGAGAGCCTCGACAACAGCACGCTGGACGTTACCGTCGAAGGGGTGAAAACCCGCCTGTCCAACGTGGGCGTGTCGGTCGTCGAGATCGCGCGCGACAAGGATGGCAAGTGGGCGGTCAAGACGGATTCCCGCTACAACAAGCGCTATACGGGCAACACCGTCTACAACGTGGGCGGCCCGGCCGCCTCGGTGGTGGGCGCGACCGTCGTGGGCACGCTGAACAACTGCGCTAGCGGCAATACGCCGTGGGGCACGTACCTGACCTGCGAAGAGACGACCGACAACTACCTGGACCCCACGCAAGCTGAAACCGGCTATGGCTGGGTGGTCGAGATCGACCCCAGCACCCCGGGTTCGACCGCCGTCAAGCGCACGGCGATGGGCCGGTTCGACCACGAGAACACGGCCTTCATGGTCGACGAGAACAACCGCGTGGCGTTCTACATGGGCGACGACGGTACGCCGGGCTGCATCTACAAGTTCGTACCCAGCAAGCCGTATGACCCGGCCAACCGCGCCAACAACAGCAAGCTGCTGGACGAGGGCACGCTGTACGCGGCGCGCTTTAACGATGATGGCAGCGGCAACTGGGTGGAACTGACGGTTGGCAAGAACAACCTGATCGTGGGCGCCATCGATCCGGGCAACTACACGCAGGTCGCTCCGACCGACGTGCCCACCAACACGCTGATCGATTTCAACAGCCAGGCCGACGTGCTGATCAACACCAAGGCCGCTGCCCGGGTGGCCGGCGCGACGTTGATGGACCGTCCCGAGTGGATCACGGTGGGCGTGGACAAGACGGTTTATTGCACGCTGACCAACAACAGCAGCCGCCGCCGCACCAACGCGGCCAACCCGCGCGAGACCAACCGCCACGGCCACATCGTGCGCTGGAACGAGCGCGGCAATTCGCCGTTGGCCACCACGTTCGAATGGCAACTGCTGCTTTTGGCGGGTCAGGATGCCGCCGATGGCGCGGCGTCGAACATCACCGGCAACATCAAGGGCGACGAGTTCTCCAGCCCTGACGGCATTCGCGTGGATCCGAAGGGACGCCTGTGGGTGCAGACCGACGCCGGCACGGGTACCAGCGTCACCAGCATCTTCGGCAATAACTCGATGTACTACATCGACCAGAAGACGGGCGAGTCCAAGCGCTTCCTGGTGGGACCGCTGGGTTGCGAGATCACCGGCATCGCCTACACGCCGGACCTGACGACGTTCTTCATCAACATCCAGCATCCCAATGCTGCCTGGAACACCGTGCGGGCTGGCGGCGGCGACGCGCGTTCGGCGACCGTGGTGGTGCGCCGTCAGGATGGGAAGCCGGTAGGCGCTTAACGCGTCTGGCGCACGGCGGCCTGGAATAGGCGGAGGATTCCTCCGTCTTTCCAGGCCGCCTGCGTTTCAGTTTTCGAGTTTGACCGCGCCGTCGTACAGCCCTTTGCCATTCCGGCGCAACGATCTGGTCGCCGCTGATGAAGGAATTCCGTGTGGCGGTGATGGGCGGCGTGCGCTAGCTGGGGCACAAGAAGATGATTTACTCTCTGGGGTATCGACAATCAATTCCGGAGTAAACCATGGCAAAGATCACGATCGATTTCGTGTCCGACGTCGCCTGCCCGTGGTGCGCGGTAGGCCTGGGAGGGCTGTTGGAAGCGATGCGCCGGCTGGAAGGCACGGCGGATGTCGAGCTGCATTTCCGGCCGTTTGAACTAAACCCCGACATGCCTGCCGGCGGGCAGAACACCATCGAACGGCTGATGGCGAAGTATGGCTACGACCGCGAGCGCGTGCAGGCCAATCGCAAGGTCATCAGCGAGCGGGCCGCCGCCGTCGGCATGCCCATGCGCATGGACGACGACAACCGTTCCTTCAACACCTTCGATGCGCATCGCCTGATCCACTGGGCCGGCCTGCAAGGCCAGGCGCAACAGATCGCGCTGAAGAAAAGCCTGTTGCAGACTTATCACTATCAGAACCGCGACACCAGCGATGCGGGCGTGCTGGCCGAAGCCGTGCGCGACGCCGGCCTGGACGAGGCCGCCGCGCGCGACGTGCTGGCCACCGGCCGCTACACGGACGAGGTCCGGGCGGAAGAGGACGAATGGCGCAAGCTCGGTATCACGTCGGTGCCGTCGGTGATCATCAACGGCGAATACCTGGTGTCCGGCGGCCAGCCGCCGGACACGTTCGAGCAGGCGTTGCGCCAGGTCGCCTCGGAAAGCAAACCGGTGGCAGGCTAGCCAACCGAACGCTGCCCGCGACGTGTCCGTCAGGCATGGACGATCGCGTCAGCCCGGCCACGGCCATCATGCGGTCAGCCTTGGCGATTCTCGTAAGAGGTGTCCAGCACGTCGTCTTCCGGCGTGATGATGCCGGGTTCGCCGGGCTCTTCGATGGCGCGTCCGCGCCGGGGCATGCCGGCGACCATCTTGCTCTGGTCCGGCATGGGCATGATGCCCGTGCCCTTGCGGGGATCGGCCGCCTGCGGCTTTTCTTCACTGGCCGCGGGCTTTTCAGTGACGGTATCAGGGGCGGTCTTCAACATGTCGGTGACTCCGCGTAAGCGGCGCGTCCCAGGATGGCGACGCGCCTGGATGTGCTTTTTATCTTAGGCCGCCGCGCGGGCATTGCGGTGGATTGCGCTGTCACGTTTGCAAGGGGCTGTTGCAGGGACGGAACCTTATAATTCGGTTCGCGCCTTCGGTTCGCGCCTCGCGTTCGGCGATGGCGCGCGGCTTGCTCCTTTTCCTCTCCTCTTCCTGCCTCCACGCCCAACTTGACCGAATCCGTCGAACGCTCCGTCCATGCCGAACTCGTTGCCGTGCTTGTCGCGGTGACCCATGGCGAGCCGCGCGTGCTGACGACGGACGACGCGCGGGCCTTGCCGGCCGGGCCGTTTGAACTGTCTCACCGGTCGTTGCAGGCGGGCTTGCGCGCGTGGGTGGAAACGCAGACGCATCATCCGCTGGGCTATGTCGAGCAGCTCTATACCTTCGCCGACGGCGACCGTTCCGACGAGTCCGGCGCTCGCGTCATGTCGGTCAGCTATCTGGGCCTGACCCGCGAGGCCGGCGAGACCGGCGTGGCGCAGGTGGGTTGGCAGGACTGGTACCGCTATTTCCCCTGGGAAGACCGCCGCGCGGGCACGCCGGCGCTGGTCGAAGAACAGATCGTGCCGCAGTTGGCCGCCTGGTGCGAAGACAGCGCCGATGCCGCCGTGCGCGCGCGCCGCCATCAACGCGCAGCCATCACCTTCGGGCTGGAGGGCGCCGCCTGGAACGAAGACATGGTGCTGCAGCGCTACGAACTCTTGTTCGAGGCGGGGCTGGTGCCCGAGGCCGCGCGGCGCGGCGGTGGCCGCGCGGTGCTGCCGGGTGAACCGATGCGGCATGACCATCGCCGTATCCTGGCCACCGGTATCGCCAGGCTGCGAGCCAAGATCAAGTACCGCCCCGTGGTGTTCGAACTGATGCCTGCGCAGTTCACCTTGCTGCAGTTGCAACTGGCCGTCGAAGCACTGGCTGGCCGGGGCCTGCATAAGCAGAATTTCCGCCGCCTGATCGAGCAGCAGGCGCTGGTGGAGGAAACGGGCGAGATGGCGACGGGCACGGCGGGGCGCCCGGCCAAGCTGTTCCGTTTCCGCCGCGATGTGCTGCTCGAGCGCGCGATCGCCGGTAGCAAATTGCCCTTGTCACGCACGCTTTGACGCTTGACAAGGCTTATGCTCGTCTTTAGCATAAGTGGTGCGCAATCTCTGCGCGCCTTTTTTTAACTCATAAATACTCAAAATGAGCATTAATCCCGAAGCGCCTGTGACTGCCTCTCGCCTGGCTGTCCCCCCCTTGCCGGACGTCATGCTGGACCCGCTGGTGCGGGCGGCGTTGCTGGAAGACCTGGGCCGCGCGGGCGACCTCACCACCGATGCCATCGTGCCCGCGGACGCCATCGCCGAAACCCGTCTCGTGTCCCGCCAGGAAGGCGTGCTGGCCGGCCTGGACCTGGCTCGCCTGGCGTTTCGGGCCATGGACCCGGCCATCGAATTCGCCGTGACCCAGCGCGATGGCAGCGATTTGCGGCCGGGCATGGAGATCGCCCGGATACGCGGCAACGCCCGCGCCATGCTCACCGCGGAGCGCGTGGCGCTGAACTTCCTGTGCCACTTGAGCGGCGTGGCCACCGCCACCGCCTCCATCGCCCGCGCGATCTCGGCCTACGGCGCCCGCGTGACCTGCACGCGCAAGACCATGCCGGGCCTACGCGCGGTGCAGAAGTACGCAGTGCGCGTGGGTGGGGGCAGCAATCACCGGTTCGGCCTGGATGACGCCGTCCTGATCAAGGACAACCACATCGCGCTGGCGGGGGATGTGGCCACGGCCGTGCAGCGCGCGCGTGCCGGTGTCGGGCACATGGTCAAGATCGAATTGGAAGTGGACACCCTGGCGCAGCTGGAAGTGGCGTTGTCGCTGGGCGTGGACGTGGTGTTGCTGGACAACATGAGCCTGGAAGACCTGCGGCGCGCTGTCGCGATGGCACGAGGCCGCGCCATCACGGAAGCGTCGGGCCGCATCACGCCCGAAACGGCCGCCGAGGTGGCGGCGACCGGCGTCGACCAGATCGCCGTCGGCTGGTTGACCCATAGCGCCAAGGTCCTGGACATCGGCCTGGACGCCTGAGTCCTTCCGCCGGCTTGGCCGGCTTTCTTACGACACGGCGCGCCGACAGGCGCGGCCGCGGCGCTTACAGGCCCGCAACATGAAACGTCTGCTTCGATCCTTTCTTCCGCTGTTCGCGCTGTCGCTGGCAGCCTGCGGCAATTCGCCTTCGGGCGAAGCCACCGGTGACGCGTCCTATCCCGTGCACCCCATCACCATCGTCGTGACGTTTCCGCCAGGCGGTGGCACCGACCTGCTGGCGCGCCGCATCGGCGCCAGCCTGCAAGAGCAACTGGGCCAGCCGGTGGTGGTGGAAAATCGCCCCGGCGCCAGCGGCAACATCGGCGCGCGCATCGTCGCGGAAGCGCCGCCCGACGGCTACACGCTGTTGATGGTGAACAGCTCGTTCGCGATCAACCCCGGGGTCTATCGGAATCTGGGCTTTGCGCCCAAGCGGGATTTTTCCGCGGTGATCAATGTGGCGTTCGTGCCGTCGGTCTTCGTGGTGCCGGCAACCTCGCCGCTGCGGACAATGGATGAGGCGCTGGCCGCGGCGCAGGCGTCCAAGCCGCTGCCGTTCGCGTCTTGCGGCAATGGCACGCCGCAGCATCTGGCGGGCGAGATGCTGGCGCGCGCGACGGGCGCGGTGTTGCAACATGTGCCGTACAAAGGGTGTGGTCCCGCCTTGACCGACGTGACGGCGGGACAGGTGGCAATGGGCATCGTGACGGCGTCCAGTGCCGCGCCGCTCATCGCCGCAGGCAAGCTGCGCGCGTTGGCCGTGACGTCACCGGCGCGCTCTCCGCTGATGCCCACCGTGCCGACAGTGGCCGAGCAGGGCGTCGCGGGCTATGCGCTGGACCAGTGGCACGGCTTGCTGACCCCAGCCGCCACGCCGCCCGCGGTGGTCGACAGGTTGAATGCCGCCGTGGCGAAGATCGTGCGGAATCCGGAGGTACAGGCGTCGCTGCGCGAGCAGGGCTTCACGCCGGCCAGCAGCACGCCGCGCGAATTTCAGAAGATGATCAATGCCGACATCGACCGCTACACGGCGTTGACGGAATCAATCGGGCTGCGGGCGGACTGATCCGGCTGGGCGGCGGGGCGGATCCTGAACCCCGTCCGCTTGTCCGCCGGACTGCCGCATCGCAACGGGCCGGTCAGGCGACAGCCGTCTTGGCGTGCTGCTCCAGCTGTTCCTTCAGATCGGGAGCCAGCTTGAGCTGGCGCGCGAGTTCGTCCAGGTACGCGCGCTCCATATAGCTTTCCTCGTCCACGACGAGCAGGCTGGCCAGATACATCTCGGCTGCCATTTCCGGCGTCTTGGCCGACTGGGCCACGGCGGCCGGGTCCAGCGGGCGGGACAGCTCGGTTTCCAGCCAGCGGCGGTCCTGGGCGTCGGAGGACAGCTTGGCCAATTCGGTTTCCAGCAGGGTGCGCTCTTCGGGGCCGATGTGCCCGTCGGACTTGGCTGCGCCGATCATGGCGGTCAGGACGGCAGTGCTGTGCTGCTCGGCCTCTGGGGCGGGCAGGCGGTCCAGCGTCTGCGGCGGCGTGGCCGGCGCGCCGCCCGCCTGGTTGCGCTGCCAATCGCCATAGGCGCGATAGGCCAGCGCACCCAACGCCGCCATGCCGCCGTACATGGCGACTTTGCCGCCGATCTTGCGGGCTTTCTTGCTGCCCATCAGCAGCCCCAGCGCGCCTGCGCCCAGCGCGCCGCCGCCCAATCCGGTCAGGAACGAACCCTTGCCCCCGCCCGAACCGCCCGTCGCGCCTTGCACGCGGTTGGTGGCGTCGGAAAGCAGGCCTTGGCCCGATTGCAGCAATTGATCAAGAAGTTGTCTGGCGCTCATGCGGCCCCCTTTTGTCTGTGCGTGAATCGCGGATAGGGATATCCGACCAGCCGCGTGCCAATAAGTTCAGGTTTCCGTCAGTAAGCGCAAGTCTCGGCAGATGCTACAAGGTGGCATGGGCGTCCGCGACGGGCGCTCGTTCCCCTGGAGATCCCACCCATGAGTATCCGCGTCCGACAGAATGCGCCCAAGACGTTGCAGTTCACCGCCACGGCCGAAAGCCATGATTTGCCGCTGGCGATGCCGCAGCCGCAAGGTGAAGGCCCTGATCCGCACGACTATTTCGATACCGCGCTGGGCGGCTGCAAGGCGATGACGCTGATGGTCTACGCGCAGCGCAAGGAACTGCCGCTGGAATCGGTAGGGGTGGAAGTGGTGCGCGACGCCAGCGAGGAACGCAAAGGCATCTATCGGCTGACGGCCAAGCTGACCTTGCACGGAGAACTGTCCGACGCCCAGATCGATGAGCTGCTGGCGGTGGCCGAGAAGTGCCCGATCCACAAGCTGATGACGGCGGTGGACGTGCAGGTGTCCACGCTGGTGGTGCGGCCGGCCTGATCGTGGCCGGCCGGGCGGGGCGCGTTGCCCCGCCTTGCACGGCAGGTCAGTCTTCCATGCCCGGAACGACGGTCGAGAAGCCGGCGTCCACGTGCGTGATTTCACCGGTGACGCCGGCAGCCAGTTCCGACAGCATGAATGCGGCCACGTTGCCCACATCGTCGATGGTGACGTTGCGGCGCAGGGGCGCCTGGGCTTCCACGAACTTCAGGATGGCCGAGAAGTCCTTGATGCCGCTGGCGGCAAGGGTTTTGATGGGGCCCGCCGAAATGCCGTTGGCGCGGATGCCGCGCGGGCCCAGCGCCGTGGCCAGGTAGCGCACGCTGGCTTCCAGCGAGGCCTTGGCCAGGCCCATCGTGTTGTAGTTGGGCACGACGCGTTCGGCGCCCAGGTACGTGAGGGTCAGCACCGACGCGTTGCGGCCTTCCATCAGCGGCAGCGCGGCTTTGGCCATGGCGGCGAAGCTGTAGGCCGAGATGTCGTGGGCGATGCGGAAGCCTTCACGCGACAGGCCGTCCAGGAAGTTGCCGGCGATCGCTTCGCGGGGGGCAAAGCCGATGGAGTGGACCAGGCCGTCCAGGCCGTCCCAGTGCTGGGCCAATTCGGTGAAGGCGCCTTCGATCTGGCTGTCTTCGGCCACGTCGCAAGGCAGCACGATCTTGCTGCCGAATTCGGCGGCAAACTCGCTTACGCGGTCTTTGAAGCGGTCGCCGACATAGGTGAACGCCAGTTCGGCGCCTTGTTGGTGACAGGCGCGCGCAATGCCGTAGGCGATGGATCGGTTCGAAAGCACCCCGGTGACGAGAATGCGCTTGCCGGCGAGAAAGCCCATGTTTTTTTCCTTTGATTCTTACCTGCTGAAGACCGTCTATTTTAAGGATTTTGGCGGTTTCGCGTACTTGAAAAAAAACGGCGCCCGAGAGGGGCGCCGTGCTGTCGGGTCTGGCGGCGGGTCAGCCGCGGGCGTTGGTGCCCGGCACGCGCAGCGGCGCGCCCACCTTCAGGGCGCTGCCCTTCAGGTTGTTCAGCGCGCGCAGCGTCTCGATCGAGGTGCCGTACTGCTTGGCCAGCGAGAACAGGGTGTCGCCCTGGCGGACCTTGTGGGTGCGCACGTTCGGGCGGGCGCTGGCCACGCGGGCGGCCGGCGCCTGTGCGGCGCGGGCGCGCGGGGCCGAGGCCTTGTTGTCGGACGGGACCGAATCCAGCGCGCCCACGGGCGCAGCCAGCGATGCCAGTTGCACGCCGCCGGTGCCGGCATCTCCGGGCACCAACAGGGCCTGGCCCGATGCCGACTTCTGGCGTGAGCCGATGTCGTTGGTGGCGCGCAGCTTGGCTTCCGTGACGCCGAAACGCTTGGCAATCGAGGCATAGGATTCGCCACGGCGCGAATGGTAGACCTTCCAGGCGCTCAGGTCGCCCTTGTAGTTGGTCAGATTCGCGTTGAAGATCTCGACGCGGTCGGCCGGCAGCAGCAGGGTCGGGCCGTGGTCGCCACGGATGACCGGGCGGTTGAACGAGGGGTTCAGGGCCTTGAATTCGTCCAGCGGCATTTCGGCCAGCTTGGCGGCGATTTCCAGGTCGATGTCGCTGTTCTTCTGGACCGTCACGAAGTAGGGCGTGTTGCCCACCGGGGGCAACGCCACCGCATAGCGCTGCGGGTCCGCGATGATGTTCTTGATGGCCTGCAACTTGGGCACGTAGTTGCGGGTCTCGTCCGGCATGTTCAGGGACAGGTAGTCGGTGTTCTGGCCAGCCGCTTCATTCTTGGCCATGGCGCGCTGCACCGAGCCTTCGCCCCAGTTGTAGGACGCCAGCGCCAGATACCAGTCGCCCTGCATCTCGAACAGCTTTTCCAGGTAGTCCAGGGCCGCATTGGTCGAGGCGATGGGGTCGCGGCGTTCATCGCGCCACCAATCCTGCTTCAGGTTGAAGTGCTGCCCGGTGGCGGGCACGAACTGCCACAGGCCGGATGCCTGCGAGCGCGACAGCGCGGTCGGGTTGTAGGCGCTTTCCACGAACGGCAGCAGCGCCAGTTCGGTCGGCAAGCCGCGGCGGTTGATTTCGTCGACGATGAAATACAGATACTTGCCCGCGCGTTCCGCCATGCGCTGCACCGCCTCGGGGTGGGACGCGTAATAGTCGGTCCACTGCTGCGAGAGGTCGGTATTCAGGTTGGGGATGGCGAAACCGCGGCGGATGCGGTCCCAGGCGTCGGAAGGCGGGTTGGTCAGGTCAACCGTTCGCGACGTGTCCCGGGCGATGTAGCGCCCTTGGGAATTGGTGGTGAGGTTCTTGCTATCGGGGGCTTTGGTTCCTGCGCAACCGGCGAGGACTGCCAACATGAGTGGCAGAAGGAGTCGGGATAGATTCATCAGGCGGTCACTTGAAATCGTTCTTCCATTCACGCAGGGAGGCAAAGACCTCTACCGGCGTAGGTTGATTGCGTCCGGCCCAGCTGGCTGCGGCACGGACGACGTCGACTTGCTGCGTACGCAAAAACGGGTTCGTCGCGCGTTCCTGACCGATCGTCGACGGAAGCGTGGGAAGACCTTCTGCTCGTAATTGCTGGGCTCGCTGATACCACTGTTGCAGGGTGCGATTGGCGGGTTCCACAGCCAATGCCCAGCGCAAGTTCGCTAGAGTGTACTCGTGCGCGCAAAAAACCTGTGTATCTGCCGGTAAAACAGAAAATTTTCCTAAGGAATCATGCATTTGCGAAGGCGTGCCCTCGAAAAGCCGGCCGCAGCCCCCCGCAAACAGGGTGTCTCCACAGAACAGCACGGGTTCTATTCCCGCCGCCCGGCCCGTGTAGGCGATGTGCCCGGCGGTGTGTCCGGGCACGTCCAGCACGCGCAGGTCCAGGTCCAGTTCGGGCAGGGCCACGCGGTCGCCTTCCGTCAGGGGGACGTCGCAGCGGGGCAGTTGTTCCCGCGCCGGACCGTATACGGTAATGTCCGCGATGCGTGACAATTCGAGAACGCCGCCTACATGGTCGGCGTGATGGTGCGTGAGTAGAATGGCGCGCAGCTTCAGGCCTTCCTGCTCAAGCCATCGCAACACTGGACCGGCTTCGCCGGGGTCCACCACGGCGGCGTTTTCACCATGGACGATGGCCCAGATGTAGTTGTCGGTAAAGGCGGGTAGAGGCAAGACCGCGGCACTGCGTTCGCGGCCGCCTGCGGGGGCGGTCAAGGCTTGCATGAGATTCGAAGGAAAAGAAACGTGGCAGAAGATACTCCGCCGATTGTAGAACTGGCCGAATGGTTCCAGACGCCGCCGGGGCAGTACGCGCTGGCCTGGGAACGGGCCCAGTTCGACGCGGCTGTCGCGGACGTGTTTGGATATTACGCCTGGCAGGTCGGGTTGGCCGACATCAACCTGCTGCGGGCCAACCGCATGCCCTTCAAGGGCTACGTGGGCACCGAGACCCCGTCGGCGGAGAGCATCGCCGGCTGGCAGTCCCGCGTGGTGCTGGCCGAACCTGAAGCGCTGCCGTTCGAAACCCAGAGCGTCGACCTGCTCATCCTGCCGCATGCCTTCGAATGCACGTCGGACCCGCACAACGTTTTGCGCGAGGTCGAACGCGTGCTGGTGCCGGAAGGGCGTGTCGTGATTTCGGGCTTCAACCCCTGGAGCATGTGGGGGGCGCGCACGCGCATGCCCGGCATGGAGCCCTGGCTGCCGCAGCCGCCGTCGTCCCAGGTGTCGGTGCCGCGGCTGAAAGACTGGTTCAAGCTGCTGTCGCTGGAACTCCAGAGCAGCCAGTTTGGCTGCTACGCACCCGCCTGCCGCAGCGAAAAATGGCTGCAGCGCTGGGGGTTCCTGGAATCGGCCGGCGCCCGGTGGTGGAGCCTGGGCGGGGCGGTCTACATGGTGTCGGCCGTCAAGCGCGTGGCCGGCATGCGTATCATCGGGCCCGCCTGGAAAACCAAGCCCAAACGGGCGCGCGCCGCGTCGGTGGTGGTCAACCGCCAGGCCGACGACGGTTTCGACCGGTCCTGACCGGGCCGGGCCAGGGACTCACTTTGCACGAATAAGGATGACCAAGCAGCACCATGCAGGACAACAAACCGAACGATCAGAAAGTGGAAATGTGGACCGACGGCGCCTGCAAGGGCAATCCGGGTCCGGGCGGCTGGGGCGTGCTGATGCGCGCGGGCGGCCATGAAAAAACCCTGCACGGTGGCGAACTCCAGACCACCAACAACCGCATGGAACTGCTGGCGGTCATCGAAGGCCTGCGCGCGCTCAAGCGCGCCTGCGTCGTCACCATTCACACGGACTCGCAGTACGTGATGAAGGGCATGACCGAATGGCTGGCGAACTGGAAGCGCCGGGGCTGGATGACCGCCGATAAGAAGCCCGTCAAGAACGTCGAGCTATGGCAGGCGCTTGACGAGCAGGTCCAGCGCCATCAGGTGTCGTGGCGCTGGGTCCGCGGGCACGCCGGCGACCCCGGCAACGAACGCGCCGACCAACTGGCCAATATGGGCGTGGAAGCGGCCAAGCGGGGCTGACGGCATCGGGATATACCCTGAATTCCGCCTTTTGGGGCGGATTTAGTTCTTTCATCCGGCTTCTGGATTGTTCCAGTATGTAAATTCGGGTGCTACAGTGCCATCCCCATTCCAGTTCCTGCGGCATCGGCCATGTGGGGAAAACGGCCCGCGCCGCACCACCGCCACATTCGCGCATGAAAAAAGCTGTACTGCTGGCCGCCGTCGCGGCCGGGTTGGCCGCGGGGGCCGCACTTGGCGTTTTTGTGCCGCGCTGGCTCGCGCCCGGGGTCACCACCAGCCAGACCGTTACCCCGCCGAAAGTGGCGCCGGCCAGTCCCGTGCGCGTCGAGGTGGCGGCCGTCCAGGAAATTCCGTTCGCGCGCGGCTTGTCCGCCGTGGGCAGCCTGCGTTCCGACGAGTCCGTGGTGCTGCGGCCCGAAGTAACCGGGCGCATCCAGACCATCGAATTCAAGGAAGGGCAGCCGGTCGCGCGCGGCCAGACGCTGATCCGGCTGGATGACTCCGTGCCGCGGGCCGAACTGGCGCAGGCTCGCGCCAACCTGACCCTGGCCCAGAGCCACTACCGCCGCGCGGTGGAATTGCAGGGCAAGGGCTTCGTCAGCCAGCAGGCCCGTGACGAATCCGCCAGTACGTTGAAGGTCCAGGAGGCGGCGGTGGCGCTGGCGCAGGCCCGGCTGGACAAGATGACGATTTCGGCGCCGTTTGGCGGCATCGTGGGGTTGCGCAGCGTGTCCGTGGGCGATTACGTCAACCAGGGGCAAGACCTGGCGCCGCTTGAGGCCATCGACCCGTTGAAAGTGGATTTCCGCGTGCCGGAGATGTATCTCAGCAAGGTCGGCGTTGGCCAGCAGCTGACGTTGCGCCTGGACGCGCTGCCCGGCCAGGAGCGCCAGGGGATGGTCTACGCCGTCAGCCCGCTGATCGACGCGGGCGGCCGGTCCATTCTGCTGCGCGCCACCGTTGCCAACAAGGATGCGGTGCTGCGTCCGGGCATGTTCGCCCGCGTGCAACTGCTGTTCAATCAGGACAAGGCGCTGGTCGCGCCAGAGGCCGCGTTGTCTCCCTCGGGCGAAACGCAGTACGTTTACCGCATCAAGGACGGCCGCGCCGAGCGGCGCGAGGTCACGATCGGTGAGCGCCGCGAAGGCCGCGTCGAGATCCTCACAGGCGTGGCGGTCGGCGATAAGCTGGTGGTGGCGGGCATGCAGCGCGTGACGGACGGCGCCACCGTGGACGTCGTCGGCGGCGGCTCGTGACGCCGGCTCTTCTTCTTTCTTGGCGATAGCGCAATGCGTATCTCGGAAACCTGCATCAAGCGGCCGGTGTTCGCGTCGGTCCTGTCGCTGATCATCGTGCTGATCGGCTTGATTTCCTATTCGCGCCTGACCGTGCGCGAATATCCCAAGATCGACGAGCCCATCGTGTCGGTGGACACCACCTACAAGGGCGCCTCGCCCGAGGTGATCGAATCGCAGGTGACCAAGCCGCTGGAAGACCAGTTGGCCGGCATCGAAGGCGTGGACGTGATGACCTCGCGCAGCCGCTCCGAACGCAGTCTGATCAACATCAAATTCAACCTGTCCCGCAACCCGGACGCCGCGGCGGCCGAAGTGCGCGACAAGGTGTCGCGCGCCCGGCGCTTCCTGCCCGACGAGATCGACGAGCCCATCATCGGCAAGGTCGAGGCCGACTCCCAGCCCATCATCTACATCGCGGTGGAGTCCGGCACGTACTCGGCGATCCAGACTTCCGACTACATCAACCGATACATCAAGACCCGGCTGTCCGTGCTGCCGGGCGCGGCCGAAGTCCGCGTCTTCGGCGAGCGCCTGCCGTCCATGCGCATCTACGTCGACCGCGACAAGCTGGCCGCCTACGGCCTGACCGTGCAGGACGTCGAAGCCGCCTTGCGCAGCCAGAACGTGGAGATTCCGGCCGGCCGGATTGAGTCGCGCGCGCGCGAGTTTTCGGTGGTCTCGTCCACCGACCTGCAGACGCCCGCGCAGTTCGAAGACGTGATTGTGGCTAACGTGAAGGGCTATCCCGTCCGCCTGCGCGATGTGTCCAAGGTCGAGATCGCGGCGGCCAGCGACCGCGTGCTGTCGCGCTTCAACGGCAAGCCGGCGATCAACATCGGCGTGACGCGGCAATCCACCGCCAACCCGCTTGAATTGTCCAAGGCGGCGCGCCTGGAAGTCGAGCGCCTGAACGAGACGCTGCCGGCGGGCATGAAGCTGAACATCGCCTACGACTCGTCGGTGTTCATCGAACGTTCCATCGATTCCGTCTTCCACACCATCGGCGAAGCCATCGTCCTGGTGGTGCTGGTGATCTTCTTTTTCCTGCGCAATCTGCGCGCCAGCATCATTCCCATCGTCACCATCCCGGTGTCGCTGGTGGGCGCCTGCGCGCTGATGTACTTCTTTGGCTTTTCGATCAACACGCTGACCTTGCTGGCGATGGTGCTGGCCATCGGCCTGGTGGTGGATGACGCCATCGTGGTGCTCGAGAACATCTACCGCCATATCGAAGAGGGCATGCCGCGCAAGGAAGCCGCGCTGCGCGGCTCGAAGGAAATCGGGTTCGCGGTGGTCGCCATGACCATGACGCTGGTCACCGTGTACGCACCGTTGGCGTTCGCCACCGGACGGACGGGCCGGCTGTTCATCGAATTCGCGCTGGCCCTGGCCGGCGCCGTGCTGGTGTCGGGCTTTGTCGCCCTGACGCTGACGCCCATGATGTGCTCGGTGCTGCTGCGCCACCAAAGCAGCCACAGCCGCTGGTACAACCTGATCGAAGGCTGGCTGAACGGCATGAGCAACGGCTACCGCCGTCTGCTGGGGGCGTCGTTGCGCCACCGCTGGCTGGTCGTCGTGATCGGGGTGGCCGTGGCCGCCGGCAGCGGCGTCCTGTTCAAGGTGGTCAAAAGCGAACTGGCGCCCATCGAAGACCGCGGCGTGGTGTTCGGCATCGTCAGTTCGCCGGAAGGCGCCACGCTGAACTACACGCTAGACAGCATGCTGGGCATCGAGAAGTTCTATTCCGCGATCCCCGAAGCCAGCGGCAGCCAGGTCACCGTGGGCTTTCCGACCGTGACCGACGGCACCGCCATCCTGCGCTTGAAGCCATGGGAAGCGCGTGACCGCAAGCAGCAGGCCATCACCCAGCAGTTGCAGCCGCAGTTCGCGTCGCTGCCCGGCGTGCGCGCCTTCCCGACCAACCCGCCATCGCTGGGCCAGTCGGCGCGCTCCAAGCCGGTGGAATTCATCATCATGAGCCAGGCCTCCTACGAGGAGCTGGCCCGCTTGACGGACGTGTTCCTGACCGAGCTGCGCAAGTACCCCGGCCTGCTCAATCTGGACACCGACCTGCGCCTGAACACCCCCGAACTGCGGGTACGCGTGGACCGCGACAAGATGGCCGACGTGGGCGCCAACGTGGACACCGTGGGCCGCACGCTGGAATCGATGCTGGGCGGCCGCCAGGTCACCCGCTACAAGGATGAAGGCGAGCAATACGACGTGATCGTGCAGGTGACGCCGCGCGACCGCGCCAACCCCACCGACATCTCTGGCATCTACGTGCGGGCGCGCGACGGCAGCATGGTGCAGCTGGATAACCTGCTGGGCGTGCACGAAGGCGTGTCGCCGCAGTCGCTGAACCACTTCAACCGCCTGCGCGCCGTGAAGATCGACGCGGCCGTCGCGCCGGGCTATGCCCTGGGCGAGGTCCTGACCCACATGCACCAGGTCGCGCGCGACGTGCTGCCCAACACCATCGTGACCGACCTGGACGGCCAGTCGCGCGAATTCCGCGATTCATCGGGCAGCATCTACCTGGTCTTCGCCATGGCGCTTGCCTTCATCTACCTGGTGCTGGCCGCGCAATTCGAAAGCTGGCGCAACCCCTTCATCATCATGCTGTCGGTACCGCTGTCCATGACGGGCGCGCTGCTGGCCTTGTGGCTGACGGGCGGCACGCTGTCCATCTACAGCCAGATCGGACTCATCACGTTGGTGGGGCTGATCACCAAGCACGGCATCCTGATCGTAGAGTTCACCAACCAGCTGCGCGACGAAGGCCGCGAGCTGTTCGCCGCCGTCACCGAGGCCAGCGTGCTGCGGCTGCGCCCCATTTTGATGACGACCGGCGCCATGGTGCTGGGCACGGTGCCGCTGGCTCTGTCCACGGGCGCGGGGGCGGAATCGCGCCAGCAGATCGGCTGGGTGCTGGTGGGCGGGCTGATGCTGGGTACACTACTGACCTTGTTCGTCGTGCCGGTGGCGTACACGCTGATTGCCACCGCGCGCCAGAAACCCGGCCATGCCGGCAGCGCAGAGCATCCCCCGGCCCACCCGCCGGGCGCCCAGACGCCGCCGGCCTCGGCCAATGCAGCGTCGGAATAAGTCATGCGCCAGATCATCTTTGACACGGAAACCACCGGACTGGACCCTGCCCAGGGCCACCGCATCGTTGAAATCGGTTGCGTGGAAATGGTCAACCGGATGTCCACCGGCAACAACCTGCACCTCTACCTGAACCCGGATCGCGACAGCGATCCCGAGGCCTTGGCGGTGCACGGATTGACGACGGAATTCCTGTCCGACAAGCCGCGCTTCGCGGACGTCGCGGACGAATTCGTCAAATTCATCCAGGGCGCGGAACTGATCGCGCACAACGCGGCGTTCGACGTGAAGTTCTTCAACGCCGAACTGGCCAAGACGGGCCGTGGCCCCATCACCGACTACTGCGACACGGTCACCGATTCGCTGCTGCATGCCCGGTCTCTGTTCCCCGGCAAGCGCAATTCGCTGGACGCCCTGTGCGACCGCTTCGGCATTTCCAACGCGCACCGTACGTTGCACGGCGCGTTGCTTGACTCGCAGTTGCTGGCGGAAGTCTGGCTGGCCATGACGCGCGGCCAGGATGCGCTGCTGATCGACGTGGACGACAATGACGGCGCCGGCAGCGACGGCATCGTGCTGGCCAAGTTCGACGCGTCGGGCCTGGTGGTCGTGAAGGCCAGCGATGACGAACTGGCCGAGCACGAAACCTACCTGGCCGCGCTGGACAAGTCCGTGGGCGGCGAGTGCGTGTGGCGCAAGCTGGACGCGCCGGTGACGGCAGCGTAATTAATTTCCCAAGGCGACTTGCGCACGTTTTAAAAAACATGCTATTATTTCGCCTCTTTCAGGGTGGTTAGCTCAGTGGTAGAGCACTGCCTTCACACGGCAGGGGTCACAAGTTCGAAACTTGTACCACCCACCAAAGACCCTTGAAAGGCAGCGCAGGCCCAATATCCAACAAGCCGGAACTGTCTACAAGCGGTACAGCAAGTGGTACAGCAGCAAGCTGTACAGCAAGTCGCACAGCACACCGTATCGCAAGATGCGATGCCAGGTGCAAAGCAAACAAGCCAACCTTTACCGGTTGGCTTTTTTGTTTTCCGCGGCAGGAAACTTCTGGGCAGGAAACTTCGGGGCGGGAAACTTCTGGGGCGGGAAACGCACTACGCTATTGATCGGGTGCTTGATCAAACGCAATTGTGCCTTTGGCGCTTGCGTCCCGTCGGGTCTTTGCATGTCTATGATTGTTGAGCGGCGAACGCCAAGAGGAAATCTCGGGGCTCGCCTACGCGAACAGGAGACGTCCATGCATGCCAGCACAAATACCATGTTGATTATCATCGTCACGGGCGTGGCGTTGATGCTGGTCGGTTTCGGGCTGCGCGACCGCAACGTCGGGATGGGGTTGATGGGCCTGGGCCTGATCACGGCGATTGGCTCGATCCTGTACAAGGCCTACATCACGTTCTATTGACGTGGCCGTGATCCGCCCGGCAAGGCGGCCTTAGCTTTTCGGCGCCTGCTGGCGGGCGATGCGGGCCAGCAGGGTGTCCAGCTGGTTCGCGAAGGCTTTGCGGTCGGCCTGGCTGAACGAAGGCGGGCCGCCCGTGTCCACGCCGCTTGCGCGCAATTCTTCCATCATGTCCCGCACCGTCAGCCGTTCCCGGATGGTCTCCGGCGAATAGCGTTCGCCGCGCGGGTTCAGCGCCATGGCGCCTTTTTCCAGGACTTCGGCGGCCAGCGGGATATCCGCGGTGATGACGAGATCGCCCGGTTCCGCGCGTTCGACGATATGCGCATCCGCCACGTCGAAGCCGCGGGGTACCTGCACGGCTCGGATCAGCGGCGAGGGCGGGGTGGCAAGGGGCTGGTTGGCCACCAGGGTCAGCGGCACCTGCCAACGCTGCGCGGCGCGGAACAGAATGTCTTTGATGACCACGGGACACGCGTCCGCATCGACCCAGATATGCATGAGCGCTTATTCGCCCAGTGCTTTCTGCAGCACGTCGGCCACGATGTCGTTGGTGGACACGCCGCGTTCGGCCGCCAGGGCACGCAGCTTGTCGGCGTGCGCTTGCGACAGCTTCAGCGGAAACGGCACCAGGCCGGCGGCCTGATCCAGCTTGCGCTGTTCGCGGCGGTCGGGCGCCTGCGAGGCCACGCCGAAGCGGTCGGGGGTGGCGGACTGCTTGAGTTGGCCGGCCAACTTCAGGGCCTGGTTCTTTTGAAGATCGAATTTATTCATGGAAATTCCTGATTAGGAGCGCAATCATAAGCGCAACCGGCGTCAACGCGGTTTGGCGTGCTCCAGCAGCGCCAATCCTTCTTCGGCGCCGTCGTGCAGCGGCACGGTCAGGCCGCGCCGGGCATTGGCCACCGATACCTGCGCGCCCTGGGGCGAGCCCGCGGCCAGCAGGTCCTGGCCCGTCTGGTAGACGGCGCGCACGACTACCAGCGCTTCGTCGCGGGTCAGGTCGGCGGTGGTGAGCAGCAGGGCGGCCGTACCGATTGTCGGGATCGGCGCCGACTGGTTGGGGTAGGTGCCCGCCGCGATTTCCAGCGGTATCAACCCGCTCTCCGGGGCCGCCAGCGTCTTGATGGCGGCCGGGTCCAGCGGCAGCAGCTTCAGTTGGGCCTGGGTGAGGGCATCGCGCAGCGGTGTGGCGGGCACGCCGATCACCTGCGCGGCGGCATCCACCGTGCCCGCGTTCAGGGCGGGCAGCGACGCGGCAAAGGGCGTGTCCGCCACCTTGTAGTCGCGGCCGGCCTGCAAGCCATGGGCTGCCAGCACGGCCTCCAGCGTGGCGCGCACCGCGGAGCCTTCAGGCCCCAACGCGATCGTCTTGCCCTTCAGGTCGCGCACCCCGCGTAGCGCCGGGTCGTCGCGGACCACGATGTGGACCAGTTCGGGATACAGGCTGCCCAGCGCACGCAGCCCCACGAAGGGGCCTTGCGCCGCAAAGGGGCCGCGGCCCTCATAGGCCAGGCGGGCGGTGTCGGCTTGCGCCAGGCCGACGACGGCGTCGCCGTTGCGCAGCAGTGCGATGTTCTCGGCGCCGCCACCGGTGATCAGCGGCGTCACGCGGATCTGCCGGGCGCGCCCCACGGCGGCCAGCGCACGGGCAAAGGCCACGTACTCGCCGCGGTCGGGGCCGCCAGCCAGCGGGTAGCCCCGCTGCATTCGCGCCAGCCGGCCGTTGATGCGGGACACCGAGCGCTCCAACTCCTGCTGCACGACATGCTGCGCCGTGCTGGACGCGCTGTAGGCGACGGAGTGGGTGATCTGATCCAGCGTGTCCAGCAGCTGCTGCGTGACGGGAGGCGGGGCGCCCGTATCCAGCGATGGCGCTTCGGCGGCTTTGAAACCCGCCGGCGTAACGAGTTTCCAGGCGTCGCCTTCCTGACGATAGATGGCGCTGGCGTGGGCGACGATGCGGTCGCCCGTCTGGTTGCCGCCCGACTTCACGCCGCTGATGCTGCGCGGGCCCGCGCCCAGCAGTGTCACCAGCGACGCCGCGCCCGGCTGGTCCCAGGCGCCTAGCGCGATGTCGCGGCCCAAATCCAGTTCGACGTCGTAATAGACCACGCGGCGGGTTTCGCCGGGGGGCGCGTTGCTGTCCGCGGCCGATCCCATGCGCGTGAGTTCGGCGATGCGGAACACGCCTTGACCATAAGTGGCGTTCAGGCCGCGTTCGACGTCGGCGCGCAGGGCGTCGGTATCGGGCGCGCGGCCGCAGGCCGCCAGGACCAGGCACAGCCCGATCAGGGCAATACGCTTTAGGATGGACAGGTTCATGCTTACATCCCTCCGACGAACGGCAGCGAAATCAAGGACGTCAGCACGATCACGTTCAGGATGTCGACCAGGAACGCGCCCGTCACCGGCACCACGATGAAGGCTTCCGGCGCGGGCCCGTGGCGGCGCGTCAGGGCCTGCATGTTGGCGATGGCGGTGGCCGTGGCGCCCAGCCCGAATCCGCAGAAAGCGGCCGACATGATGGCGGCTTCGTAATCGCTCTTGAGCATCCGGAACACCACCCAGGTGGCATACAACGCGCAGAACAGCGTCTGCACGATCAGCATCAGGGCCAGCGGGCCCGCCAATCGCGCCACGCTGGACAGGTCCAGCGTCATCATGGTCATGCCCAGGAATAGCGACAGCGAGATCGTGCCGATGATTTCGGTGGCGCGGTCGTCCAGCTTCAGGCCCACGCGCACGCCGACGTTGCGGATCAGCACGCCGGTTGCCAGGCACCACAGGAAGTTGGGCAGGCTGACCGGTGCGCCTTCCACCAGCATCGCAAGGTAGCCGCCGACGACCAGGCACACGAAGGCGGCGGTCAGCGACACGATGAACGAGCCAGCCGTGGCGGGGGCGGCCTCTTCGGCCAGATCCGGCGCGGCATGCCCGGTCTGCGCCGGGTGGTCCAGGCTGCCGGCCAGCTTGTGCCGCCGCATGATCCATTCCGCCACCGGGCCACCCACCACGCCGCCCAGCACCAGGCCCAGCGTGGCCGAGGTCATCGCCAGCGCCATGACGTCCTGGATGTTGTTGAAGTCGGCAAAGCGCGTGGCATAGGCCGCGCCGGTGCCGTGGCCGCCCACCAGGGTGATGGTGCCGCCCAGCAGACCCATCAGCGGATGCATGTCCAGCAGCCAGGCCATGCCCAGGCCCACGGCGTTCTGCAGGACCAGGAAGGGAATCAGCGCCAGCAGGAAGGCGATCAACCGCGGGCCGCCCTTGGCCAGCAGCTTCAGGTTCGCGGTCAGCCCGATGCAGCCGAAGAACAGCAGCAGCAAGGTGGGCTTGATGCTGGTTTCCATCGAAATCGACACGCCGCCCCATGTCGACAGCAAGTAGGCCAGCACGGCGAACAGCAGGCCGCCCACGATCGGATCGGGGATGCTGTAGCGCGACAGGATGCCGATGCGCGAGGTCAGCACCCGGCCGATGACCAGCACCAGGCAGCATGCAAGCAGGGATTGAACGGGCGAAAGCGAAATCATATGGGCCTTCGCGCCCCGACGGGCGCAGCAATGCAAAGCAGGGGGGAACCGTTGCCGCCACATCGTTCAGACTGTGGCCCTATATTACGGCCGTGATCGCAGCGATGTATATGGGCGCGGCAACGCGCGTGGCCCCGTCAGGAGGCCGGGTGCAAGCGCCGCCTAAAGCGGAAACACGCGCGACATGTAACTGGCTTGCGGACCGTATCCGGCCAGCTTGTCCGCCAGTCCGGCGGGCAGCGAGCGGCCTTCGCCGTACACCGCCTGATAGCCGTGACGCCGCCAATAGCCCACGGCAGACTCCAGCGACACGAGGCTGGCGCGGCGCATGCCGCTTTCCATGGCCTGGCTGGCAGCGGTCCGAAGCAGCGTCTGGCCCACGCGCAGCCCTTGCGCGGACGGCACCACGGCGCAGTCATGCAGGAACCAGTGGTCGGCCTGCGGCGGCAGCGCAGCCAACGCCACGTCCAGCGCGGGAGGCAGGCCGTCATCCCAGGGGTACGAAACCAGGTAACCCAGCAGGGAGTCGTCGGCGGCTGCGCGCGCCACCCAGCAATAGGCGGGCGCAAGCGTCAGGCGATTGAGGAAGAACTCCGCGCTTTCAAGCAGAAAGCCGGGGTAGGCCAGGGTCTGGGCATCCAGAATGCCGTCCACGTCGCTGGCCAGCATAGGGCGGACTCGGTATTGCATGACAACCTGTGAAAACAAGAAAAGCCGGCGCATTTTACCGGCGTCCGGTTGGGTGCTGCTTTACGAGGTTTCACAAATCAGGGACATAGGTTAACGAGGCTTGCACGCGACTTCATAGTTTTCGCGGTGCGTGTCCCTAGAATTCGCTCAAGTTCCAGCAAGCGGCGGTTGTGCCGCATTTCATGAAAATTCGACGACGCCCTACGCATACTGCTCGCCATATCGTCCTGTATTCCGAGTCAAGCGTCTTATGCACATCCAATTCCGGTCCGATCCGATCCCGCAGCAAGTGTTGGCCAAAACGTATCCCTTGGATTCGCTCTGGTCTTCCAAGGCGGCGGCCGTGCCCTATGACACTTGCGTAACCTGCGTCATCCCGTGCCTGAACGAGGCCGAGAACCTGCGCATCCTGTTGCCGCTGTTGCGCAGCCGCCTGTCGGCCTTGTGCACCAGCTGGGAAATCATCGTGGCCGATGACGGCAGCACGGATGGCACCGAAGCGCTGATGGCTGAATGGACGCAGCATCGCGGCTTTCGCTACGTGCAGCTGTCGCGCAATTTCGGCAAGGAAGCTGCGCTGAGCGCGGGCCTGGAAGCCGCCACGGGCAATGCCGTGATCTGCCTGGATGCGGACCTTCAGCATCCGCCCGCGTTGATCGAGCAGATGCTGGCGCGCTGGGCCGCCGGCGCCGAAATGGTCTATGCGGTGCGCGAAACCCGCGCCGATGAATCCTGGGTGAAGCGCTCTGGCGCACGCTGGTTCTACAAACTGCTGAGCAGCGCGCGCGGCGTGGACGTGCCGGCGCACGCGGGCGATTTCCGCTTGATGGACCGCGGCGTGGTCGACGCGCTGATCGCCTTGCCCGAACGCACGCGCTTCATGAAGGGCTTGTATGCCTGGGTCGGTTTCAAGGGCGAAGCGCTGCCGTATACCCCCGACGAACGCCTGCATGGCGATAGCCGGTTCAGCGGCATGCGCCTGTTCCGCCTGGCGCTGGATGGCCTGACCGCGTTCACCACCTGGCCCTTGCGACTGGTCAGCCTGGTCGGTGTCGTCTTCGCCATGCTGGGGATGTCGTATGCCGCGTACCTCGTCGGCGAATACCTGCTGTCGGGCAACCCGGTGTCTGGCTGGACCACGATCGTCACCGCCGTACTGTTCTTTGCCGGCGTCAACCTGATTTCCCTGGGCGTGGTGGGCGAATACGTCGCCCGCATCTTCGACGAGGTGAAGGGCCGGCCGCTATACGTCGTGCGCCGGCGCCAGGGCGTGGCCTCGCGCGCGGACAAGGCCACGGGCACGGGTTGAGCATGGCCGATGGCCGGTGAAGGACCTCTACGCAGGCCTCTACGCAGAACTCTACGCAGGCCTCGCCCGGTACAGGCTGCCCAGCGGATCGCACGCGGCGCCGTGGCGGTGCGCGGCGCGCCACGCCTTCAGGCGGCGGGTTTGTGGCGGAATGCCCAGAGCCGGCTAGCGGCGAACGTGGCGAACGCCAATCCCACCAGGATCAGCGCCAGCAGCACGTCATAGGGAATGGCCGTGGTGTGCAGCAGCAAGGCATAGGCCGATTCGTTGATGACGAAACCGATGGCTGAAATCAAGAAGAAACGACGGGCTGCTACGGTCCAGGATGTGCGGGTATGTCGGAAGGTAAGTCGGTAGTGTCCCGAGAACGAAACCACGAAGGCGACCAGCCAGCCCACCAGGTTGGCGGCCAATGGTGGCAAGTGGAAGACTTCGACGCAGCCGACGGCAATGGCCCAGTGCGTGGCAGCGGCAGCGCAGCCGACGACGACGAAAAGGCTGATCTGCTGAAGCAAGGCGCGCATGGAAGCCGTGGTGAAATGGAAATTCGAGGTGATGCAATGAGCAAACGAATCGTCGTCTGCGGTGACGATTTTGGCATGAATACCGACATCGATGAAGGCATGATCGCGTTGGCGGGCATGGGCCGCATCAGTGCGGTCAGTTGTCTGTCGCAGGGGCCCACGTTTGCCCGCAATGCAGCCCGCCTGTCGGCGCATGACGTCGATATCGGCCTGCATGTGAATTTCTCGGAATCGCTGGACGATGCCGAGCCCATGCCCTCCTTGAGCAGGCTGATCCTGCGCGCGTATGCCGGCCGGCTGGACCGCGCATGGATCGACGCGTGCCTGAACCGCCAATTCGACGCGTTCGAAGCCGCGTTGGGACGCGCGCCCGACTATGTGGATGGCCATCAGCACGTGCATCAGCTGCCCGGCATTCGCGACCAGGTGCTATCGCAACTGAAGCGCCGCTACGGCGATAGGCAGCCCTGGCTGCGGCAGACGGCGCCCGGCGCGCTATGCGGCATTCCGCTCAAGGAATCGATCAAGGCGCGGATCATCGGCGCCTTGGGCGCGGCGGCGCTGGCCCGTCGGGCCCGGCAGGACGGCTTGCGTACCAATCGCCGGCTGCTGGGCGTATATGGCTTCGACGGCGGCAAGCGCCGCTATGCGGACTTGTTGCAGAACTGGCTGTTCAATGCGCATGACGGCGATTTGCTGATGTGCCATCCCGCGATGGATTGCCGGGATGGCAGCCCCATGTCGCGCCAGCGCCGCGCCGAATTCGATGTGCTGGCCTGCCCCAAGCTGGGCGACTGGTTGAGCGAAAACGGCGTGCGCATCGCGCGCCTGCCGGCTGCCGCGCGCTGACCCCGCAGCCTGACGCCGGCTACCCGCGCGTCAGGCTGTCCAGCAGCCAGGCGCCCGCGGGCCCCAGGGGGCGGCGCGTGGACCACACGACATCCACGCGAATATGGCGCGGCCAGCCCGGCACGGTCAGTTCCACCAGTTGATTGCGCCCGAAGCGCTGGATCATCCAGCGCGGCAACTCCGCCCAGCCGAAGCCCAGGCTGGCCATTTCCAGCAGCATCAGATAACCCGGCGCCGACCAGGTCGAGTTAGGCGGCGCGGCGTCCTTGTCATCCAGTTCGTAGGTGCTAAGGCGAAGTTCGCGTTCGGCATCGAGGTCGCCGCGCGTGATGCGTGCCCGGCCCGCCAGCGGATGATTGCGCCCCACGCACAGGACGATTTCAGACAGTTCCGTCAACGTGGCGTGCGCGACGTCGGGCGGGTAGCTGTCTTGCGCCGCCATCAGGCCGACGTGCGCGCGGCCTTGCTGCACCAGCGCCACCACGTCTTCGTATTCCGCGATCAGGCATTCGAAGCGCAGCGTGGGGTAGCGCCGGTCGATTTGGCTGAGCATAGTCTCGAACGTCTCGGACTGGAACGTGTCGGACAGCACCACGGTCAGGCGGGGCTCCAGCCCGTCGGCCAATTGACTGGCGCTGCGGTTGAACCGGTCGTTCGCGGCCAGCACTTGCAGGGCCTGGCCCAGCAGCACCTGGCCGGCTTCGGTCAGTGCGGGCTGGCGTTGGCTGCGGTCGAACAGCGTGACGTTCAGGTCCACTTCCAGGTTGGCGATGGTTTCGCTGATGGTGGATTGGCTTTTACCCATTTTTCGCGCAGCGGCGGAAAACGAGCCTTCCGACGCGACTTGGGCAAACGCGGCCAGGGAATCAAGGGAGTGGCGCATGGGCAGGCGGGCTATCGGTTTTTCCGATGGATTCAATCTTTATCGTACCGGAAATATCGTCGAAAATCGCTCCCACTCTGTAGCAACCGACCTCAGGTGGGTCATGACGCAAGCCACGAAAACCCTAAAAGAACGTTTCTTCCACGCTTTTCTGTTTGAAATCCTGGCCATCGGCCTGTGCGCGCCGGCCGCCGCCTGGGCCATGGGCAAGTCCCTGTTTGAAATGGGCGTGCTGACCGCGGTCATCGCCTGGATCGCGCTGGTCTGGAACATGATCTACAACGCCGGCTTCGACCGCGTCGAGAACCGTTTCGGCTGGACCCGCAACCTGCGCGTGCGCATCTTGCACGCCTTCGGATTCGAACTGGGCCTGATCCTGATCGTGATCCCTCTGGCGGCCTGGTGGCTTAGCATCAGCCTCTGGGAAGCCTTCGTGCTGGATATCGCGCTGGTGCTGTTCTATTTGCCCTATGCGTTTCTGTACAACCTGGCCTACGACCGGTCGCGTCCGCGCGTCATGCAATGGCTGAACCGGGGCAAGGCGGGCGCCGTGTCCCCGGTTGCGGTGCCGGCCGCTACGCGTCAATGACCTTGCGCGTGAACATCTCCAGGTAGTCCATCAAGGAATCCGCGCCCTTGATGGCCGCGGCTTCGTTGCCCGTGGCAATGCCCTGGGCCATCAGCATGTGGCGGCGGGCGCCCTCGGCGATATCGCCCTCGTGCTGATAGGCGTACCAGAAGCGCCGGCACTGGATGATCAGCGGTTCCACGGCGTTCACGGCGGACAGGTTGCGGCAGGCTTCGTGGCAAACGTAGTCCAGCAACTGGTCGGCGTGCATGTAGTCGTCCAGGTTGCCGCCTTCCGAGGCGCGGATCATCTGCGCCGCGCAGTCCACGATCTGGGTGCGTTGCGCGGGCGTGGCGCGCCGCGCCGCGCTGGCGGCGATCAACTGTTCCAGGGCGCGGCGGGTCTGGATCAGGTCCATGTGTTCCGCCAGCTGGATCATCGACACGCGCAGGCCGCGCCGGGGCTCCTGGCGAATCAGCCCGGCCGCCACCATGCGCAGCAGCGCCTCGCGGAGCGGCGTGCGCCCCAGGCCGGTCTTTTCCACCAGATCCGCTTCCACGACCGCGCGGCCAGGCTGCAACTGCAGCGTGGCGATCATGCTCTCGATCTGGTCGTAGGCGACATCCGCGGCGCGCCGTTTGGGTTCTGCTCCTGCCATCAATTATTGTTTTCCTTCGTTTTGCGCCACTGCGTGTAGGCCAGCCATTCGCCGACGAACCCGCGTCGGAAGAACGACACGCACAACACGAAAATCAGCCCGATGACGATCGTGACGACATCGCCCAGGGTGGCAAGGTAGTTCTGCAAGCTGACGACCAGCGTTGCGCCGACCACCGGGCCCCATACCGTGCCGATACCGCCCAGCAGCGTCATCAGCAGGACCTCGGTGGAGGTGGACAGCGACACGTCGTTCAACGCCACCAATTGAAGCACCAGCGCCTTGAGCGACCCGGCCAGGCCGGCCACCGCCGCGGACAGCACGAAGGCCAGCAGCTTGCACCGATCCGTATCGTAACCTAGCGAAATGGCGCGCGGCGCGTTGTCCCGGATGGTCTTTAGCACCTGGCCGAACGGTGAATGGATCACCCGGTAGACGAACAGGAAGCCCAGCACGAACACCGCCAGCGCGAAGTAATACATGTTCGTATCGACGCTCAGGTCCACCAGGCCCAGGAACTTGCCGCGGGGGATGCCCTGCATGCCGTCCTCGCCGCGCGTCCAGCCCACCTGCACCGCCATGAAATAGGCGACCTGCGACAGCGCCAGCGTGATCATCGCGAAATAGATGCCGGTGCGCCGGATGGCCAGCCACCCGATCGCATAGCCGATGGCCGCGGCCATCGCCACGCCGCACAGCATGGCGATTTCGGGCGGCAAGCCGCGCGCGCCGAAGAGAATCATCATTTCACCGGCGGCGTAGCCGGCCCAGCCGAAGAACGCCGCATGTCCGAACGACACCAGGCCGGTAAACCCCGTCAGCAGGTTGAAGGCCAGCGCGAACAGCGCAAAGCACAGCACTTTCATGACGAACACGGGGTAGACGATCTGGGGAAAGAAGGGCACCAGCATCGCGGGCACCAGCAGCAGCGCCAGGATGCGGATCGAAAGGGGAATGCGCGGCACCTTATTTCTCCTTGCCGAACAGGCCGGCGGGGCGCATCAGCAGCACGACGGCCATCACGATGAACACGACCACGGTGGACGCTTCGGGATAGAACACTTTGGTCAGGCCTTCCAGCAGGCCCAGCGCCAGGCCGGTGACGATGGCGCCCATGATGGAGCCCAGGCCGCCGATCACCACCACGGCAAACACGATGTTCAGCAAGTTGGAGCCCATCAGCGGGTTGATCTGCATGACGGGCGCCGCCAGCACGCCCGCCACGCCGGCCAGCGCCACGCCGAAACCGTAGGTCAGCGTGATCATCACCGGCACGTTCACGCCGAAGGCCTGCAGCAGCTTCGGGTTCTCGGTGCCGGCGCGCAGCATGGCCCCCAGCCGGGTGCGTTCGAACAGGTACCAGGTTGCGATGCATAGCGTCAGCGACGCCACCACCACGAATCCCCGGTACGCAGGCAGGAACATGAAGCCCAGGTCGAAGCCACCCTGCAGGATCTCGGGCGGCTCGTAGCCCACGCCCGAGATGCCGTAGAAGTAGCGGAACCCGCCCTCCATCATCAGCGCGATGCCAAAGGTCAGCAGCAGCCCGTACAGGTGGTCCAGGTGATACAGCCGTTTAAGCAGCGTCTTTTCGATGACGACGCCGACCGCGCCCACCAATAGCGGCGCCAGGATCAATGCGGCCCAGAAATTGATCTGCACCCCGGGCCCCAGCAACTGCGGCAGCTGCGTGAAACCGATCCACGCCAGGAACGCCGCCATCATGAACTGGGCGCCGTGCGTGAAATTGACGATATTGAGCAGGCCGAAGATGATGGCCAGCCCCATGCTCAGGATGGCGTAGAAGCAGCCGTTGATCAGCCCCACCAGCAGTTGGGCGAGCAGGGCGGGAAGGGAGATGTCGAACATGGCGGGTAGCGGGCGGCGTGGGTGGCGTTACGACTTGTTCAACGGGCAGGCGGCCTGCGGCTTGGGGAACACGTCCTCGCCCTTCAGCACCGACTTCACGTTGTAGTAGTCCCACGGGGCCTTGGACTGCGCCGGCGTCTTCACCTGCAACAGCAGCATGTCATGCACCAGGGCGCCGTCCGCGCGCAGCTTGCCGTTTCGGATCACGGCGTCATTGATGGTCATTTCACGCAGCTTGGCCATCACGGCCGGCGCGTCGTCCGTGCCCGCGGCTTCGATCGCCTTCAGGTACGACAGCGTGGCGGAATACACGCCGGCCTGCGACGCCGTCGGCATCTTCTTGGCCTTCTCGAAGAACTTCTTGGCCCAGGCCCGCGAGGCGTCGTCGTAGTCCCAGTAGAACGCTTCGGTCAGATACATGCCCTGCGCCTTGGCCAGGCCCATGCTGTGCACGTCCGAGATATACGTCAGCAGCGGCGCCACGATCTGCTTCTTGTTGATGCCGAATTCGTTGGCCTGCTTGACGGCGTTGACCGTGTCGTTGCCGGCGTTGGCCAGCGCAATCACATCGGCCTTCGAGGCTTGCGCCTTCAGCAGGAACGACGAGAAGTCGTTGCCCGGGAACGGGTGGCGCGACACGCCGACGACGGTGCCGCCGTTTTCCTTGATGACTTCGGTGGCGTCCTTTTCCAGCGAGTGGCCGAAGGTGTAGTCGGCGGTGATGAAGTACCAGGTTTTCTTGCCTTCCTGGACCAGCGCGCGCGCCGTGCCGGCCGCCAGCGCGTAGGTGTTGGTGGTCCATTGCGCATTCAGCGGCGAACACTTTTCGCCCAGGATCGCCGTGGACAGGCCTGCCGACGGCATCGTCACGCGGTTCTTCTGCTTGGCGATTTCCATCACGGCCAGCGCGGTGGACGCGGTGGGAAAGTCCGTGATCATGTCGACCTTGCCCTGGTCGAACCATTCGCGGGCCAGGTTGGCGGCCACGTCGGGCTTGTTCTGGTGATCGGCGGCAACCACCTCCACGGGTTTGCCCAGCACCTTGTTGCCCATCTCTTCGGCAGCCAGCCGGGCGGCGATCACCGAGCCATTGCCCGCCAGATCGGAATAGACGCCCGACAGGTCGGTCAGCACGCCAACCTTGACGACGTCGTCGCTGATCTTGGCTTGCGCGTGGACCGCGCCGGCCGCGCCGAGGGTAAGCAGCGCTGCTGCGATTCGATTCAATTTCATCTGACTACGCTCCGTGTAGGAATGGGGGACTGCGGTCGGAAGGAATACAGCGGGACATCAAATGCCAAGCAAGGCGTTCAGCTTGTCTTGCGATTGCTGGACTTCGGCGCGGTCGATCACGGCAACCACCTGGCCGTGCTCGATGACGTAATGGCGATCGGCCAGATGCTGGGCGAAGCGAAAATTCTGTTCGACCAGCACGGTGGTGTAGCCGCGCGCTTTCAATTGCCGGATCACGCGGCCCAGCGATTGCACGATGACGGGAGCCAGGCCTTCGGTGATTTCGTCCAGCAGCAGCAAGCGGGCCCCGGTGCGCAGAATGCGCGCCATCGCCAGCATCTGCTGTTCGCCGCCCGACAGCCGGGTGCCGGGGCTGTGCGCGCGTTCTTTCAGGTTGGGGAACATCGCGTAGATCTCTTCCACCGACATCCCGCCCGGCCCGACCGAGGGCAGCAGCATGAGGTTTTCCTCGGCGGTCAACGACGCGTAGATGCCCCGTTCTTCGGGGCAATAGCCGATGCCCCGGCGCGCGATATTGTGGGTGGGCATCGCCACCGTTTCCTGCCCTTGGACTTTGATCGAACCACTGCGACGGCCCACCAGGCCCAGGATGGCTTTCAGCGTCGAACTGCGGCCTGCGCCGTTGCGGCCCAGCAGCGTCACGCATTCGCCGGGTTTCACGTCCAGGTCGATGCCGTGCAGGATGTGCGATTCGCCGTACCAGGCGTGCAGGTCGCGGATTTCCAGCATGTTCGCGGCGGCGCCGGCCACGGCTTCATTCATCTTCGGCTCCCATGTAGGCTTCGCGCACGGCGGGGTCTTCCGACACCGTCGCGTAGGGGCCTTCGGCCAGGATCTCGCCCCGTTGCAGAACGGTGATGGTGTCGGAGATGTCCGCCACCACTTTCATGTTGTGTTCGACCATCAGGATCGTGCGTCCGGCGGACACCTGCTTGATCAGGTGCTTGACCCGGTCCACGTCCTCGTGGCCCATGCCCTGCGTGGGTTCGTCCAGCAGCAGCAACTCGGGCTCCAGGGCCAGCGTGGTCGCGATTTCCAGCGTGCGCTTGCGGCCATAGGGCAGGTCGCCCGCTGCCACGTCCAGATGCGTGCGCAAGCCAACCTGGTCCAGGAGTTCCTCGACGCGGTGGTGCAGGCTTTCCAGCGTGCTTTCCGACCGCCAGAAGCAATAGTCCACGCCCAGTTTGCGTTGCAGGGCCACGCGCACGTTCTCGCGCACCGACAACTGCGGGAACACGGCCGATATCTGGAACGAACGCACGATGCCGCGCCGCGCGGTCTGCGCGGGCCGTTCCTGCGTGATGTCCACGCCGTCGTACACGATCTGACCGCGCGTCGGAATGTGGAACTTGGTCAGCAGATTGAAGAACGTCGTCTTGCCTGCGCCATTCGGGCCGATCAGCGCGTGGATGGCGCCACGCCGCACGTTCAGGTCGACGTTGTTGACCGCCACGAATCCGCGGAATTCCTTGGTCAAGCCCCGGGTCTGAAGGATGATGTCGCTGTGCATGGTGTCCGTTAGGCGTGCAGGGGGACAGGCCCCCCGCGCCCGGCGGAGGGTTCGTGCTGCGGCGAGTCGCGTCCGGGAACGGGCGCTTACGTCGACTGGTATTGCTTGGGGCGTTTGGCCATCGCGGCCTGGATGATGGCGGTGCAGCGTTCGCGTTCCGCGCCGACCAGCGGCAGGCGGGGCCGGCGCACATGTTCGTTGCCGACGCCGGCCAGGGTCTCGGCCAGCTTGATGTTCTGCACCAGCTTGGTGGACACGTCCAGATGCAGCAGCGGCGTGAACCATTGATACAGCGCCAGCGCGTCTTGCCACTGGCCGGCCTTCATCAGGTCGTACAGCGCCACGGTTTCACGCGGGAAGGCGGTGACCAGCCCGGCCAGCAGCCCGTCCGCGCCCAGCGCCAGCGCTTCGAACGACAGGTCGTCCACGCCGATGAACAGCTGGTAGCGCGTGCCCAACGCGTTGCGCAGGTCGGTCAGGCGGCGGATGTCGTCGCTGCTTTCCTTGATGGCGACCAGCCAGGGGCAATCGGCCAGTTCGGCCATGTGCTCGGTCTTCAGGTCGACACGGTAGGCGACCGGATTGTTGTAGATCATGCAGGGCTTTTGCGCCGCTTCCGCCATGGTGCGGACGCTTTGCATCGCTTCGCGCGCATCCGCCACGTAGATCAGCGACGGCATCAGCATGAAGCCGTCCACGCCAAGTTCGACGGCGGCCTTGATGAAGCGCAGGGCTTCGCGGGTGCTGGTTTCCGACACATTGGCCAGCACGGGGATGCGGCCGGCGCTGACTTCCACGGCGCACCGCGTGACGTCGAGCTTTTCTTCCAGCGTCAAAGTGCTGGCTTCACCCAGCGAGCCGCAGGTGACCAGGCCGTGGACCCCGTTGTCGATCAGAAAGCCGAAATGCTTGCGCATTGCGTCGAAGTCGAGGGATTCGTCGGCATGGAACTTACTGGTTACGGCAGGAAATACGCCCTGCCAACGCACGTTACTCAACTGGCTTCTCCTCAGGATGCCGACGCTTCAATGGCGGAGCGGCGAGCTGAAGTAAAGTCTAATATTCGTTAAATATATTTAATAGATATTTTTATATGGGAGTTTCCCGAGATCGGGTTTTCCCGGCAGGCACGATGAACGGAAGGCAAGAAAAAGCCCCGCGCGGCGGCGGGGCGGCAAGGCGGCGCTGGACCGTCAGCCGGCTTTGCGCTTGTAGGCCCGGGTCGCGTCCTGCATGAACGTCTTGACCGCGGCGTCGTACTGCGGACCGCTGCGGAAGGCGCCCGAGTGCGACGCGCCTTCAATCTTCACCAGCCGCTTGAGGTCTGGCGCCACGTTGCGCGCGGCGGCGAAGAGCTCATCGCTCATCGTGTGGGGCACCACGCGGTCGGCAGTGCCGTGCATGAACAGCATGGGCGTGTGCATGCGGGCCAGCTTGTCCACCGAATCGAAAGGCTGCGTCACCAAGAGGCCCGCGCCCGGCACCTTGCCCCAGCGCAGGGTGCCCAGCATGGCCCCGATGCTGGTGAAGCTGGATTCCACGATCAGGCCGGCGAAATCAGGCTGTTCGGGGCGGGCGGCCAGATCGATGGCGATGGCGCCGCCCAGGCTGTGCCCATACACGAAGCGGCGGGCGGCGTCAGGCTGAAGCCGTGCCAGTTCTTTCAGCCCGGCCATCGCGTCTTCCAACGCGCTTTCCTCGGAGGGCAGGCGCGGCGTGGAGGCGCCGAAGCCGCGGTAGTCGATGGCCAGGACGGAATATCCCATGCGGGTCCAGCCGTCGATGCGGAAGGCGCTGCCGTTGAGATTCCAGCGCGCGCCATGCAGGTACAGCACCGTGGGCGCACCCGTCTTGGGGCTTTGCCAATACCAGGCGCGCACCTTGTCGCCATTGGCCAGCGCCAGGTCGTAGACCTCGGTGCCGGCGGCGGGTTCGCGCCACCACGTCTGCGGTTCGGACTGAGGGGAAAAGATCGTCTGGCGCTGCCAGGAGTCCAGGTGCGAGCACCCCACCACGCCGGCAGCGGCAAGCAGGGCGGCGACGAAAAGCCGGCGGATGGAGAATCGGGGCAGGGCGGGCATGAAAGCTATGACCCTGTCGGGCCGGTTGGGTTCCGGCATCAGGATACTCCGGGATGCGCCTCTCGCGTCAGTGCCAGCCACGCTTGCGCGGCATGCGACAGGTAACCGCCGCGCCGCCACACCAGCACCATTTCCCAATCGGTGCCCGGGTCGCGCAAGGGCACGCGGCAGACGCCGGCAGGCAAGGCATCGTCGGCCTTCAGCCGCGGCAGAAAGGCCACGCCCAGCCCGGCCGCTACCAGCGCCACGATGAAATCGATCTGGCCGCTACGCGCCGCGATGGCGGGCGTGAAGCCCGCGCGTTGGCAGGCGTCGTGGATGATGCGGTTCAGGGCAAAGCCCGTCTCGAACAGGATGAACGGAGACGCGCGCAGGTCATGCAGGCCGACCGAGGCGGCGCGCGCGCTCGGGTGGTCGGCCGGCAGCAACGCGATCAAGGGTTCGCGCGCCACCGGCTGCCATTCCACGTTGTCGGGCACGGGCTGCAGCGATGCCGCCAGTTCGATCTCGCCCGTCATCACCATTTCCTCCAGCCGGCGGCTGCCATGCTCGACCAGGCTGATCTCGATCTGCGGATAGCGGCTGCGAAAGCGCGCGAACATCGGCGCGAACAGCGAACTGCTGCCCAGCGGCGGCAATCCCAGGCGCAGTACGCCGCGCTTGAGCCCCTTCAGGTCGTCCAGTTCGGCGTACAGGTCGTCGCGTTCGGCCAACATCGCCACGGCGCGCCGGTAGACGATTTCGCCCGCCTCCGTCAGGCGGACGGGCTGCGCCTGGCGGTCCAGCAACGGCAGGCCAAGCTCGTCTTCCAACTGGCGCACGGCCTTGCTGACCGTGGGCTGCGTGGCGTAGATGGTCTTGGCTGCCTGGGAAAAGCCGCCTTGGCGGACGACTTCCACCAAGGCGCGCAAGGGGCGCAGGTCCATGGGTATGCCTATATGGAATAAGTTGGATTCTTCGAATTCATTTTATCTATGGGGTGAGCAGGCGTAAAACACCAGCTTGTTGCTGGAACCGTCTGATGTCTCGCCCTCGTACCGCCCTCGTATTGCGCCTTGCACTGCGCCGCAGCCGCTTGTTGCAAATCGCCCTGATCGTCCTGTTCTCCTTGCTGGGCCAAGTCCTGGCCAATGCCTTCGGCCTGCCCGTGCCGGGCGGCGTCATCGGCATGGCGCTGGTGCTGGCGTTGCTGGCAACGCGACGGCTGCATGTGCGCAACGTCCATCGCGGGGCGAGCTGGCTGCTGGGTGAAATGCTGCTGTTCTTCGTGCCCGCCGTGATGTCGCTGCTGGACCACCGCGAGTTCCTGGGGATGCTGGGCGTGAAGCTGCTGGTTGTCATCCTGCTGGGCACCGCGCTGGTCATGGCCGGCACTGCCCTGACCATCGACCTTTGCTATCGCTGGATGAACCGCCATGCCGCTTGAATTCAACCAGCTCTTCTGGCCGGCGGCCACGGTCGCGGCCTACGTCTGTGCGCGCCTGTTCTACCGCCGCCATGCGTACTGGTGGACATCGACCCTGGTCGTGGCGCCCGCGCTGCTGCTGGCCTTGGCGATCGTCCTGCACACCGGGTATCGGGACTACATGTCCGGCTCGCATTGGTTGATGGCGATGCTGGGGCCGGTCATCGTGGCCTTCGCCTTGCCGTTGTACGAGCAGCGCGTGCTGATCCGGCGCTACTGGCCCGTGCTGGTGGCCGGCGTGGCGGTGGGCAGCCTGATCGCCGGCGTCAGCGCCTGGATGCTGGGCAGCCTGCTCGACCTGCCGCCGGATCTGCGACTGAGCCTGCTGCCGCGCTCGGTCGCCACGCCCTTCGCAGTGGCGGTCTCGTCCCATGTGGGCGGCGTGCCGGACCTGACCGCGGTGTTCGTGATCGTGACCGGCGTGTTCGGCGCGGCCATCGGCCAACTGATGCGTCGCTGGCTGCCGCTGCGCTCCGCGTTGGCGCGGGGCGCGCTGTTCGGCATGGGCGCGCACGGCGCCGGAACGGCGAAGGCCCGCGAACTGGCGGCCGAAGAGGGCGCCGTCGCGGGCCTGGTGATGGTGATGGCGGGACTGTTCAACGTGTTGATCACCCCCGCCGTCGTCGTCGGCCTGCTGGCCTGACGCGATGCGTCAGTGCATCAGCTCCAGCGCCACCGGGTACAGCGATGCCACCAGCAGCAGCGCCATGCCCACATTGAATGCGCGGACGGCCCAGGGTTTGTGCAGCACCCGGCGCAGCGCGGTGCCGAACGTCACCCAGACGCCGATGCTGGGCAGGTTGACGATGCCGCACACCAGCGTGGCGATGACGAGATTGGCGAAGAAGCCGTTTTGCGGCGTGTAGGTCGCCACCACGCCCACCGCCATGACCCACGCTTTCGGATTGACCCACTGGAACGCCGCGGCTTGCAGGAAGGTGAACGGCTTGCCGCGCGCTTCACCGTCCTCCATGCCGCCGGAATTGGCGATCTTCCAGGCCAGGTAGAGCAGGTACGCGGCGCCGGCGTACTTCAGGATGGTGTATAGCGCGGGCACTTGCTGGAACACCGAACCCAGGCCGATGCCCACCAGGAAGATCATCAGCGTGAAGCCCAGGTTCACGCCCAGCAGATGCGGCATGCTGCGGCGGAAGCCGAAGTTCAGGCCGGACGACGCCAGCATGACGTTGTTGGGCCCCGGCGTAATCGAGCTGACCAGCGCAAATAGCGCCAGCGGACCCAGCAAGGATGCGGAAGCCAAGGGCACGTCGGCCCAGTTGGTGGGAAGCAGATTCATTTTTTGGTCCTGACAATGGCACGGCGTCCGCCGGCGATAACGGCGATCACGGCGGCGGCGAACAAAAATGTCGACGGCTCCACGGATTCGCCAAACAACCATGCCGCCGCCACGACCGTTAGGAACGGTTGCAACAACTGCACTTGACCCACCCTGGCGATTCCGCCCACGGCCAGGCCGCGGTACCAGGCGAAGAATCCCAGGAACATCGAGCCGAACGCCAGGTAGGCGCAGGCGGAAACTACCGTGGCGCTGGGCCACTGGGCTTGCGTGGCCATCCAGCCAACCGGCGCCAGCACGACGGGCGCACTGATTGCCAGCGCCCAGCATATTGTGCGCCAACCGCCCAGCGTGCGTGCCGCGCGGGCGCCTTCGGCATAACCCATGCCGCCCAGCACCACGGCCACCAGCAGCCACAGGTCGCCGGTGGACAGCGTGCCGTGGCCTTGGCGCAAGGCAAAAGTCGTGACCAGCGCGGCGCCCACCACCGCCCAGCCCCAGAACGAAGCCGACGGGCGTTCACCGCTGCGCAACGCCGCAAAAGCGGCCGTCGACAGCGGCAACAAGCCGTTGAACACCGCGCCGTGCGAAGACGACACGCTTTGCATCGCCAGGGTCGAGGCCAGCGGCCAGCCCACGACGATGCCCAGCGCGGCCAGGATGACGCCAGGCCACTCGTGGCGGTTCGGCCGCCGGCTGCGCGTCAGCCATAGCAGGGCGATCGCCGGCACCGCGGCGACCAGGGCGCGCCCCAGCCCCACCAGCAACGGCGTCAGTTCGGATACCGCCAGCCGCGTCATCGGCAGCGTCAACGAAAAGACCAGCACGCCCAGGAAACCGTAGCCATAACCTTCCCAGACGGAAGGAGGCGCGATGGGTGCCGTCTGGGGGGACGGATAGAGCGTGGATCGGGTCATGACAGTTGCCAGGGAACGCGAGGGGGCGATGGGTGGGCCGGGGAATCGGGGTGCCCGCAGTTGCGAGCTTTCCGTATTGCTGTCACTCTACGCATAGTTATCGGTACAGTACCGGTACACTTAGGCATATCACTTTAATCACTGGCCTGGTCGAATCCCCATGACAGTTGCTCCTGCTTCCGCACCCTCCATGCCGTGGCTGCCCGTGCGCCAGGCCGATGCTTCCCTGGTGACGCAATTGGCCGATGGCCTGGCCCGCCGCATCGACGAACAGGGGCTGCGGCCCGGTACTCGCCTTCCATCCATCCGCAAAATGGCCGAACAGTCCGGCGTCAGCCGCTTTACCGTCGTCGAAGCCTACGACCGGCTGGTGGCCCGTGGCCTGGTCCAATCGCGTCGCGGCGCGGGTTTTTTCGTCCGTGCGCGCAGCGGCCCGCTGGCGGCGGTGGCCACGGCGCCCGCCACGACGCTGGCGCCGCCGGCACGGGTGGACATCGCCTGGCTGCTGCGCAGCATGTTTCGCGAAACCAATGCCCCGGGCATGCCCGGCGGGGCCGGCCTGTTGCCGGCCGAGTGGCTGGACCCGGATATGGTGGCAGGGGCGGTGCGCGCGGTGGGGCGGTCGGTGCGCGCCAATCTGGTCAGCTATGGCCATCCACAGGGTTTTGCGCCCTTGCGCCAGCAAATTGCCGCGTCTCTACAGAACGACGGGGTGCCGGCGCACCCGGAGCTGAACCTCCTGACCACCAATGGCGTCACCCATGGGCTGGACCTGATCGCGCGCCACCTGGTCAAGCCGGGCGACACCGTACTGGTCGAAGACCCGGCATGGTTCGTCATCTTCGGCCGGCTGGTGGCGTTTGGCGCGCGGCTGATCGGCGTGCCGCGCGGGCCGGACGGCCCGGACATCGCCATGCTGGAGCAGTTGGCGGCCGAGCACAAACCGAAACTCTTCATCATCAACAGCGCCGTGCATAACCCGACCGGCCACACCTTGTCGGCCGGCGTGGCCTACGACATCCTGCGGATCGCCGAGCGCCACGATTTCATGGTGGTCGAAGACGACACCTACGGCGAGCTGCACCCCGGCGGCGCCATGAAGCTGGCGGTGCTGGACCGCTTGAACCGTGTGATTCTCGTCGGCGGTTATTCCAAGATGCTGGCCGCGAGCCTGCGCGTGGGCTATGTGGCGGCCAACCCCGACATTCTCCAAAAGCTGGCCGACCTGAAAATGCTGGCCGGGCTGACCTCGCCCGAGCTGGGCGAACGCGTGGTGCATCGCGTACTGATGGAAGGGCAATACCGGCGGCACATCGAGCGCGTGCGCGCGCGGGTGGACGACGCCCGCCAGCGGTGCATGCGGGGGCTGCTGAAGCTGGGGCTGACGGTGCCCCACGAGCCCAACGCAGGGATGTTCGTGTGGGCTGACTGCGGGCGCGACACCGAAGTGCTGGCGCGCGAAGCCGCCGACCGGGGCATGCTGCTGGCGCCAGGCACGCTGTTTTCACCGTCGCAGGCGCCTTCGACCATGCTGCGGTTCTCGGTTTCCATCGCGGATGATCGCGGCGTCTGGACAGAATTGGAAAAACTCTTCGCGCAAAACGGCTCCTACAATCAATAATATGCAGCTATCTATCTGAAGGAACCGCCATGTCCGCACCCATCAAGCCCCTGACCGAAAGCTTTGCCGTCGCGCCTCAATTGGGTCCCGACGACATGGCCGATGTTGCCGCCGCCGGCTACAAGAGCGTCATCATCAACCGCCCCGACTTTGAAGGCGGCCCCGACCAGCCCACCGCCGCCGACGTGTCCAAGGCCGCCGCCGCCGCCGGCCTGGCGGTGGAATACCAGCCCGTGGTGGGCAGCGCCATGACCGTGTCCGACGTGGTGCGCTTCGCCGAACTGCTCAAGACCCTGCCGGGCCCCGTGCTGGCTTATTGCCGCACCGGCACCCGCTGCACCAATCTCTTCGCCGCCGCTCAGCAACTGGGCTGACACGGCGCTTGACGCAGGTCAATACCGCCCGGTTCCCTTGATGTGAACCTGGCGGCTTTCCGGTAGCATAAAGATTCCTCTCAAACAGGAGCAGGCAAGATGTTCAAGAAGATCCTGATTCCCACCGACGGTTCGCCGCTGTCGGCCCAAGCCGCCAACGCGGGCATTTCCTTCGCGCGTTCGGTTGGCGCCGAAGTTGTCGCCCTGTACGTGACGCAACCCTTTGCGGCCACGATCGGCTTTGACGGCATGGCCGCCGCCTACGCCATCACCGACGAGGACTACGAAAAGGCCTCGGCCGAACAAGCCGACAAATACCTGAAGCAGATCACCGACCGCGCCGACACCGCTGGCGTCAAGTCCGAGTCGCGCGCCGTGTCCAACTTCAACGTGGCCGACGGCATCGTGCAGGCCGCCACCGATGCCGGCTGCGACCTCATCTTCATCGGCAGCCACGGCCGCAGCGGCCTGTCGCGCCTGCTGCTGGGCAGCGTCACGGCCAAGGTGCTGTCGCTGGCCAGCACCGCCGTGCTGGTCTACCGCGTCAAGGAAGAAAAGAAGTAAGCACCCGGCCCCGCGCCAGGCCGGCGCATGCGCCGCAAAGCCCCTCCATCGCGAGGGGCTTTTTTTGTCTTGGGCCCTATCAAGACAAAAACGCCGCCCGGGCCAGCAAGCACGTGCCACGTGCGCGGCGTGGGGGCTTGTTTTCCCTATCGCGGCCATGAAGATATTTTTCACCGCACGCGGCCGATTGGTCCTTGTATCTTGCCGCGCGGCGCGTAATATTTACGCATCAGCGCGGGCGCGGTTCCGCATTCCTCAGGTACCACACGCGGCATGGCGCCCGCCGCGGCAGCGCCCGGTCGGGCTTGCCGTATATGCATAGTGGTTCACTGCAAGGAAGAGGCCATGACTCGCAAGACGCGTATCGAGCTTTACCGCAATATCGGCATCAGCGCCCATATCGACGCGGGCAAAACGACGACCACCGAGCGCATCCTCTTCTACACCGGCATCACCCACAAGATCGGCGAAGTCCATGACGGCGCCGCCGTGATGGACTGGATGGAGCAAGAGCAGGAACGCGGCATCACCATCACGTCGGCAGCCACCACCGCCTTCTGGAAAGGCATGGCGGGCAATTACCCTGAACACCGCATCAACATCATTGACACCCCGGGGCACGTCGACTTCACCATCGAAGTCGAACGCTCCATGCGCGTGCTGGACGGCGCGGTCATGGTCTATGACGCGGTGGGCGGCGTGCAGCCGCAGTCCGAGACCGTCTGGCGGCAGGCCAACAAATACAAGGTGCCGCGCCTGGCCTTCGTCAACAAAATGGACCGCGTGGGCGCGGACTTCCTACGCGTGCAGCGCCAGATCGCCGAACGCCTGAAGGGCGACGCCGTGCCGATCCAGCTTCCGGTAGGCGCCGAAGACCATTTCGAAGGCGTGATCGACCTGGTCAAAATGAAGGCCATCATCTGGGACGACGCCAGCCAGGGCGTGAAGTTCAAGTATGAAGACATCCCCGCGTCCATGCTTGAGCAGGCGCAGGAATGGCACGACAAGATGGTGGAAAAGGCCGCCGAGGCCAACGAGACGCTGCTTGAAAAGTACCTGTCGGGCGAACCCCTGACGGAAGACGAAATCAAGCAGGGCTTGCGCGCGCGCACCGTCGCCAACGAGATCGTGCCCATGTTGTGCGGCAGCGCTTTCAAGAACAAGGGCGTGCAGGCGATGCTGGACGCCGTCATCGACTACATGCCGTCGCCGCTCGACGTGCCGGCCATCAAGGGACACGACGAGCGCGACCGCGAAATCGAGCGCCATCCTGCCGACAACGAACCGTTCTCGGCGCTGGCCTTCAAGATCATGACGGATCCGTTCGTCGGGCAACTCGTGTTCTTCCGTGTGTATTCCGGCGTGGTGAAATCGGGCGATTCCGTCTTCAACCCGATCAAGGGCAAGAAGGAACGGCTGGGCCGCATCCTGCAGATGCACGCGAACGAACGTCGGGAAATCACCGAGGTGTATGCGGGCGATATCGCCGCGGCGGTCGGCATCAAGGACGTCACCACCGGCGACACGCTATCGGATCCCGCGCACGTCATCATCCTTGAACGGATGGTCTTCCCCGAGCCCGTGATTTCGCAGGCCGTGGAACCGAAGACCAAGGCCGACCAGGAAAAGATGGGCATCGCGCTGAACCGGCTGGCGCAAGAGGACCCGTCCTTCCGCGTGCGCACCGACGAGGAATCGGGCCAGACCATCATCTCTGGCATGGGCGAGCTGCATCTGGAGATCCTGGTCGACCGCATGAAGCGCGAGTTCAACGTCGAGGCCACGGTTGGCAAGCCGCAAGTGGCCTACCGCGAAACCATTCGCAAGGCCTGCAACGAAGTCGAAGGCAAGTTCGTCAAGCAGTCGGGCGGGCGCGGCCAGTATGGCCATGTGGTGCTGAAGCTGGAACCGCAAGAGCCAGGCAAGGGCTACGAATTCGTCGACGCCATCAAGGGCGGCGTGGTACCGCGCGAATTCATCCCGGCGGTCGACAAGGGCATCCGCGAATCGCTGAACGCCGGCGTGCTGGCGGGCTACCCCGTCGTGGACGTGAAGGCGACCTTGTTCTTCGGGTCATATCACGACGTGGACTCGAACGAGAACGCGTTCAAGATGGCGGGCTCGATGGCGTTCAAGGAAGGCATGCGGCGCGCCGATCCGGTCTTGCTGGAACCGATGATGCAAGTCGAAGTCGAGACGCCCGAGGACTTCACCGGCAACGTGATGGGCGACCTGTCGTCGCGGCGAGGCATGGTGCAGGGCATGGAAGACATCGCGGGTGGCGGCGGCAAGGTGGTGCGCGCGGAAGTGCCACTGGCCGAGATGTTCGGCTATTCGACGTCGCTGCGGTCGCTGACCCAAGGGCGCGCGACCTACACGATGGAGTTCAAGCACTACGCCGAAGCGCCGCGCCAGGTGGCACAGGAAGTCATCGCGGCCCAAGGCGCGGGCCGCTGACCTCGCGTTGCGTGGTCAGGCCGGGGCGGCCACAGTGGCGGCCCCGGTTCGCAGGCGCATAGACGCCATCTTCACGCCCATCAGAATCATCACGAAGCCATAGGCGTGGAACAGCTGCGGGGTTTCGCCCAACAGGGGCCAGGCCAGCAGCGCGGCATACACCGGCACCAGGAACATCGACAGCCCCGCCGTGGCGGGACCGGCCTGGCTGATCAGGCGGCCATAGACGTAATAGGCGCCCAGACTGGGCACGATCGCCAGAAACAGCAGCACGGCCGCCAGGCGCGGATCGGTCCAGGGGGGCGTGGCGCCGGCCGCGGCTTCGATGCCGGCAAAGGGCGCCAGCGCCAGCACGCCGCCCAGCATCATCGTTGCCAGCCGTGCGTGGTCCGGCACGGCGGGCAAGGTCAGGCGCTTCTGCAGCACGGTATAGAACGCCCAGCCCGTCGCGGCCAGCAACACCCATAGGTCGCCCTGGCCGAACGCCAGCCGGGCCAGCGTCTGAAGGTCGCCGCGCGACAGCACCACCAGCACGCCGCCCAGGGCCAGGCCCAGGCCGGCCGCCCGAAGCGCCGACAGCGGCTTGCGCCAGATCAGCGCTTCCAGCAGCGCCACCAGGATGGGGCTGCATGAAAAGATCAGGGCGATGTTGGTGGCGCTGGTGGTTTGCGCGCCAATGTACTGCGGCGCCACGGCCACGCCCATGCCCAGCACGGCCAGCGGCAGCAGGGTGGGCAGGCTGCGCCACAACGCGCGGCGATGCGCTCGCAGGGCGGGGGCCGCCAGCGGTAGCAAGATCAGCAAGGCCAGCAGCCAGCGGCCAAAGGCCAGGAAAACGGGGGGAAGGCTGGCATCGTGGGCCCAGCGGGCCGCGACCATGTTCGACGCGAATAACGCCGGGGCGGTCAGGAGCATGGCGGTGCCGGACAGGCCCAGACCGGTTCTTGCGGATACTGCTGCTGCGTGTGACATGATTTCCAGCCGCGCGGATCGGCGCGCGGGTTGCTGCGTGGGAACTACCGACGCGCACGCCGGGTTGTGCCGCGGCGCAGGCGTCGAAATCCGACGGGCGGGATAGGGCTCGTCTTGCTGGAAAGTCTACGGCTGGGGAAACAAAATAGGTTTCCTGATTCACGCCCATTTAGCGTTTAAAGAAGAATATCTACCTTGTAGAATTCGTATTCGCAGGGATATTCTCTTTATGGGTCCGCCAGCCATGTCCGCCACCCCGAAAATCGACGAAACCGACCGCAAGATCCTTCGCGCATTGCGCGCCGACGGCCGCCTGACCAACCTGAAACTGGCCGAACACGTCGGCCTGTCGCCCACTCCTTGCTGGAATCGGGTCAAGGCGCTGGAAGAGGCGGGGGTGATCGAGGGTTACGCGGCCTTGCTGAATCAAAAGGCGTTGGGCCTGCCGGATACCGTCATGATCGAGGTGACGCTGGAACACCACGACGATGAGTCCCTGGCGCGTTTTGGAGAAGAGATCACGCGGCTGCCGGAAGTAGTTGAAGCCTTTCTGGTCACGGGCGAATACGACTATCTGATCAAGGTCGCCGTGGCGGGCACCGAGGGCTACGAGGAATTCCTGCGCAAACGCTTGTATAAGCTGCGCGGCGTGCGCCACAGCCGTTCCACCTTCGTCCTGCGGCGGCTCAAGCACACGCCTTCGGTGGAGCCCTAGCCTTAAGAGAAGCCAGGCCCGGCCTAGCCCCCGATGAAGGCGTCGATGGCGCCGTTGAAGGCGCGCGGATTGCCCAGGTTCATGCCGTGCGACGAACCCACGACCGTCACGCGATGCGCGTGCGGCACCCATTGCGACAGGGCATCCAGCACGGCGGGGTAGGGGGCGGGGCTCAACGCGCCACCGATCAACAGGGTCGGCAGCTTCAGCGTGCCGATCTGCTGCGGCGTCAGGGCTTCGGGCTTTTCGTCCGCCTGGCCGAAAAGCGTGCCGACGTTGTCACGCACCATCTCCTTGAACCACGGCACCATGCGTTGCCAGGTGTCCGGGCCCGTCACCGTGTCCACGAACAGCGCTAGGCCTTCCTCGACGTCGCCCTGGCGGATCAGCGCCAAGGCGCGCTGGCGGAAACCTCCACGCGAATCGTCGCCGCCGGGCAGCGGCAGGCCCGGATCGGCCAGCGTCAGGCTGCGCAACGCGTCGGGCTGGCGTAGCGCGGCTTCCAGCGCCACGCGGCCGCCGCGGGAATGACCGACCAGATGGGCAGGGCCGCCAGCGACGGTTTCAATGAACGCCAGCACGTCGCTGGCATGCTGCTCGATGGAAAACCCATCGCCTTCGCCGTCCCAGGTCTCGGGCCAGTACCGGCGCAGGCAAACGGCCAGCACCCGGAACGACTTGCCCAGCGGCGCCATCTGCGACTTCCAGTAACGGCAGTCCGATAAAGATCCGTGCACCAGCACCAGCGGCGTGCCGCTGCCGTACTCGGTGTAGGACATGGCGTAGCCGTTGATCAATGCGGTTTGCAGGGGCAGTACGGGTTCGGAACGCATGGAGGTCGGGAAGGGGAAAGCCAGGTCCGCATTCTAGCCCGCCGCCAAGGCCGGGCATCACCGGCCACCGCTGATAAACTCGTTCGCAATCTTTCACGGAGCCCGCCACGATGTCCCCCGAGTCCCTTGCTGCTTTGCCCGAATCCGCCCAACGCGTCGCCCGCCTGCTGCTCGAGATCGGGCATGACAAGCCCGTCGTCGTCCTGCCGCAATCGGGCAAGACGTCGGCCGAAGCGGCGGCGGGTCTGGGGTGCGAAGTGGCGCAGATTGCCAAGTCGATCATCTTTCGCCGGGTGTCCGACGATGCGCCCGTGCTGGTCATCGCCAGCGGCGCGAATCGGGTCGACGAATCCAAGGTGGCCGAGCAGGTCGGCGCCTTGGCCAAGGCCGACGCCAGGTTCGTGCGCGACATGACGGGCTACGCCATCGGCGGCGTCTGCCCCATCGGTCACGCCGTCAAGCCGGTCATGTTGCTGGACGCGGACTTGTTCAACTACGACAGCCTGTGGGCGGCCGCCGGCCACCCGCATGCCGTGTTCAACCTGACGCCCCGGCAGCTGGCGGACATGACCGGTGCGCCGGTGGTCGATGTGGCCTTGCGCGCCTGATCGGTCGCATTCAAGACTCAGAATTCCGAATCTGGCGCTCGGCATCCGAGGCGTCGGCGCCGTTCAGCGCGGATGTTCGTCCAGCCCGTCGATCAGCACCTGCCGCCGCCCGCGCGAGCACGCTTCCACACGCCCCTGCACCCCATAGACTGCGGCCAGCGATGCGGGCGTGATCACGTCTGCCGGCGCGCCTTCGGCATGCAGCCGGCCAGCCTGGATCATCACGGCGCGATCCGCGTGCTGCAACGCCACGTTCAGGTCGTGCAGCACGATGACGCTGATCAGGCCGTGCTCGCGCGTCTCCTGCTTCAGCAACCGCATCACATGGAACTGATAATTCAGGTCCAGGGCGGATAAGGGTTCGTCCAGCAGCAGCACCCGGGGATGGCGGATCAGCGCCTGCGCCAGGCCCACCAGCTGTTTCTGCCCACCCGACAAGGCATCCAGGTAATGCAGCGCCAGATGCCCGATGCCCAATCGGTCCAGAAGGCGTTCGATGTCGGCCATTCCCGCACCGGCCGGCAGCCCGTCGCGGCTGGCGTTCGCGGCAACCAGCACCGATTCGAATACCCGCAGATGCACGGCGGCAGGCAGGCTCTGCGGCAGGTAGACCATATGTCGGGCGCGTTCACCCACGCCCAGCCGGGTCATGTCATGCCCCTCCAGCAAGACGCTGCCGTCGCGCGCGCGGACCAGTCCGGCCAGCGCCTTCAGCAACGTGGACTTGCCGCTGCCGTTGGGGCCCAGCAGGGCGGTCACCTGGCCTGCGGCAAGCGCCGGGATCGACAGCGCGTGCAGCACGTCGCTCCGGCCATAGCCGGCGGTGAGTCCGTGGATGTCCAATACGGCGTCGCGTGTCATGGCAATTGCCGGCGCAACAGCACGGATACGAAGAAGGGGATGCCCACCAGTGCCGTCACGATGCCAACGGGCACGACGACGCCGGGCAGCAGGTTCTTGGAAACGACGGACGCCAGCGACAGGATCAGCGCGCCCACCAGCGCGCTGCCAGGCAAGTAAAAGCGATGGTCCTCGCCGAACAGCCTGCGCGCGATGTGCGGCGCCACCAGCCCGATGAATCCGATGGTGCCGACAAACGCAACGGCCAGCGCCGATAGCAGGCTGACCCGCGCCAGCGCCGCGACGCGCACCCGGCGCACGTCCACGCCGAAGCTGGCGGCGCGTTCTTCGCCCAGGCGCAGCGCCGTCAGCTTCCAGGACTGGCGCATCGCCAGCGGCAAGGCCAGCGCAACGGCCAGCGCCAGCACGCTCACCGTGGTCCAGCTGGACCGCGACAGGCTGCCCATCGTCCAGAACACCAGGTTTTGCAGCGCTTCGGCACTGGCCAGGAATTGCACCAGCGACACCAGCGAATTGAAGGTGAACACCATGGCGATGCCAAACAGCACGACGCCCGACGTATTCATGCCGCTCCAGCGGGCCACGGCGTCCAGCATCAAGGCCGCCAGCACGGCGAACAGGAACGCGTTGCCGGCGATCAGCCAACTGCTGGATACCCCGGGCAGCCCAAGTTGCAGCACGATCGCCAGCGACGCCCCGAACGCGGCGGCGGACGAAACCCCCAACGTAAAGGGGCTGGCCAGCGGATTGTTCAGGATGGTCTGCATTTCGGCGCCCGCCAGGCCCAGCGCCATGCCGACTAGCGCGGCCATCAGCGCGGAGGGCAGCCGGATGTCCCACACGATCACGCGGTAGGTCGCATCGGCCGAGGCGGGCGAGGTCAGGGTCCGCCACAGGTCGCGCCACGGCAGGCCGGACGGCCCCACCGTGAAGTCGATCAGCAGCGCAATGAAAATCGCCGCCAGCAGCAGGGCGATAAGCCCTGCGCGGCGGCGCAGGATGTGCCGGTAGGCGCTGACCGCGCTTGCGGCGGGCAGCATTACTGCAGCAGTTGCAGGCGGCTCTTGGCCGTGCCGGCAGCCGGCGCGTTCGGATAATCGCGAACAATGCGCTGCAGCGTGGCTTTGGCGCCGGCGCGGTTGTTCAGTTCGATCTGGCCGCCGGCGATGATCAGCAGGGCGTCCGGCGCGCGGGCGTTGTCGGGCGACTTCTGGACCATGCTGGTCAGCTGCTCGATAGCGCCCTTGAAGTCTTTCATGCCGTAGCGGCTGCTGCCCAGGTAGAACTGCGCGCTGGGGGCCAGCTGGCTGTTCGGGTAGAGCGCGGTGAAGGCGGCCAGCGATTCCGCGGCGTCCTTGTACTGGCCTTTGCGGAACAGGTCCATCGCGCCGTCATAGGCGGCTTGCTCTTGCGGATCGCCAGCCGCGGTGCCCGGGGGATTCGTGCCGTTGGGCGCGCCCGGCTTGGCGCTGGGCTGCTGGCGAGACACCAGTTCCAGCTGGTCGCGCAGTTGCGCCACTTCCTGCTGCAGGGATTGAATCTGGTCGGCCAATTGCAGCTTGGCGCGTTGGCTCTGCTCGTTCTGCTGCTGCACCTGCTGGCGCAAATCCAGAATGGCCTTACGGGCTTCATCATCGGAAAAAGCGTGAGCGGGCGCCGTCAGGGCCGCAAGCACCAGGCCAGTGGCCACAATCAGAGGACGCAGGGACAGAACGTTATCGCGCATGAATATTCCCGGGTATAAAAACAAACGTCGGGACGGCCGGCTGACCGTCCCGACGCGTGGTAGGGCTCTTGGACTATACGAAAAGCTTAACGCAGATAGTTGATATCGGCGCGGCGGTTTTCAGCAAAGTCGGCTTCCGACGTTCCCGTCGACTTCGGCTTTTCTTTGCCGAAGCTGATGGTTTCGATCTGGTTGTCGCTGACGCCCAGCAGGGTCATCATGCGACGCACGGCGTCTGCACGACGCTGGCCCAGGGCCAGGTTGTACTCAGCACCGCCGCGTTCGTCGGTGTTGCCTTCGATCTTGACCTTCTGCTGCTGGTGCGAAGCCAGGTAGCGGGCATGGGTTTCGACCAAGCCACGGTACTGGTCCGACACGGTGTAGCTGTCGAAATCAAAGTACACCGAGCGCTGTTGCGCCAGGATGCTTTGGGGGTTAAAGGGATCAAGGATTTGGCCAGAGGCCGAAGATCCTTGGCCAGCGCCTCCGCCCTGACCCGCTTTATCGTCGAGAGGGACGGAGCTGCAAGCTGCCAGAGTGGCAGCCAGAGCGGCAATGGTCAGGCTTTTGGCAATGCGCGACTTCATGATAGTTCCTTTGCAAAGAGAGTCACACGTGTTATCGGGTAAATGGGCCCCAAGTCGGTTCACGTATTTCCCCGTTCAGTACCGAAAGCGTCTGCCGTACGCGGCCATCGCTCGAAACACCCGCAAGTACGCTACGTCCATTTTGGATGGCGGCGTAAAGGACTTGCATGCCATTCGGCGCGAAACTTGGCGACTGATCGTCACGACCATCAGTGATCAAGGATTCGGAGCCTGAGGACAGGTTCAACGACGCGATTCGAAACGCGCCGTCGCGTCTTGCAACGTACAGCAGCGTCGATCCATCGGGGGAAATTCGGGGTGATATGTTGTAACCACCATTAAACGTGAGGCGGCGTGCTTCGCCACCTGTCGAGCCGGTCTGATAGATTTGCGGCCCGCCGCTGCGGTCACTCGTAAAGATAATGGAAGCACCGTCTGGCGTAAAGGTCGGTTCGGTGTCAATCCCGGGAGAACGCGTAACTCGGGTGGGATTCGACCCGTCGGACGCGCCAACGATGTAAATTTGCGACAAACCGTCACGCGTCAACGCCACGGCCAGCTTGGAGCCGTCGGGCGACCAGGCGGGGGCGCTGTTGTTGCCCTTGAAGTTGGCGACGGGCACGCGGGCGCTGGTGGCCAGGGTGTGCACGTACACGACCGGCTTGCCGGACTCGAAGCTCACGTACGCCAGCTTGGCGCCATCGGGCGACCAGGACGGCGAAATGATGGGCTCGCGCGAACGCAGCGCCACTTGCGGGTTCTGCCCGTCGGCGTCGGCCACTTGCAGTTCGTAGGTGGCGCCCTTCTTCAGCACATATGCGATACGGGTCGAGAACACGCCGCGAACGCCGGTGATCTTTTCGTAGATGCGATCAGCGATCTGGTGGGCCACACGGCGCAGTTCCTGCTCGGTGCCCGAGAAAGCCACGCCGTCCAATTGCCCCTTCTTCACCGTGTCGGCCAGGCGGTAGCGCACGTCGTAGCGGCCATCGGCCCCACGGGTGATGCTGCCATAAGCCAGGAAGTCGGCGCCTTTGCCGCGCCAGTCGTCATGGGCGATGGGCGAATCGACGTTCAGGCCGGAACCGGCGGCATTGATCAGGCGGAACTGGCCCGTGCGGGTCAGGTCGGCGCGGATCACTTCAGCCAGGGCGCGGCCGTGGGTGTCGTCCACCGCGAAATCGGCAATGGCGACCGGATACTGCGTCGCGCCCGTGCCGGAAATATCAACGCGCAATTGGGCGTGGACCGGTTTCATCGCCATCAGGCAGGCCAGTGTAAGCATCAGCAAACCGAGCCCATACGATCGCCAGAGAGCGAGGAGGGAACCTCGTCGGCTATAAGCGGGAGTCATATTCATCAATCTCCTGTCAATCATACATTTTGTGCACTACGTCAATGAACTTGTCGTAGCCGCCCGTGGAGGGCTTCGGGAATGGGTTGCAGCGGCGGATGCCGGTCTCGACCGCGCGGTCGAACGCCGGATTGCCGGAGGATTGGGTCAGCGATACGCCGTTAACCTTCCCGTCAGTACCTAACTGTACCCGGTATTGTGCGGTCGGATTTCCGGATCCGCTGCGTGGCGGAGGCTGGTAAGCCACGCCCGGAAGGATGCAGGCGCGCACCTTGGCGGCATAGCCGTTATCGCGTCCACCGCCAGCCTGGTTGCGGTCTGCCGTGCCGCCGGGGATGCCTGCGGCGCCCAGCGCGTCATTACGGAACGCATCCTTCAAGGCCTTGTCGGCAGCGGCTTTCTTGGCGGCGGCGGCCTTCTCGGCAGCGGCCTTTTCAGCCGCGGCCTTGTCAGCGGCCGCTTTCTCGGCGGCCGCCTTGTCGGCAGCGGCCTTTTCCGCGGCGGCCTTCTTGGCAGCGTCGTCCTTGGCCTTCTTCTCGGCAGCGGCCTTGTCGGCAGCGGCTTTCTCGGCAGCCTTGTCGGCGGCGGCCTTGTCAGCCGCGGCTTTTTCGGCGGCCGCCTTCTCGGCAGCCTGGCGTTCCTGCTCCAGGCGCTTCTTTTCCTTCAATTCAGCCTGCTTGCGTTCTTCTTCCAGGCGCGCCTTTTCCTTGGCCGCTTCAGCGGCCTGACGTGCCTTCTCTTCCTGCTCGCGCTTCTTCTTCGCTTCCTGGATCGCGATCTCGGGATCCACTTCCTCGGTCTTGGGCTGAACCTCGGGTTCGGGCCTGGGAGGAGGAG
>NZ_PCOQ01000020.1 GCF_002975275.1 Achromobacter sp. MYb9 | reverse complement strand
CGATGCGCACCTGCTTCAACCCGCCCCACTCGCCCAGCGCCTGCGCCAATGCGGCCAGCAGCAGGTCGTTGACCTGCGTGCGGTACGCGGCCGGCGCGTCCTTGAGCAGCGCTTGGGTCGTGGCGCGGTCCAGCGCCAGCGCCACGCGCTGTTGGTCGCCGACGCGGTTTTCGCCCTGCGCGTTGTCGCACGGCAAGGCGTCGCCTGCGGGCAACGCGCGCCAGTATTCCAGCTCGGGTTCATACGATGCACGCGCGGCTTCGATGCGCCGCGCCCATGCGCCGTAGCTGGCCGAACGCGCGGGCAGCGTGATCGTGCCGCCTGCCAGCGCTTGGGCGTAGGCCTGCTGCAAATCCGCCAGCAACACGCGCCACGACACGCCGTCCACGGCCAAATGATGAATGACCAGCAGCACGCGCGAGGTGCCATCGGCCACATGCATCAGCACAGCGCGCAGCAACGGGCCGTGCTCGATATCCAGACTGCGTTGCGCGGCATCGCACTGCGCCGCGATGTCGGTCACATTGCTGCGTTGCCACAGCAGGTCCGCCATGTCGGGGCTGGCCTCATAGCGTTGGCGCCAAGCGCCGTCTTCGCGCGTGAAGCGCAGGCGCAGCGCGTCGTGCTGCACGACGACGGCCTGCAAGGCGGCAGACAACGCTTGCGCATCGACAGACGCGTCGCTATGCAGCAGCACTGCCTGATTCCAATGGTTGTGAGACGCCAGCGGCAACGCCAGGAACGCCGCCTGAATCGGCAACAGCGGCACGTCGCCGACGGCCTCATCGGTAAGGTCTTGCGCCTGCGCGGCCACTGCCACACTGGCCAGATCGGCCACCGTCTGCCGTTCGAACACCTGGCGCGGCGTGACCTGCCAGCCCGCTTGGCGCAAGCGCGCCACGATTTGCAGGCTAAGTATCGAGTCGCCGCCCAATTCAAAGAAGTTGTCGTGGCGGCCCACCTGCGCCGCGCCCAGCACTTGCGACCAGATGGCGGCAAGCGCAGATTCGACGGCGCCTTCGGGCGCCTCGTAACCCTGGCTGGCGGCAAACTCGGCCTTCGGCAAGGCCTTGCGATCCAGTTTGCCGTTGGCGTTGACGGGCAAAGCATCCAACGTGACGAAGGCGGCGGGCACCATGTAGTCGGGTAACGCCGCCGACAACGCGACCCGCAGCGCGGCGGTATCCACTGACGCCGGTGCGACATACGCGACCAGTCGGGCGCCCGACGGGCCGTCCTGCGCAATAACTGCCGCTTGTGCGACATCGTCCCGCGCCAACATGCTGGCTTCAATCTCACCCAATTCGATCCGCAGGCCACGGATTTTCACCTGGTGATCCAGCCGGCCCAAGTACTCCAACTGCCCATCCTGCATCCAGCGCACCAAGTCGCCCGTGCGATACAGCCTGCCGCCCAGCCCGTTCGGGTCGGCGATGAAGCGGTCGGCAGTCAGGCCAGGGCGGTTCAGATACCCGCGCGCCAAGCCCACACCGCCCAGATACAGCTCGCCCGGTACGCCGATGGGCGCGGGGTTCAGCTGCGCGTCCAGTACCCGTGTATGAATGCCCGCGATGGGATAGCCGATCGGCACCACGCCGCTGCCATCGTCCACGCACGTCCAGTGCGTGACGTCGATCGCCGCTTCCGTCGGGCCGTACAGGTTGTACATCCCAGCCTGCGGCAACAACGCCAGGCAGTGCGCCTGCAAGTCCGCGCCTAACGCTTCGCCGCTGCACACGATGCGGCGCAGCGTCGCGCATGCATCCGCGCCTGCTTGTTCGGCTTGGCTGATGAAAGCGTGCAGCATCGAAGGGACAAAATGCAGCGTCGTGACGCCTTGTTCGCGTATCAGCGCGGAAAGACGCGCCGGATCGCGATGATCGCCCGGCCCTGCCAACGCCAGCCGCGCGCCCGTCATCAAAGGCCAGAAGAACTCCCACACCGAGACGTCGAAGCTGAATGGGGTCTTTTGCAGCACCACGTCGTCCGCCGTCAAGCCGTAGGCCTGCTGCATCCACGCCAAGCGATTGCTCAGCGCGATATGCCGGTTGGCCGCGCCCTTGGGCTTGCCGGTGGAGCCCGAGGTATAGATGACGTAGGCGAGGTTCTCGGGGTGATGCGTAACATCGGGCGGCGTGACCGGTTCGGACGAAACGTCCATCTGGTCCAAGGCCATCAAGGTTGTCGATGACGACAACGCGCCCATCCGCGCCGCCAATCCGGCCTGCGTCAGCAGCAACGACACGCCACTGTCTTGCAACATGTAGGCCAGCCGATCATCAGGATAATCCGGGTCCAACGGCACGTAGGCCGCACCCGCCTTCAACACCGCCAACAAACCTACAACCAGTTCCAGCGATCGTTCGGCAGCAATCCCCACGCACTGTTCCGCTCGTACGTCCAAGCGATGCGCCAATTGATTCGCGCGGCGGTCCAGTTCGCCATACGTCAGCGACGCATCAAGGCACGTCACCGCCACACGATCCGGCCACAGACGCGCCTGCCTCTCAAACTGGCGATGCACCGGTAGTGCGCCGAACGCCGACGCTACCTCATCTGCCAGTGGCCCGCCCGTCTCCCATTCGCTCAACGTCTTGCCTTCCGCCGGCGACAACAGCTCGGCGTCCCACACGCGCGCCGCATCATCGCGCACCATCGCCCGCAGCAGCGCTTGATAGTGACCGGCCATGCGCGTCAGCGTGTCGGGCATAAAGGCGTCGCGCGGATATCGCCACGTCACGCGCAGGCCGCCGTCATCGTATTGGGCGGTGTCGCATTGCAACGCAAAGGGCAAGGTCGGCGGCGCAAACGATTCCGGCGTGGCACGCAGTCCGGCCAATTGCCAGCTGTCTGCGCCGGGCAACTGTTGATGGTTGAACAGCACCTGGAACAGCGGTGTATGGTCCAGGCTGCGTTCGGGTTGCAGGGCGTCAACCAGTTTCTCGAACGGCAGGTCTTGATGGGCCTGCGCCTGCGCCACGGCGTCGCGCGTTCGGGCAAGCAGCGCCGACCAGCTCAAGTCCGGGGCAAGCGTGGCGCGCAGCACCTGTGTGTTTACGAACAGTCCCACCACGTCTTGCACCTCGGGGCGCGAGCGCCCCGCCACCGGCACGCCGACGCGGATGTCGGCCTGGCCGGTATGGCGCGCCAACAGCGCCTGGAAGGCGGCCAGCAAGACGACGAACAACGTGCAACCCCGGGCGTGCGCATAGCGGCGCAACTCGTCCGCAACAGCGTGTGGGACGTTGCTGACGCAGGCATCGGCCGCCTGCCCGCTTGCGCCACGCCGCGGAAAATCGGCGTTCAGCTGCAATACGGGGTGATCCCCGGCCAAGGCCTGACGCCAATAAGCCAGTTGCCGATCCTCCTCGCCGGCCGCCAACAGGTCTCGTTGCCAAGCCGCGTAATCGGTGTAGGCGATAGCGGGCGGCGGCGATGCGAGTTCCGCGCCCGTCCGCAGCGCCGCGTAGTGCTTGCAGAACGCATCCGTCAGCAACCCGATGGACCATCCGTCCGACACGATATGGTGCATGACGGTGACCAGCAGATGTTCTTCTTCACCGACGCGCACCAGCCCCACCCGCAGCAAGGGGCCGGTCAGCAGGTCGAACGGTTCGGCGATCCATGCACGCGTGATCTCTCGCGCCCGTTCCTCTTGATCCGCGTTCGGGGCGGCGCGCAAGTCTGCTTGAGCAAGCTCCATGCGCCACGGCGTCTGCACCACCGGATGCGCCATGCCGTCTTCGTCCATGTCGAATCGCGTGCGCAGCGCCGCATGCTGGGCCAGCACGCGCTCGAACGCCAGGCGCACGCTTTCGGTGTCCAGCACGCCCGTCAGGCGCAACACGCCCGGCAGGTGGTAGGCGGCATCGCGGGGGTCCAGGCGCCACAGGAACCACAACCGCTCCTGCGCGTGCGACAGCACTGGCGGCCCCTTGCGCGGCAGTATCGGCAGGTGCGACGGGTCCATGCCCTGTTCGCGCATCTTGTCGTACACGGCGCGACGCTGCGCAGGCGAAAGCGATGCGAATTTTCCGGCGATTTGCCGGGCCAGGGTGTCGTCCATCAAAGAATCTCCAGGGTATCGATGAACGCGTCGATGCTGCGCATTGCGTCGGCCTGCCCAATACCTGCCTGCGCCGCCTCGGCCACGCGCTCGGCGAAGCGCGCCAGCGTCTGTGCTTCGAACAGCGCGGCCAGCGGCGTTTCGATGTTCAGATCGGTCCGAATACGCGCAACCACCCGCATCACCAGCAAGGAATGGCCGCCCAGCTCAAAGAAGCTGTCGTCGCGGCCCACGCGCGGCACGCCCAGCACCGCGGCCCAGATAGTGGCCAGTTGCGCTTCCAGGTCACCCTCAGGCGCGGTGTAGTGACGTAGCGAAGCCTGCGTGTCGGGCGCCGGCAGCGCGCGGCGGTCCACCTTGCCGTTGGGCGTCAGCGGAATCGATGGCAGCACGACCCACAAGGCGGGAACCATATAGGCCGGTAAGGCGGATGCCAGCTCGGCCTGCACGGATTCCAACCAGGCGCGCTGCGCGTCGTCGCGCGACCCCGCCAGCGCCGGGTTGCGCGGCGTCACATAGCCGACCAGCCGATGGCCCTGCCCGTCATCGCGCGCCACCGTGACCGCCTGGCGCACGCTGGACAAGCGCGCCAGGAACGCGTCGATCTCGCCCAATTCAATGCGAAAGCCATGCACCTTGACCTGATGGTCGCTGCGCCCCACGTACTCCAGCACGCCGTCGGCCCGATAACGCGCCAGATCGCCCGTGCGGTAGAGCCGCGCGCCGGGCCGTGCTGCATACGGATCGGCAATGTACCGTTCAGCGGCCAGCCCCGGCTGATGCAGATACCCGCGCCCGACACCCACGCCCGCCACGCAAAGTTCACCGATGGCGCCAGCGGGAAGCAGGTCCAGGTTCGCGTCCAGCACGTACAGCTGCGTGTGGTCGGCCGCCGTGCCAATCGCCAGTACCGGGCCGGGCTCGTCCTTGGCATCGTCCACGCGGTACAGCGCCACGTCGTCCGCGCATTCGGCGGGGCCATAGGCGTTGACCAGCGGCACGCCCGGATAGCGATCCAGCCACGCGCGCGCCAGCGCCACCGAACTGGCTTCGCCCGTGGGCAGCATCCAGCGCAGGCCGGGCATCGACACCGCGTCGGCCATCAACATGCCCTGGATCAGGGTCGGCACGCATTCCAGCACGGTGATGCCGCTATCGTTCACGCGGCGGATCAGGGCTTGCGGGTCGCGCGCCACGTTATCCGCGACGATCTCGACGCACGCGCCGCACAACAACCCTGCCAGCAGCTGCCACACCGAAATGTCGAAGCTCTGCGCGGCCGTCTGGCCGATGACGTCATGTTCAGTAAGACCCAGCGCGGGAATCTTGCTGAGCTGGTTGTTCAACATGCCCTGGCTGGTGACGACCACGCCCTTGGGCATGCCCGTGGAACCCGACGTGAAGATCACGTAGGCCGCCTGGTCGCGATGCGCGGGTTCGCGCGGATCGGCGTCGCTGCCGGATGCCGGTACGTCGATGTCGTGCCGGGCCACTGCGGCGGGCAGCGCCGCGATCACGTCGGCGTGCGCCGCGGCTGCGCCACGATCCGTGACGACCGCGCGCGCGCGGCACAGGTCAAGAATCTGCGCCAGCCGCTGCGACGGCAAGGCAGGGTCCAGCGCCAGGTAGGCCGCGTTCGCCTTGAATGCACCCAGCACGGCCGCCAGCATGCCGATGCCACGCTCGGCCAGCACCACCACGACGTCGTCGCGGCCCACCCCGCCCGCTCGGAACGCGTGCGCGTGGCGGTTGGCCAGCCGATTCAGCGCGTCGTAGCGGATGTCTCCGTTCGCGTCGCGCGCCGCGATGCGCTGGGCGTGTCGGCGCGCCTGCGCCTCGAACAGCGCGGCGTAACCGGTGTCCAGCGGATAGCCGGGCGTTGCGCCCCGCCCAAGCGCCAGCACGCGTGCATGCTCATCGTCGGGCAGCAGGCCGATCTGCGCCAACGGCGAGGCCGGCCGGCCGGCCAATTGCCCAAGCACGTGGCGCAGGCCGTCCAGCACCCGCAGGACCGACTCCTCGTCGAACTGGTCAGCGTCATAAGTCAGTTGCAGCACCAGCTGTTCGCCGGGCTTGACCACGACCGTAAGCGGATAGTTGGTGTGCGTGCGGGCGCCGTCGGCACGCGCGCCGATCGCTTGCGCACGCGCCAGCAATGCGCCGTCAACCGGCGCGTTTTCAAAGACGAACAAGGTATCGAACAGCGTGGTGCCACGCGGCACATCGGCCAGCGCCTGGATCTCGGCCAGAGACAGGTGTTCGTGTTCGCGCAGCGCGGCATTGCCGGCCTGCACGGTGCGCAGCCACTGCGCCACGCTGATCGGGCTGTCCGGCCCCGGCACGTCGACGCGTAACGGCAAGGTATTGATGAACAGGCCGATGGTGTCCTGTACGCCATTCAGGTCTGTGGGCCGGCCGGCGACCGTCACGCCGTAGAGCACATCCTGCAAACCGGCCACGCGGGCGAGCCACAACGCCCACGCGCCCTGCGCATAGGTGTTCACCGTCAACTGTTGCTGCTGCGCCGCGCGCTGAAGCGCCGTCGTCTCGGCCGGGGTCAGTGACACCACGGCGTCGGCGGTTCGTGACTGGCCCGGCGTGGGCGCGCCACGGCCCGCCAGCGGCAAGGGCGTGACCGTGCCAAAACCACGCAGCGTGTCGCGCCAGTACGCCCGCGCGGCCGCCATGTCTTGCCGCCCCAGCCATGCGATGAAGTCGCGGTACGGCACCGGCTGCGCCAACTGCGGGGCCTGCCCCTGTGCATAGGCGTCGTAGGCGGAAAAGAAATCCGCCAGCAACAAGGACCGGCACCAGGCATCCATCAGGATGTGGTGATAGCTCAGCACCATCCGGTCGCCGTCGGCCAGCCGCGCCAGCCTGACGCGCCACAGGGGCGCGGCGCCCATATCAAAGCCCGCCGCCAGCTCGTCTTGCAACAGGTGGTCTAGCTGGGCCAGCGCCGCCTCCACGGGCAGCTCGCGCCAGTCAAACACCTGGACGGGCGCGTCGACCTCGCGACGGATGACTTGCACGGGGGTCTCGCCCGCCTGCCAGGCGAAGCCCGCGCGCAGCGCTTCATGCCGTTGCGCCATCAGGTCCCACGCCCGGCGCGCCGCGTCCAGATTCAGGTGCCGGTCAAAGCGGTAGCGGTCCTGCATCAAGTACATGCCGGAGCCGGGGTTCATCAGCGTGTGCAGCAACAGCCCCTGTTGCATGGGCGTCGGGGGATAGATGTCGGCCACCTCGCGCGGGTTCGGCGCCAGGCGGTTCAACTGCGTCTGGGACAAGGCCGCCAGCGGAAAATCGGATGGCGTCACGCCACCGACCCCCGGCGCGTCGACCACGTCCGCCAGACGGGCAAGCTCGGCCACGCAAGCGTCAGCCAACGCGCGGACCTCGCTTTCGTCCTGCATGGCGGCGCTGTACGACCACGTAAAACGCAACGCGCCGTCGCGTAACGCAACGCCGATGTCCAGCACGCTGCGACGCTCGCTGTCGGGATCGCGTTCAACGCCAGCTGGCTCGTCGGCCCACGTCCAGGTACGCGCGGCGGCGTCGGTCCGGCCCAGATAATTGAAGGTGATGCGGGGATACGGATGGTTGGCCAACACGCGGCCGGCGGCCGTCATCGTGCGCAGCACGCCATAGCCCAAGCCTTTGTCGGGCACCGCCCGCAACTGCTCTTTAATCGCCGCCAAGGCGCTGCCAAGATCTGCCGCGCCCGGGCGCACCCGCAACGGGAACAGGGACGTAAACCAGCCGACGACTCGGCTCGCATCCACGCCCGTCGCGTCCTCTTCGCGGCCGTGTCCCTCAAGCTCCAGCAACACGCTTTCGTGGCCTGTCCAGGCGCACAGGACGCGCGCCACGGCCGTCAGCAAAAGCTCGGAAGCCTGCGCCCGATACGCCCGCGCACCGCCGGACAACAAGCGCGAGGATGCCGCCGGGTCCAACTGCGCCGCCACGCTGCGCTGGTCCGACACGCGGTTGGCGCCATTGGGCCGCGCCACGGGTAGCGGCGCGTCCTGCTCGCCGCAGATCGCCAGCCATTCCGGTAATTGGGCCTGCGTGGCGGGCAACGCACCATAGCGCGCAAGCGCCTGCGTCCAGTCGGCAAAAGACGTCGTGGCCGATGGCAAAGTCAGCGGCGCGCCACGGCGCGCCTGGTCATAAGCGGCTTCCAGGTCTTCCAGCAGGACGCGCCAAGAGACCGCGTCCACGACCAAGTGGTGCGCCACCCACAACAGCCGTCCTGGGCGGCCCGCGTCAGGGCGGCCCACGTCAGGGCGGCCCCCGTTCGGCTCGACCCACGCCGCGGCAGTCACGGGCCCGGATTCCACACTGAGGCTGCGTTGCAAGGCGTCCGCCAGGCCCGCGAATGGGGCGTCGGTGTCATCCCCGGATGGCGTCAAGGCCAAGCGCGGCGCCACGGCGTCGGTGTCGTACTCCTGCACCCAGCCCGCCTGCGCGTCCTGCCGATAGCGCAGCCGGAACGCATCGTGGTGCGCCAATACCGCGTCCATGGCGCGTTGCAGCGCGGCCACGTCGACCTCTCCATTGGGACGCAGCACCACCGACTGGTTCCAATGGCTGCGATGGGGCACGGACAGATCAAAGAAAGCCTGCTGCACTGGCGACAACAAGGCCGCGCCACGGGCCGGACCCGTTGCCGTCTCGGGACGCATCGCCGATGCCGACAAGGCCAGCGCCGCGATCGTCTGCCGCTCCATTACGTCGCGCGGCGCGATCTTCACGCCCTGCTTGCGCGCGGCCGCCACGATCTTCAGGGTCAGGATCGAGTCCCCGCCCAGTTCGAAGAAGTTGTCGTGCCGGCCGATGCGCGGCACCGCCAGCACGGCCCGCCAGATGCCGGCCAGCAAGTGTTCGGTGTCGCCGACCGGCGTCTCGAACACGCTATCGCGCTGGAAATCCGCCGCGGGCAGCGCCTTGCGATCGATCTTGCCGTTGGCGCTAAGCGGCAACGCCGCCAACACCACGATGACGGCGGGCACCATGTAGTCAGGCAGTTCGGCCGCCAGGGCCGCGCGTAGCATGACGGGGTCGGGTTGCTGCGCGGCGTCCCGTGGCGACACATACGCCACAAGCTTCGTGCCGCTGGCGGTCTCGTGCGCCACCGCCACCGCTGCCGCCACACCAGGCTGCGCTGCCAGGCGAGTCTGCACTTCGCCCAGCTCGACCCGAAAGCCGCGAATCTTGACCTGGTGGTCCGCGCGCCCCTGATACAGCAACTGCCCATCGGCGCGCCATGAGGCCAGATCGCCAGTGCGGTACAGCCGGGCGCCCGGCTCGGACGCATAAGGGTCCGCCACGAATCGGTCCGCCGTCATGCCCGGGCGGCGCACATAACCGCGCGCAAGGCCCATGCCCCCCAAGTACAGTTCGCCGACAGCGCCGGGCGGGCTCAGGTTCAGGTCGGCGTCCAGCACCCATGCCTGGGTGGCCGAGATGGGCGCGCCGATGGGCACGCGCGTGCCATCTTCCGTCGCGCAGCGCGATGCCGTTACGTCGATCGCGGCCTCGGTCGGGCCGTACAGATTGTGCAGTTCGGCCCACGGCATGCGTTGCAGCACGTCGTCGCGCACCTCGGCAGGCAAGGCTTCGCCGCTGCACAGAATACGGCGCAGCGATGCGCAGCGTGCGGCCGATTCGTACGCCATGAAGGCGGCAAGCATCGACGGCACGAAGTGCACGGTTGTAACAGCATGGCGGTGAATCAGCGCCACCAGGCGCTCGGGGTCGCGGTGATCGCCGGGTTGCGCCATGACCAGCCGCGCGCCGGTCATCAGGGGCCAGAAAAATTCCCAGACCGACACATCAAAGCCGAACGGCGTCTTCTGCAACACGACGTCGTCGGCCCCCAGCCCGTACGCCTGCTGCATCCATGCCACGCGGTTCGTCAAGGCGGCATGCCGATTCGCGGCGCCCTTGGGGCGGCCGGTGGAGCCAGAGGTATAGATGACGTAAGCCAGGTTTTCCCCGTGCAGCGTCACGTCCGGGTTGTGCACGGCGTCGCTGGGCGGGGCGTCACGCAGATCGACAATGGCAGGCCCATCGGACGACACCAAGCCATCGGGCAGATCTTGCGCGCAAAGCAGCAGCACCGCGCCGCTGTCCCGCAACATGTAGGCCAGCCGCTCGACCGGGTAGTCCAGATCCAGCGGCACATAGGCCGCACCAGCCTTCTGGATGGCCAGCAGCCCCACCACCATGTCTACCGAGCGCTGCACGGCGATGGCGACCAGCGCGTCAGGGCCTGCGCCCCGCGCGATCAAGTCATGCGCGCGGCGATTGGCGCGGGCGTTCAAGTCGGCATAGCTGAGCGTGTCGTCGCCGCACACCAGCGCAATGGCGTCGGGCGTGGCGCGGGCCTGCTGTTCAAACAAGCGATGCACCGGCGCGCACTCAACGTGTTGCGCGGCGTTGCGGCTCCAGGCCTGCACTTGCTCGCGCTCCTCCGGCAAGATCACGTCCAGAGCCGCCACACGGCTGTCCGGCTGCGTCACCAGCGCCTCTAACACGCACAGATAGCGCCGCCACATCCGCGCCGCGGTGTCCTCGCCATACAGCGCCGTGTTGAACTCCAGCCTGCCGTGCAATGCTGGGGCCGGCCCGGCGGCGTCATCCCACAGCAGGTCCAGCGACCATTCGAACTTGGCGCTGCGTTCGGGCACGGGCAAGCGCTCTACCTGAACGCCCGGCAAGGACAGCCCCGGACCGGCGCTGCCGACCTGAAGGCCGAACAGCACCTGGAACAACGGGCTGCGCGCCGGGTCACGCACGACCTCCCGGCTTTCCAGCAACAGTTCCAACGGCAGGTCGGCATAGTTCATGGCGGCGCGCGCGTCGGCGCGCACGGCCAGGCATACCTGGCGCAGGCTGGCCGATGCCGGCGCATCCACGCGAAACACCTGCGTCGTAACGAAGAAACCCAGCAGCTCCTGAAGCTCCGGGCGATTGCGGTTGGCGCTAGGCACGCCCACGGCAAAGCCGGTCTGCCCGCTGAGCCGCCCCAGCAACAGTTGCCACGCCGTGAACAGCGCTACGAACGGCGTGCATTGCGACGCGCGGCAAAATGCGCGCAGCCCTTCAACCAGCGCCGCAGGCACTTCGACGTACCGCGAAGCGCCCTCGGCGCCCAGTACGGCGGGACGCGGATGGTCCGTGGGCAAGGCCAGGTCTTGCAAGTCGTCACCCAGATGCGCATTCCAGTGCGCAACGTGCGCCGCATACCCCCCGGCCTGCGCGTGCCCGCGCTGCCAGGCGGCAAAGTCGCTGTAACGCCGCGGCGGTTCGTTGGCGACCGCAGCGCCGGATGTGGTGATGTCTTCATAGGCTTGCGCCAGATCCCGCATGAAGATGGGGTTCGACCACGCATCCGAAACGATGTGATGCAGGCTCCACGCCAACACGTGATCGTCGCGTTCCAACTTGATCACGCACGCGATCAACGCGGGCGCTCGGGTCAGGTCGAAGACATGGGTTGCGATGCGCGCGCTGTGGGTTTGCAGCGCGGCCTCGCGCGCCTCAGGCGCCAGCGCGCTCAGGTCCACCTCGTCCAGCGTGAACGCATGCACGGCGTTCACGCGCTGGCGCGGCTCGCCATCCTGTTCATGAAAGGTGCTGCGCAAGACCGCATGGCGACGAGCCAGCGCGGCGAAGGCGGCACGCAATGCAGAGACGTCCAGCTTGCCCCGGATGCGCAAGGCGCGCGGAAGGTTGTACGCGGTAGAGGCAGGGTCCAGCTTTTGCAGAAACCACAGCTGCTGCTGCGAGTACGACAGGGGCGCGTCGTGCCGCGTGTCGCTCACCGGTATCGCCGATGCGTCCAGCGTGGCGTCATCGTCGTTGTCGTCTTCGGCGAGCAACGCTCGCAACAGGGCTTGCTGGGTATCGCTCATGCGGGCTCCGTCACTTGGGCGGCCAGGGCGGCGCGCTCTTCGGGCGACAAGTTGTTCAGCTGGACGCGCAGCTGCGCGATCTGGTCCAGTTGCGCGGGGTCCTCGGCTTGCTGGCGTAATGCCGTGGCCAGGCGCGCCACGGTGGGATGGTCGAACACCAGGCCCGGCGCTGCCTCGACGCGCAATTGCTTGCGCAGCCGCGTGACCAGCTTGATGACCAGCAATGAATGGCCACCCAGCGAGAAGAAGTCGTCATGCACGCCCACGCGGTCGCGCTCCAGCAAGACGCCGACGCACCCCGCCAGTACGGCCTCCAACGCGTCGCGAGGCGCAACCGGTTCGGCCGAGTCCGCATCAAGCGCCGTGACGACCCGCGCTTGCAGCGCGTGGCGGTCTACCTTGCCGTTGGGCAACCGTGGCAGATCGGGCAGACACTGGATGCGCGCGGGCAGCATCGGTGCGGGCAGAAGCTGGGCCAGCGCCGCGCGCAGGTCGGTGTCGGTTTGGGACTGATGCGCATCGTCCATGGTCACGCACGCTGTCAGTTCGACGCCTGCCGCGCCGGGCATGGCCAATACCGCGGCCTGTTGCACGCCGGGCAGGCTCAGCAGCGCCGCTTCGATCTCGGCCGGCTCGATGCGAAAACCCCGGATCTTCACCTGATGGTCGGCGCGTCCGGCCAAACGGAGTCCGCCGTCCGGCAGCGCGTACGCCAGGTCGCCGCTGCGATAAAGACGTTGCCCGGGCAAGTAGGGATCGTCGATGAATGCATCGTCGCCGGACGCACGCAGGTAACCGTCGGCCAACTGCGCGCCGCCGATGTACAGCTGGCCCAGCGCCCCTTGCGCCGTGGCGGTCAGGTCTGTGTCCAGCAAGCGGATGCGGCAGTTGGGCAGCACGCGCGTCAACGGCAGCACACCGCCCGCGTCGGCATCCGCAGCATCCGTGACTGCATGAACCATGACGCCGACCGTGCTTTCCGTGGGGCCGTAGTGGTTGAACAAGCGGCAGCCGGGCGTCAGCTTGAATAGGCGCTGCACCAGCGCGGCGGAGGTCGCCTCGCCACCCAGCACCACCGTACGCGGCGCGACGGCGGCATCGCAATCGAGCAGCGCAGCCAGATGCGACGGCACCATCTTGATGGCATCAATGCGTTGTTCGCCAAGGAATCGCGCGAAGGACTGCGCGTCTTGCATCGCCGTGTCGCTGGCGATCACCAGCGCGGCGCCGTTGAACAACGCGCCTAACAGCGCCGTGTTGCCCAGATCAGCCGCCACGGTGGCCGTCAGCGCCCAGCGGCGCGCCTGGGCCAGCGCCATGGCATGCGTAGCCCCCACGACATAGTTCAGCAAGGCGCGCTGCCCCACCGCCACGCCCTTGGGCGCGCCCGTGGAGCCCGACGTATACAGCACATAGGCGGGTTGGCGCAGCAGCGCCGCGTCGTTCATTGTGGGCAGCGTGGCGTCTGACATGCCCGCGCCCAGCGTCACTTGCGCCACGCCGTCAAACAGCGGCGCGTCCTGCGCACGCTGCACCACGCACACGGCCGACGCATCCTGCATCAGCGCCGCGCACCGCGCGACAGGCCACTGCGGGTCCAGCGGCAGATACGCCGCGCCGCAACGCCATGCCGCCAGCAGTGCAATGATCAGGTCAGCGCCGCGCGGCAGACGCAACGCGACGACGGCGCCTGCCGCCACGCCCTGCCCTGCCAGGACGCGCGCCGCCTGGTCCACCCGAACCGCCAGCGCCGCGTAATCCAGTGTTTCGCCGTCGTCCACGATGGCCGGCGCTGACGGGGTGCGCGCGGCCCACGCCAGCACGTGCGCCAGTAGCGATTGCGCGCCGGCATCCCAGGTTTCTCCGGCATATTGCGCGGTATCGGGCGCGGCGGGCGGCAAGAGCTTGGACAAGGGCGTTTCCGGCGCGCTTGCCGCTTGCGAGAGCACATCCAGGTACTGCGCCAGCAAGCCCTGCACGGCGGCTGCGCCATAGCGCTGCGGCGCGTAGACGAACTGCAAATGCGCGACCTGGTCGGCTGCCGGTGTCAGTACAACGTGCAGGGCCAGCTCAAAATCCGCCATCCCGGCGCGGGTTTCCCAACGCACGGCCGCCACGTGAGCGCCTGGCAGGCCCTGCGGCATGGCGACGAACCCGACCTCGTGATGCCGGGAGCCGCCATCGGCGGCAAGGGCGTAATGTTCCTGCGCGCCGATATGGGCTTGGCGGCGCTGGGCAAGCTGCCGCGCGCAGTGCTCAAACGTGTCGTCCGGCTGCCAGTCGACCTCCAACGGCAACACTTTTTCGTAGGCACCGACCGCGCCGGCCAGCATGTCGTAATCGGCGCGGCAGTCGTGCCGCCAGCCGGTTATGTGACGATAGCTGCCCGTCAAACGGCCCAGCAACGCCAGCCACGCAGCGTGCAACAAGGTTTCAACAGGCAGCTCCAGGCGTTGCGCCAGTGCCGTCACGCCACGCGCGGCCGAGGCGTTCGCGGCGCACACGGCGATGCCGGCGTTATCCTGCGCCGCGCCCGCCGCACGATAGGACAGCCGAGGCACCTGCAAGCCGGACGCCTCGCCATGGTCGCGCCAATACGCGCGCCCCGCGTCGGCATCCGGATCGGCCGCCAGCTCCTGGCGCCACAGCACATAGTGGGTGTAATCGAACGCTGCAGCCTCGCCGGTATCGGAATCGGAGGGTGAAGTTGGACTTGGCTTCGAGGCGCTATCCATCACCCGCGCCACGTCGTTCAGCAGTTGCAGCATCGACCCCTCATCCGCGATGAGGGGCGTGGCGGCCAAGGCCAGCCAGCCACCCTGCCCGGCGCCCGTGAACCAGGCGGCGTGCAGGCCGTCCTGCTGGGCGGCAATGCGGTCATACCAGGCCTGCGCGGCGCGCTGCGGGTCCTTGCCCACGCCCGCCACGATCTCCCACGTCCAGACGGCATCGTCGCCCACCTGCTGGCGCAGGCCGCGATATCCCGGCACCTCGGCAAAGCGCAAGCGCAGCGCCGGATGCGCGGCAACCACGCGGCGTAACGCCGTCCGCAACGCTACGCCGTCGTGCCCGGATTCGATACGGGCCAGCATCAGGCGCGCCGCCGGGGCTGGCCCGGACCGGGCCACGCATGCCCGCTGCTCGGGGCTCAGCGGCAGGAAATCCGCCGCCGCGAAATCGGTGGTGTGGCTCATCGGCTGACTCCTGTATCCGCTTGGGCGTCCAGCGCCGCACGGTCGAACATCGACCCCATCGCCACCACGACCTTGCGCGGTTCCTCATAGGGGTCGCGCGCGTGCGCCGCCAGCATGTTGTCCAGCATCACGACATCGCCCCGCCGCCAGTCGAAGCGCACCGCGCATTCCTCATAGGTCTTGCCGATCAGGTCCATCACAGCGTCCGGAATGGGGCTGCCGTCGCCAAAGCACACGTGACGCGGCAGGCGCTCCAGGCCGGCCGTGCTCAACAGGTGTTCGCGGACTTCCGGCTCCAGGCAATGCAGGTGATGCAACTGCACCTGATTAAAAAAAACGCGCTCGCCCGTGACGGGATGCGTGATGACCGCCGGGCAGCGCGTGCGCGTTTGCAAGGCGTCGTCGCCCAGCCAGGCGAAATCGATACCGGCCTGACGCAGCGTGGTCTCTACCTGCTGGCGGTCATCCGTCTTGAAAAACGACTGCCAGCTGACGTCCAGGCGATCCGTGAAAGTACGGATGTAGAGCAACTGCTTGCGTTCAAACTCTTGCACCAAGGCGGCGGGCAGGCGGCGCAGCATCTCGCGGCAATCCACGATGGGCGTCGCGCCGCCGACCCGTGACGGCAGTTCGCAGAAGAACAGTTGTTTACGTGGCCAGCGATCCAGGTGCGCGCTTTCGTTGTGATACAGGATCATTTGCCTTTCGGGGTACGGCGTCGAGCGGTAGGTGTTGCGACCCCCCTCTTTCTTCGGCAGGTCGCCGTAGTCGCCGTACAGCACCGGTTCGACGGATTCGGCAAAAGACTCGAACTGCTGCGCCGTGCTGATCGCGAAGTTGCGGAACAGGATGCCGCCATGCGTTTTCAGCCAGTTCTCGATGCGCGCGCGCTCGGCTGCTGCCCACGCGATGGGGTCCAGGTCCGGGTCCAGCGCCTCGACGACGATGGGAAATTGCCGCTCAGGCGACAGGAACGAGGTGCGTATTGCAGCGTGCGTAGTGGCATGCGTAGCGGCGGGCGACGCCGGCCCCCGTGCCGACAAACTTCGCAGGCGGTCCAGCTTGGCGGCAGGTGACGGATTGGCGACAGACATGCGAGGCTCCTTGAATGAGGGCAAGGCGTAGCCGCTCAGTGGCAAGCCGGGGTCGGCGGCCACTTGGCGCAGCAGATCCGCCCATCCCTGGGCGACGCGTTCAATCGTGGACAGGTCGTACAACGCCGTGGCGTAGTTCCACTCGACGTCCAGGCCTTGTTCGCGCTCGTGCACGAACACACCCAGGTCGAATTTCGAATCCGTGGCGGGGGCATGGCGCGGTTCGATCGCCAGGCCCGACAGCGTGAATGCGTGGTGCGGCGTGTTTTGCATCACGAACAACACCTGCACCAAGGGGTTGCGGCTGCGATCACGGGCGGCGCCGGTGGCGTCGACAATGCGGTCAAACGGCACGTGTCGTTGTTCGAATGCGGTCAACACGCCCTCGCGCACCTGCGCCAGCCAGTCGCTGAATTCCTGATCCCGCCGCACGCGGGTGCGCAGTGGCACGACGTTGACGAAGAAGCCGATCAACGGCGCAAGTTCGACGTGGTCGCGGCCGGCGACGTCCGTGCCGATCACGAGTTCGTCCTGGCCCGAGCGGCTGTGCAAGACCCACAGGAAGGATGCAAGCAGCAGCTGGAACAGCGTGGCGTCGTGGCGGCGAGCCAGGTCGGCCAACTGGCGGGTCAGTGTGGCGGGAATGGGCAGGCGCAGTGTCGCGCCGCGCAGGTCCGCCACGGCGGCGCGCTCGTGGTCGCCGGGCAAGGTGCTAATCGCCGGAACGCCGGCCAACGCGCGCCGCCAATAGTCCAATCCTGCCTGCATGGCGGGCGACTGCGCGTGCGACCGGCTCCATGCCGCGTAATCGCCATACTGCAGCGCCAAGGGAGGCAGTTCATGGCCTTCGTAACCCGCGCACAACTCGCGCAGGAACACGCCGGCGGACCAGCCATCAAACACGATGTGATGCGCCACCAGCACCAGCAAGTGCCGATCGGCCGCCAGACGCAGGACCGCCGCACGCAACAGGGGCCCGGCATCCAGGTCAAAGGGCTGAGCGGCGCAGGCGGCAATGTGCATCGCGGCCGCATCCGGCTGCGCGCAGAGGTCGGTGACGGGCAGCGGCAGCGGCACGGACGGCAGCACACGCGCCACCGGATCGCCGTGCTCATCTTCCGGATAGATGCTGCGCAGAATCTCATGGCGCCCAACCGTGCCATTCAAGGCGCGCGCCATCCGGTCCAGGTCCAGCTCACCGCGCAGCTCGTAGACGGCGCTAAGGTTGTAGGCGGCGCGCTGCGCCGGTGTGGCGGCCAGCCGGTCCACCAGCCACAAGCGCTGCTGCGCAGGCGACAAGGGCATATCGGCCAGCCGCCGCGCGGGCGGCAATGGCACGGGCGCGGCCTCATGCTCCGGACTCAACCTGGGCAGCGTATCGATCAACGCGGCGGCCTGCGCCAGTTGCGGGTGTTCAAACACGGCGCGCAGCGGCATGTTCACCGACCAGCGCGCGCGAATCCGGGCGGCGACTTGCGCCGCGCTGAGGGAATTGCCCCCCAGATCGAAGAAGTGCGCCTCGCGGCCTGGCGCCTGGCGCGCCAGCACCTCGGCCCAGATCGCGGCCAGCGCCTGTTCGGTGTCGCCCCTGGCCGGCTGCGGCGTGGGTTCGTCAACCGGGCCGCCGTGCAAAAAGGCCCCGTCTTGATGGATGGCGTAGGCATCCAGGGTTTTTTCCAGCCAACCCAGCCGGGTGGCGGCGCGTTGCAGCTTGCCGCTGGACGTCTTGGGCAAGGCGCCCGGTTCCAGCAGCAGGGTCACGGAGGCAGGCTCGCCGCAAGCGATGCCGACGGCGTGGTTCAGCGCCGATACCGTGGCCGCGGCCGTCGCCTTCTTGCGATGCGTGCGCGAAATCTCGACCGCCACGCCGATGCCCTCGCCTTGCGGGCCGTCCACGCGAAACACCGCGACGCGCCCTTTCCGGGCGCCATCGATCCGCGCCTCGATCACGCGTTCTATGTCTTGCGGGTACACGTTGTGCCCGCGCACGATGATCAAGTCCTTGAGGCGGCCGTTCACGTACAACTGGCCGCCGTGAAAGCAGCCCAGGTCGCCGGAACGCAACCAGCGCACGCCGTCACGCGTCACAAAGGTCTGTTGCGTGGCTTGCGGGTTCCCCCAGTAGCCCGCCGCGATGCTGGGACCCGCCGTCCAGATCTCGCCCAGCGTGCCCGGCGCGGCTGGCTCGGCCGTCGTCGGGTCGGCGATCAGCACGCGGTGATCCGCGGCGGGAACGCCGCAAGCGACCAGTGGCGTTCCCAGGGGCGCCGGCCGCAATTGGCCGCCCGCCAAGCCCGCTTCGTCAAAGCGGGTGATTAAGGGCCCGTCACCCCGCTGGTTGCCGGTCACGAACAAGGTGGCTTCGGCCAGCCCATAGCACGGGTAGAGGGTCTGACGCGGCATGCCGGCCGGCGCGCACAGGGCAGCGAACGCGTCGACGGAGTCATTGCGCACCGGCTCGGCGCCCGAAAATGCGATGCGCCAGTGCGACAGGTCCAACATGCGGATCTGCTCGGGCGTTACGCGCTCCACGCACAGGCGATAGGCAAAGTCGGGGCCGCCGCTGACCGTGGCGCGATAGGCGGAAATGGCTTGAAGCCAACGCAACGGGCGCTCAAGAAAATACTTGGGCGTCATCAGCACCACGCGGCAGCCCACGTAGACGGGCTGCAACAGCGCGCCGATGAGCCCCATGTCGTGATACAGCGGCAACCACGACACGAAGGTATCGTCGCGCCGCGTGAGCATGCCGGCCTGGATGGAGCGTTCGTTCGCCATCAAGTTGGCGTGCGTCACCATCACGCCCTTGGGCGCGGCGGTCGATCCCGAGGTGTATTGCAGGAACGCGACGTCTTCGCCCGCCGGTTCGAAGGGCTGCCACCGTTGCGCGTGCGCCGTGTCGATGCCGTCCACCGCCATCACGTCCACGCCCGCGAATACCGCGTCACTGTCTTGCAGCCAGCTCGCAACGTTTGCGGTGGCCAGCACACCGGCGGCCTGGCAGTCCTTGGCCATCAGGCGCAACCGTTCCAGTTGCTGATCGCGCGCGGACTGCGGCGGAAACGCGGGCACCGAGGTCATGCCCGCCGCCATGCACGCAAAGAATGCAATGACGTAGTGCTCGTCGTTGTCCAGCAGCAAAAGCAAGCGCGAGCCGATCTCATGGCGCGCTTGCAGTGCGGCGGCCAACGCGCGCACACGCAGGTCCAGAGCCCCATAGCTATAAGACGTGTCGCCCTGGGCGTTCAGCACGATCAACGCGATGTCGTCGGCGCGGGTGTGCGCCAATTCGCGCAGGCGCGCCGCGATGCTGACGGTGGTTTCGGATACGGAAGCCGGATGATTCATCAACGTCTACGCCAGGCAGTCTAGGGGCTGGGAGCTTGCGCCGGACCCAGATTCGGACCCGAATGCGGATCGGTTGCCGTGCGGTTCGGCCATCGCGACCACCACCTTGCGCGGGCCGGAGAATGGGGTGCGGGCATGCGCGACCAGCATGTTGTCCAGCATCATGACGTCGCCATCCTGCCAACCGAACGTGACGGTCTCGTTGGCCAGCACGGCGCGCACCTCGTCAAAGACTTCGTCGGGGATGGGCCGGCCATCGGCGTAGTAGACGTTGCGCGGCAGGTTCTCCACGCCCAGGATGTCTTCAAGCGACTCGCGCACCTCGGGCTGCAAGCCCGATGCATGAAAGAGATGCGCCTGGTTGAACCACACCGCTTCGCCCGTCAGCGGATGATGTTCCACGCCCTGGCACAGCTGGCGCGTGCGCAAGGCGCCGTCGTCCAGCCATTCCCATTCGATGCCGCTTTGGCGGCAGAACGCCTCTACCTGCGACGGCTCATTGGTGTTGAACACGTCTTGCCAGGGCAAATCGAAATCGCCGTAGTTGCGCACGTACAGCAAGCCTGCCGCGAAGCGTTCGCGAATGGCGGCGGGCATGCGGCGATAGATGTTGCGGCTGTCGGCGATCGGGGTCTCGCCGCCCTGTGGCGCGGCCTTGACGCAATGGAACCAGATCTTCATCGGCCAGTCGCGTGTGTAGGCCTGTTCGTTATGCAGGGGAATGTGTTGATGCGCCGGATACTCGGTGCTGGTGTATACGCCCGAGGACACGGCGCTACGCGGCGTCGACGCAAATTCATAGCTCAGCAGGTCGTGGCCGAATGCCGCGGCGAAGCTTTTGAATGCATCCACGGACGGCACATCGAAGCCGCGCAGCAAGACCCCCCCCACCGTGATCAATGCCGTATCGATCTGGGCCCGCAGGCGCGCCAGCGCCATCATGACGGGTTCACCGGCGCTGGCCGGCGTCAGCAGCAGGGGCAATTCGCTGCCTGCCGGTGCTATACGCTCGAATCGTTCCATTGCTCTTTTCCCACAGTAATTGGGCGCCCACGGCGCCCGACGGCCCTTGTGCGAAAGGCGGCGTCAGAAAGGCTTGCCCACTCCGCGCCCGCCGGCCGCCGGCCTGCCGCCCTGATCGTCCAGCCAGGCCAGCGCCGCCAGGTAGCCGGCGGGCGCCGGCAACGCACAGGCAGAGATGGCACGATCGCCGTCGGCGACGGGAAGGCAGTGCTGCAAGCCGTAATCGCCGCTGGCGGCGGGCGTCACGGTCAGTTGCTGCATGTGCAGGCCGATGCCCAGCCCCAGCGCCTTGAGTACGGCTTCTTTGCCCACCCAGTGGCGATAGAAGCTGGCGGCATCCGCGGCATGCGCGACGCGTTCACGTTCAGCCGCGGTCAGGCAGACCGGCGCAATCGCCTCCACATCCAGGCACGGCCGCCACCATTCAATGTCCACGCCCACGGCGCGCTGATTCGACAACGCCACCAAGGCCGCCTGCCCAGAATGCGACACGCTGAATTCCCAGGCGCCGCGCTGCGCGGCAGCCAGCGCGGGCTTGCCATGCAGGCCGCGCGTGAAGACCAGCGCATGCGCGTCCACGTCGAGCCGCCGCGCCAGCAGTTCGCGCAGCGTTCGACGCGTGTCGGCAAAGCGGCGGGCGTCATCGGCTTGGCGAAAACGCCGCATGCGCAGGACCTCATCGGCCGATAGCCCGTGCGTGGAGACGGGCTCGGCGCCGTCCGCCAGCGCAATGCGCCAGACCTCGACGTCGGCGGGTACGCGTTCAGGCAGGTTGAGCGCTTGCATGTTGGCTTGCATTGCAGTTCACGCCCGCCAGTACGTCACGCAGGGCCGCCAGCACGGCGGGCTCTTGATGCCGGATGAAGAAGTGACCACCGTCGAACCACGTTTCGGTGCAACCGCGCGACGTCTCGGCACGCCAGCCCGTCACCTGCGCGGGCGTGATGTCGTCTTCGCGCCCGGCGAACACCGCGATGGGCAACGGCAAAGGGGGCTGCGCCGTGTAGCAATGGGATTTGCACAAACGGTAATCGGCCGCCAGCGTGTCCAGCGCCAGGCGCAGCAATTCGGCGTCGGCGTACACCGCTTCGGGCGTGCCGCCCTGCTTGCGCATGTCGGCGATCAGCGCGTCGTCGTGATCCAGGCCATCGAAGCGCGCCGGATCGCGCAGCGCGGGCGCCGGGCTGGCCGACGCGATCAACAGTGCCGGTAAGTGGCGACCCTGCCGGCGCAACCACGACGCCATGCGGTAGGCCAGCAGCGCGCCCATGCTGTGACCGAACAGCACAAAGCGCCCCTGCAGGTCGGCGTCATGCCGATCGCACAGCTGCGCCGCCAACGTATCCAGGTCCGTGGCATGGGCGTGTGCGTACCGTTCGCCCCGCCCGGGAAGCTCCACGGGAACCACGCGCAGCCAGGCGGGCAACGCCCGCCGCCAGCGCAGATACATCGTGGCGCTGGCGCCTGCGCACGGCAGGCACAGCAGGGTGACGGTGGGCGCGGTCATTGCGGAGTCGTCGGCGCCTGTTCATCCATGAAGCGGCGCAGCGATGCAGGCCGCATATCGGTCCACACGCGTTCAACGAACGCCAGGCAGGTTTGCTTGTCGCCCTTGGTGCCCGTGTCGCGCCAACCCGGCGGCGTTGCCTTGAAATCCGGCCACAACGAGTACTGATCTTCGTCATTCACCAACACGCGCAGCACGGCGTCATCACGATCAAAACAACTCATAGCGATCCATCTCCAGACGAGACTAGGTGCATCAATGCCGTCTTGAATACGGAATTGACTCTTATTTACATTGACGAATAAGAAGGCCCGGAATTTAAGCGTTTCACGATGTCCGGGCGATGCGGGCCTGGCAAACAGCAAACAGCAACCGGCAATGCGATGCGCCTCAGCCGGGCAGCAAATACTCGCGGCAGGAATTAAGCGCCACGTCCGCATCGCGGATCATGAAGTTCACCAGCGTGGTCGACACGCCCAGTTCGCGCGCCACGTCACGCTGGGTGCAGCCTTCAAAGCGGTGCAGCTCGAACGCGCGGCGGGTGCGCGCCGACATCGTGGCCAGGGCCTGGGCGGCCAGCGCCAACGCCTGATGGCTGACCGCCGCGTCTTCCGCCACCGATTCCGACACCGCGTACTGCCCGTCTTCCTGGCCCGCGAACAGGCGCGATTCCAGCGCGCGCCGTCGGTGATAGTCGATCGACAGATGCCGGACGGTCTGGAACAGATAGGCCACCGGCTCGCGCACGTCTTTGGGCGACGGGCCTTCGAGCAGCTTCAGATAGGTGTCCTGGACCACGTCGTCCGCCAAGTCCCGCGAGCCAAGAATGCGCGTGGCGGTGTGCAGCAATTTACGTCGATGAACCTGATACAGGGCAGCCAGCTCGTCCCTGATGGATGCTGTGTTGGACATGATGTCTCTCCTGATTCAATAGCGGTACGCGACGGCCGCGAGCACCGTGCGCTCGACGCCATAACGGCAATTGACGCGGTCGTTGCGACAGACCACGGTTTCTTTATTCAGCAGGTTCATGGCGTCGACCGAGAAGCGCCACGCGCCGGTGTCGTAGGCCAGCGATGCGTCGAACACGGCGGCGCCGCCGTTCTTCATCGTGTTGGCCACGTCCACATAGGTCGGGCCGATATAGCGCACGCCCAAGCCGGCATTCCAGCCGGACAAGGCGCCTTCGGAGAAGCGATGCCCCAGCCACAAGGCGGCCATGTGGCGTGGCGTGACGATGGGCGTCTTGCCGGCCGCCCCGCCGTCATTACTGGAGACGTTGGTCACGACGTTGTAGGTGTAGGCGGCGACCAGGTCCCAGCCATCGCCCTGGCTGAGCTTGGCCTCCAGCTCCACCCCGCGCGACCGCAGGCGGCCCGACTGCACGCTGAAGCCTGCGTGGGCCGGGTTGGGGTCCGCGGTCAGCGCGTTGCGCTGGTTCAGGTTGAACACCGCGACGGTGTACAGGTGTTGCGAATTCGCAGGCTGGAACTTGACGCCTAGCTCGACCTGATCCGATCTGGCCGGCGTGAAGGACGAGCCATCGAAGGCCGCGCCCGCCTGCGGCACGAAGCCCGTCGCGTAGCTGACGTAGGGCGCCACGCCCGATGCGAAGGCGTAGGACAGGCCGCTGCGCCACGTAACCGCCTGATCGCGTGTGCGTTGGCTGCCGCCGGCCAGTCGGTCGTCGGTATCGTCAACGTAGCGGTCGTGCCGGGCACCCAGGGTCAGCGTCCAGGCCCCGGCCTGAATCTGGTCCTGCGCGTACAGCCCCCATTGCGTGCTGACCTGCCGCACATCCAGGACCGTGTGACTGGCGTCCAACGCGTTGATCGACTGGTTGTAGACGGGGTCGTCAATGTCCAGCGGCGGCGCCAGCGCCTGCCGGTAGTTCTGTGAGCCCGCCAGCCTGCGATAGTCCACGCCTGCCAGCAAGGTGTGCGTCAGCCCTGCCCCTTCAAGCCGGCCTTCCAGCTGCGTGTCCACCGCAACGCCATCGGCGCGCTCGCGCGCTTGCAGCTGCATGCGGGAAAGCGTGCGCCCGTCAGCGGCCAGCGCCAACGGATACAGGTTGCGCAAGCTCATGTCGCCGCGCTGATAGCGCGCGTTCTGCCGCAACGACCACGAGCTGTTCAGCCGATGCTCGAACAGGTAGCCCATGCTGGCGAAGTCGCGTTCGTTGCGGTCATACGCGTAATCGCCAACCAGCGTGTGCGTGGGGTAGTAGGCGCGCGATTCGCCGTCGTTGCGGTCGCGCTGGAAATGCGTCAGCAACGTCACCGACGTGTCTGCATCGCGCCACCGCCACGCCGGCGCTACATAGGCAAGGTCGTCGCGGTAGCGGTGGTCGTCGTCGTACTTGTCTTGCGTGCCGGCCTCACGGGCCGTGGCGGTCAAGCGATAGGTGGCGTTGCCGGCTTCGTTGACCGGGCCGCCCAGATCCAGGAAGGCCTGCTTGTTGTCGAACGACCCGGCCTGCACCGCCACTTCGCGCAGCACGGTGGCGGTCGGACGCTTGGTTACGCGGTTCACGATGCCGCCCGGCGCCACCTGCCCGTACAGGGCCGAGGACGGCCCCCGCAGCGCCTCGATGCTTTCCAACGCGTACGCGGGCATGCGCGCACGAATCTGGTCGTAGGGCATCTGGCTCAGGCCGTCGCGGTAATCGCCCGTCAGCTTGGCGTCAAAGCCGCGCAGCACCAGCCAGTCATTGCGAACTTCGTTGCTGCCGAAGTTGTTGACCTGCACGCCGGGCGTGTATTGCAAGGCCTGCGTGACCGTGCGCGCGTAGCGGGCCTGCATCTCTTGCGCGGTCACCACCGACACGGATTGCGGCACACGGATGATGGGCGTCGCGGTCTTGGTGCCCGCGTCCGCCACCCGCGCGACGAAACCGTCCACGCCAACGGTCGCGCCTTCAACCAAGGTCAGCGGCATCCAGGTGACCGACGGCGTCCAGCCCACGCTTCTGAGCTGGTAGGCGCCCGGCGTGTCCTGGTGCACTTCCAGCCCGTAGCTGGCCAGCACCTGGGCAAATGCCTGCTCGACCGTGTAGCGGCCGGTCAGGCCATCGCTATTGAGATCACGCGTCAGCGACGGGTCGAAGTACAGCAGCACGCCCGCCTGGCTGGCGATCTGCTGCAACACTGCCACAAGTGGTCCGGCCGGCACGTCGTAGCGCAGGCTGACGTTCGCCCGCCCGGCAGTGCCGTCCAGCGCGACGGCTTTCTGCCCCAGCAGTGCGGCCAGCGCCAGCAGCAGCATCGTGACAAGCGCACGCACGCCCTGCCCCCTGGGGGGCCGGGCGATGCGCGCGCCGCTGCCTGTCTGCCTGGCCATGATGTCCGATGTCGATGCGTTGAATGCCGGTCCTGTTCAATAAAGAGGACACGCCAAAAACCAGAACCGGAAAGGTTTTCATGAAGTATTTTTTGCGGCGCGCGGCGCGCGGCGGGCGGCGGGCAGCCGACCTGCGCTCACTGGACGGCCGAGACCCGCACCCAGTAGGACGTGCGCCGGCTGATCTGCACCGGCAACATACGGCCCAGCGCCGCCAGGACCCGGTCCGTGTCGGCCAGCGGGAACAGCCCCGAAATGCGGAGCTGGCCCGCGCGCTCGTCACAGGAAATCAAGCCGGGCCGGTAACGGCTGAGTTCGGCCAGGAACTGCGACAGCGGCATGTTGTCCGCCGCGATCTCGCCGCGAAGCCAGGCGGTATCGCTGGCGGCCACGGGCCCGGTAGCGGTCACCTGCGCGGCCGTCTGGCGCGCGGTCTGCCCGGCGTCTAGCACCAGGCCGGCGCCAGCGGCTTGATCCGGCATGATGCGCACCGCGCCCTCGAACAAGGCGACACGCACGGAATCCGCATCCAGGCGTGTCGAAAACCGCGTGCCCAGCGCTTGCACCGATCCCAGCGGCGTCGCCACCCGGAACGGCATGGCGGCGTAGGCGGCGGCATGGCCGGTCACGACCAGGATTTCGCCCCGGCGCAAGCGGACGATCCGCTGGCCGCTTTCAAAGCGCACGTCAATGGCCGTGTCGGTATTCAGTGTGATCTTGCTGCCGTCGGCCAAGGTGATGTCGCGCCGCTCGCCCACCCCGGTCGCGTAATCGGGCGACAGGCGCAGCCAGCGGTTCCGATCGGCGGCCCACAGCGCGGGTCCAATACAGCCGGCCATGAAGGCGGCGGCGATCAGCACGCGGCGCCTTCCCTTCTGGCGGCGATCCATCGACAGCGCTTCATACGCCGGCTTGCCCGCCAGATCCCGCATTCGGGCGTCGGCGCGCGCCAGGTGGGCCCACGCCCGTTCATGGTCGGGATCCGCCTGGCACCAGTCGCGCCAGGCGCGCTTGTCCTCGTCGGTCGCCATCCCTGACATGAACAGTACGTACCAGCGCGACGCCTCTTCCGCCACGCGCGGCGCCAGCGGCATGCCGCCTGCATACATGGCCACGGCCCCCGCCTGCCGACTCACGTCGGGTGTTCCTGGGCAAAAAAGCACACCTGCACCGCGCGCACCATATAGTTACCCACGGTCCGCGTCGTGACGCCCAGGCGCGCGGCGATGTCGTCATATTTCATGCCTTCCAGTTGTGACAGCAGGAAGGCTTCCCGCGCTTTGGCCGGCAAGGTGTCCAGCGCCCGGTCAATGGCGCACAGCGTTTCCAGCACCAGTTTGCGGTCTTCGGGGCTGGGGCATTGCGCCTGGGGCAGGGTCGCCAGCGTCTCCAGGTAGGCCCTTTCGATGCTCTCGCGCCGATAGTGGTTGGCCAGCAGGCGGCGCGCGATGGTGGCCAGAAAGGCGCGGGGTTCCAGCAGTGTGGGCGCTTCCCTGGCAGTCAGTACGCGCAGGAAGGTGTCGTGCGCCAGGTCGGCGGCCACGTCCTCGCCTCCCATCCGGTGGCGCAGCCAACCTGCCAGCCACGAATGGTGTTCGGCGTATAGCGTCTCCGTTCGACGGTGCACGGTCGCGTCGGTGCTGGACATGGTGGATCTCCAAAGTTACAACCCGACTTGGCCGCCAGGGAACAGCAATGATAACCATTATCTATTGAGTCTAGTATCGGTTTTCGTTTACTTTGATGACATCCGCCCCTTACGGCAGTGGCGTCCAGGCATCAACAGCATGGCGGTACGAGAAGCGGCGATGCCCCGTGAAGTCTTCCAGATCGGCGAGGCTGTAGCGGGCAACGCTACAGCCCTGGCGCCCCTCTAATGGAACCCCGGAAAAGGACGCATCATGAAGACGACAACCGAAAAGGCCACCGCCCCCGCCCTCCAGGGTCTGGCTGCTGCCCATGCCGCCTATTGCCAACGCCTGGCCGAACTGGCCCGGGAAAGCCAGCAGCGCTGGCTGGAACTGGGCCAGCGCCTGGCCAGCGAAAGCACCCGCCAGTACCTGGCCGCGCTGACGCCGCTGAAGGTCGACGGAAACTGGCAGCAGATCGCCCCGGCACTGGGCGAACTGACCCGAAAACAGTGGCAATGCCAACTGGAAGCCACGCAAGCCGTGGCCCATGCCGCGCTGGAAGACCAGGCGGTGCTGGCCGCCGGTGTCAGCGAAGCGGTCAGCGGCTGGCTGCACTACGCCTCGGCCGCCGCAACCGGCGGCCTGGCGACCGTGCCAATCACGCGAATGTGGGCAAGCTTTTCTGACCAGATGGCCTCCACGTGCTCGGCCATGCGCGAGGCTAGCCAGGCCAAGGTAAAACATCCAGACTAAACGCACCGCGCGCGACTGAGGCGATGATAGGCATCGTCCATTGAACCCGGTATCGGTATTCGTTCGCTTTGATGACGTGCCCCCGTGCAGCGGACGCGTCAATCCCCTCTTTCCTTCGCTTTTCTTTCCTAACTTCCTAACGCTCTGTATAGTAATGATTCTTATTTATTTAATCTAGCGATAGTTCCATCATGCCGAGCCCCACATGGCCTGATGCGCAAAGGGCTGGCGCACGACTATGAGCGCAACATGTACTGACCTATCGACCATGATGCCTATGACGACGGGCGGTGAACTTGAAAGGGACGAATTGCGGCGCTTCCGGATACTGCGTCCCGGGCTGTCGCTACATTTCGGCAACGAGGTTCAATGTGAAGAAGCAATAGGACAGGCCGTCGTCCACGACAACATCCGCATCGTGCTATTGCTGGAAGGCGTCATCGATATTTCTTACGGCCGCAGCCATATCCAGCTTGTTACTCCCCATCAGCCAAGCCAGCACCGAAGCGGACAGAAGCAGGATGCCGCTATCGTCACGATACTGGAGCCTGAAGAATGCCGGCGGATCGTGCGCCAGGGAGACTGCTCGCGACGCATTAGCATTGGTCTTAGCAAGCAATGGCTGCAGGAGTCCCTATGCGAGGACATGGGTTCCGAGGTTGCCGGCTCTTTCGGCGCCCACCTTGAAACCCGCACCTGGAATGTGTCGCCGCGGGCGCGGATGCTCGCCGAGCAGATGCTCCATCCCCCTGCCATGCCGCGCCACATCATTGGCATGTATCAGGAGAGCCGCGCCATTGAACTAGTCATCGAAGGGCTCTCCCAGGCTGCGCCCGCCGTACGCCGGTCGGCGCCCTTGCCTACGCTACGGCCCGCGGCCTACCAGCGTATGCAGGACCTGAAGGTCTGGCTGCGCGAGCATGCGTCGGCACCGCTGTGCATCGAGCAGATCGCGCGGCACCTCAACACCACCTCCACTACGCTGCAGCGCCACTTCCGATTGGCGCACGGCATCACCGTCTTCGAGTATCTGCAGCAAGAACGCCTGAGGCAGGCGCGCTGCGCGCTCGAGCGCGAAGGCGTCAGCGTGGGGGACGCGGCGGCCCTTGCCGGCTACGCCAACCAGAACAGTTTCGCCACGGCGTTCAAACGACGCTTCGGTCTGTCTCCGAAGCAGGTTCGACCGCAGCGCTGACCCCCACGCACGCCGGAAGGGTCAGGCTTGGCTGCGTGGATCGCGGTCGCCTGCCCCCGCCGGACAGATTGCCGCGCGCGCGAAGATTTGCGCCGTTTCCACGAAGGACTGAAACCGGCGGAACGGGCAAAATTAACAAATGCGAACAACTCGTATTTGCAATTAAGGACCCTTTTCGTGCAGATCTTCGTCATCACGCCCTCCCCATCCGGCCACGCCTTGCCGTCAGCGCCCAATTCCGCAGTGCCTGGCGCAGACCCGCGACGCTGCTCGCAGCAGCGCGCCCTGCTGTTCGTGCTGCTGATGACGGCATGGGGCGGCGCTACCGCGCAGCCGCTCGCCGCGTCCCAGGAACAGGCATCGACCCTGGAAGCCATTACGGTCAATGCCTACCGCGCGGCGGAGACCATTGGCGGCTCGACCAAGACGGACACCCCGCTGATCGAAGTGCCGCAGTCAGTATCGGTCATCGAGCGCGAGGAAATGGATGCTCGCGGCGTAAGCAACCTGAATGAGGCCACCCGCTACACCGCCGGCGTGCTGCCTGAAAGCCAGGGCATCGATAACCGGGTCGACGACCTCTACATCCGCGGGTTCGATGCCGGCAGCTTCGGCACCAACGTCATGCTTGACGGCTTGCGTGCGCCGTCGGACAGCAACCTGAGCTGGAATCGCACGTCGTTCAACACCTGGAACCTGGAGCGCGTGGAGGTGCTCAAGGGGCCGTCCAGCGTGCTGTACGGCCAACTCGCACCGGGGGGCATGGTCAACCAGGTTAGCAAGATTCCGACGCTGGGCCAGGAGCAGATCGTACGATTCCAGGTGGATGGGCACGGCCGGCCCCAGACCTCGTTCGATCTGGGCGGCGCCAACGACAACGAGAACCTGCTGTGGCGGCTCGTGGGACTTTATGGCGATGGCGATACACAGATCAAGCATACCGACCACGAGCAATGGTTCATCGCCCCCAGCACGACGCTGCGCTTCAACGACAATCGCTCGCGCCTGACACTCCTGGGCCTGTTCCAGCGCGACCGGGGCGGCAGCACCTTCCAGTTCCTTCCCTATGAAGGCACCGTGGTGCCGGCAGCAGACGGCTACATCGACAACGACACGTTCCTGGGTGAACCGAACTGGAACGTCTACAACCGCGACATCTGGACGGCGGGCTGGCAGTTCGAGCACCAATTCAACGACAACTGGAAGTTTGACCAGAACGCCCGCTATACCCACGTCGATTCGCTGTACCGTGCCACGGTGGGCAACGGCGTGCGCGGCGCTCCCCTTACCCAGCTCAACACGCTGATCAATGGCCGCGTCTTGAACCGGCGCGCCGTACAGGGTCAGGGCGACTCGGACGCGCAGACCATCGATAACCGCATCGAAGGCAAATTCGACACCGGCGCGCTCTCGCACACGGTGCTGGCCGGATTCGACTGGCAAAAGACCAACTGGACCTTCCTGCGCCAGGCCGCGCAAGTATCGCCAACCGCCATCGCGATCGACGTCTACGATCCGGTCTACACCTACTACGATTTCGAGCCCACGCTGGCCAACCAGATGTCCACGCGTGAGACCGACGAGCAGTTCGGTCTTTACCTGCAGGACCAGATCGCCGTTGGCAGATGGCATTTCACGCTGGGCGGCCGCCAGGACTGGACGCGCATCGACACGCTCGACCGCCTGACCGACAAGCGCACCCTCACCAAGGACAGCGCCTTCACCGGACGCGCGGGAGTGACCTACCTGTTTGACAACGGCCTGGCGCCCTATCTCAGCTACGCGGAATCGTTCCAGCCCACGGGCGGCCTCAAGCGCGACGGCGGCAGCTTCAAGCCGGTGACCGGCTCGCAATGGGAAGTCGGCCTGAAGTACGAGCCGCGTCATATCGACGGCATGGTCACGCTCTCGGCCTATGAGCTGAACCAGGAGAACGTGCTGACGGCTGACCCGCTGAACCAGGGGGACGAGGCCTATCAGGTGCAGACCGGCAAGGTGCGGGTACGCGGCATCGAACTGGAAGGCCGCATCACGCCCCTGCGCGGCTTGAGCGTAATCGGCGCCGTCACGCGCATGAACTCCGAGGTGGTGCGCAACAACGACGGCTACACGGGTAACCGCATGGCGCGCGTGCCAGACTGGATGGGTTCGCTGTGGCTGGACTACACCATCCAGGACGGCCCGCTGCGCGGGCTGGGGCTGGGCACGGGCGTGCGCTACGTGGACGAGACCTACGGCGACCTGGCCAACAACCTGCGCATTCCGTCATATACCCTGTTCGACGCAGCCATGCGCTACAACGCCGGCAAGATAGGCGGCATGCACCTGAACCTGGCCCTGAACGCCAGCAACCTGGCCGACAAGCGCTATGTGGCCACTTGCACGGCGGCGACCTCGTGCTACTACGGTACCGGCCGCCGTGTGATGGCGACCGCCACGCTGAGCTGGTAGAGCCGATGAAGCCTGGCACCGCACTCGCAAGGCGTCGCGTTCTGTTGTCGATGGCGTGGTTTGGCACGACGGTGCTCGCCCTGCCCGTGCGAGGCGCCCCGGCGCCCAGCGACGGCTGGCCGCGCCGCTTCGCCAACGCCGATGGCACGTTCACGGACCTGCCGGTCCGCCCCACACGCATCCTGTCCACCTCGGTCACCATCACGGGGACGCTGCTGGCCATCGATGCCCCCGTGGCGGCCAGTGCCTCGGCCGCCAACGGCGAGTTCTTCCCACAATGGGCCGAAACGGCCCGCCAACGCGGCGTGGAGAACCTCTGGCCCGCCGGCGGCGTGGACCTGGAGGCTGTGTACGCGGTCGCGCCCGACCTCATCGTCGTGTCCGCCACCGGCGCGGATTCCGCGCGCGAGCAGCTCTCACGGCTGCGCGCGGTCGCCCCCACCATCCTGGTGGATTATGGTCGGCAGAGCTGGCAGGAGTTGGCGTCCGAACTGGCGCAGGCCACCGGCATGGCGGCGCAGGCCGCGCGGCGCGTTGCGGAATTCGATCGCTACCTGGCACAGGCTCGCGCAAAACTGAAGCTGCCGGAGGGCCAGGTGAACCTCATCAGCTACAACGGTCCAGGTACCAGCAACCCCATCGCCACCCGCGAAGGCGTGCATGGCCGGCTACTTGACACGCTGGGCTTCGACGTCGAGGCTCCGGACCCGCGCTGGCACAGCACATCAGACGCCCCAAGCGACTTCATCTGGGCGCAATACGAGTTTTTGCCCCAACTCAAGGCGTCCACCACGTTCCTGCTCCGGGCCGATGACACCAGGACCGCCGCGATGCTCAACGACCCAATTCTTGCCAACCTGCCTTCGGTGCGGTCGCGGCAGGTCTACGCGCTGGGCCTGAATGCATTCAGGATCGATTACTACAGCGCGACCGAACTCGTGGACCGCATCGTGCACGTGTTCGGCCGTTGAGCGGCCGCGCTCCCAAAAATCGTCCACCGATACATGCAAGTACTGATCAAACCCCAAGCGCACCTGCCCGCCGTCGCAAGCATCAGGGCCGGACGGCGCCGGACTCGCCTGCTTGCGTTGTCGGCGGGACTGGCGGCGCTCGTGCTGCTGGCCGCGACCAGCCTGGTCGTGGGCGCGCGCGAGATATCGCCGGGCATCGCCTGGCAGGCCATCTTCGCGTTCGATCCCGCGAACAGCGATCATCTGCTGCTTCGCCATCTGCGGATACCGCGCACGCTGCTGGCTGTGACGACAGGCGGTGCACTGGGCACGGCCGGCGTCCTGATGCAGGCGCTTACGCGCAACCCCCTGGCCGACCCAGGCCTGCTGGGCGTAAATGCAGGCGCCGCTGTCGCCATCGCCGCCGCGATTGCCGCCTTCGGCGTCACCGATATCGCGGGCCAGATGGGCTTCGGCTTCGCGGGCGCCGCGCTCGCCGGCGCGGCGGCCTACTTGTTCGGTGGCATCCGCCAGGGTTTCGATCCGCTACGCATGGTGCTGGCCGGCACGGCGCTGTCGGCGGTACTGCTGGCGGCCACGCAGATCATCACCATCAACAGCGACAACGCCGTATTCGACCAGTTCCGCCATTGGGCCGTGGGCTCACTGCAAGGACGTGGCTATGCAGTGCTGGGCCCGGCTGCAGCGGCGACGGCCGCCGGCCTGGCCCTTGCGCTGGCCATGGCGCGAGGGCTGGATGCAGTGGCGCTGGGCGCGACGTTGAGCGCGACCCTGGGCGCACGCCCGACGCTCGTATGGCTGGGCTGCGCGACGGCCATCGTGCTGCTGGCCGGCGCCGCCACGGCTGCGGCGGGCCCCATCGCCTTCATCGGACTGGCCGCGCCCCACCTGGCGCGCCACGCCGGCGGACCGGACCACCGCTGGACGCTGCACTTCTCGATCCTGCTTTCCGCGCTACTGGTCCTGACCGCCGACGTCCTTGGGCGCATGATCGCTCCTCCGGATGAGATCTCGGTCGGCATTCTGTCGGCCCTTATCGGCGGCCCGGTGTTCGTGGCCCTGGCCAGGCAACGCCGGCAGGGGGCGTCATGACAACGTCCCGGCCATCGAAGCCGCACGCCTTGCCAGCGCCGCGCGTCTGGCGGCTGGGCGGCTACGCCGTGCTCGTGCAGCCCCGGGCGCTGGCGGTTTTCCTGATCCTGTTGGCCCTGCTGCTGATCCTTTCCGCGGCCGCCCTGAGCGTCGGGCGGACCGGCATGGGCCTGCCGCGCCTATTGGAAGTGCTGCTTGATCCGCTTAGCGCCGGCACCGGTGAACGGATGGTCCTGAATATCCGCGTGCCAAGAGTACTGACGGCCTGTTTCGTGGGCGCAGCCCTGGGCGTTTCCGGGGCGGTGTTCCAGTCCGTCACGCGCAATCCACTGGGTTCGCCCGACGTCATCGGCTTTACCACCGGGGCGGCCACGGGTGCGCTGATCCAGATCGTGATCCATGGCCAGTCCGCGTTGGGCGTCACGCTGGGAGCGGTGCTGGGCGGATTGGCGACGGCCATCGCCGTCTATCTGCTGTCGATCAGCAACGGGGCGGCTCGTGGGCACCGGCTGGTGCTGGTGGGCATCGGAGTAGGCGCCATCCTCCACGCGCTTAACGGACTGATGCTTGTAAAGGGCGAACTGGACGACGCGGTAATGGCCAACCTGTGGCTGGCCGGCACTCTCAATGCGCGCAACTGGATACATGCCGGATTGGCGACGGCGGGCGTGGCCCTGTTCCTGCCGCCCGTGCTGCTGGGTGCGCGCAAGCTTGCCGTGATGGAAATGGGCGACGAGATGGCCAGCCAGCTCGGCATACCCGTGGAACGCACACGCTTGGCCATGGTGTTCTGCGCGGTCATGCTCGCCGCGTTCGCCACGGGCGCGGCCGGCCCCGTTGCCTTCATCGCGCTGGCGGCGCCGCAGCTCGCCAAGCGCCTCGGACGATCGCACGGCGTGCCGGTGCTTGGCGCGGCCGCCATGGGCGCCTGCCTGCTGGTCAGCGCGGACCTGCTCGGCCAATTGCAGCCCCTGCGCCTGAATCTCCCCGTGGGCAGGGTGACCGGGATGCTAGGTGGCCTCTATCTCATTTGGCTGCTGACGGCCTCGTCCCGCCGTGTGCGCCCGGGAAAACCAGTATGAAGAACGAACACGCGCAACACGGCAAGGAAGAGAACGGCGGCCAGGCGCTGGCGGGCCATCGGCTCGAACTCTCCTACGATTCCCGGCGCATATCCGTGGACCTGGACGTCGCGATACCCCGTGGCCGGATCACCGTGATCGTCGGCCCCAACGCCTGTGGCAAATCGACGCTGCTGCGCGCCCTGTCGCGGCTGCTGGCCCCGCGCTCGGGCCAGATCATCCTGGAGGGCAAGGACATCCGGCGCTATGGCGCCAAGGAACTGGCGCGCAAGCTGGGACTGTTGCCGCAATCTTCGGTAGCGCCTGCCGGCATCCGCGTGGCGGACCTGGTCGCGCGTGGCCGCTATCCGCACCAGACACTGGTGCGGCAATGGTCGAAGGCGGACGAGGCCGCGCTATGGCGCGCCATGGCCGACGCCCGTGTAACGGCGCTGGCGGACCGGGCCGTGGACGAACTGTCCGGCGGGCAGCGCCAGCGCGTCTGGCTTGCCATGGCGCTGGCCCAGGAAACGCAGGTCATGCTGCTCGACGAACCCACCACCTACCTGGATATCGCCCACCAGCTTGAAGTGCTGGAGCTGTGCCGGCGGCTCAACCGGGAAGGCGGCCGGACCTTGGTCATGGTGTTGCACGACCTCAACCAGGCGGCGCGCTACGCCGATCACCTTATCGCCATGCGCGCGGGCACGATCCAGGCGGCCGGCCCGCCTGGCGAGGTACTTACGCCGTCGCTGGTAGAGCAGCTCTTTGGCATCCGATGCCTGGTGGTGCCCGACCCGGTGACCGGCACCCCCATGGTGGTCCCCATCTCCGCCGTTCCGCAGGCGGACGACAGCCCGGCGCCCGCCTGAGGCCAGCGCCACAAGACGCACCTCCCTTCATTCGACCAGAAAGGAACCTCGACCATGTCTCACCGGAATCCCTTGTGCATCGGGCTGTCCCTGGCCATTACCTGGCTGGCCGGAAACGGCTGGCGCCGGGCCGATAGCCGAGTGGAAGACATCCACTCGGCCGGCTTCTATGCCGGCGTCGCCAGGCGGGCGGAAGCGGCATGCCTGGATTTTCTGTTCCGCCCCGACGCTCTCTACATCGACACGCAGGTGCTGGACCGCTCACCCGGATTCAGCAGCCTGGATCCCACCACGTTGCTTGCCGCCCTGGCCCCCGCCACCGAGCGCATCGGCCTGGTCACGACGGCCGCGACCACCTTCAACCCGCCCTACGTAGTCGCTCGCCAGCTACAGTCGCTGGACTGGATCAGCGCCGGCCGCGCCGGCTGGAACATCGTGACCGCGTTGGACGGCAGCCACAATTTCGGCGACGCGCCCATGCCGCCCTCCGAAGAACGCTACCGCAAGGCGCTGGAATTCACCGAGGTCGTGCAGCAACTGTGGCGCAGCTACCCGCGCGAGGCGCTGTTATTGGATCGTGTCGCGGGCAGGTATGCCGATGCCGCGCTCGTCCAGCCCATCGACCACCGCGGCCCCTACTTCAGCGTACAAGGTCCGCTGAACCTGCCCGCCCATGGAACGGGCCGCCTGCCCTTGTTCCAGGCCGGCGCCTCGGCCTGGGGCCGCGACTTCGCGGCGCGCGTCGCCGACGCCGTGTTCGCCGCCACGCCGGACGTCGCCGCTGGCGCCGAACTGAGGCAGGATCTGCGGCGCCGCGCCGCTGCGCATGGCCGCAGCCCCGATGCCATCCGCGTCCTGCCGGGCCTGAGCTTGTACCTGGGCAGGACGGCCAGCCGGGCTCGCGATCTCTACGAAGACACGCACGCGAACGCAGACCAGGAACGAAAGCTGGCGTATATCGAGCGCCTGCTGAACATTGACATGCGCGGGCTAGCGCCGGACCAGCCATTAACCAGCGCCATGCTGGGCGAAGCTGGCGCGCCCGTGCGCAGTCAAACGCATGCGGATCTGCTGCGCCGACTGGTGGCGCGCGAGCGCCCGACATTGCAGCAGCTGCTACGGCGCCCGGAGGTCTGTGGCTCGGCACACTGGCTGGTCGTAGGCACCGCCGAGGAGGCCCTGCATGAGATCATCGCGCGCGTCGAGGCCGGCGCTGCAGACGGTTTCATCGCGCTACCGGGCGGCGCGCTCGAGTCGCTGGACCTCTTGCTTGACGAATTAATACCCAGGCTTGTCGCGCGGGGGCTATTCCGTAAGGACTACGCGGGGGAAACGCTCACTGAGCACTTGGGAATCGCGCCCTAGATTAGGTTGTAGACATTGATCCGCCGCGCAGCCGGCGCCGACTCGGATCGGGCCGCGGTACCGCGGAGATCAATTTGCGGGTGTAATCATGCGTCGGCGCCTGGAAGATCTGGTCACACTCCCCCTCTTCCACCAGCTCGCCCGCCGCCATGATCGCTACCCGGTCCGCGAAGTGCCGCACCACACCAAGATCATGGGAAATGAACAGATAGGTCAGGCCTTGCTCGGCCTGCAGATCGGCCAACAGGTCCAGCACCTGCGCCTTTACCGAAACATCCAACGCAGACACGGCTTCGTCGGCGATGATGAATCGTGGCTCCAGCGCCAGTGCGCGCGCGATGGCGATGCGCTGGCGTTGCCCACCCGAAAACTGATGCGGATAGCGCCGCGCATGGTCGGGCTGCAACCCTACCCTCGACAACAGCGCCAACATGCGGGCATGGCGTTCATCCGCGCTATGCATTCTGTGGATGACCATGCCGTCCATGATGGCGTCACCCACCGTGCGACGCGGGTTAAGGCTGGAATACGGATCCTGGAAGATGGTCTGCACCTGGCGGCGGAATGACATCAGCGACGCGCCGGCCAAGCCCAGCACGTCGTGGCCGGCCAACTGGATGCGCCCCGAGGTGGGACGCAGTAGCCCGGCGATACAGCGGCCCAGTGTGCTTTTTCCCGACCCGGATTCACCCACCAGCGCCAAGGTGGTGCCCGGCGCGATCGACAGACTGACGCCCTTGACGGCCTGTACCAGGCGCGATGGCCTGCCCAGCAGCGTGCGCGCGGCCACATAGTCCTTGGTCACGGCTTGTGCTTGCAAGAGGTATTCACTCATCGTGCCGCTCCTTGCGTCGCGGCAGGCCGTGGCGCCAGCCGGCGCATACGGTCCCGCGGCGCATCCACGTCCGGCACAGCCGCCAGCAGCGCCTGCGTATAGGGCTGGCGCGGCTGCTTGAAGATCTGCCGGACGTCGCCCTCTTCGACTACCCTGCCGGACTGCATGACCACCACGCGGTCGGCGATCTCGGCCACCACGCCCAGGTCATGGGTGATGAACAACACTGCCGCGCCGGTTTCGGCCTGCATCGAAAACAGCAGTTCCAGCACCTGGGCCTGGACGGTCACGTCGAGCGCGGTGGTGGGCTCGTCGGCAATGATCAGTTTGGGCGTCAGGGCGCACGCGATCGCGATCATGACCCGCTGGCGCATGCCGCCGGACAGTTCATGGGGATAGGCCCGGGCGCGTTCCCGCGGCTCGCGGATGCCGACCCGGTCCAGCAGCGCCACCGCCCGCTCCCACGCGGCCTTGCGGTTCAAGACGCCATGGATGCGCAGGACCTCGGCGATCTGGTCGCCCACGGTGCGGCCCGGATTGAGCGCGGTCATGGGCTCCTGGAACACCATCGCGATGTCTTTGCCGCGCAGCGCGTCCTTGTCGTGTTCCGATGCCTGCAACAGATCGTGCCCGTCGAACCACAGGACATCGGCCGCAACCCGCCCCGGCGGATCGACCAGGCCCATCAACGAAAAGCCCGTGACGGACTTGCCCGAGCCGGACTCGCCGACCAGGCACACGACCTCGCCGCGACGCAATGTCAGATCCACGCCCTTGACCGCCGATACCGTGCCCTGGGCGGTGTGGAAATCAACGGTCAGGTTCCTGACCGACAGCAGCAGATCGGGCGTCAAGTCATCGTGGGGGGTCATCGTTGCAGCTCCGGGTTCAGCGCATCCTGCAGACAGTCGCCCAGGACGTTGACGGCCAGCACGGTAAAGAACAAGGCCAGCGCCGGCACCAGTACGGGCCAGGGATTCGTGTACAGGTAGTCCTTGAGCGACCCCACCATCTGGCCCCACGACGGCTCCGGCGGCCGCACGCCCAGCCCCAGGAAGCTCAGGCCCGCTTCCAGCAGCATGGCGAACGAAAACGTAAAGGACGCCTGCACCGCGATGATAGAGCGCATGTTTGGCAACACCTCGTGCCAGATGATCCAGCCCGTGCCCGCACCCAGCGACGTGGCGGCCAGCACATGTTCACGCGCCCGGATGCCGCGCGCCACGCCCCACGCCACCCGTGCGAACTGCGGCGCGTACAACAGGCCGATGGTGGCGACCAGGGTCGGCAGGTTGCCGCCAATGAAGGCCAAGACCACCAGCGCCACGAAGATCTCGGGCAGCGACACGAACACGTCCACCGCCCGGATCGCGGCGGCCTCCAGGCGTCGGCCCAGAAAGGCGACGCCCACTCCAACGGCCACGCCCAGTACCCCGGCCAGTACGACCGCGGCGGCCGCCACCGTCAGCGAAACGCGGGCGCCATGCACGGCGCGCGACAACAGGTCGCGCCCCAGTTCGTCGGTGCCCAGCCAATGCATGGAAGATGGCGACGACAACAGGTTCGCGGCGTCGATCTGGTAGGGATCCGCCAGCCCCAGCGCCGGTCCGAAGATGGCGGCTAGCACCATCAGGACCAGGAAGCCCAGGGCCAGTCGGGCTGACCAGCCGCCCGGGAAGGTTCGAAGGAATGCGATCATGCGGACGGCCTGCGGATGCGGGGGTCGACGAAGCCCTGAGCCAGGTCGATGACCAGGCTGATCAGGATGAAAAGCGCAAAAATTGCCAGCAGCGACCCCTGGATCACCGGGTAGTCGCGCGAAAACGCCGCGCTGACCAGCAGCGAGCTAAGGCCCGGCCAGTCGAACAGCGCTTCGATGATGACCGTGCCGCCCAGCAGGTTGCCCGCGCGGATACCGACGATGGCGATCACCGGCACCAGCGCGTTGGGCAACGCATGCCGCAGGATCGCCTTGCCGCGTGGCAGGCCCTTCGCCCGGGCCAGCTTCACATAGTCGCGGCCCATGACGTCGGACAGGCTGGCGCGGGTCATCCGGGCCACCACGCCCATGAAGTTCAAGCCAATCGTCAGCGACGGCAGGACCAGGGCCAGGCAATGCTGCAATGGATCGTCCGAAAACGCCACGAAGCCGGACGACGGCAGCCAGCCCAGCGCCAGACTGAACAGCAGTACCAACAGGATGCCCAGCACGAACACCGGCGCCGAGAAGCCGGCCACCGCCAGCACCGAGGCCGCCATGCCGGTCAGCCGGCCGCGCGAACGTGCCGCCACCACGCCCAGCGGAATGCCCAGCAGCATCGCCACCAGGAGGCCGGCGCCGATCAGTTCCAGGCTGCGCGGAATGCGCCGCGCCAGTTCGTCGGCCACCGGTTCGCCTGTACGCAACGACACGCCCAGGTCGCCATGTGCCAGCGCACCGGCCCAATGCGTGAATTGCACGCCCAGTGGCAGATCCAGCCCAAGCTGGGTGCGAACGCGGGCCACGGCGACCGGGTCGCTGCCGGCCTGGTCGCCCAGCATGATGGCCACCGGGTCGCCAGGCAGCAGATGGATGGCGATGAACACCACGCCCGCCGCCAACATCAAGGTCAGCGCGGCCGACGCCAGGCGCCTCAGTAGAAAAGGCAACATGCCGGCGCGCTCAGTTCAACCACATGGTGGGCAGCGAGATGCCGGGGCTGCTTTCGCTCAGCGCCCCGCCCAGCTGCGTGTAGCCATGTACCTTGCGCAGATAGCCCTGCGCCTGTTCGCGCCAGCTCACGAAGACCCACGGGCTGGTCTCCAGGATGCGCTTTTCGGCTTGCTGGTAGATCGGCTGGCGTGCCTTGGGGTCGGTCAGCGCGCGGCCCTGGGCCAGCAGCTTCTCCAGTTCCGGGTCGCGATAGCCAACGGGCTTGGCCCAATAGCTGGAATCGCCGCCCAGGTAGTAGGCGTAGGCATCGGGATCCGGCAACTTGACCGAGACGCCGTAGATCATCGACTCATAGTCGCCACGGTTCTTACGTTCGACCAGCGTGGCCCATTCCACCGGCTCCAGCTTCAGGTTGATGCCGACTTCCTTCAGGTTGGCCTGCACCACCTGCGCCATGGTGGTGTAGATGCCCAGCCCCTGGAACACCACCATCGATGCGTCCACGCCATTGGCGTAACCGGCTTCGGCCAGCAAGGCGCGCGCCTTGGCGGTATCGCGCTGGTAGGTCCCGTCCAGCGCCTTGTCGTAGTATGGCGAATCCTGTGGCGTCGGCGCGCCGTAGATCGGCTTGCCGTAGCCGAAGAACGCGGCCTTGGACACGGCTTCGCGGTCGATCGCATACGACACCGCGCGGCGCACGCGCGCATCGTCGAACGGCTTCTTGCCGGTATTGAACCAGACGCTCATGAAGGCCCCGCCAGCCGTATCGATCCGGGTGCCGGCATTGCGGCGCAGCACGTCGATGTCCTTCCACGGCACGAAGTCGATCATGTCCAGCGACTGGCTGCGCAGCGCATTGACGCGGGCGTCGTCGCTCTTGATCATGCGAAAGTCCACCCCGTCCAGGTACGGCTGGCCGGTGACGAAATAACGCGGGTTGCGCACCAGGCTGGCACGCACCGCGGGTTCGTAGCTTTTCAGCAGGAACGGGCCAGTGCCATTGGCCGACAGCTTCAGGTTCGCGCCGCCCTGCACCCACTTGCGCGACACGATCGCGGCCTCGGGCAACGCCAGCACGCTGAGCATGGTGGCATCGGGCGTCGGCTTTTCGACCTTGACGGTGGCGGCGTCGACCACGGTGACCGTGGCGCCTTGCAGGTTCGACCGCAGCGTGGCACCCGTGGCCGGATCCAGGATTCGGTCCAACGAGAATTTCACGTCGTCCGCGGTCACCGGCGTGCCGTCCTGGAACGTCACGTCCGGGCGCAGGTGGAAGACCAGCGTGCGCGCATCGGGCTGGTCCCAGCGCTGCGCCAATCGGGGCACGATCGCCCCGCTCTTGTCGTAGCCCGCCAGCGGGCTGTACAACGCCTGGATCAGCACCTTCCATGCGCTGCCGCCATAGATGTGCGGGTCAAGCGATACGATTTCCGACACGGTGCCGTAGCGTAGCGTGCCGCCCGGCTTGGGCGTCTCGGCGGCGGCCGCGCCCGACGTCCAGGCCGTCAGGGCGCAGGCGCCCAGGGCCAGCGCCAATCGGCGCCAATTTTTCAGCATTGCCATGATGTTCCCCTTGTGCATGATGTTCGTCCGGTGTCGGGCGCGCCGTCAGGACGGCAGCGCGTCGACCAGGCGATCGATTTCACTCGTATCGTTGTAGTAACTGGGCGAAATGCGCAGATTGCCGCCACGCACCGCCAGGTCCACGCCGGCCTCGCGCAAGCGCTCGGCAAGATCCTGCGCGTCGTGGCCGGCATGCTTGAACGACAAGTTGCCGGACGCCTCGCCGGGCACCCGCGAACTGACGACCTGGTAGCCCTTGCGCTGCAACGCAGCGGCGGCATGGTCGGTCAGTTCCAAAATGTGCGCTTCGATGCGGGCCGGCGTCAGCGCCAGCTGGATACGTACCGCCGCGTCCAGTCCCCAGATGCCGGTGAAGTTGGCCAGCGCCTCTTCGAAGCGGCCGGCATTGGGCCGGTATTCCAACAGGTAGTGCATGTGGTCTTCCGTGCTGTCAACGCTGTGGTACCCGACGCTTGGGGGGTCCAGCAGGCCCAGCACGCTCTTGCGGCAATAGAAATAGCCCGTGCCGATCGGCGCCAGCATCCACTTGTGCCCCCCCACCGCCAGGAAGTGGATCCCCAGCCGCTCCACATCCAGTTCCAGCGCACCGGCCCACTGGATGGCATCCAGGTTCAGGTACACGCCGCGTTCGTGGCACAGGTTCGACGTGGATTCCAGGTCTTGGCGAAAGCCATTGGAGAACTGCACCGCGCTTAGGGAAACCAGGCGGGTGCGATCGTCCATCAGCTTGCGGATATCGTCCACCAGGATGCGGCCGTTGCGGTTCTTCACCCAACGGATCGTAACGCCGCGCGCGGCCAGCTTCATCCAGCAATACACGTTGGACGGGTACTCGATGTCGGCCAGGATCAAGTTGTCGCCATCGCGCCAGGGAAAGCCGTTGGCCACGTTGACCAAGCCTTCGGTGGTGTTCTTGACGTAGGCGATCTCGTCGCGGCTCGCGCCGATCAGCCGGCCGATGCGTGTCTTGATGGTCTCTTCGGCGTAGCGGCACCATTCCGGATAGGCGTTGCGACCGTTGTCGCGCACGTCTTCCATGAAGCGATTCACCGCTGCCACCACCGGCAGGCTCAACGCTCCGATCGACGCGTTGTTCAGATACGCCCGCCGTTGCTTGATCGGAAATGCCTGCCCGATGTTGCTCCAGTCCAGTTGTTCGATGCCGTTGCGGTCATCGGGAAACAGTGCCACGGGCCCGCCCACGGATGCCGATTTTTCCAGGATATTCACGCCGCGCCTCTTTCATTGAAGATGAGATGATCCTAAGATTGCGTGAATCCATGCGTCAATTTCGTTTGGGGTATCGATTCATGCACTTTTGTAATGTGTCGCCGCGGCTTGGCCCCGTTCTCCTATGGTGCGGGGTGGCTACGTCCGACGAGCCCCCATTCCGCCTTTCGGGTTTGTCCTTATGCGCCTGAACCGCTTGCAAGCGTTGCGCGCCGTCATGGAGACGGGCAGCGTTACCGAGGCCTCGCGCCGCATCCATCGCACCCAGCCCCAAATCAGCCGGCTTATCTCGGCGCTGGAGGACGAGGTGGGATTTTCACTGTTTTCGCGTCAGGGGCGCGGCCTGATTCCCACCCAGGAATGCCTGCGCTTCTATGAAGGCACGCGGCATATCCTGGCCGGATTCGAAGAAGTGTCACGGATCGCCGATTCCATTCGGACCCAACAGGACGCGTGGCTGCGCATACTGACCCAACCGTACTTTGCCTATAGCGTCACGCCGGGCGCCATCGCGGAGTTTTCCCGCCGTCATCCACGGGTGCGCGTGTCGCTGGAAGTCCGGTCCCGAGTAGATGTCGGGCTATGGATGTCCGGCCAGCAGTTCGACCTGGGACTGGCGGCGCTGCCTATCGACTTTCCCGGCATTCGGTCCCGCCCGTTCGCGGACGTCCGTCTGGTCATCGCCATGCAGGCAGGCCATCGCCTGGCCGCCAAGACCGTATTGACGCCCGATGACATCAAAGACGAGCCTTTCATTGCGCTGCGCCCGTTCACCCTGTTGCGCCAGCGAATCGACGACTTGATGGAAAAGCAACGCTTGCCATTGCGCCTGGTCATGGAGACGTCGTCCGGCCAATCCGCCTGCCAGCTCGCGGCGTTGGGCGTGGGCATTGCCTTGGCAGATCCGATTCTGGCGATGAACGTGCCGGGTATCGTGCTGCGCGATTTCGAGCCCGCGCTGAGCATTCCCTATGGCTTCTTGCTGCCCCGCAGCTATGCGCCTTCAGAACAGGCTCGCGAATTCGCCCGTCTTTTCGTGCGTATCGTCAAAGAGACGGCCCCGGACCGGGTGCAGCTGATCACGTTGCCGCCCACTGACGACGACGGGCTATTTTCCGCTTTCTGAGCGAGATCCGCATGAATTTCAAGAGCCTCGAAGTTTTCTACTGGGTGGTGAACCTAAGCAGCTTCAACAAGGCCGCGGTGAAATTGCACACGACGCAGCCCGCCGTGTCGCAGCGCATTGCAGCCTTGGAAGCGGAGCTCGGAGTCAAGGCGCTGGACCGCAGCTCACGCGCCATCAAGCTCACCACCAAGGGGCGCGTCTTGTACGACTATGCCGAACGGTTCATGGCGCTGCATACCGAAATGATGTTGAAGGTTGCGGAAGAACAAGCCGTCAGCGGCGTGGTGCGCCTCGGTGTGGCCGAGACCATCGTGCACACGTGGCTGGTGGAGTTCCTGGAGCAGGTGCAGCGGAAGTATCCCAACCTGAGCATCGACATCGTGGTCGACATTACTCCTACCCTGCGTGACTCGCTCAAGTCCGGCGAGCTGGACATGGCGTTTCTGTTGGGCCCACAACTGGATGACGAGCTGGTCGAGACCACGCTCTGCAGCTACGAGCTTAATTTCCTATCTTCGCCATCGCTGAAGCCGGGCAAGGAACCGTTGTCCAATAGCGATGTGGCTGCGCACCCCCTGATTACCTTCCCCAAGCGTACGTACCCCTACACGTATTTACGTCAGGAACTGACCACGCCCGAGCATGGAGCGCCCCGTTTTTTCACCAACTGGTCGCTATCCACGATCGTGCGCATGGCGGAAGACGGCTTTGGCATTTGCGTGGTGCCTCGGCTGGCGGTGCTGAAAGAGGTCGAGCAAGGCCGCCTGAAGATACGCAATACGCAACTGCAACTGCGTGACCTGACATTTGCGGTGGCCTACGCGCGCGGCAGCGACGAACCCACCAAGCTCGCCCTGGCCAAGCTCGCCGGCGAAATCGCCCAAGCGTCCATGGCGGCCAGTCCACGCCGCCGCAGCATGCGCCGCATGGCAAAGTAGCGCGACGGTGCGAATGCGGGTCGCCTGCCCCGCATCCTATTAGTGCTTTCCCTGATTGCCGAAGGCGTCGTCTCCGCGCGCTCGCCGGGTTTCCAGGGCGTGGCCCCCATGGATAAGCTGAACTTATCCAGTTCGATCCATATTCACGATTGGTTCTTATCGAACGGTCACGCTGTAATGGCTGCGCAATATCGCATTCAGCCAGGAAAGAAACACCGTGACCCTTCCCTCTACTCCGCCTCCATTCGCTATATCGCTCAGCGAAGTGCAACAAGCGCATGAACGCATCCGTGCGCACATCGTCCGCACGCCGCTGTTGGAAAGCCAGACGCTGAACCACCTGTTGGGCGGCCGGATTATTGTCAAGGCCGAATGCCTTCAGCATGCGGGCGCCTTCAAGTTCCGCGGTGCGTGCAACCGTCTGCTGCAGCTCAGCCCGGCGCAACGCCAGGCAGGCGTCGTGGCGTTTTCATCGGGCAACCACGCGCTGGCGACCTCGGCAGTTGCCCGCAAGCTGGGCATTCCCGCAACCATCATCATGCCGTCGGACGCACCCAAGGCGAAGATTGAAGGATCGCGCGCCAATGGCGCGACAGTCATCCTGTATGACCGCCAGAACGATGACCGCGAAGCAATCGGAGCGGAGATCGCCACCCGCACCGGCGCGGTCATGGTGCCGCCTTATGACGATCCGCACATCATGGCGGGCCAAGGCACGGTGGGCCTGGAAATCATCGAACAAGCCACCGAACGGGGCGTAGCCCTGGACGCGGTCATCGCCGCCAGTAGCGGCGGCGGACTGGTCGCCGGCGTTGCCACGGCCGTGAAAAGCTTGTCGCCCAAGACGGCGGTCTATGCGGGCGAGCCGGCTGGCTTCGACGAGTTGGCACGTTCCCTGGCGTCGGGTCAGCCCGAGTCCAATGCACCAGGCGCCCGCTCCATTTGCGACGCATTGCAGGTCGTGCGCCCCGGCAAGCTCACCTTTCCGGTCAATCTGCACCTATTGGCAGGCAGCCTGGTCGTGACCGACGACGACGTCCGGCAAGCCATGAAGGCCGCATACCAACACCTGAAGCTGGTGGTTGAACCGGGCGGCGCCGTGCCGCTGGCCGCCTTGCTGGCGGGCAAGCTGGACGCCGCCGACAAGACCATCGTGGTCATCCTGAGCGGCGGCAACGTGGATACCTCTGTCTTCATTGAAGCGCTCAATCGTTAAGCGGCGCTTGTCACCGGAAACATCATGCTGAATCCCGAATCGACTACTTATCAACGCGTTGCCCGCACGATCGACGAGTTCATGCGGCTGGATTACACGGGCGTCGGACTGATCGGCAACCTGTACGCTGCGCTCCAGACCCGGCAGCCGGGGCATGCGTGCATGGGCGCAGCCGAACGCCTGTACCAGGCGACGCAAGCACAAACCGGCCCGATACTGATCGCCACCGGCTTTCCGGAGGGCGGTGGCGCACCCGAGACCGACGGCCCGATTGGCGCTGCGTTGATGGCGCGCGCCTTCTTTCTTGGCATGCGCCGCGAAACAGTCATCGTCATAGACGAAGATTGGGAAGCAATGATGATTGCCACCTGCCGCGGCGCTGGCATGGCACCCATGCCCTTCCCGGCCGATGGCGTCATCCGGCCCATCGAGTACCTGCGGCCGGTATACATCAAGACCGTACCCAAAGGCGACGAGGCCTCGCAGGCCATCTGCGATGAACTGATGCGGGTGACGCGCCCCTGCGCCGCCATCGCCATCGAACGTCCGGGCCGTAACGCCAAAGGGCTTTATCACGGGTTGGGGGGGCGACCGCTGGACGGCCTGGTGGCCAATCTCGATTATCTGTTCGAACAGGTGCAAGCGGCCGGCATCCCATTCATCGGTATCGGCGATGGCGGCAACGAGCTGGGCATGGGCGTGATTGCCCAGGACCTGCCGCGCTTTTCCCCAAAAGCGGCCGATACCGGCATGCCGGGGCGTGGCGGCGTAGCGGCCGTAACGGCCGCCGATTGGCTGGTAGTGTCCAATGTGTCCAATTTCGGGGCAACGGGCGTAGTGGCGGCATTGTCTGCCTTATTGGAGAACCCCGTGGTGTTCCATACGCCCGAGCTGGAAACCCGCAGCACCGAAATGTGCGTGGCCAGCGGCGGCGTGGACGGCATGTTCATGGCACCAGAGCCGGCACATGATGGCATTGCCATGGAGGAATACGCCGGAATGGTGCGCGCGTTGCGTGGCAGCGTGATGCGCGCCCTTGGTCACTCCATCAACTGGCAGGGCCATCAGGGTGATTGGAGGCAGATCAAATGAGCGCTGCCACGATCTCCGCGCGGGTTCGCGGCCTGGGCCTGACACTGCCGGCCGCCAACCCGCCTCGCGGCAGGTACGTGCCTGCCGTGCGGGCCACGGACCTGCTGTTCGTCGCAGGCCAGGCACCGCGCCTGGACGGCGTCCTGATGTTCTCGGGCCGCGTCGGACGCGACCTGACGATCGAGCAAGGCCGGGAGGCCGCGCAACTGTGTGCGCTGAATGTTCTGGGCCATCTTGCGCAGGCATGCGGCGACGACTTAACGCGCGTGGTCGGCGCGGTACGGCTGGCAGGCGTGGTCAATTGCGCCGACGATTTCGACGCGCATTCGCAGGTTTTGGACGGCGCTTCCAACCTGATCGCTGCCGTGCTGGGCGACGCCGGACGCCATGCCAGGATCGCGACTGGCGCCTCGTCCCTGCCGTCGCGCATGGCCGTGGAAGTGGAAGCCATCTTTCAACTCAAACCATAACGGCCGCGTCCGGGCCAGCCAGGTGCGAGTCCGGACGTCTGCCGATCAAACAAGGGGTAAGCCGTGCAAGCAACATTGAATCCTCCCGCGCAGGCGGGCCAGGCGCTGGAGCGCAACGCTGTCTACCGCAAGGTCGCCTTGCACATTATGCCGTTCCTGATGCTGTGTTACGTAGCCGCCTATCTGGACCGCATCAACATCGGCTTCGCCAAGCTGCACATGCTTAACGATCTTGGCTTCAGCGACGCCATCTACGGCCTGGGTGCAGGCCTGTTTTTCATTGGCTATCTAATCTTCGAAGTGCCTAGCAACCTACTGATGATGCGTATCGGCGCCAAAAAGACGATTTCGCGCATCATGATCCTGTGGGGCTTCATCTCGGCCGGATTCGCCTTCGTCGAAACGCCCACGCAGTTTTACGTACTGCGCTTTCTGTTGGGCGCGGCCGAGGCCGGTTTCTACCCCGGCGTAATTCTGTACCTGACCTATTGGTTTCCTGCGAACAAGCGTGCAAAGATGGTGGCGCTATTTGTTGGCGCCGTGCCCCTATCTGGCATGATCGGCGCACCGCTGTCCGGCGCGATCATCGGCTGGGGCCATGGGGCGCACTCCCTCGCGGGTTGGCAATGGATGTTCCTGATTGAAGCGATTCCTTCGCTGGTGCTGGGGCTGCTGTGCCTGAAGTACCTAGCGGACAACCCCGCCAATGCGCGTTGGCTGGCAACCGACGAGCGCGATCTGATCGAGCGGGAAATTCAAGCGGAACGCGATCTGACCAGGCACGACAAGGCAACGGGTTCGCTCGCGGCAACCCTTCGGGACAGACGCGTTTGGAAGATGACGTTCATCTGCTTCTGCTCGGCGATTTGCTCGTACGGCGTGTCGTTCTGGCTGCCGACGCTGGTCCAGCAACTCAATGTAGGGGACGTCATGCACGTGGGCCTATATACGGCCGTGCCCTTTACCGCCGCCTTTGTCGTGATGATTCTCATCGGCCGCAGCTCCGACCGAATGCGCGAACGCCGTTGGCACCTGGTGGGCCCCTTCACCTGCGTCTGCGTTGGTCTTATCGGCAGCGTCTGGTTCCATGACTCGATTGGGCTGGCCTTACTGTCATTGACGATTGCCGCAATCGGCGCCTACAGCACTACCTCCATGCTATTCACGATTCCAGGCCTTTTTCTGTCCGGCGTCGGCATGGCCGCAGGCGTGGCGATGATCAATTGCTTTGGCGGCCTGGGAGGGTTTGTCAGCCCCTATGTAGTGGGGCTGGTCAAGGACATGACGGGCAGCACCGACAACGGCGTGATCTTTATCGCCTGCGTCGCCCTGATCGGCGCGGCCCTGACCCTTACCTTGCCCAAACGGCTCGTTAACCGCTAGGTTCCGGATTTGGCCGGCCCCGGACCGCTGATCCCAACATCATTTCCGTCGCCCGACTGCCAGTACGCGCCGGGGAGCATCACAATTTCGGCCGGATTACCTTGCCGGTGCGCGACCCGGTGCCTGCGCCGGCCCGCCACGCAACGCTGCCATTGACCAGCACGTAGTCAATGCCTTCCGCCTGGCGCGTCGGCGACGACCACGTCGCGGTGTCGGCGATGGTGTCCGCGTCGAACACGACGAGGTCCGCCGCGTGGTCGACCGCAATGCGGCCGCGTTGCGGCAGGCGGAAATAAGCGGCGGGCTTGCCGGTCATCTTGTGCACGGCCTGCTCCAGCGTGAACAGCCCGACGTCGCGGCAGTAATGGCCCAGCACGCGGGGGAACGTGCCCCACAGGCGTGGGTGCGGCGCCGGGTCGTGCGGCATGCCATCCGAGCCGATCATCGTGCCGGGATAGGCCAGGATGCGTTCGACGTCGGCCTCGTCCATGATGAAGTAGATGGCGCCCGCCGGTTGCAGCGCGTCGACCGCCTCTTCCGGGCTTACGCCCATATCGTGCGCGATATCGTCCAAGTCCCGTCCCGCGTATTGCGGGTGCGGCACGGACTTTGTCACGATGACGCGGCTGGACACTGCCAGACGATCCTTGCGCAGAATCGTCGAGCCGGCCACGTAGGGATAGCAGTCCAGCGCCACTTCCTGGCGCTGGCTGGCTTCGGTGATGTGCGCCAGCGTTTGCACCGAGCGGCCGTGGTTGCGCGGGCCAATCAGCTTGTGATGCGAGATCAGCACGGGTGCGCCGCCCGCCTCGCCCACGGCGAAGGCTTCGTCCAGCGCCGCGAAGATGCGGTCGCCTTCGTCGCGGATATGGCTGGCGTACATGCCGCCCTGCTCGCGCAGCACGCTGGCCACCGCCATCAGTTCGTCCAGCGTGGCGGGCATGGCGGCCGGATACGCCGTACCGGTGGACAAACCAATCGCGCCGCTTTGCATGGCCTCGCGCAGCAAGGCCTGCATGTGCTCGATCTCGCTGGCGGTGGCGGGCCGGTCGAACTCGTCCATCGCAGCGGCGCGCAGCGAGGTGTGGCCCACCAGGCAGGCGGCGTTCACGGCGGGCGGGTGGAGGTCCAGGTTGCGCAGGTACGCGCCAAAGGTCTCGTAGGGAAAATCGCTGACGTCATTGCCCAACAGATTGACCGGCGCCGGCACATCGCTGCGCCAGCCCGAACGCCACGGGGCCTGACTGATGCCGCAGTTGCCCGTCACTACCGTCGTCACGCCCTGGCTCAGCTTGGCGGGCATGCCAGGGTCGATCGACAGGTAACGATCGTCGTGCGTGTGCGTGTCGATGAAGCCGGGCGCCACGATGCGGCCGACGGCCTCCAGCACCTGCGTGGCGTGTGCGCCGTCCAGGTCGCCGACGGCCGCTATGCGGCCGGCGCGCACGCCCACGTCGGCGCGGAAGCGGTCGGCGCCCGTGCCATCGATCACCGTGCCTCCACGGATCAGCAAGTCGTAGCGTTCATGGGTCACGGTGGTCAGGTTCATGGCGTTCAGTCGATCTTCACGTTGGCTTGCTTGATCACCTGCGCCCACACCGGACGTTCGGCATGCGCGCGGTCAAACAGCTGCTGGCGTGGGCCGATGTTCGGCACATAAGACAGGCTCTTCAGTTTCGCCTGCACGTCGGGCGATTGCAGCGCCTTGTTCATGGCCGCGTTCAGGTAGTCCAGCACCTTGGGATCCGTGCCGGCGGGCGCCACATAACCGGTCCACGCCACCGCGCGATAACCCTTCAGGCCCTGCTCATCCAGCGTGGCAAGGGCAGGCATGGACGGGTCACGTTGCAGATCGGTCACGGCCAGCGGCACGACCTTGCCCTGGTCCACGAACGATGCGATGGACGAGATGTTGTCGAACACCAGGTCGGCTTCGCCACGCAGCACGGCCAGGTCCGCCTCGACGCCGCCCTTGTATGGCACGTGCATGAACTCCACGCCGGCCATCGAACTGAACATGGCGGCGCTCAGGTGCCCCGTCGTGCCGTTGCCGCCCGACGACACCACCAGCTTGCCTGGCTCCTTCTTGGCCAGCGCGATCAGTTCGGCCACGCTCTTGACGTTCAGGCCCGGCCGTACGGCCAGCAGGTTCTGCACGGAACCCGTCAAGGCCACGGGCGCCAATTGCTTGTCGGCGTCGTATTGAAGCTTGGCGTACAGGCCCTGGTTGATGGCCAGCGTGGCCACGTTGGCGAAACCGATCGTGTAGCCATCGGGTGCGGCGTTGGCCACCGCCTGCGTGCCGATAATGCCGGAGGCCCCCGTGCGGTTCTGCACCACGTAGTTGCCGCCCGTCTGCTTGGCCATTTCCGCGGCCAGCAGGCGTGACACGAGGTCGGGTGTCGTGCCGGTATTGAATGGCACGATGATGGTGACCGGGTGCTCGGGGTAGGCGGCCTGGGCGGCGGAGGCCGCCGTCAGGCTCAGCGCGGCGCTCGCCGCGGCGAGCCAGCGCTTGGCGCTGCTTTGGTGCGTGGACATGGTTTTCTTCCTTGGACTGTTATGGGTTTTGCCGCGCCAGCTCTGCGTCCGGCGCGGGTACGGCATGGCCGGGCCTTGCGGCCCCGCCGATCTGGAACCAAACGCTTGCGCGCTTAGCCCAGGGCAATCTGGCGCAACAACGGCAAATCGATATTTCCGCCCGACAGCACGATGATGGCGTCGCGGCCCTCGGCCGTGATATGGCCAGCCAGCAAGGCCGCCAACGCTACGGCGCCACCCGGTTCCACGACCAGCCGCAGTTCATCCAGCGCGAAGCGGATGGCGGCGGCGACTTCGGCATCGCTGACCGACACCGCCGCGCTCAGGCTGCGGCTGTTGATGGCATAGGGCAGTTCGGCCGGCGTGGCCGCCTGCAAGGCGTCGCAAATAGTCTTGGCGCCGGGCGGGTTGCCTTCACGTTTGCCGGACGCAAGGGATCGCACCGTGTCGTCGTATTCACGGGGCTCCACCGCCACCATGCGGGCCTGCGGCGCCAGCTCTCGCAACACCAGCGAACACCCCGCCGCCATGCCCCCGCCGCCGCACGGCGTGGCGAAGAGCCCCAGGTTTGCGCGCGAGGCGGTGGGCAGGTCTTGCAAGGCTTCCAGCGCCAGCGTGCCCTGCGCCGCCAGCACATCGGGGTGGTCCCCCGGCGGCAACAAGGTCGCGCCGGTTTCGGCCAGCAGCCGCATGCCGATTTCCTCGCGGCTTTCGCGCAGCCGGTCGTAGCGCACGACCTTCGCACCATGGCGCAGCGCCTTTTCGACCTTGTTCTCCGGCGCATCCACCGGCATCACGATGGTGGCGGGCACGCCTAGGCAACGGCTGGCCCACGCCACCGCCTGCCCGTGGTTGCCGGTGGAATACGCCACCACGCCACGCGCGCGTTGTTCGGCATCCATATTCAGCAGCGCGTTGAACGCGCCACGCGCCTTGAACGAGCCCGTGACTTGCAGGTTTTCCAGCTTCAGCCAGATGGGCGCTTGCGCGCATTCATCCAGCACGGGCGAGCGCAGGAGCATCGTGCGGCGTACGTAGGGGCCCAGGCGCTCGGCGGCGGCGGTGACGTCGGCGTAGCCGGGCACGCGCATCGTGCCCAGCATTTCATGTTCGATGGTCGGAGGCAGAAGCGTCGCGGTCATGAGGAATGTTCAATCCAGGGGGAAGAGTCGATTGGGGCGCGTCAGACCGACGGCGTCCACACGGCGGGGGCCACGCTGCCGGTCTGTTCGACCAGGCGGGTATACGCTTCGGGGCGGCGGTGCTTGGCAAAGTTGAAGACGGTGTTGCGGCCCAGCTCGCACAGATCCAGGTCGCAGTCGGCAACGATCAGCTCGTCGTCCCAGGTGGCCGCCATGGCGATGATTTCGCCTTGCGGATTGACGATGATGGAATGGCCCAGCAGTTCGTGGCCGTCTTCGGTGCCGGCCTTGGCGACGGCGGCGGCGAAGGTGGCGTTCTGGTAGCAACCCGCCTGGATAGACAGATGCGAATGCAGCACGCGCAGGTGATGCGCTTCGAAACCGCGGTTGTCTTGATTTCGGCTGGGCGTGTTGTAGCCCAGCATGACCAGTTCCACTTGCTGCAGGCCCAGCACGCGCCACGCTTCCGGCCAGCGCCGGTCATTGCAGATCAGCATGCCGAGATTGGCGTCCAGGCCCGGCGCGACCGGTGCACGCACCACCGGGAAGCCCAGATTTCCCACTTCGAAATAGCGCTTTTCCAGATGCTGCACCTGACGGTGTTCGGCAAACTCTGCGTGGCCCGGAAGATGGACCTTGCGGTACTTCAGCACGATCTCGCCATTGGGCGCGATGACGACCGACGTATTGAAGCGGCGCTTGCGCGCGATGCCTTGCTCGTCCGGCTCCCACGCCAACTCTGCATAGCCCAGATACACCATCACGCCAAAGCGCTTGATGGCGTCAAACAGGGGTTGCGTGGCGGGCGATGGCAGGCTGGGTTCGAACCAGCCATCAGCCTCGTCCAGGTCTTCACAGTACCAGCGCGGAAAGAACGTCGTCAGCGCCAACTCGGGAAACACCACCACCTGCGCGCCCCGCTGGTGTGCACGCTCCAACAGTCGGAGCATGCGGCCGATCACCACCTCGCGCCCCTCCAAACGTTGAATGGGACCCAACTGGGCGGCGGCGACAGTGACGATGCGAGACATGAGGCGATCCTGGAAGGGGTAAAAGACAGGTTGCTGGCAGCATGCCGCGCCCCGCGCTTGCCGGAAAGCCGTCCCCTTGCGCGGGATAGCGAGGACACCGCCGGCGGGAATCGACTGGAAGTCCTTGAAAATAAAGGGTTCTGGCCGCAGCGCCGAATGCACAAGCATCGCCGAGGACTGTGCATTTAGTTATGGGCTACGCGCAAAACGTCATGGCGACCGCGTGGCGGGCGCGCCGCAGCGCCTGTCAGGCCATAAAATGGCAGCCACCCTTTTCCTTTGCGGACATTCCTTCCCATGGCCGGCCCCCTCCCCTCCGCGCCCGGAGCCCTGACGCTTCGCCAGATCGAGGTTTTCCACGCGGTGATGTTGACCGGTTCGCTGAGCGAAGCCGGCCGCATGCTGTCCGTGACGCAGCCCGCTGTGAGCCGCGTGCTGGCCTCCGCTGAAAACCGCTTGCGCTATCAGCTGTTTGAACGCGTCAAAGGCCGGCTGCATCCCACGCCGGAAGCGCGGCGGCTGTACGCCGAGGCCGAAGAGATCTTTGGCCGCGTTAACCGCTTCAACGCCCTGGCGGGCGCATTGGGCGCAGGGTCCGCAGGCGCGGTCAGCCTGGTGTCCAGCCCCAGCTTCAGCGAATGGCTGATTCCGCACGCCATCCAGAAGTTTCGTGAACGCCACCCCGACACGCCCATCCGCTACCGGCCGCTGGCCTTTGATGCGCTGTTGCCTCACCTGCTGCTGGGTCAGGCCGACTTTGGCCTTGCGTCGATGCCGCCGCCGGTCAACGCCAATATCGTCAGTGAAGAAATCGGTCAGGGCTGGCTGGGCTGTGCGGTGCCGCGCGGCCATCCGCTAGCGGTGCGCAGCCGTGTGCGGGCCGAAGATCTGCAGGGGCATCTGCTGATCGGCTACGGCGCGGACACGCCATTCGGGCGGCTCGCCAGCCGCTTCCTGAATTCCGGCCCGGTGCCGGTGCAGCCGCAGATCGAAATCCGCTCGACACCCGAAGCGCTGGCGCTGGTGCGGCAAGGCGTGGGCGTGGCGTTGATCGAGTCATTTGGTTATCACCCGAGCTTCGGCAAAGACTTCGTGCTGCTGCCCACCGACCCGGCGCTGGGCCACGCAATCCATCTGCTGAATTCGGCCAGCAGCCCGCTGTCCAGCACCGCCCGGCGCTTTGCAAGCGTGCTGAAGGCGCTGATCAAGCAGGCGCAGAAAGACGCGCCTTTCTAAAGAAGCCCTACTGAAAGTCCAGCTGCGAGATCGGCCGCAGGCGCACGCCTTCGGCCAGCAGCGCGTCGCGCACGGCCTGCGCAATCGCAACCCCTTGCGGGTTGTCTCCATGCACGCAGATCGTGTGTACCGGCATCGCCACAACCTTGCCGCCTACCGTCCGTATCGCCTGTTCGCGCACCATGCGCAGCGCCTGCGCGGCCGCCGCCACCGGGTCATGGATGACGGCGCCCGGCTCGCTGCGCGGCAGCGTCAGACCGTTGTCGCCATACAGACGATCCGCAAATACTTCACACGCCACGCGGATGCCCGCCCGGCGCGCGGCGCGCTCGGTTTCGTTATGCGGCGTGCACACCAGCACCAGGTCCGGGTCCAGCGCGCGCATGGCCCACGTCAAGGCCTCCGACAACGCGCGGTCTTCGAAGGCCTGCGTGGCCAGCGCGCCATGCAGCTTGACATGCGACACGCGATGCCCCGCCGCGCGCGCCATCCCCTGCATCGCGGCGATCTGGTACGCAATCATGTCGCCAATCGCTTGCGGACTATCGCCCGTGATCTTGCGCCGGCCAAATCCCCACAGGTCGTTAAAGCCCGGATGCGCGCCCACGTCTATGCCCCGTTTTAGGGCGGATGCCGCGGTTTGGTGCATGACGGAAGCATCGCCACCGTGAAATCCACAGGCCACGTTGGCTGATGTGATGAGGTCGAGCATGGCCTCGTCCGAGCCGATTTTGTAGGGCCCAAAGCTCTCTCCCAGGTCGGAATTGAGGTCTACGTCGTACATGTGAAGAACTCCGAAAAAAAACGAATTGCGATGCTTGGCATACCGTTGGCATGCAATTTGCATGCCAAGGACTTGCTGAGGCGATATGCCCAGGATCGGGGCAGGTTTGCCCATCGCGTTTTTCTTCTCGAACGGAGTCCAAGCAATGCATCTCAAATGGAAGAACGTCACGTGCGCTGTTGCCGCCACGTTGGCAATGGCCACGGGCGTGGCACAAGCAGCAGAACTCAATTTCGCAAGCTGGGGCGGCAACTACCAGGGCGCCATCCGTGACGCGTGGCTCAAGCCGTTCTCGAAGGAAAGCGGCATCACCATCCACGAGGACACCGACCCGCAAGTGGCGAAGATCCGCGCCATGATCGACACCAGGTCGGTTACCTGGGACGTGGTGACCGAGAACAGCGCCCGCCTCACGCGCGGCATCAAGCTGGGCGTGTTTGAAAAGATCACGCCCGACATGGTCAAGCAGGATCACGTCATTGCCAACGCGCGCAGCGACTACGGCGTGCCGTCGGAAATCTTCTCGACCAACATCGGTTTTTCCACGCAAGCCTTTCCCGCAGGCAAGCCGCAACCCAGCACCTTCGCGGATTTCTGGGATGTGCAGAAATTCCCCGGCAAGCGCACCCTGCAGGATGATCCGGCCACGGTGATCGAGGCCGCGCTGATCGCCGATGGCGTGGCGCCCGCCGACGTCTACAAGGTGCTGGCCACCAAAGAAGGCCTGGATCGCGCCTTCAAGAAGATCGAAGCCATCAAGCCGCATGTGGCGCGCTGGTGGAAAAGCGGCGCCGAGCCCGTCAACGCGCTGGGCAGCGGCGAAGTCGTGATGGCGCTGGGTTGGAACGGGCGCTTTCAGGCCGGTATCGATTCAGGCCTGCCGATTGCGATGGGCTGGGGCGACAGCATTGCGCAAGTCGGCTACTTCGCCATCGTCAAGGGTTCACCCAACCGCGATGCGGCCATCAAGCTCTTGAACTTCATGATCCAGCCCAAGAACCAGGCGGAGTTCAGCAAGTACATCGCCTACGGCCCGACCACCGAAGCGGCCCTGCCCCTGATAGATGCCAAGCGGCTGGAACGCCTGCCGTCGACCACCGAGCGCCTGAAGAACAGCATCTTCCTGAACTCGGAATTCTGGGACGCCAACGGCCCCGCCATCACCGAGCGCTACAACCAGGTCCGCGCCCGCTGATCCGCCACCTTCCTTACCCAACGCCGGCGTGCGCGCCGGCGTCCCCTGCCATGACTACGAGCACCGACGCCCTTCCCCTGCCCGCCGCCCGACTCCGTCCGGCCGCCGCTCGCCGGCGCGGCCGCGTGGCGGCCCTGGCCGCATTGCCGTTACTGTTATTCCTGTTGCTGTTCTTCGCCGGCCCCATCGCTGGCTTGCTCAGCAATGGATTCAAAGGCGAGGACGGCGGCCTGACGCTGGCGCATTACCGCCATCTGCTGGACACCCCGATCTACCGGATCGTGCTGGGCAACACCTTCACGATTGCCGCGGCGGTCACCGTGTCTTGCGTGGTGTTGAGTTATCCGCTGGCCTATCTGATGGCGACGGTATCGCCGACGGTGGCGCGCGTACTGTTCTTCGCGGTGCTGTTGCCGTTCTGGTCCAGCGCGCTGGTGCGCACGTCGGCGTGGATTGCGCTGCTGGGCAAGAATGGGCCGCTGAACACGCTGCTGACCACGGTGGGCGTCCTGGATCAACCCATGGCGTTTCTCTATAACTTCACCGGCGTGATGGTCGGCATGACGCATGTGCTGATGCCGTTTGTCGTGCTGCCCTTGTATGCGTCGTTCCGGTCGCTGGACGGCAGCCTGGTGCAGGCCGCGCAGAGCCTGGGCGCCGGGTCCGCGGGGATCTTCAGCAAGGTCATCCTGCCGTTGACGAGCCCCGGCGCGGTCGCGGGCGGCATCATCGTGTTCATGAATGCGGTGGGCTACTACATCACGCCGTCGCTGATGGGCGGCCCTGCCCAGCGCATGGCGGCCGAACTGATCTCGCACAACATCACCGAAGAACTGAACTGGGGGCTGGCGTCGGCGCTGGCTGGCGTATTGCTGGTGACGGTGCTGCTGTCGCTATGGCTGTTCAACCGGCTCTTCGGCCTGAACAACCTGATCAGCGCGAGTTCCGGCAAGGGCAGCAACCACGCCGGCTACCGGCGCACACCCGGCGGGCGCGTGGCAGCGCTGCTGGGCGTGGCCTGCGCGATCTTCCTGCTGCTGCCCATCGTCGTCGTGATTCCGATGAGCTTTGGCACGACAGATTTCCCGATCTTTCCGCCGCCCAGCTATGGGTTGCGCTGGTACGAGAACTTCTTCACTGACGGCAAGTGGCTGGCGGCGTTGGCCTCCAGCACCAAGATCGCCATCGTCGTGACGCTGCTTGCCACGGTGCTTGGCACCGCTGCCGCGCTGGGCGTGAGCCGGCTGGCCGCGCGCCGCCAGGGCTGGCTGGACGCGTTCTTCATCATTCCGATGTCGGTGCCGGCCATCGTCACGGCGGTGGCGCTGTACTACCTGTTTGCACCCATTGGCTGGGTGGCGAACTCGATGGCGGTGATTCTGGGCCACACGGTGCTGGCCGCGCCCTATGTCTACATCACCATGCGCGCCGCGCTGCGCAGCCTGGACCCGAATCTGGAATTGGCCGCGCTGGGCATGGGCGCATCGTGGCCGCGCATGTTCCAGCTGGTGATGCTGCCCGCGCTGATTCCCAGCCTGGTTGGCGGCGCGGTGTTCGCCTTGGTGAGCTCGTTCGACGACGTCGTCATGGCGCTGTTTCTGACCACGATTCGCAACCGCACCCTGCCAAAACTCATGTTCGAAGGCCTGGCCAACGACTTCGATCCCACTGTTATCTCGGCCTCTTGCCTGCTGGTTGGGGCAACGGCGCTGATTTTGCTTGCCAACCTGCTGCTGCGCAGGAAGAAGGAAGACTGATATGCAAACCGCTTACGACATCCGTCCGCAACGCCCGCCCGAGAGCCAGGGCAAAGAACTGGTCATGACCGGCATTCACAAACGCTATGGTGATTCCGTGGCGCTGCCCGAGGTCGACCTGACGGTTGCGCGCGGCGAATTCTGCACGCTGCTGGGCGCGTCGGGCTCGGGCAAGACGACGCTGTTGAAGATCATTGCGGGCTTCGAGACGCCTGATGCGGGGGGGGTGAAGATCGGCGGGCGCGACGTCACGCATACGCCAATATCGGATCGCAACATCGGCATGGTATTTCAGAACTACGCGCTGTTTCCGCACATGAGCGTGTTCGACAACGTGGCCTTCGCCTTGCGCATGCGGCGCTTGAACGAAGACGACATCCGCCGCCGCGTGGGGGAAGCGCTTGATCTTGTCAGCCTGGTGCCGCTTCAAGACCGCAAACCGGGCGCGCTGTCGGGCGGCCAGCAGCAGCGCGTGGCGTTGGCGCGCGCGCTGGTGTTTACGCCCGACATCCTGTTGATGGACGAGCCGCTAGGCGCGCTGGACAAGAACCTGCGCCAGGCCATCCAGCTGCAACTGCGCCGCCTCCATCAAGACCTGGGGCTGACGGTGGTGTTCGTGACGCACGATCAGGAAGAGGCGATGAACCTGTCTGACCGCATCGTGATTCTGGAGCAGGGCCGCATCGTCGATGCTGGCTCGCCAGAAGGCTTGTACCGCCAGCCGGCCAGCGCTTTCGTGGCGGGGTTCCTGGGCGAGTGCAATTTTCTTCCAGCTGAAAGTGCCGCTACCGCTGCCACATTGGGCGTGCGGCCCGAACACCTGCGGCTGGGCAGCCTACTGGCGGGTTCGGATGTGCGCCACAGCGGCCGTGTCGTAGCGGCAACCTTCTGCGGCCTGCACTGGAAAGTGTTCATCGAAGCCTTCGACAAAGTCATTCTGGCGTATGCGCCGCTGGGCATTGACGCCGCTGACCGCACGCCGGGCCAAGCCGTGACGTGGGGCTTTCGCCCCACCGACGCCATGGAATTTGCCGCCGCAGCATGACGAGCGCCACGCTTTCCTCTTGCAGCAGCAACGCGCCGCGCATCCTGACGGCGGGCGATGGCACGCTGCTGGTCGAATTCGCCAACCGCATCGACGCCGATACCAATGCGCGCGTGCTGGCGCTGGCGCAGGCACTTCGGGCGCAGCAGCGCAAGACGTGTGGTTTACTCGGCGTGGTGCCGGCGTACCGCTCGCTAAGCATCCGCTTTGACCCACTGACGATCAGCCCTGCGGGGGTGCGAGACGTGATCGCGCGTTGCCTGGACACGCCGGCCATCGCCATCCACACCCTCCCGCGCCGCTGGGACGTGCCCGTCTGCTATGGCGGCGCGTATGGCGAAGACCTGCACGCGCTGGCGGAACGTCATCAGCTGGAACCCGCCGACGTCATCGCGCGCCATCGCGCACCGGTGTACCGCGTGTTCATGGTTGGGTTTCTTCCGGGCTTTGCATATCTGGGCGGGCTGGACCCCATCTTGCATACGCCGCGCCGCGCCATGCCCCGCTCGCATACGCCGGCCGGCAGTGTGAATATCGGCGGCCAGCAAACCGCCATCGCCTCGGTGCCCGGCCCCAGCGGCTGGCACTTGATCGGGCGCACGCCGTGGCGCAGTTTTGATTTGCGCCATGCGCAGCCATTCCTGTTCGAGGCGGGGGACGAGATCGTGTTCACGCCGATCAGCGAAGACGAATTTGCGCGCATCGATGCCTTGCATGCTGATCCCGGCTACCGGCCGCAGCCACGCACCGGAGGCCACTCATGAGCGCGCGGCTGCTTGTCGTTACGCCCGGCATGCTGACCACCGTGCAAGACCTGGGCCGGCCGGGCTATGAACACATGGGCGTCCCGCCATCTGGCGCGATGGACCCAGGCGCGCTGCGGCTGGCGAATGCCCTGGTGGGCAACCCTGGTGATCTTGCCGCGCTGGAATTCACGGTGACGGGTGGCCGGCTACGCGTCCTGGACGCCGCCTGCACCCTGGCGTTTGCGGGCAGCGCCGCGCTGCATGTGTCGGCGGCGGGCGGCTTGCCCGCGCGCGCGTTGGCACCCTGGCAATCCCACCGCGTGCCGGCCGGCGCCCTCTTGACCATCGGCCCGCTGGAACGCGGCATGCGCGGCTACCTGGCCGCAAGCGGCGGCATCGTGGTGCGCCCGGTGTTGGGCAGCGCGTCAACGCTCACGCGTGCGGCCATGGGCGGCATTGAAGGCCGGGCGCTAAAGCGCGATGACGTCCTGGCCGTCGGCCGCGCCGGCGCGCCTTTCCTGCGGCGCTGGGTGCCATTGCGCCACACCGCGTGGTTCTATCGCGATACGCCCATCGGCGTCATCCTTGGGCCGCAGCAAGATCATTTTTCCGCCAGCGAGATCCGCCGCTTCTTGAACGCCACCTATCGCCTCGCGCCGCAGTCCGACCGCATGGGGTTGCGCCTGGACGGACCCGCCATCGCGCCCGCCCTGGGCGCTGATATCATTACCGACCCCATCGCGGCAGGCAGCATCCAGATCCCTGGCGCGGGCCAGCCCCTGATCGCCATGAATGACCGTCAAACCACCGGCGGCTACCCCAAGATCGCAACCGTTATCAGCACCGACCTGCCGCGCCTGGCGCAGATGCGGCCGGGTCAGCCGCTGCGATTCGAAGCGATGGACGCGGCCGCCGCCGTAAGACGTTTGCGCACCGATACGCAATGGCTGGACACTCGCGAACGCGAGCTGCGCGCCGATCCGAATTTTTCCATCTTCCCTCTTCTGCATCCGTGATTCCTATGCCACCCACCCCTGCCATGGAAAGCCCCCCGCGCGCGACCGCACCGGTTGCGGCAAGCGCCGCCGATGAGTCGCGCGATCTGGTCGATGAAGCCTATTCAACCTTGCTCGACATGATCCAGCTGGGCCAACTGCCCATCAATCAGCCGTTGCAGGAACGCAATCTGGCCAGCGCCCTGGGCGTCTCGCGCACGCCGCTGCGCGAAGCGATGAGCCGCTTGATCGGCGCCGGTTTCGCGGTGCGCACGATGCGCGGGCAGTTGATCGTGCCCGAGCCGACGCTGCGCCAGTACCTGGAGATTTTTCAAATGCGCCTGCTGCTGGAAGGCGACGCGGCGGCGGCCGCAGCCACTCGCATGACGCCCGAGCAGGCTGCCGCGATTCTTGAACAGGTCAGCGAGATCAAACGCCGCCAGCATTCGACCCATGAAGAAAATCACCGCGTCGACAACCTGCTGCATGACAGCATTGCGGGAGCCAGCGGCAACCGACTGATGGCGCAGGCCATTCACGACCTGCGCATCAAGGCGCGCTGCTTTGATCAGAACGGCGCGCCCGAGCGGCTGATTCCCTGTTGCGATGAGCACATGGATATCCTGCAAGCCATCCTGGACCGCAACCCCGAGGCCGCGCGCGCGGCCATGCAGCGGCACCTGAGCAATGTACGCGTGGGCCTGGTGGCCCGCCACACCCAACTCTGAATTTCCTTCGACCCCATGCCGTCTTCCTCGCCTTTGCTCATCATCATGAACCCGGTCACGCAGGCCGACCGGGTTCAGATCGCCCAACACTTCGAAGTGATCTTCGCGCCCACGCCGGAACAGTACGCCGAGGCCGTGGCCGCGCACGCCGCGCGCGTTGAAGTCGTTCTGACGATCGGCGCCATCGGCCTCACTGCGCAACAGATCGACGCGCTGCCCAACTTGAAAATGATCTATTCGATGGGCGCGGGCTACGAGAAGATCGACCTGGCGCATGCCAGGTTGCGCGGCGTGAAAGTCGCCAACGGCGCTGGCACCAATGACAGCTGTGTGGCGGACCACGCGATGGGGCTGATGATTGCCGTCATCCGCGGCATTCCCCGGCTGGATCAACTTACGCGCCAAGGCGTCTGGCGCACGCAGCTGCCGTTGCCGCCCAACGTGTCAGGCAAGAAACTGGGCATCGTGGGCTTGGGCGGCATCGGCGAAAAGGTGGCGACGCGCGCGCAGGCCTTCGAGATGGAGATCGGCTATTTCAACCGCCGCCCGCGCGCGGGTGCAACACATCGGTACTTTCCGACGCTGAGCGAACTGGCGCAATGGTCCGACGTGCTTCTCGTCGCCATCCCTGGCGGCGACTCGACCTTCCACCTTATCGACGCCCGCGTCCTTGCGCAGTTGGGCCCGAATGGATACCTGGTCAATATTGCGCGCGGCAGCGTTGTGGACACGGCCGCGCTGGAAGGCGCGTTGCGCGAACGGACGATTGCTGGCGCGGCGCTGGATGTCTATGAAGGCGAACCACACCTGCCTGAGGGCTTGGCCGGCCTGCAGAACCTGGTGTTAACCCCCCACGTTGCCGGATGGTCGCCCGAGGCCATGCAGTCCATGGTGGAGAAGTTCCTGGAGAACGCGCGCCGCCTATATGCCGGCGAGCCACTGTTGACGCCACTTTGACGCTTGGTCAATGGCGACGACACCGCCGCGCGGATCCCATTGTTCACGGACGCCAAGATCGGTTCAGATGGCCCCGCTGGAGCCAATAGTCCGGTCCGTAACGTCCAAACCACTTGTCCGCCCTGGGCCTCTTTGCCGCGCCCTTCGCGCCTGTTTGTCGGCATACATCAGCCGATCAGCCTCCTTGAGTGCGGCCTGCACGGAACTGACGGCCGGATCGACGCTGACAATGCCAAAGCTCGCGCCTCGGTATTCAAAACTACACTCGCCCAAGGTAAAGGCGCCGATCAACGGCATCGCCAGCCGGTGACGCATCTCGTCGACGGCCTCTCGCAGGGCCTCGGGTCTAGGGGCAGCCACCAGACCAATCACAACGAACTCGTCGCCCCCCCACCGGCCCAGCATGTCGCTCGCTCGCAGTGCCGCTGACATACGCCGGCCGACCTCGATCAAGAAGCTGTCGCCGACCTCATGCCCGTAGGTATCGTTGATCGGCTTGAACCCATCCAGATCAATAAACGCCACGAGGACCCATTGCTGGGTGCGCTTTGCCAACGCGAACAACCGGTCCAATTCCGTCAACACTGCGCGTCGATTGGGCAGGCCGGTCAGCGCGTCATAGTTGGCCGCGTACCGTTCATCTTGACGCCGCATCACCATCTGCGCAGCCGCGTGGCCGGATAGCAGGATCAGGACCAGACCTAACGCCGCGAACAACCCTGCCACCCAAAGGTGCTGCTTGCGCATGGGCGTCAAATGCTCCAGTGACGCCAGCGTCAGCAATTGATATTGCGTGCCAGCCAGCGGCTGCCGCCGCAGCAGATAAGGCTTGCCATCGATCAGCCATTGGTCGGCCTGGATGGCGTCGGCTACCGCATTGACGTCCATGGGCTCGCCCGGCTCTTCTTCGCCGTCCGGCGGCAGCACCGTGCCTGGCGGCAGAAGCGCCGCGACGTTGCGCAGCATGAACGGCGCGGAGGAAGTGGTGATTACGCGCCCTTGGCGATTCACGATCAATGCAATATGGCGGCCCGTCAGGTAGAGCGCCACATCCGGCGCGTCGAACTTCACGGTGACGGAGCCCAGCGGCGCGTCGTTCGAGTCCTCGATGCGACTGGCTACGAAATAGGAGGGAGTCTTGTTCAGGCGGGCGATACCGAACGAATGGCCATTACCGGTGCGCAACGCCTCGATAAGGTACGGCCGCCCCGAGTAAATCATCCCCACGATGCTATCCGGCTCGGCCCAATTGCTGGCCGTCACGGTGTCGTCGGACATGTTGTTCATGTAAATGCGGGCGTAGCGCAGGTCGGCAGCCAGCGCATTCATGACGTCGCCGACCCTACGCACCAAGGGGTCGCGCGTAAACTGCACAGCCCGCTCCTGCCGCGTGAGTTCGGCGACGCCTGGAGGGTCGATGCGATAGCGGGTGGCAAGTTCGATCACCAGACGCTGGCGCGCCAACATATTGGCCACGCTAGCCATCTCGGTAAACAGGCGATCCATGACGCGCGCGGTGGTTTTCGTTTCGTATTCGGCGCTGGCAGCCAATCCATCCAGCTGTGCCGTCACGATCCGCTGGGATGTCCACCAACCTATGCCAGCCACCAGCGTCAACCAACCTGCGGCCAAGCCGAATGTCACTTGGCGCGCGATCGGCCGCATCTGCCTTACATGCAGACTATGCTGCTGCAACACGTCGCCTCCCCACAATAATCGATCATTCAAACCGATATTATCCAGCGTTCGTGCCCTTTTTTCTCCTGGCGGCAGTATAGATCTACATTATGCGCGAATTTATCCCCGGATATTCTTTAATAATCCTTGACGGTGAAATGCTTGCGATACCCGGCGACACACTGCAATCGTCGACGCAAGCATTATGTCGGACAGTAATGGACTGCGACCGCCCTTCCCTTCGTGCCGGTCAGCGGCTCGAAAGGACGATCTTCTCGAGATAGTCCAGGTCTTCGCGCACCAGACGCAGCGATTCCCGCACGTCAGCGGGGGCCCGTGGGCGGCGCGCCTCGTCGCGCAACAACGCATTGACGGCCATCTCCGCCATGATGTCGGCGACTTCCGCGCGGCTGAGCCGCCCGCTGGACTTGTACCACCACGCCGACCAATTGCACATGCCGATCAGGCTGAACGCCGCAACGTGCGCATCGACGATCCGGAACTGTCCTTCCCGAACGCCCCGTTCGATCACGCTGCTGAAATTCTCCAGGATGTTGCGGCGCGCGTCCTGCACCGACGCCCGCTGCTTCGGCGTCATGTCGGCCTCGGTGCGGTCCGCCACGCGAAACTCGGCAGGCCGCGACAAGATCAGTTCAGCGTGCTGCGTGACCAGTGCGCGCAAGGCGGTGACGGGGTCGATGTCGTCGCGCGAAACCGTCTCGCCGGCTAGCTTGCGCGCGGCGCTGAGCACTTCCTCGGTCAGCGAGCGCTGGATCGCTTCCTTGTTCTTGAAGTAGTAGTAGACCGCGGTGCGGCTAAGCCCCAGCGCTTCGGCGATGTCCTGCATGCTGGTGCCGGCGGTTCCCCTTTCGATGAACAGCTTGGCCGCCACATCGAGGATGGCGCTGCGCAGTGCCTCGCCCTTCAGGGTTGCCTTGGTCGATACGTCATTCACGGTTGCGGTGTCCCTTCATTGCTACACGAGGACGGTCCGCGCGTGGTTTCGCGGCCCGTCGGATCAGCCATTATTTTCCTCAAATTGACGCTCACGTCAAATTATTTACTTTAATTGACACGCACGTCGAATATTTGTCTAATGCGACAAAACAGGCTGCATTACAGCTTGGAAGGAGACAGACGTGGCAATCGAAACCTCTACGGGCCCGGTCAACGCGGGCTTCCTGAACACCGACTGGAATCCCCGGGACCTCCCGGCCGGCGCCTCGACTCGCAATGTCGTGCTGCGCACGGCCGATGGCGCCGCGACCTCCGGCTCCCTCTACCTGCCCGCCGGCAAACGGCCCGACGTGGTGGTGTGCGTGATGCACCCGCGCGAATTCATGGCCTGCCATTACCTGATTCCCGACATCGTCGCGGCCGGCTGCGCGGCGTGGTCGCAAGGCGCGCGATCCGTCGGCAACGACCTGCGCCTGGAACACGAAATCGCGCTGCATGACGTCGCCGCGGGCATGCGTTTCCTACGTGAGCAGGGCTACACCCACATCGTGCTGCTGGGCAATTCGGGCGGCGCCGGCCTTTATTCGCTGTACGCGCAGCAATCGGCGCTGCCTGGCGCGCAGCGTTTCGCACGCACGCCAGGGGGAAAGCGAACCGGACTTGAAGAATTGGACATGCCCGGGGTACAGGGCATGGTGCTGGTCGGCCCGCATCCCGGCCAGGGCGCTTTGCTCATGAACTGCATCGACCCGTCGGTAGCCGATGAGAACGACGCGCTGTCGGTGACGCCGGATCTGGACCCGCTGGATCCCGCCAATGGCTACCGGCCAAAGGGCCAGGCGCGCTATGCGCCGGATTTCGTTGCCCGCTACCGGGCCGCGCAGCAGGCGCGCGTCGAACGACTGGATGCGCTGGCACGCGGAATGATCGCCGCGCGCCAGCAAGCCCGCGAGCAGGTGAAGACCGGTGCGGACACGTCCGCCGGCCGCCGTCGGCAGGCGGCCCATACGCCTGTCCTGACCGTCTGGCGCACCGATGCGGACCTGCGCTGCCTGGACTTGGAGATGGACCCTTCCGACCGCCACCCGGGCTCGCTTTGGGGCAAAGACCCCTATGCCTCGAACTATGGGGCGGTGGGTTTCGCACGCTTTTGCACGCCTGAAAGCTGGCTGTCCACCTGGTCGGGCCTGTCTTCCAACGCCGCCCTTGCCCGTACCGCGCCGGCCATCGTCCAGCCCACCTTGCTTATTGAATACACCGGCGACCAAGCCTGTTTCCCAGCCGACGTGCGGGCCATCAACGATGCCATCGCTGCGCGCGACAAGCAGCATTTACGCATCCGCGGCGATCACCACGGCCGTGCGCTGCAGGACGGTGAAGAGCCCGGGCGCTATCGCGCCGGCCGCGAACTCGCCGCCTGGCTGCAAGCCCATTTCCTGTAATCACCGACTGACGGAGTAGCCGCATGACTTCCTGCCAAACAATGCCCGGCCCGCTGAGGCTGCACGGTGTGGATCACACCGCCAGGCCCACCTGGCGCCTGCGCGCCACCGTGGCCTTTTACCGGGACATCCTTGGACTGCCCCTCGTCCACGTCATTTCCGCACGCGGCTGGGGTCCACGGACACATCCCGACTTCCTGCACTTTTTCTTCGATAGCGGCCAAGGCAGCACGATTGCCTTCTTCTATTACCTGGGTTCGGAGGAACCCGAGTTCGTGCAGGGGCGGAGCCGCATGCGTCCGCTGCCCGACGACCATATCGGGGACGCCACGCATACGGCCTGGCTGGTGCAAAGCGAAGATGAGCTCAAGGCCTGGAAGAAAAAGCTGGAAGACGCCGGCCTGGAGGTCTCGGTCGAGACCCGCCACGAGGTGATCGAATCCATTTACGTGCGCGACCCGAACGGCTATTTCATCGAATTCACGCGCAAACTTCGGCCGCTGGGCAAGATCGATGCCCTGGACGCGGACCTGACCCTGCAGGCCGCCATCCAGGCCGAGGATGAAGCGCTGGCCGCAGGCACGCGCATCAGCCATATCGACGGCATCTGGGCGCGCAAGGCGGCACTGGTCGAAGCCTTGCAATCGGACCACGATGGCAAGCGCCCCGGCGTGCGCATTTTCGTGCCGCGCGTCGAGGAGTTCGCACCGCTCGTGCGCGACGCCGAACAGCGCGACGATTGCGCCGTGGTGCAGGGCGAGTATTTCGATTGCATCCAGGGCGACGCCCCTCTGGAATTCCGCCGTAAGACATTGGGCCTGAAGCCGGCCGTCTGGTATGGGCTGTTCACCGGCGGCGTAAGCGGCACCATCGCCGTCCTGGACCGCGATCACGTAAGAATCGAGCCCATGGCCGCGTGAGCCCCACAAGGAGGAGACAGACATGCGGAACATTCGCTACCCCATAGAGGGCGTCATATATCACCCCGAGGAACGGGCCCGCGCCTATTTCGCCAGCGGCGCCTGGCGCCCGCTGACGGTCGGCCAAGCCTTGCGCGAAACCGCGCGGCGCTGCGGCAACCGCCCGGCCATCATCACCGACGAAGGAAGCCTGGGCTTCGCCGAGCTGGACGCCCGCAGCGAAAGGCTCGGGGCGGCATTGCTGGAAGCCGGCCTGCGTCCGGGCGACCGCGCCATATTCCAGATGGGCACCACCCTGGAGACCGCGCTTGCGCTGCTGGCCTGCTACAAGGCAGGCATCGTACCTGTGTGTTCGCTGCCGCAGCATCGCGAACTCGAGATCGGCCAATTGATCCGGCAGTCGGGCGCGCGCGCCTACTTTGTCCAGGCCGATTTCAGCACCTTCGACTTGCCCGGGTTCGCGTCCCGGATGATGCAGGCCCATCCCGGGCTGGAGCACCTGATCGTGGCGCGCGGACAGGCGTCCGAGGGCGCCTGCCTGCAGGCGCTGATAGACGGCATGCCGCTGGAGCGCGCGCGTGACATGTTGGCCGGGCAGGAACCCGGTTGCGAGGATGTGCTGGGCTTCCAGCTATCAGGCGGCACAACCGGGGTGCCAAAGATCATTCCGCGCTTTCATGCCGAGTACCTGGCGCACGCGCTGGCATGTGCAGAGCGCTATGAACTGCGCGAGGACGATCGGATCATCTGGGCCCTGCCCCTGCTGCACAACGCCGCCCAGGTCTACGTGCTGATGCCGATGGTTCTGCTGGGCCTGTCGGCGGTGTTCATGTCCCGGGTGGATGTGCCGCGCATGCTTGAGCTCATCGAAGCCCATCGCGTCACCCGCGCCATTTCGATCGGGCCCATTGCTCCTCAGCTCATGGCCTACGCCGATCTTGCGCGGCATGACCTGTCTTCTTTGCGGCTGTTCACCACCATGAGCGCTGCCGACCGCCTGGAAGCCCACCTTGGCGTCCCCTGCTCCAACCTGTTCGGCATCACGGAAGGCCTGCTGCTGGGCTCTCCCGCCAGCGCGCCCGCCCATGTGCGCCACAAGACCCAGGGCCGCTCGGGCAGCGCCGAAGACGAGATCCGGCTGCTGGTGCCAGGCAGCGAAGCGCGCGCGGCGCCCGGCCAGATGGGCGAACTTTGTTTTCGAGGCCCTTCCACGGTGCCCGGTTTTTTTGACGCGCCACAAGCCAATGCCGAAGCCTATACCTCGGATGGCTTCTACCGTACCGGCGACATGATGACCGAGCACGTGCACGATGGCCAGGTCCACTACACCTTCGAGGGCCGTCTGCGCGACAACATCAACCGTGGCGGAGAGAAGATCGGCTGCGAGGAAGTCGAAGCCTTGGTCAGCGCGCATCCGGCGGTGTCCGAGGCGCGGCTGGTCGCCATGCCCGACCCTTTCTATGGCGAAAAAGGTTGCATCTTCGTCATCCCGCGCCCAGGCCACACCGCCCCATCCGTGCAGGAACTGTTGTCCTTCCTGGTTTCGCAGGGCCTGGCGAAATACAAATGCCCCGAACGCGTCGAGGCCATCGAGGCGTTCCCCATTACCAAGGTAGGCAAGCTCGACAAGACGGCCCTGCGCAGGATGATCGGCGAAATTCTCAACCAGGAGGCCGCCCGCGCGGCAGGAAGCCAGCCATGACCAGCACCGAATATGTGATCGGCGTAACGCCCTTCGTCGTCCGGCGAAGGGTCAAATGGGGCGATTGCGACCCCGCTGGCGTGGTCTACACCGTTACCTTCAGCGAATACGTGATCTCGGCCGCGGAACTCTTCTATGGACGGCTGCTCGGCGGCACACCGCAACGCCTCAAAGACGAACACGGTTTCGGCACCCCGACGCGCGCGCTGGCCTTCGATTTCCAGGCTTCGCTATGGCCTGACGAAGAGTTCGACATGGCGGTTCACGTCGAACGCATCGGCGAACGTTCCTACACCCTGCATATCGCGGCCAGCGTGCAGGGCCTGCCTGCCTTCGATGCGCGGCTGACGCCCGTTTGCGTGGCCCGCGGCGAACGCCGGGCCATCCCCATTCCCACCGCGATGCGCGATGCTTTGCTTGCCTATCAGACCGCCTGCGCACAGGCGGCGCCCCTCCAGGAGTCCTGAACCATGAAGATCGCCGTTATCGGGGCCGGCCCCGCCGGCCTGTATTTCTCCCTGCTTGCCAAAAAGCACGATCCCAGCCATGACATACAGGTCTATGAGCAGAATCCACAGGGCGCCACCTACGGCTGGGGCGTGGTGTTTTCGGATATCGGCCTGGCCTTCCTGCGCGAGGCGGACCCGGAGTTCTTCCATGCCTTCGTCGCGCACCACGAACGCTGCAACTACATGGAGATCGTGCACAGGGGCGAACGCATCCAGGTACAGGGCAACCATTTCTCGCGCACCTCGCGGCTGGACATGCTGAAGGTGCTGGAGCAGGCCTGTTTGAAGGCCGGGGTACGCATTACCCATGACCATCGCGTCGAGGACGTTTCGCAACTGGCCGATGAGGTCGACATGGTGGTCGCCGCCGATGGCTCCAACAGCGCCGTGCGCAAGCAGTTCGCCGATCATTTCCGGCCCAGTTTCGAACGCCGGCGCAACAAGTTCGCCTGGTATGGCACGCGCCAGCGCTTCCACCCCGTATCGCTGATCTTCCGCCAGACCGGACACGGAATATTCATCGCCCACAGCTATCAGTACAGCCCCGAACTGAGCACGTTCCTGGTCGAGGTCGATCCCGATACCTGGCGCCGTGCGGGCCTGGACTGCGCCAGCGAGGAAGAAGGCCGCCGCTATTGCGCCGACGTGTTCCGGGCCGACCTGGGCGCCCATGAACTGCTGGGCAATCGTTCCCTCTGGTTCGAGGCGAACATCGTGCGCAACGACAACTGGTCGCACCGCAACATCCTGTTGCTGGGCGACGCCTTGCGCACCGTGCATTTCTCCCTGGGCTCTGGCACCCGCATGGCCATGCAGGACGCGATTGCCTTGCATGAAGGGCTGAAACAACACCCGGCCGACACGCAAGCCGCCTTCGCGGTCTTCGAGTCCCTGCGTCGGCCGGCTTCGTCCAACTTCCAGGCGGCCGCCGCCCGCAGCCTGGACTGGTACGAGAACGTCGCCGACAAGATGCACCTGAATCCGGTGTCTTTCGCCTACGACTACATGCGGCGCACCGGCCAGGTCAGCCATGAAGACTTGCGCCAGCGGGACCCGGCGTTTACCGCGGCCTATGAAGCCCGGGCCGGCGTGACGGCCGACAACAAGGATGGCCAGACCATCCGATAAACCATCCATGGAGTATGGAGGAGACATGACAAAAACCCTGATCCTGGCGTCTATCGCCCTGACCGCCGTAGCGGCGGCTACCTTTGCGCCGCCCAGCCAGGCGCAACCATCCGGCTATCCCAGCCACAGCGTGCGCGCCGTGCTGCCCTATTCTGTTGGCAGCGGCCCGGATGCCGTCACCCGCATCATCGGCGAGCAATTGACGGCCACCTGGAAGCAGGCCTTCATCGTCGAAAACAAACCCGGCGCCAACGGCTGGCTGGCCATCGGCGAAATCAAGCGATCAGCGCCGGACGGCTATTCCCTGGCGGTGGTGGACAACACCCACATGACGCTGCAGCCCCATCTGTACAGCAAGCTGCCGTTCGATCCCGTGCGGGACTTCACCCCCGTCGCCCCTATTTACACCACTAACTTCTTCATCGTCGTTTCGGCCAATTCGCCGTGGCGCAGCGTCACCGACCTGATCGATGCCGCACGCCGGAAACCGGGGTTGCTGACCTACGGAAGCTGGGGAATGGGCAGCGTGGCCCACCTGGGGTCGACCCAGTTCGAACGCAAGACCGGCACGACCATGACGCACGTGCCCTTCAAAGAGCTGCCGCAGCTGTACACGGCCGTGGCCAATGGCGAGGTGGACTGGGCCTTCGGCACGGCCGCGACGGTGCAGAACCTGTACCAGGCCAAGCGGGTCAGGCTGTTGGCCCTTGCGGCGCCCGCCCGCCTGGCGCTGTATTCCGACGTGCCGACGGTGTCGGAAGCTGGCGGCCCCGGTGATTTCGAACTCAAGACCTGGGTAGCCGCCTTTGCACCCAAAGGCACATCGGTCGACGTGGTGCGGCGCCTGAACGGCGACATCGCCGCCGCCTTGGCAACCCCCGCCGCGCGCGAGCGTTTCCGTACCTTCGGCTTTGAACCGTGGGCCGGCGATGCCGCAACCGTCGCCCGCGCCCAGGAGCAGGACTGGGCGCGCTTCGCCGACATCGTCAAGCAAGCCAACCTTTCCCTGGATTGATCCGCAAAGGAAACACCATGAGCCGTCCATATCGCATCGGTCAGATCGTCCCCAGTTCCAATACCACCATGGAAACGGAAATCCCGGCCATGCTGCGAGCGCGAGAGGCCATGCGGCCAGAACGCTTCACGTTCCATAGCAGCCGCATGCGCATGCATAAGGTCACCCCCGCCGAGCTACAGGCCATGAACCGTGAAGGGCTGCGCTGCGCCGCGGAACTGGCCGACGCACGCATGGACGTCATCAGCACCGCCTGCCTCGTGGCCATCATGGCCATGGGGCCGGGCTACCATCGTCAGACGGAGGACGAGCTTGGCGAGGTCGCCCGCGCCAACCACTGCCAGGCGCCCGTGATGACCTCGGCGGGCGCGCTGATAGACGGTTTGCGCCACCTGGGCGCGCGAAAGATCTCCTTGATGGCGCCGTACATGCGGCCACTGACCGACCAGGTGGTCACCTATATCGAAAACGAGGGCATCGAGGTCGTGGACGCCCTCAGCTTCGAAATTCCGGACAACCTCGAAGTGGGCCGGCGCGATCCCATGCGGCTGATCGAAGACGTCAAGCGCCTGGACACGCGCGGCGTCGACGCCGTGGTGCTTTCGGCCTGCGTGCAAATGCCATCGTTACCCGCGCTCCAGTCCGTGCAGGACACGATGGACATTCCTGTCGTGTCGACGGCTGCGTGTACGGTTTGGCGCATGCTTGGGCACCTGGGCCTGGAACCCGTCACATCGGGCGCCGGCGCATTGCTGTCCGCCAGGTAGCAAGTTCCGCCGTGCGGATGCGCCCAGGCCATCAACATGATCACCGCCCTAGGGGTATGCCGGAATGGAGCCTCGGGCGCCGGATCCGGATAATGCCGGGCAGACATGACCGTTTTTATCCGAGCCCGATGACTTCCCCCCTAGCCGAGACCATTGTTGGCGACCACGCGTCCATTGTCGCGTTGCGCGACCTTGTGCTGCGCGTGGCGCGCAGCCGCGCCAGCACCGTGTTGATCTATGGCGAAACCGGCACGGGCAAAGGCCTGGTGGCGCGGGCCTTGCATGACCATTCCAGCCGGGCCGACAAAGGCTTTACCGAAATCAACTGCGCGGCCATTCCCGGCAATCTTTTGGAGTCGGAGCTTTTCGGCCACGAACGCGGCGCGTTCACGGGCGCCGTGACGCGCAAGGAGGGGCTGCTGGAGATCGCGCATGGCGGCAGCGTGTTCCTGGATGAAGTCCGCGAACTTGACCCCATGATGCAGGCCAAGATCCTCACCTTGCTGGACAGCCGACGCTTCCGGCGCATCGGTGGCGTGCGCGAGCTGTCCTCCGATGTGCGCTTCATTGCCGCCACCAACAAGATCCTGCTGGGCGAGGTCAACGCCGGAAAATTCCGCGACGATCTTTATTATCGGCTGCAAGTCGTGTCGATCAATCTGCCCCCTTTGCGCGAGCGCGGCGACGACGTTTTCGTGCTGGCCGAGCGCTTTCTGGCACGCTTTAACCGAACACACGCCAGCGGCTTCAAGCGCATCGACCCGGCCGTCGAACAGGCCTTTCGACGCTATGCCTGGCCCGGCAATGTGCGGGAACTGGGCAATTTGCTGGAACGAATCTGCATCCTGGAGTCGGGCGACACGGTCGGCCTGGAACATCTGCCCGCACGCATCGTGCGCGGCGCGCCCATCACGGAGGCAGGCGGTTATGCGGAACGCACAAGCCGCTTCCAGCGCGACATGATAGAAACGGCGCTGGCTGCCGCCGGCGGCCATGCCGGGCGCGCCGCCGAGTCGCTGGGACTGTCGCGCCATGCGCTTCGGCACCAGATGGCCAAGCTCGGCCTGGCCGCAAGCGCCAGTCCGGCCTGAGGCGGCCCCGGCCGGCCTGCATCGGCGCGAGCCGCCTTGAACCGGTTATTCCACGCTGATATGGTGGCTTTGCGCGACGGTTCGCCATTGCGCCAGATCGTCGGCCACGCGTCGTCCGAAATCTGCGCTGCTTAACGCGGTCGGCACGGTGCCATCCATATCCAGGAGCGCGGTCGTCTCCCTGGATGTGGCGATGCGATTGATGGCATCGTTATAGACGTCGACCAGGTCTTGAGGCGTTCCGGCCGGGGCAAAAACGCCCACCCAGATTTCGATGGCATAGCCGGAAAGCAACTCGGCGGCGGCCGGCAAGGCGGGAAAGGCGGGATGCGCTTTTGGCGCTGTCGTGGCCACCAGCCGCACTTTGCCGCCCTGCACCAATGGCGCAAGCGAACTGTAGTTGGCCAGCATCAGGTCGATCTGCCCGCCGGCCAGGTCGGACGCGGCATTGGCGGCGCCCTTATAGGGCACGTGGGTCATGGACACCCTGGCCGCTTCGTTCATCATTACCGTGGCCAGGTGGGCCAGCGAGCCGACGCCGGCCGTGCCGTAGTTCAGCGCTTCGGGCCGGGCGCGCGCGGCATCCAGCAAGGCGGGCAGATCGGCATAAGGCTTGGCACCGGACACCGCCAACACCAGCGGGCCCTGCCCCACCATGGCCACCGGCGCGAAGCTCTTGACCGGATCGTAGGGCATTCGCGGCTGCGTGGCTGCCGAGGTAAGAAAGGATGACGAGGTGAGCAGCAGCGTGGCGCCATCCTTGGCCGACCTGGCCACATACTCCGAACCGATGACGCCCGCCGCGCCAACGCGGTTCTCGACAATGACGATGGTCTTGAGCCGTTCGGCCAATTGCGGTGCGATGGCCCGCGCGATGGCATCATTACTGGCGCCGGCCGAGAACGGCACCACGATCTTGATCTGCTTGGGCACCGGACTCTGCGCGGCCGCGGAACCGGCCAGCGCGCAAGCCAGCAGCGCCACGCCGCGAATCAGTTTTTTCATGCGTTTCCCCTTGTTTTGTGGGCCGGCGACGCCCTGGCGCGCGCCGCCGGCAAAGCCGCCTAAAGCGTCACGGGCAAATCCAGCAACGGCGCATACTGCTGCGCGCCGAAGATATCGCCGTCGCCAGCCGAGCCGCTGGGCCGTAAACGGTAGATGGTGAACTTGATCGCCAGGCCGGGATCGTATTCCACAAAGTCCGAGATGCGCTCCTGGCTGATGCGGTACAGCGCGGCCATGGTCTCGCGCGTCAGGGCGCGTGAACGCCTGACGGCGTCATAGGTGTCGCGGTCACGGAAGATGATGTCGAACGTGATCTTGTTCACGCCCGCGTTCTTGCTGCGTATGGTCTTGGCGAGTTCGCTCAATTTACGTGTGTTCATGGTCTCAGGCCTCGGTCATATGGGTTTGGAACAGTTCGAACACATCGTCCACGGGAATGGTGTGATTGAGCGTCCAGCGGTAGGCGGCGCTAACGCGCACGACCTCGTCCAACGGAAAGGCCACCGAACCCGCCGTCCCCTTCACGTCGGGCAGGCGCGCATAGAACATCTGGCGCAGGCCGGTAAGGGTCAGTTCTTCGGCCATTTCGGTCGTGGGGGCCACACCCTGCACCATCACGCAGAGTTCATGGCCTGGCTGCTCCCTCAAGGGCTCCAGTTCCCCCATCACACCGTCGCGCCCATAGACCTTGTAATGCAGCTCGTAGCCGTTGTCGCCGAAGCGTTCGCGCACCTTCTCGCGGGCCCACCCGATGACGCGGTCCACATTGGCAATCGTGTAGGGGTCGCGGATGCCGCACAGGCCGAGGTAGCGTTCGCCCACTTTGCCGGAGCCCTCCAGCTTCACGGTGATCTTGTCCGACGGAACAAAACGCGAGCCGGTGATGCGTGTGGTCTTCTCGCTGATCTGTTCATAGTGGCATTCGCGCATGTCGAGCCTGCCGCCGGCAAAGAACTCGTCGTAGGGGTTGGAACGCTCATACATGGCGTGTCCCGCCACCGAAGCAATGGTGCAGCGCTGATCGGGGTGCATGGCAGTGACGCGCACATCGTCATGGCTGATCTCGCCCAGCACGGTTTCCTTGCCGCCATACGGCTCGGCGCAGAACGACGCGCATTCCAGTACCTTGCCAAGGTAGTAGGCCTGGTCGGCGGCGTAGCCGTGGTGCAGCGCCGGGGCGGCAAAGACCGCCGCGTCTGAACTACGCCCTCCGATGATCACGTCGGCCCCGGCCTCGAGCAATCTCAGGTAGGGCTGAACACCCGCCACGGCCACGATGCGGTCCGTCGCATCCAGCTCGGCTTCGACCAGATCGGCATAGCCGTCCAGGCCGGCAACGGCGGCCCCCGCTCGCATCTTGGCGCGCACGAATTCCGGATCGACTTCGGAATAGAAATAGCCGATTTTGAAGGGTTTCAGTCCATGCTGCCGGGCAAGGTCCTTGATGATACGAACGTACAGGTCGACTCGGCTGTTCGAACCCGTGTCGCCCGCGGACCCGATGATCATCGGCACGCCATGGGCGCGCGCGGCTAGCAGCATCTGCTCAAGGTCATGGCGCTGCCACGCTTCGGGGCTGGTCGAGGTGTCGGAACCCAGGGGCACGGGCCCGACATCGTCGCTGCCCGAATCGGCGGCAATGTAGTCCGGCTGCGCAAGCACGCCCGCCTGGAAACTCTCGGTACGCAGGGGCGCGAAGCCCAGGTGTCCGTTAGGACAAATAATTTTCAACGAGCGCATCTGTCTGACTCTGGTGAAGTGATGACAAGGCCACGCGAACCGTGGCAACTTATCAACGCAAACACCGTGCCAACTTGGAGAAAGACAGAAACTTCAAATAAATCAATGGATTGGATTTCCGGGAATGCTATTCGCCAGCCGGAAAATGCGTGATAAGCACGCAATATGCGTGAATTTCACGCATTACACTTGCCACATTGCCGAACGCGGCTTTCTTGCCCCGCCGATCCCTGCGGCACCTGCATTCAACGCCACGCGCTACCCACCTGGATGTATACGGCGTTCTGGTCCTTGCTGTGCGCGACGTCGATACCCACGGCAAGCCCCAATTTCTGCGCAAGCAGATAGCGGAACCCGGTGCCGACGCTGACGACGTTGGACGCGTCTGAAAACGGAAGGCGCTCGCCATACGCCTTGCCTACGCCCGAAAATGCCAGCAAGGACCATCGCGGCGTCACGTTCCAGCGCAGTTCTCCTTCCGTCACCACCGCATTGCGGTCTTGGTAGCGGCCGCGCGACACGCCGCGCAGGTCGACGTAAGGTTGTGCGTAGAACGGGACCGCCCCGCTGGTGAACTGCGCATCCGCGCGCAGCCCCAGCGTCCAATTGGGCGCGGTTGGAATCCATGTGAATCCGCGCGCCCGATAGGTCTCGAAATTCTGGTCGCTACCGGCCCATGGGCGCGCCATCTGCGCTTCCAGCTCGACGTAGCTTCCGTTGTTGGGATAGAACATGTTGTCGCGTGTGTCGTAGTCCGCCACCAGGCCGACTTTCCCGATATGGCGCGCGGCGTTCGCATCCAGCGCATCGGCCGCGTTGCCTGTGAAGCGGGTCTCGGACCGGAAGTACGTGTAGCGCGGCCCAACGTACCAGGACGAACCGCCTATCCGCGCAAGCAATTGTTGAATCAGCATCGTGCCCTTGAGCTCGTAGCTGCGGCCATTCCCAAGCGGACCGTAATAATCCAGGTTCACGCGCCCCGAGACCAGCGCGCCAAGATAGCGGTATTTGTCGCCGCCCCAGGTATGGAAATGGAATAACCCGCCGCCCCGCGACCCATTCTCGGTGAGCCCCCCGCCGACGCCGGTGACGTTCGGCGGCACATCCTTGCCATCGGGCCGCGCGGTGGGCGGTTCCGCGCCGTCGGGCGCCGAAAAGTACAGCAGCATGACCCCGCCTCCGTATCCGACGGCGGGCTCCGTGATCACCATCGGCACCGGCAGCACGCCTTTACGGTTCAAGAGGAAATCGCCGGCGTCAAAGCCCCCTGCTTCGGCATTTTCCCGCGCGGGATCGCTGGCTGATGCGGCCAGGGGGAAAAGGCAACACGCCACGGCGCGCAGCGTCTTCACACTTGCGGATCGCGTCCTGGCGTTCACGGCCTGCTGCCCTATTCCGCTTTCCCGCTCGTAAACCAACGCAAATAGGGGTTGTCGCGGCTGGCCGCCGCCAGTCGGGCGCCGTTGCGCGCCCATCCGTCGCGGTCGCCTTCATAGGCCGCCAGCGCGCTTTGATAGAACACGTCCAGCACACTGCGTTCGCGATCGATGTCCTGCGCCATGTCGGCATCAACGGAGGTTAGCGGCGGTTCGCTTCGTTCCGAAAGCAAGGCGGGCAAGGTGCGAACGACCTCACGCGGGCGAACCCAGGTTGCGTACTCGATCGCCGGCCGGTCATCGGTGACGGCGGGCGTCGACCCGGCAAAGCGCGCCAGGCCGTCGCGATCGGTCACCCAGGTGGCCAACAGCGCGGCCGGGGATGCGATCCCGACCTCGGCCAGCGCCGTTTTCACTTTCGGGTCGGTGAACCGGGCGGCAATGCGGGCGGCATCCAGCGGCAGCGGGGCCATCGAGCCAATCATCAGCATTTCGTGGAACTCGGTGGTCCAAAGGGTGGCGTGCGGAAACACGTTGATGAAACTGGCGACCAATGCGCGGGTGTCTTCCAGATTCTGCGTGGGCAGCGGCAGCCACTGCGCAACGATGCCTTGCGGGTTCAGCCGCGAGGACGCCAGGGCATAGAAGTCTTGCGAGTAGAGATTGACCACGCCCGCGGCCGACGGCGGAGGCGGCTCCAGCGTGATGAGGTCGTAGCGGTCGGCGCTGCCCAACAATTCCCGCCGCCCGTCTTTCAGCCGTACTTCCAGCCCGGGGTCGGTCGACGCCCCATAGCTGCCCTTGAACAGCGGCGCGGCATGCAGCACGCCGGGAAGCAGTTCGGCGACCACCCTGTGTTGCAGGCCGGGATAGCGCGACAATGCGCCCGCGGTAATACCGGTGCCGTAGCCGATCACCAAGGCGGAGCGCGGTTCGCCTGCATGCACGATCAGCGGCAAGAGCGCCTGCAGGCGCATATAGCGCAGCGACGGCATCGCGTCGCCGGAATTGGACACGCCCTGGATGTACAGGCGATGGAAGCGCCGATCGCCCTTCCCTTGTTCGACCACCGCGACGGTGCCGCCGTGGTTCTCTTCGTAAAAGGCCAGGTTGCCCCCTTGCGCGCCCGGCAAGAGACGGGCCAGGTGGTCGACCGGCATGGCAACACCCAGAATGACGGCGGCCCCCGCGAATGCCGCGCCCAAGCCTTTTGCCAGCGGCGATGACGCTTGCGCGCGCCATATCGCCACGACCCCGATGCAGCAAGCCAAGACCGTCAACAACGCCAGGCTGCGCACCGTGCCCAAATAGGGAAGCAACACAAACCCCGTCACCGCCGTTCCCGCGATGCCGCCGAGCGTGTTCGACGCCAGCACCGCGCCCGCGCCCTGCCCTCGGCGGTCGGCTGGCACGGCAATGCGCAATACTGCGGGAAAGGCCGCGCCCAGCAGCAGCGTGGGCAAGAGCACCACGGCGCTTGCCGCCACGGTGAACCGCCCGGCCATGCCGGCCATATTGCTTTCGGTCCAGCTTAGAACGGACGCTTCCACCAGGCTTTGCGCGCTGACCAGCCAGCGCCCCAGCAGCGCGGCTTCGATCAGCGCGATCAGGCCGGCGCCTGCCACCAGGAACCCGAAGACGCGCCAGGGCTCGCCCAGCCAGCGTTCGCAGCGGGCGTACAGCGCCGAGCCCACTGCCAACCCGGCAAGATAGACGGCCAGCACGATGGAAAATGCGAATGCCCGGGTGCTCATGAAGGGCACCACCATTTGCGACCAAAGCACTTCATAGCCCATTGCGACCGCGCCCGCGGCTGCATACAGCCCCAGCGCCGCACGCGCGTCGCGGGGCAACGCCAGGGCTGGCGATTTCACGCGTGGCGGCGGCGCATCGCCAGCAGCGGGCAGGTGTTTACGGTCCAGCGACCACGCGCCCAGCGCGGCAACGAGATTCAGGCTGGCGGCCGCCCAGGCGGCGCCATGCACGCCAAGCGCGGGGATAAGAAGAAACGCGGGAAGCAGCGCGCCGATGATCGCGCCGCCCGTGTTGGCGGCATAGAGGGTGGCGCCTGCCCGGCCCACCCGTCCGGCGCCTGTCGCGCGCAGCAGCACCGGCAAGGTGCCGCCCATGAAAAAGGGAGCAATGCCGACCACCAACACCACGGCAAGCCAGGCCAGCAAGGGGCTGAACGCCTCGCCACGCGCAAACGCCGGCGCGCCCAGCGCCAGGATTGCCGTCACGCCCACGCCCAGGACGGCGATGGCCGCTTCAATGCCCGCATACAGCAGGAACGGCCGCTCGGACAGGTCAGCCCGGCGTCCCAGCACCCAGCTGCCCGCCGCCAGCCCCAAAAAGAACGCCCCGACCGCCGCCGCGATCGCATGCACTTCGACGCCCACGATCAGCGACAGTTGTTTGATCCACAGAATCTGGAAAATCAAGGACGCCGCGCCGGACAAGGCCAGCAGCACGGCCGCCTGCCACAAAGTCGTGCGGGAAAGAAAGGCCACGCCTGCCGCAGGGACCGCCGTCATCGGGCGCGCGGATGCATTCATGGAGTTGTCCTCTTCCTCTTATCGGGTCCACCAACATACCAGCGGCGGGCGCAGCCGCAAAGCCGCGCCCGCCCCTTACTGCTTAACTACCCTTCTTTTTCGCCTGCTGCGCGAAATACTCCTCGATCTTCTTGTCCACTTCCTTCTGCACCTGATCGGTACTGAAGCTGGGCGGATTCTGGCTGGGCGGCCAGTCGATGAAGGTCTGCAGGAATTCCCCGGCCTTGGCGGATCCGATGAACGCCAGATACGCGTTCTTGGTCAGCCAGTCGTTGTACTGATCGGAAACGACGTCGGCGCGTTCATAGGGGTCCATGCGTAGGTTGAACACCTTGGGCACGCGCAGGCATACGAACGGTTCCTTCCATACGGCGAACCCGCCCGGCGCTTTTTGTTCGCAAAACACGACCTTCCAGTTCTCGAACCGCATGGCGACCAGCAGGCCGTCATCGTTGAAGTAATAGAAGTCCTCGCGGGCGCTCTTGTCGCTCTTGCCGGTCAGGTAGGCCAACTGGTTATAGCCGTCCAGATGGACCTTGAAGTCCCGATTGGCGCCGCTGGGTCGCCAGCCCTTAAGCAACTGATCCTTCACTCCCTCGTTGCCTGCGGCGGCCAAGAGCGTCGGGAACCAGTCCAGTCCCGAGACGATGTCGTTCTTGACCGTGCCCGGCTCAATGTGGCCTGGCCACCGGATCATCGCCGGCACCCGGAAGGCGCCTTCCCAGTTGGTGTCCTTCTCGCTGCGGAATGGCGTTGTGGCAGCATCCGGCCAACTGAACTGGTTGGGCCCGTTGTCCGTCGTGTAGATCACGATGGTGTCCTTGGCGATGCCCAGGTCGTCCAGCTTTTTCAACAGCTTGCCGACATCCTGGTCATGCTCCCACATGCCGTCGGCGTAGTCGTTGCCTGGCATGCCGCTTTTGCCCTTGTGCTCGGGCCGGATATGCGTGAACACGTGCATCCGCGTGGTGTTCATCCACAGGAAGAAAGGCTTTTCCGCCTTTCCATGCTTGTCCAGGTAATCCAGCGCCGCACCCACGGTTTCGTCGTCGATGGTTTCCATGCGCTTGGTCGTCAAGGCCCCGGTGTCCTCGATCTTGCCATCGGCCGACGCCTTGATCACGCCGCGCGGCATATAGGCTTTGACGACGGGGTCCTTTGCATTTTGCGGAAAGTACGGGCGCTCGGGCTCTTCTTCGGCGTTCAGGTGATAGAGGTTGCCGAAGAACTCGTCGAAACCATGTTTGATGGGCAGGTATTCGTCGCGGTCTCCCAGGTGGTTCTTGCCGAATTGCGCCGTGTTATAGCCTTGCCCCTTCAAGGCTTGAGCAATGGTGATGTCGCGGTCCTGCAACCCAACGGGCGCGCCCGGGATGCCCACCTTCGACAAGCCCGTGCGGCGGGCCGACTGGCCAGTGATGAAGGTGGACCGGCCCGCCGTGCAACTGTTCTCGGCGTAGTAGTCGGTGAAGATCGCGCCCTCGTTGGCAATCCGGTCGATATTGGGCGTCCTGTAGCCGACGACCCCCTTCGTATAAGCACTGATGTTGGCCTGCCCCACGTCATCCCCGAAGATGACAAGGATGTTCGGTTTTTTGCCGGACGTTTGCCCCTGAGGGCTGGACTGGGCATTCTGGGCCTGCGCATAAGCACCGCCCATCACCGCAAGTCCGCTTGCGGCCACCAGCGCCGCTCCCAACCATCGTCTTGCTTTCATAACTGCTCTCCTCGCCCAACAGGGCCGTGTACTCCCGACTCACACTTGCTCAAGGCTTTTCGAACGCGTATATCCGTTTCCACTCCGTCTTCATGTCAACCACCGTCCAGCCACTGCGCTGCGCTTCGTCCAGCGCGCGGTCCAAACGCCCGATACTGGAATCCCGGTCATAGGCCCATTCGCGCTGCGCATCAGTGTGATGGACGATGCCGGCAAAGCGCTTGCCCGCGCCGGCAGCCGTCCACTGCAACATCTGAAGGTCGCCGTCTGAATTGCCGAAGGCCAACAGCGGCCGGCGGCCGATGTAACGCTGGATGGCCACCGGCTTTCCGGGACCGTCATCGTTGAACTCGAGCTTGCCCTGGCGCCAGAGCACCGGCTTGTCGCCGCGCATTTCAAACGTCGTGGTGAACCCGCTGCCAATGACCTGCTCTGGCGGTACGCCGTAGGCGGCCTGTGCCCAAGGGCGCATGAATTCGGTTTCGCCACCCGATACGATGTAGGTCTTGAAGCCGTTCGCGCGCAGGTAGTCCAGCAATTCGCGCATTGGCACGAACGTCATCGAGGTATAAGGCTGATTGAACCGGGGATGCCGCGCCGTCGCGGCCCACTGGGTCACGCTTTGCGTGAAATCGTCCACAGTCATGCCGGTGTGCGTCGCGCCCACGATCTTCAGCAGGCCCTGCTGGCCGGTCTTGGCCAAAGCGGCCTTATCGCCTTCGATCGCCGCTTTGAAAGGCGGACGCTTGGCCCATTCGGGGTGCGCCGGCGCCATCTCCTTGACCCGGTCCAGCGCGAACAGCACCTCGAAATACATGGGCTGCTCGGACCACAGCGTGCCATCGTTGTCGAACACCGCGATACGTTCCTCGGCCTCGACGAAGTCCGGGCCGCCTGGCTGTGTCACCGCGCGCACGAAATCCACGATGGCGGTGCGCGAGGGCCCGTCGTTCCACGACGGCAGCTCTGCTTGCGCAGGCGGAGCCTTCTGCGGAGAGGCGCAGGCCGTCAAGAGCAGCGCGATGAAAGCCGGCGCCAACCACGCCGTCCAGCCATGCCGTCGTTCAGTCGTTTGCGTCATCATTGCCTTCCTTGCGCATCTTGCGCCGTTGCAGTTCGCCCGGCGTGGACCGGGTTCAAATCGTCCGGCAGGGCATGGGCGGGCGTCGGCGCCCGCCGTCGCCGCCACGCCTGTCTCCACTGAGCCGATGACCGGGAAAGCATGTCCCGCCATGCCGAAGCGGCTTGCGGCGCACCATAGGCATCGCGCAGCACCGCCGCCGCCGTCTGCCGCGAATCCTGGCCTAGCGGCGCCACGGCCGCGCGCAAGTCCTGCGCGCCCGAGGCCACGCGCAACCAACGATAGAAGGCGCCAAGCGTTGCAGTCGGCCCGCGCGCTTCCTGCCGCCATGCGCGCCAATGCCAGGCTTCGCTTGCCCGCCGCGCCACGGCCACTTGCACCGCGCGGGCGCGCAGCGCCACGGCAAGACGCCGCCACAAAGACCAGGTCAGCCACAGCGCGACAATGACAGCCAGCAAGGCCCCACCCCACGCCAACCAGGCCGTCGGGATGACCCAGCGCAGTCCATGGCGCAATCGGGCCAGGTCTTCAGCCAGCGAGAACGGCGGGGTGACGGCAGGGGCTGGCGCCACGGTGAATTCCCGCCCGGGCAATTCCGATTTGGCGGGCTCGCCGGTTGCGCCATCGCGCCATCTCACGGTCAGTGGCGGCAGGCGGAATGTGCCCGCGGCTTGCGCGACGTAATCGGCGCTGTCCGTCCGCTGGCCTCCGACAAAGCCGCCGCGGCCGTCGTCCAGGGTGGTCACCTCCGGTTCGCGCGGGTAGCGTTTGAAGCCCGGCAGGTCCGGCAGCGCCACGGCGGGAAGTAGCATCGCCTGCACGCCTTCGCCGCGCTGCGTGACCGAGCGTGTGATCCGCCCGCCCACGACCAACGGGTCGGGCGCCATCGAGAAGGCCTGGGTGACTTCCATTTTTCCAGCCGCCACCGCTTGCCCGGCCACCGCCCCCTGCGGCAGCACGGAAAACGAAACGGGTTTGCTCGTTCCCGATGCCATCGGGCCGCCGGGACCCACCTTGGCCGTCACTCGCAACGCTGGCACCTGCATGGCGCCAGCGGCCGTGGGACTCAGGACATAGGTATAGCGCACGCCGCTATAGGAAACCCCGGCTACGGTATCGCGCACCAGTTCGCCTTCGCCCTGTGGCGGCGTCACCAGCACGCCCGGGATGTCTAGCGCGGGCAACACCGGCGGTTGCGTGAACCAGGTGGCGGTCAGCACCTCAAGTTCCAATCGCACTGTCGCGCCCACCCGCACTTCCGCGGGCGCCTGCAAGGTCGCGGTGACGCGCAGGGCCGGCGCGTCTTGCGCGACGGCAACACCGAGCTGGCTGAGCAAGCCGAAGAGGCCAAGCAGGCAAGACAGGCCAAACAAGCCCAATGGGCCCCGCGTCAGGAACGAAAGCACTCGATGCAACCCCATCATGGGCGCCCTCCCGCCGCCGCGTCTTCGACGGCGAACCTGCCGCGCAGGAAACGCGTCGGCGATAACGTCAGGTTGCGCAACCACACCTCTTCGGACGCAGCCTGCGCGACCGGAGCGGCGACCATCTTGCCGCCCTTTGCCGTCTTGTCGGCGATGGTCTGATCCGGCGGCTCGGCTTGGTCGCCCTGCTGTTCCTGGCTCATGGCCGCCAGCAGCCTCTCGACGATGCCGCGGTTCACGGCGGCGGCCTCCCAGCCCGGCGACAAGGCCAGGGCCCGATCGTAGGCGGCCAATGCGGCGTCGTATTGCCGCAGGCGCGTCTGGGTATTGGCCACATAGAAGACGCCTTCGGGGGTCTCGACCTTTGAAAACGCGGCCAGGGCGTCGGCGTACTTGCCTGCCTGGTAGGCGGCCCGCCCCTTCCAGTACGGATCCTGGAACAGCGCGGCGGCTTCTTCAAAGCGGCCATTGTCGAACGCCCGGCGCCCTTGCTGGTCCGGCGTCAGAAACGCATCGGCCAGCGGATTGGCGCGCGATTCCGTCGGCATGCCTACCGATACGGCGATCAGGATCGCAGCCATCCAAGCCACATTCCAACCCCGCCGCACCGTCAACCATGCCAGCAATGCCAAGGGCCAGCAGAGCCAATAGCCCGCGTCCTTCCAGTGAATGGCGCCAGACTGCGCGTCCTGCACGGCCTGGAAGTGCTGCTGGGCGTGCAGCGTGATCCAATCCAGGTCGTCGGGCGTGGCGGAAAGGCTGCCCAGCGGCGCGCCAGCTGCCCGCGCCAAGCCTTGCAGCGCATCCTTATCCATGCCGGATTGCCCCACCGCCATCACCAGCACCTGCAGGTCGGATGCCGCTTGCGCGCGCTGACGTACCGCGTCCAGGCTGCCGGCATCGGCGCCATCGGTCAGCAGCAGCAATGTGCCGCCGGCGCGTTCTGCCGCCAACACCTGCGCGGCCAATGCGATGGTGCCTGCCGCGTCGCGTCCTTGCGGGCCGATCAGATCGGACGCCAACGCCTGGGTGAACAGGTCCAGCAAATTGGCGTCGTCGGTGGGCGGCAGCACCAGGTGGCTACTGCCCGCGTAGGCGATCAGGCCCGTCTTGGCGCCGGCGCGACGCGCCGCCAGGTCGCGCACCAGGTGCTTCGCCGCTTCCAGACGCGTGGGCGGAACATCGGCGCCGTCCATGGACGGTCCCAAGGCAACAGCCACGATCAGCGGCGCCACATTGTCCAGAAATTCGGGCTGGTCGCGATGCCACGCCGGGCCTGCGGCGGCGACGGACCCGATGGCCAGGATCAGCGCCAACACGTCGATCGGGCGCGGTCCGCGGCTGCCGGGAGAACGCACGATCAGATAGGGCAACAGCACGGGTGAAATCCGGCTGGCGCGCCCCACGGCGTCTCCTTCGCCGCGCCGCGCCCACCAGGCCAGAGCCGCGCCCAGCAGGCCCAGCAACCACCAGGGGCGCAGGAAGTGGAAGGCGCTTAGGTCGAGGTCCATGCATCCCCCTCTTCCGTCCGCCCTTTCCGTGGGCCCGGCGCACGCCGGGATCGCCACGCCGACATGGCGGCCCCGCCGTGCCAGGCGGCCAGCAGGCACAGGGCCAGCCCAAGCGGCAACCAGAAATAATCGCGCTTGGGTTGATGCCGCAACGTCTTGACCTCCTGCGGCGTGATGCGGTCCAGCGTGTCATACACCGATTGCAGGCTGGCCAGGTCTTCGGCCTTGAAGAACTGGCCATTCGTTGCGCGGGCGATTCCTTCCAGCACGCCGAAGTCGACCCGGTCTTCGCCGCTTGCCGCCGGATCGCCAATGCCGATGGTATGCACGATGATGTGGTGCTGGGCCGCCAGCGCAGCGGCGCGCGCAGGCGGCACGGCGCTTCCGGTGTCGTTGCCATCGGTCAGCAGAATCAATACCTTGTCCCGCTCTTTCGCGACATCCAGCATCCGTATGCCCAGGCCGATGGCGTCGCCAATGGCCGTGTTGGGGCCCGCCATGCCCACGGCCGTCCGGTCCAGCAATAAGCTCAGCGCGACATGGTCGCCCGTCAGCGGCGCCTGCGGATACGCACTGGTGCCAAACACGATCAGCCCCAGCCTGTCGTCCGCCCGCTTGGCGATAAAGTCCGCCACCACGGCCTTGACGGCCTTCCACCTTGACTCGGGCCGCCCGTCGGCGTTCCGGAAATCAGCGGTATCCATCGACTGGGAAATGTCCACGGCCAGCAAGACATCGCGGACCGCTTCGGTGTGCGTCAGCGGCGGTTCGACCCACTGCGGCCGCGCCAGCGCCAGCACCAACAACAGCCACACCACGACGTTCAGCCACAGCTGGCCAGGGCTGGCCCGCACGCCGGGCCGCGATGGGGACTGCCCCGTGATCGCGGCGACGGAATCGAAGAACGGCACGCGCAGCGCGTTGCGCTGCTGCACATAGGCGGGCAGCCAGCGATACGCGGCCAGCGCCAGGGGCGCGGCGGCAAGCAACCAGGGATATTCAAGCCGCCACATGGTGCTTCACCATCCAGTCGCGGCTTGCCCGGATCAATTGCGTAAGGGTGGCGCTATCCAGTTCACGCACCGCCTCGTCCGGGGCATATGCCAGCAATCGCATCAACGCAGGCGCCTCTTTCGGGAAGCCCTGCGGCACGTCGCGCTCCAGGTAGTCCAGCCACGACTGGCCGCTCAGCGATGCCACGCCGGCGTGCCCGCCGGACGCCTGGGCCGCCAGCGCCGTTCGCTTCAGCAGCGCCGGCAGGCCGCGCGCCGCCAAGGGATCGCGTTCGGCCTCTCGCGCCAGTTGCTGTAACGCCTTCAACGCCTGCCGGCGGTAGAGATTGCGTCGGCGGCGGCGCCAAATGGTCGCTGCGGCCCATGCGCCGCCACCCCCCAACACGACGGCCAGCACGGCCCAGCCCCAAGTCTGGGGCCAGTACGAGACCGCTGCCGGCAGCGGTAGCTCGCGCAACGCGTCCAATCCTGGCAGCGCGTCGCTCATCCCAACGCCTCTTGTCGCGTGGGCGCAGCCAACGCCGTCGCCGGTTTGCCGAGTTCACGGCGCAGCTGGGCCAGTTCGTCTTCCGCCGTATCGATGGACAGCGACGGTACGTGGCTGCGCCGCAGCAGTTCCGCGACTTGACGCAGGCGCTCGCTGAAGAAATGCGCAAGCGGTTCGCGTTCTCGCTGCCTGCCCACCGCAACTTCCAGCTGCAGCTCGCCTTGCGTGACGACCAGTCTGCCGTTGCGGGGCAATTGTTGCGCCATCGGATCGAACACCAGCATGGCCAGCACATCGTTGTGGGCGGCCAGAAGACGCAGCGTGCGCAACGTTTCCTCGTCCGCGCCGGCGAAATCGCTGATGACGCAGACCAGGCAATCGTGCGGCGCGTTCAACAAGGCGCCGCGCAATGCGCGGTTCAGCCCCTGCGCGGCAGGCGCATCCGGCTGCGCCGCGCGCAAGTTGGCGTTCGCGCGAGCAACTTCAGCCAGCAAGGCGCGGACCCGGTCGCGGCTGCGCAACGGCTTGAACGCCTTCACCCCGGCGTCGTCGAATACCAGGCCACCGACACGGTCCCCTCCTCGATAGGCGATCCAGGCTGCAATCGCCGCAAGCCGCGCCGCCACCGCGCACTTGAACGCGCGCACCGATCCGAAGTACATGCTCATGCGTTGATCGACCACGATCATCGCCGGGCGGTCCCGTTCCTCGGTGTACGAACGCACGAACGGTTTGCCGTAGCGCAGGGACGCGCGCAGATCCAGACGGCGCAGGTCATCGCCTGCCACGTAGCGGCGAAGTTCGGCAAAATCCAGCCCCCGCCCCCGCAAACGCGATCCGTGCGGCCCGGCAAGCACACTGCTGAGCGGCTGGTTCGCCAGGAACGACAAGCCGCTGGCGGCCGCCTCCAACGCGATCAGCTCGGACAGCGGTGGATGAACGGGGTGCGGCATGCGGTTCATGGCGATCTCTATGCCGGCACGGCGACAACGTCCAAGACCCGGTCGATGACCTGATCGGCCGTAATCCCGTCCGCAACCGCGTCGTACGAAAGGTGCAAGCGATGGCGCAGCACCGCGTGAGCCACCGCGCGCACGTCGTCCGGCGAGCTGAAGTCGGCGTTTTCCAGCCAGGCATGCACCCGAGCCGCGCGGTCCAGTGCGATGGCGCCACGCGGGCTGGCGCCGACCTGGATCCATCGGCCCAGATCCGCGTCGTAGTCGGCGGGGCGGCGCGTGGCGTTCACGAGGTCTACCGTATAGCGATCCACCGCGGGCGCCACATGTACGGCCGCCGCTTCGGCGCGGCAGGCGAACAAGGTTTCCTGCGACATCTGGGCAGTTTCGTGGCGATCGCTCGTGGCAGCGTCCCCTGGCGTGCCCCTCAGCAGCGCCAGCATCGCCATTTCGTCCTCGGCGCCGGGGTAGTCCAGCTTGATCTTCATCAGGAAGCGATCCATCTGCGCCTCGGGCAAGGGATACGTGCCTTCTTGTTCGATCGGGTTCTGCGTGGCCAGCACCATGAACAGCGCAGGCATCTTCCGCGTGTTGCCACCGACGGTGATCTGCCTTTCTTCCATGGCTTCCAGCAGCGCGGATTGCACCTTTGCCGGCGCGCGGTTGATTTCGTCGGCCAGGATCAGGTTGCCGAACAGCGGCCCGGCCTGGAACGCGATGCGGTTGTGCCCTTCGGCATCCTGCTGCAGCACATCGGCGCCCGTGATGTCCGACGGCAGCAGATCCGGCGTGAACTGGATGCGGCTCATATCCGCCGCAAGGTGCGCGGCCAGGGCCTTGACCATGCGCGTCTTGGCCAGCCCGGGCAGGCTCTCAAGCAGCACATGGCCGTCCGCCACCAACGCGATCAGCATGTGGCGTATGACCGGTGCCTGCCCCAAGACCTGCTCGGAAATCGCCGCTTCCAACGCCAGAATTCCATCGCGCTGCGCCATGCTTATCCCTTTCGTCTGATGCAAAACGGGTAGATCTCGCCGGGGCTCCCGGCGAGCGATCAACGGCTGGCGACGCGTCCCGGGCGGCTTTGCGCCTGCTTCCATTGCTCGGGCGTCATCACCGTGCGAAAGCCCAGGTGCGACATTCCGTTCAACGGGTCGGTGCCCCGGCGCGCGCTGGCCCGGTAGCTGATGCAGTACGTATCGCTGCACAGGAACGAGCCGCCGCGCGTGACGCGCTTGGGCGCGGAAGCCGGCACGTTTCCATCGTCGGGATCGAAGCTGTCTGCCGGCCCGGCGGGATCTTGCGGCGGCTGACGGTACTGGGCCTGAATGCGGAATGCATCGGCGCGATACCAGTCGGCCGTCCATTGCCACACGTTCCCCGCCATGTCATAGAGGCCGTACGCATTGGGAGGGAACGAACCCACCGGGGTCGTGCCGACTTGAATCTTCTCGTCCTTGACCACCGGGAACGGCTGCTGTTGCTGCGTGTCCCAGATGTTGGCCATGGGTTTGCCATCGGGACTGAGCTCGTTGCCCCAGGCGTAGGTCGCCTGCTCCAGGCCACCGCGCGCGGCAAACTCCCATTCCGCTTCCGTGGGCAGGCGCTTGCCCGCCCACTTGGCATACGCCTGCGCATCCTCGTACGACACTTGCACGACCGGATGGTCGTCCTTGCCGTCGATGCTGCTGCCCGGGCCTTGCGGTTTACGCCAACTTGCGCCGGGCACGAACCGCCACCAGCGGGTGTAGTCGCGCAACGACACTTCGGACTCGGACCCCACAAAGACCATGGCGCCGGGCACAAGCAGGCGGTCATCCGGACGCGGCGTGCCCGGCGGCAACTGGACCTTCAGGTCTTCCCACTTGGGCTTTTGCTCGGCCGTCGTCACATAGCCCGTCGCCTCGACAAAACGGCGGAACTCGGCGTTCGTGACATCGTGGGTGTCCATCCAGAAGCCGCTTACCCGCACGCTATGCGGGGGCAGTTCGTTCGGCTGCGAGAGTTTGTGGTTATTGCCCATGAGGAATTCCGCAGGAGGAATCCAGGCCATGCCGGCCGGCCCCTGCTTGCCGTCGCCAAGCGTGGCCACCACCGCCGCAGGCTTGGGCGTCAGGCTGACGCCCGCGACATAGGCCCCCAGCGCGCTGGCGCCAAGAAGGACGCCGGCTATCGTCAATCCAACTTTCAGTTGTTGCTTCACGTGCCCCTCCGTACTGCTATGGAAACGAAACGGTGCGCCGTTACGCTGGCGCATGGGTATCACGAATTGCTTGTCACGCTGAATCGGAAATGCATTCGGCGAATGCCGACGGAGACCTTCAACACACACGTTGCCCGCCTGGGCAGTCAATCCACGCTGAAAGCGTGGCGATCCTTACCCCTGACCCAGTTTGGCGGACGGCCGATGCCGTTCCACGTCTGGCCGGTATCCGGGTGGCGATAGCGCACCAGGTCGGAAAGATCGGGGCCAAACAAATGGTCTGGCTTTATTCCATACTCTTTTATCTTGCGCCGCATGTCGACAAGAATAATTTGCAACTCCTGGCGACGCAGGCGTTCTGCCTCGGCCTCCAGCGTGCGTATGCGCGCTTTGACCTGCCGATAATTTTCCTCCATGGACCCACCTTTCAGCCGTTCGGTGCGTGCGAAAAAAATACCGGGTCGCGTTATTTGGCGATATCCGAAAAGCGAAATCTTTGGGAGGCAATTTGTTATTGTTAGCTACGAACGCGCCGCAGCGTCTCGCGTGGCGATTCGCCGAATGCCTGCCTGAAATACTGGGCAAACCGAGACATGTGCCGAAACCCCCACTTCGTGGCAACCTCGGACACGCTACTCTGGCCGTCCGTAAGCAGGTCTCGCAACGCACCATTCAACCGGGCAGTCATGAACCAGCGTCCCGGTGTCATGCCCACGCTGCGCCGGAAAATCAATTCCAACGAACGCAGGCTGTAGCCGCTGCGCCGCGCAATCTCGGTCATCGCGACATCGGCGTCTTCGCCCGACAGGACCAAGCGCTCGCAGGCGGAAATCAAGTGGTGATGACGCCGTTCGACGACGGAGCGCGCGGCCTCACGCGACGGTGTCGCGCTGCCTAACGCGTCGATATAGCCGTTCAGGAGCGACTCGCGGATCACCGCGGCCAGTTCGGGGGCCAGTCCGCCCCCGGGTTGCACCCGCCTGGCCACATCGAACGCGTCGTCGGCCAGGCACGTCAATGCGTGGCGGCCACCCGCCGTCAGGTGCAGCGATTGCGCTGACTGCGTCGGCAGCGCCAGCGTAAACCCCAGCCTGCGCGTGGCCTGCAATTGAAGCACCGCTTCCGGAACAAAGAAATTCACCCACCGCGAGGGGCCGAATGCGTGATAAAGAAGTTCCAGGCTTGCGGGATAAATCTGTATTTCATCCGCGCCGAGCGACGTTGTGTTGACTTTCGTTCGGTCGCCCCCGACCGCCATGAATCCGATGCAAATGCCGTCTTCCGGCATGCACCCTTGCGCAATCACGGGAAAGTCATAACACCCGGTTTCCAGGCGAATGTCGCCGAGGATCAGCCGTTGATGTTGCAGCACGGTTTGCCGGGACGAAAGCAGGCGATGTTCGAAGCGGCCGCCGTAGACCACATCGAATGCCTGCGACGGCTCGAAACCCGAATAGACCTGCGTCATGTAGACCGACTGAAAGGACACGGCAAAACCCCTGCATGATTTCGCTTTTCGGATAACGGCCGACAGAGATTATCACCGGCAGATAAATCGCTACAAGGCTAAAACTCGTCTTTAATCGGTATACCTCAGAATCGTTACGCCCCATCGATTTTCTGGGAGCGCGGCACAGGAATGCCGACCACGGCCCGCACCGAAGGCAACGAGCCGCGACAAGAGGACGCCCCACTCCAGGCTACAGCCGGTTCAGGCTGTACACGGACGCTGGCGGCAGGTTCAGCGGCACGAAGCGTTCCCGGCGAGCCGACAGCCCGCAGGCGTCCAGCACGTTTTTTGATATCGGGCACCGCACGCCATAGGTGAAAAAGTGCATGGCCGCCCCGGGCCGCATGGCCTCGAAAACCGCCGTCAGCAATTGATGATGGTGCGCCCCGCTCATGTTGCGCAGCGGCAAGCCACAGATGGCGGCGTCGATCCCATCGAGCTCGGGATGCAGATGCCTGGACAGGTCTTGCGCCGACACCTGCAGCACGGCGGCTTCGGGAAACTGCGTCTTCAAGCTTGAACTCATGCCCGAGTCCTGTTCGACCAGGACCAGGCGGGAAGGATGGACGCCCTTGCGCAGCAGTTCGCGGGTGAACACGCCCGTGCCGCAGCCCAATTCCAGGACTTTTCCCGCCATGGCGGGCACCGCCGCGGTAATGGCGGCGGCCAGGGCGGGGCCGGACGGTGACACGGCGCCGATGGCAGACGGGTTGGACAACAGGGCTTTGACGAACTGCTTGCGCTCTTGCAGCCAGCTCATCCGCCACGACGAAGGATGGCTGTGACGGGTGCCGGTCTTGCACGACGACGAGGAATGCATGGGTGCCTTTTATCTCCGGATTTTCGAACCCCATGCACACCGTATTGCTGCGCGGCACGAGAGAACTACGCAGACATTACCTGCACCTGGCCGCCCAGGCTGGCAACCGGACGTAAGCAGCCTTATCAAATGGCGGCGGCGCGACGGTCCGGCCTCCTTGGCGAGCGGCTGTCGCTGTCAGCTTGCGTTGCAAGTCCCTGCGCGACACGGTCACTCGCGGCACCCGCCACTGGCACCAACCGGCCCTAGTCGATACGCGCGATCTCGGCCCCTGCCGCCACCGCCTTGCCTGCGGCCGCCTGGTGCTTGAGCACGCCATCGCGATGCGCCAGCACCTGCATTTCCATCTTCATGGCTTCCATCGTGGCGATCAGGTCGCCTTGCTTGACGGTGGCGCCGTCTTCGGCGTTCCACGACTGGAGGGTGCCTGCGATGGGCGCCGCCACGCTGTGGGCGCTGGCCGGGGCCGACGCGCCAGCCATGCCGGCCGTCGCGGGGCCTGCCGCCGCGCCTGCAGATTGCAGGCCGCGCAGCAACTCGGCGGGCAGACCCAGCGACACGCGGCGGCCATCGATCTCGACGGCGGTGCGGTGCAGGCTTGCATGACCCAACGGCGCCGGGCGCACAGCGGCCTCCAGGTCATTCGCGAAGTCGGTCTCGATCCAGCGGGTATGCACCTTGAAGCCTTCACCGTCGCCGATGAAATCGGCATGGTCCAGCACGGCCCGGTGAAACGGCAGCACCGAGGCCACGCCTTCGATACGGAATTCAGCCAGTGCACGGCGGGCCCGTGCGATCGCCTGTGCCCGGGTGGCGCCGGTGACGATCAGCTTGGCCACTAGTGAATCGAACGTGCCCGGAATGGTGGAGCCGGATTCCACGCCGCTGTCGACGCGCACGCCCGGCCCGGACGGCGCGGCGAACGCCGCGATGCGGCCCGGTGACGGCAGAAAGCCGCGGCCCACGTCTTCGGCGTTGATGCGGAACTCGATGGCATGGCCGCGTGGCGCGGGGGCCGCATCGATGGCCAGCGGCAGACCGTCGGCGATGCGCAGTTGCTCGACCACCAGGTCCAGGCCGCAGGTTTCCTCGGTGACGGGATGCTCCACCTGAAGGCGGGTGTTCACCTCCAGGAACGAGATGGCGCCCGACGCGCTAAGCAGGAATTCGACCGTGCCCGCGCCGACGTAGCCCGCGTGGGCGCAAATGTCGCGCGCCGACGCGTGGATGCGCTGGCGCTGGTCGTCGCTGAGGAACGGCGCCGGGGCCTCTTCCACAAGCTTTTGGTTGCGGCGTTGCAAGGAGCAGTCCCGGGTGCCCAGCACGACCACCTTGCCATGCGTGTCGGCCAGCACCTGCGCTTCGACATGGCGAGGATGGTCCAGGAACTGCTCTACATAGCATTCGCCGCGCCCGAAGGCCGTGACCGCTTCGCGCACGGCCGACTCGTACAGATCGGCCACGTCCTCCATGCGCCAGACGACTTTCAGGCCGCGACCGCCGCCGCCAAACGCCGCCTTGATCGCGATGGGCAGGCCGTGTTCCTGCGCGAAGGCCAATACCTCTTCAGCGCCGTTGACCGGGCCTGGCGTGCCGGCCACCAGCGGTGCACCGACGGCCAGCGCGATCTTGCGGGCCTGGACCTTGTCGCCCAGCCGTTCGATGGTGTCGGGCGACGGCCCGATCCAGCTCAGGCCCGCGTCGATCACGGCACGCGCGAACACTGCACTTTCAGACAGGAATCCGTAGCCGGGATGCACGGCATCGGCGCCGCTGCGGTGCGCCACGGCCAACAGCTTTTCGATGTTGAGATAGGTGTCGGCCGGGCGGTCGCCCTCCAGGCCAAATGCTTCGTCGGCCATGCGCGTGTGCAGCGCGTCGAAATCGGCGTCGGCGTAGACCGCCACGGATTTCACGCCGTAGTCGGCGCAGGCGCGGATGATGCGCACCGCGATTTCGCCACGGTTGGCAATCAGGACTTTCTTCATGGCTGGCATATTCAGGTTATGGCGTTGCGACCGGTGCCGCGGGGACGTCGACCGGGACAAATTCAGAAATGGGATTGAAGCGCACGCGCGCGCCGATGGGAATCTGGGCCGCGCGGTCCAGGTGCCAAGGGGCTACGGAACCGATCACCGGGTAGCCGCCCGTCAACGGGTGGTCGGCCAGGAACAGCACGGGCTGGCCGCTGGCCGGCACCTGGATTGAACCTTTGCGCGTGCCCTCGCTGGGCAGTTCGGCGTGGTTGGCGCGTTGCAGCGGGCGTTCACCGTTCAAGCGGATGCCCACGCGGTTGGACTGGGGGGTGACGGTCCAGGCTTGATGGGCCAGCAGCGCCACGGCATCGGCGTCGCACCAGTCGGTGCGCGGCCCCAGGACGACGTCCAATACGACCTCGGTGTCTTCCGCAGGCAGGTCGGCCGCCGGCAGTTCCGGCGCGCCGACGATGGCGCCCTGCCCCACGGGCAGGATCCCGATGCGGTCGCCCGCGGCCAAGGCGTCGGGCCCGACGTGCGCAAGCGTATCGGTCGAGCAGCTGCCCAACACGGGCGCCACGTCGAAGCCGCCGCGCACGGCCAGGTAATAGCGGATTCCCGCCACGGGCTGTCCCAGCGTCAGCGTGTCGCCATCGTTCAAGGCGATGGCCTCGTGGCTGGGCACGGTCCAACTGGCTCCCGTGGCGTCTCGTAGCGCAAGCTCGCCTTGGGCGCCCGTCACCGCCGCGACGCACGCGCCACGGGCGCGGACCTGGAAGCCGCCGTACACGATTTCGATGCAGGCCTGGCCCGGCGGGTTACCGACCAGCCGGTTGGCGGCGCGAAGCGCGCCCCGGTCCATCGCGCCCGACGCCGCCACGCCCTGGCGTGCCTGCCCGGGCCGGCCCAAATCCTGGAAGACGGCTTGCAGGCCGGGCGCCACCACTTCAAGCGATGCGCTGGCGTCGTCGATCGGCCGGAACCCGGCAGGCGTGGCGCGCGCGGCGGCTGAAGGCGCAGCCGTCGAAGCGGCCGCGGGGCCGGCGTCGATGAAGCGGACGCGATAGCCGGGCTGGAGCAACGCCGGCGTGTCGCGGGACAGATCCCACATGGCCACCGGCGTTACGCCCAGGATCTGCCATCCGCCCGGGCTGGCTTGCGGATAGACGCCGCTGAACGTACCGGCCAGCGCCACCGCGCCTGCGGGAATGCGGGTGCGGGGCGTCTTGCGACGGGGCACATCCAGGCTGGGGTCACCGCCGCTGAGGTAGGCAAATCCGGGCGCGAACCCGGTGAAAGCGACGCTGTAGGTGCCGCCGGTGTGCCGGCGCACCACTTCCTGGCGCGTGATGCCAAGCAGCGCCGCGACTTCATCCAGGTCTTCGCCGTTGTAATGCACGGGAATGTCGATCAGTTTGCCTTCGCGCGCGACACGGTTCGAGGTATCGCGGGCGCCGATATCGGCGATCAGCGCCTCGCGCGTCACGGTGTCGGGCCGGAACACCACCAGCACGGTACGCGCCGCCGGCACCAGCTCGGTCACGCCAGCGATGGGCCTGGCCTGCAGCGCATCAAACAGCGCCAGGGTCTGCTCAAGATCGTCCAGTTCAACGAGCAAGGCATCGGTATTCACGGGCAAAAAGCGCACGAGGCCTCCTAGGCGGCAAACGAGCGAATGGTAACGCCAGCCTGCTCCAGGCGGCGGCGCACTTCGCGCGCCATGCCCACCGCGCCCGGACTGTCGCCATGCACGCAGATGGAGTCCGCCTCGACGCGCGTCAGCGAACCGTCGATGGCTTCAACCAGGCCGTCTTCCACCAGGCGCAGCATGCGCTGCGCCACCACCTCGGGATCATTCAGCACCGCGCCTTTTTCCCGGCGCGACACCAGCGTGCCTTGCGGCGTATAGGCCCGGTCGGCGAACGCCTCGGCCACGACCCGCAAGCCGCGCTCGCGCGCCAGCGCCAGCAATGGCGAACCGGCCAGCCCGACCAACGCCAGCGACGGGTCCACCGCAAGCATCGCCGTGATGACGTCGTTGGCCTGGCGCGCATCGTGCGCAATGGTGTTGTAGAGCGCGCCGTGCGGTTTGACGTAGCTGACCTGCGTGCCGGCCGCGGCGGCCAGGCCTTTCAGCGCGCCAATCTGATAGATAACGTCGGCGACCAGGTCGGCGCTGGCGACATCCATGTTGCGGCGTCCGAACCCGGTCAGGTCCGGGTAGGACACGTGCGCGCCCACCGCCACGCCGTTGGCCGCCGCGCCCTTCAGCGTGGCAAGGATGCCGGCCGGGTCGCCGGCATGAAAGCCGCAGGCCACGTTTGCGCTGGACACCAGCCGCAGCATCGCGGCATCGTCGCCCATGGTCCACGCGCCCAGGCTTTCGCCCAGGTCGCTGTTCAGATCTATGCTAACCATCGCTTGCTTCTCTATTGACCGTCAGAGCCGGATGCAGGGCTTCTGTTACAGGATTGTTCTACAATATCTATAAATAGTAGATCAAACGACAGTCCATTGCCTATCAGTATTTCCACCCGGTCTGCACAAAACAGGCGGATGTGAGGGGCAATCTGGTGGGGGCTCAGATACACTCATACGGAAAGGCCATCCCGCCTATGCAGATTTCCCGTCAATGACCGATCCCCACGCGCACCAGACCCTGACCGACAAAGTCACCGAACAGATCCGCCGCCGGTTGATCAACGGCGAATTCGCGCCCGGCCAGCGCCTGTCGGAAGCGACCCTGACGCAAAGCCTCGACGTATCGCGCAATACGCTGCGTGAAGCCTTTCGCAACCTGACCAAGGAAGGCCTGCTGACCCATTCACCCAACCGTGGCGTTGCCGTGGCGGTGCCCAGCATGGCCTCCATCATCGACTTGTATCGCGTGCGGCGCATGATCGAATGCCAGGCGCTCGCGCAGGCGTACCCGCATCACCCGGCGCACCAACGCATGCGCCAGGCGGTGGACGATGCGGTCGCCTGCCGGCTCAGCCACGACTGGCCGGGCGTGGGCACGGCCAACATGGCCTTCCATATGGCCATCGTGGAACTGGCCGACAGCGAACGGCTCAACGCCATGTTTTCGCTATTGCTGGCCGAACTGCGGCTGGTGTTCGGCCTGCTGCAGGACCCCGAATTCCTGCATGCGCCCTATGCCGAAATGAATGCGCGGATTCTGGAATGGGTCGAGGCCGGCGAATTCCAGAAGGCCGCCGATGCGCTCAAGGACTACCTGGCGCAGTCCGAGCGCATCGTGCTGGCAAGCTATGCGCGCCGCGTCAGCGCCTTGGGCGGCTGAGCCCGCCACGACCGCAGCGCGTCCACCACCAGGAACGCCAGCAGGCTCGCCCCCATTGCCGGCAGGCACCACCCCAGCGCCAACGCCACGACCGCCACCCCAAGCCGCCCCGGCCACGACAGCTCACGCCACGCTTGCGTCAGCGTTTGACCGGATGCGCCCGACACCGGGCGGCGCAGCCACCACATGCGGTAACCCAGAACAATCATCGTGGTCAGCGCCACGCCGATGGCCGCCATCAGCAATTGGTTGGGCCAGCCGAAGAGAATGCCCATGTGCATGTCCACGCCCCAGCGGATCAACTTGGCGATCAACGGGAAGGTGGCGAAATCGGCGCGGCTGGTGATGGCGTAGGTGGCCGGGTCGATGGCGATGGTGTCGACCTGCGTGGGCCACGACCGGTCCACCTCCCGCACCGTCCAGGCCTGATCCGCCGCACGCGGTGGACGAATCTCCAAGGCGTCGCTGTCGATGCCGCCCGCCCGGGCGGTCTGCCGGATGCGGTCGATATCGCCCACCGCGGCGGACGAAGGCGCCATGGCCATGCCGGCCATGCCCGCCATTGAGCCGTGATGATGCGCGTGTTCGCCCTCGCCTGCGCCCTGCCCGGGCAGCGCCCCGGCGGCGGGCAGCTTCGACGAAATTGACGGTGTGATCCAGCCGAGTTGCGCGCGCAGCTGGTCCACGCGCCCGCCCGCCCAGTTCGACCAGGTCAGCCCCGTCGCGGACAGGAACAGCAGGCCGACCGCCAGCCACAACCCCAGCAACACATGCCAGCGTCGCGTGCGCAGCCGCGGACTGCGTGCCGCCCCGGCCGCATGGCGGCGGCGTCCCGCCCACCACATCGCCAGCCCGCCCAGCGTGGCAAGCCACATCCATGACGCGGCCAGCTCGCTATAGTTGCGGCCCACTTCGCCCAGCATCAGGTTGCGGTGCAGATAGTCCAGCGCCGTGCGAAATGGCAGCGTGCCGCTGGTGCCGTAGACGATCAGGTCGCCCTTGATCTCCAGCGTGGCGGGATCGACGAACAAGGCGCGGCTTTCAGAATCGCCCAGGCCGGGCTGCGTGAACATGACGCGCGTGGTGTCGCCCGGACCGGGCGCCGGGCGCACCGCGAACAGGCGTGGCCCTGGGCCGATACGCGCCTGCGCCGCCTGGACCTGGCTGGCCAGGGATTGGGCCGGTCCTGTCGACGCGGTGCGCAATTGATCGGCATACAGCAGGTTTTCGATCTGGGGGGTCAGCACGAATAGCGTGCCGGTAATGGCCGCCACCAGGATGAAGGGGCCGACGAACAGCCCGATATAGAAATGCAGGCGGGTGATCAGCGCCATCAAGGCGCTGCGGCCCGCGGTCCGTTCACGCCCGGGCGCGGTGCGGGAATCCAGCGTTTGCGTGGACATGGGGTCCTCCGAATACGAACGACGCCGCCCAATGCGGGCGGCCTTCATGCGCGCGATGCGCGCACGTCGACAGGGGTCATTCGAGTATCGAAGGCGGGGCGCGCGATCCCAGTGGCGGGCCGGCGGCCGGCATGGCCGGACGCGGACTATCAACCTGCGCAGGCGTCTGCGCGAGCCAGCGCAACAGCACCGGCGCCACCGCCATCATCGGCGGCACATCCAGCACCTGATGCGCGCTCAGGCCAAACGGGCATTCCTGTCCGGCCGCGCCATGGTCGCCGGGCGCGCCGCCGCCATGATCCCCGTGGTGGCCGTGGTGCGCGTCCATCTGGGCGGCCGGCGCCCGCAGCACCGGCGGCAAGCCGCCGCCTGCCGCGCAAAACCCCAGCGCCAGCCGGCCTTGCCGGAGCGCGTCGATATCCGGCATATAGCCAACCGGCACCCAGGCCCGCACCACCAGCAACAGCAGGAGCAACAGCCGCCCGATATCGGCGGCGAACGCGGTACGAGGGGAGCGACAGGAAAGTCCGGTGCGCATGGGCCCAATCCAGCACGCCGGCGGATTCCGGCGCGAAGCTGGAATTCTACCCGCCGCCTTGCGGCCGACGGCCAACGCATTCTGCTTGCGGATGCCTTCTTTCGGGCATAAATTGAGCAGACCCGTTTTGGCCCGGGCACCCTGCCCGTCCAACGCGGCGTCGAAAGGTCGTTTTTTATCTTTTAAGCCCGCGAGGAGCGTTGCGATGAAAGTGAAACACCTGTTAGGCCCGGCAGCCCTTGCGCTGTCTCTGCTGTTCACCCCGCCAGGCGTCGCCCAGACCGCCGACCCAGCGCCCATCATTACCGGCAAGCAATGGACGGAATCAGACGCCAGCCATAAGAAAGCCTACCTGCTGGGAATCGCCAACCTGCTGCAAGTCGAACGCGCCTACCAGGAACGGCGCAAGCTGAACGACACCCAGACGCTGGTTCCCCGGTTCACGGCCGGCCTGCAATCCCACACGCTGGATTCGGTGCGCGACGGCCTGGACCGTTGGTACGCCGCGAACCCCACCAAGCTGGACCGCCCCGTGATCGAGACCCTGTGGTTCGAGATCGTCGTCCCCGGCGCCAAGCGCAAGCCTTGAAGGAGCCGTCATGAAGCTTATTCGATCGATTGTCATCAGCGTCGCGATCGGGACGCTTGCTGCCTGCACGAACATGTCGCCGAAGCAGCAAGGCACCGTGTCGGGCGCGGCCATTGGCGCCGCGGCGGGCGCGGGCATTGCCGCCATCGCTGGCGGCAGCGCCTGGACGGGAGCCGCCATCGGCGGCGTGGCGGGCGGCGTCGCGGGCAATATCCGCGGCGGCAACTCCTACTAATTGGGCATTGCGCCCTGCTTGGCACGCCAGGCCTGATACCGGGCCTGGTTTTCCTGATTCGGCGGATACAGCCCGGGCAACTTTTCCCCTGCCTCGACCTGCTGCATGATCCAGCCTTCCAGCCGTTCCTGCTCGATGGCGATGTCCACGACTTCGTCCAATATGGCGGCCGGGATCAGCACCGCGCCGTCGCGGTCCAGCACGATCACATCATTCGGAAATACCGCGACGCCGCCGCAACCGACAGGTTCCTGCCAGCCCACGAAGGTCAGCCCGGCAACCGACGGCGGCGCCGCCGCCCCGCTGCACCACACCGGCAGGCCGGTGCCCTCGACGCCTTCCAGGTCACGGACTACGCCGTCCGTCACCAGCGCGGCCACGCCGCGCTTGTGCATCCGCGCGCAGAGAATGTCGCCGAAGATGCCGGCATCCGTCACGCCCATCGCGTCGACCACGGCGATGCAGCCTTCGGGCATGTCTTCAATCGCGGCCCGCGTTGAAATGGGCGACGCCCACGAGGCCGGCGTGGCCAGATCCTCGCGGGCCGGCACGAAGCGCAGCGTGAACGCGCGCCCCACGATCCGCCTGGCACCCGGCGCCAGCGGCCGCGCCCCGCGCAGCCACACGTTGCGCAGCCCTTTCTTGAGCAGCACGGTGGTCAAGGTGGCGGTGGTGATGCCGGACAAGGCCTGAACGACGCGCGCGTCCAAAGGCTGAGGTGCAATCGTCATGATGCAGGTTCTCCTGGAATGGAATTCGATTGTGACCCCGCGCAAACCGCAATACAACACGGCTTTTGCAGATTCAGAATCCGTTTTTTATACCTGCTTCCTTAGCGTTCGGGTGTGCGCCGTGCCGCGCGCGCGCCTTAGCGCTTACCAGCGGTGCTGGTACGTCAACGTCAGCACCGTGCCGGCCGCCGGAAGACGGCTGGTGTTGGTGCCGCTGCGCATCAGTTGGCTGTACAGCGGGTAGTACTCACGGTTGAACAGGTTTTCGATGCCGACCGTCACCGTGTCCTTCTTGGTGAACTGGTAGCGGCTCATGACGTCCACCGTGAAATAGCTATTGACCTCGCGCCGGCCGAAGCTGGCGACGCCATCCAGGCGGTAGTCCTTGCTGGCGTAGTAGTTGGCCTGCAGGCGGTTGCTCCAGCGCTCGTTCGGCCGGTATTGCACGTAGCCCGTCACCTTGACCGGCGGGATGCGATACCCCGTCATGTTGCGCCATTCACCACCCTCCGGCTGCTCCTGCCCCTTCATCCATGTGAACGTGCCGCCCGCGCCCCAGCGTTCGTCGTCCGTCAGATAGTCGGCGGCCGCTTCCACGCCGTACACGCGTTCCTTGGTGCGGGTCAGGATCAGGCCATTGTTGAAACTCTGCACATCGCCCAGCTTCGAGGTCGTGTAGAACACGGCCAGCGACGCCGTCGTGTTGCCCAGGCCGCCGCGCCAGCCCAGCTCGTAATTGTTAGTCTTGACGGGTTCCAGGTCCGACGAGCCGATGTCGAAGCCCGGACGCGCGTTGCGCATCTGCACGCCGATGTCGGGCAACTGGAAGCCCTGGCTGAACGACGTGTAGAACTCTTGCCCGCGCACCGGCTCGTAGCTCAGGCCCAGGTTGAACAGCAAGGCGTCGTAGTTCACGGTGCCGCCCTGCACGGTCGCCGGCGACGGCACCCGCGACTGCGACAGCGGCACGAAATCATTGAAACGCGCGGACGAATATTCGTAGCGCACGCCGCCCTGCCCTGACCATTGGTCGTTGATGCGATGTTCCAGCTGGCCAAAGATACCCGTGCTGCGGGTGGTCAGTTCCGGCATGTAGGTCAGCGTGCCCGTCTTGCGGAATACGCGGCCGCCACTGCCGTCGAAGGCGGTCGGATCGAAAATGTCGATCGGCATGTCGCTACGTTCCTGGTTGAAGTCCGCACCCCACAACAGGCGGGTCTTGTCGGAATCGCCCAGTGGCGTGTCGATCGTCAGGCGGCTGCCCATCACCTTGGAATTCTGCATGGCCTGGTCCACGTTGCCGCCCCGCGTCACCACGGCGCGGGCGTCGAACGGCGTGAAGCGCGTGTAGTAGTCGCGGTAATAGACCTGGGCCGACAGCTTGCTGCCCCACAGGTTCTGATGCTGGTATTCCAGGTTCACGAGGGTATTGCGGATCTGGTTCTGGTCGGCCAGCACCAGGCCGTCCAGCGGCAAGGCGCGCGCCGTGCCCGGCGGCAGGCGGGCCACCGACGGGTCCGACCCGTAATCGCTGTCCTGGTCGGCGTTGTAATAGCTGGCCGACAGTTGCACGCGCTGATCGTCGTCGATGCGCAAGCCGAGCTTGCCGCCCAGACTGTAGATGTTGGAGTCGAACAGGTCGCCCTGGCTGGGCTCGGAGGCGATGCGGCGGCCCTGCGCGTCGTAGGAGGCGCCGTTGTGGCGCGCGCCCAGATCCAGCGCGTAGTCCAGTTTGCCCTGGCTGCCCGCGAAATGCTGCTGCAATTGGCCGCCAAGGCCATCGGCGCGCAAGCGGCTCAGGGGCGACACGGCGGTCAGCGTGGTTTCGGACACCGGTTCGCCGCCTGCCGGCCGCGTGGTGACCGAGACGATCCCGCCCGTGGCGCCCGCGCCGTAGATCGAGCTGCTGCCGCGCAACACTTCGACCCGCTCGATGATGGCCGGGTCGATGTTGGCCAAATTGCGCGACGAATCGCGGTTGGTGTTCAGCGGAATGCCGTCCACCAGCACCAGGATGCCGCGACCGCGCAGTGTCTGGCCATAGTCGGTCATCGTGCGGCTGGAATCGGCCATGCCCGGCACGACCTTCGACAGCACCGTTGCCAGGCTGTCGGACCCCGTGCGCAGTTCCTGCAGGCTGTCGCGTTCCAGCACGATGGTCTGCTGCACCGGGCTGACCAGGTTGCTGGCCATGCGCGAGGCGCTGACTTCGATCGGCGCGAGCACCGTCGGGGCGGCCGCGCCGGCAGCGCCGGCGGGTTCAAGAATGATGGCGCTGCCTTCGTGGCGGGCACGCAGCGGCGTGCCGCGCAGCAAGGCATCAAGCGCCTGGTCGGGCGTCATCGTGCCGGACACGGCCGGCGCCTGGATGCCTGCCACCGCTTGCGGGGTGTAGAAGATCTGCAGGCCATGCTGCTGCGCCAGCGTTTTAAGCGCGCCGTCCAGCGGCTGGGCCGGCACGTCCACCGCAACCGGCGGCGACGCGGCCCACGCGGCAGGCGCCCCCAAGGCGATCAGCACCGCCGCGCTAACGGCCCGGATCCGGCCGCCCATCGGCTGCGCGCGCTTGTTCTTATTGCGATCCACTTCATCCTCTCCTGAGTCGGGCGGTCTCCGGCCCCCTGGCCGGATGTGCCCCGCGTTAAGAGAGAAGACGCGAAAGCGGAAAAAAACCTGAATGCCCGACCGAAATATTTTTCAAGGCGTGTGGATCGCCGCCTTAACGGGCCACGACTTCAGCGCGTCCGTCGGGCAACTTGCGCACCGTCACCGGCAGGATGTGCGGCAACGCGGTCAGGAAGGCGTCGGTGTCGTCGATGCGGAACACGCTGGTCAGGCGCAGGTCGGCCACGCCTTTGTCGCCGCCCAGCACCACCGCCTGCGCGCGGTAGCGCGACACCTCGCGCACCGCGCTGGCCAGATCGGTGTCGCTGAAGACGATCTGCCCCGCGCGCCAGGCCAGCGCCGACGCCACGGGCGTCGTCTGCGGCGGCTCGACCTTGCCCGACGCGGTAACGCGGGCACCCAGCCCCGGAGTGACCGAGACCGCACTGGCAGCGTCATCTTGCCGCCCGGCCACCCGGACCGAACCGGATTCGACCAGGACGCGCACTTCCTGCGCATCCCGGCGGACATCGAAACGAGTGCCCGTCACCGTGGCGGTGGCCAGGCCGGCATCCACCACGAACGGACGCCGGGCGTCCTTGCCGACCGAGAAGAGCGCCTCGCCTTCCAGCAGTTCGACCTGCCTTGCGTCGGCGCTGAACCGCAGCTTCACATGGGTACGGCTATTCAATTCGGCACTGGATCCGTCCGGCAACGCCACCACTCGCCGTTCTCCCGGCGCCGTGCGGTATTCGGCCGTCTGCACGGCCAGCGGCTGCTGCCGCTGCCAGAACAGCACGCCGGCCCCCACCGCCAGCGCCGTCATGCCAAGCGCCAGCACCTGGCGCCGGCCCGATGACCGCGCGCGCCGGCGCGGCTCGGCCAGCGCCCGCAGACGGTCCGTCGGCACCTCGGCGGCGGCTTGCCAGATGGATTCCAGCACGCGGTATTCATAGGCATGGCGGGGATCGGCCGCCAGCCACGCCTGCCACTCGGCCTGGCCCGCGGCGTCCAGTTCCCCGGATCGTGTCCGGGCAAACCATTTGGCGGCTTCGGCGCGCGCGGCATCGCTAGCTGGGCGCATAAGCCCCCAGCCGTTCGCGCAGATGCAAGGCGGTGCGGATCATGTACTTTTCGACCATGTTTTTGCTCAGGCCCATGCGCTCGGCGATCTCGGCCTGGGTCAGGCCTTCCAGACGCTGCCAGATGAAGACCTGGCGGCACTTGAGCGGCAATTCGGCCAGCGCCGTTTCCAGCGCCTGCCCCAATTGCTGCGTGCGCGCCTGCGCCACAGGGTCGCCCAGCGCGCTGGGATGGGCCGCTATGGTATCAAGCGGCACCCACTCCTGCCCGCCTTCCCGGCGAAAGCTGTCGATAGCCGTATTGCGCGCCGCCTGGTGCAGATAGGCGCGCGGCTGTTCGACATGGGCGGAACCGGCCTCCAGGCATTTCACGAAGGCGTCATGGGTCAAGTCCTGGGCGGCGTCGCGGCATCCCAGCTTACGGGTCCAGACGGCGAGCAGTTCTTCGTAATAGGCAAGAAAGCCGTGTGGACGGGACCGTGAGGATGACATGGGGTGAGTTCTAGGCGAAGCGGCATGATAATGCTTTTTATTACCGATTGCCACGTTCGCGGCGGCGAACGGCACATCAGTGTGGCGCGCGGCCTTCAAACAAAAAACACGGCAGTGGCCGCTTTGTTGCAATTCGTAAGACACCGGAAAATTCTGCCGGGCGTACCGGCTTTTCCGCACCATTGCGCCCCGCCAGCGGCGTCGGCATCGGGGCGATCACCCCTCGCGAGCGGCGTCGGGGCACCCCGGGCACGCTAATTGCGCCTGATGTGGGTTTTCCGCCTACGGAGAGTCCATGCCTGCCCCGACCGACGATTCCCCTCGGGTGTTAACGGTACTTACCGTCAACACCCACAAGGGATTCACGAGTTTCAACCGGCGCTTCATGCTGCACGACCTGCGCGCTGCGTTGCGCGGCGCCGCGCCCGACGTGGTGTTCCTGCAAGAGGTGCTGGGCGAACATCAGGCACACGCCGAACGGCACCCGGCCGCGTGGCCGGCACTGTCGCAATACGAATTTCTGGCCGACACGCTGTGGTCCGATTTTGCCTACGGGCGCAACGCCGTCTATCCCGCAGGGCATCACGGCAACGCGATCCTGTCGCGCTACCCGATTGACCGATACGAGAACCATGACGTCAGCGTGGACGGACACGAAGGCCGCGGCCTGCTCCACTGCGTGCTGCGCGTCCCGGGAAGCGCGCCGGTGCATGCGATTTGCGTGCACCTGGGTCTGCGGGAACGGCACCGCGGGCAGCAATTGAACCGGCTGTGCGAACTGGTTGGACGCGACGTGCCGGCCGACGAACCGTTGCTGATTGCCGGCGACTTCAATGATTGGCGGCTTACCGCCGACCGCCTGATGGCCAGTTGCGGCACGCAGGAAGTCTTCACCACGCGCGTGGGCCGGCCCGCTCGCACCTTCCCCGCGCGATGGCCGTGGCTGCGGCTGGACAGGATCTACGTGCGCAATGTGCGCGACTGGCGGCCGGTGCCGCTGGCGTCCCGAGTCTGGTCGCGGCTGTCCGACCACGTACCCATTTCGGCGGAGATCGCGCTATGACGACCGTTGATCTGGGGTGGCGGGAAGGCAATCGCTATACGCTGCTGGAGAACGGCGAGGCCTACTTCCCCGCCGTCCGCCGCGCCATCGATTCGGCCACCCGCGAAGTGCTGGTCGAAACGTTCATTCTGTTCGACGACAAGGTGGGCCAGGCGCTGCAGCAGACGCTGATCGCCGCCGCCCGGCGCGGCGTCAGCGTGGACGTGCTGGTGGATGGGTACGGGTCCGACGAACTGACGGACGAGTTCATCGGCGCCATGACGGAAAGCGGCGTGCGCTTCCACATTTTCGACCCGCGGCCCCGGCTGCTGGGCATTCGCACCAACGTGTTCCGCCGCATGCACCGCAAGACCGTGGCCGTGGACGGCCGATGCGCCTTGGTGGGCGGCATTAATTTCTCGGCCGACCACCTGCCCGACTTCGGTCCGCAGGCCAAGCAGGACTACGCGGTGCAGGTGGATGGGCCGCTGGCTGCGGATATCGCCGACTACGCCCGGGCGGCGCTGAAACGGAATGCGCCGCGCCGTTGGCGGCGGCGGGCGGCGGCATCGGTGCCCGACGGCGACGGCGGGGGGCGGCTGGTCGTGCGCGACAACCAGGCCCATACCACCGACATCGAACGCTATTACCGCGCCGGCCTGCGTTCGGCCAAACACGACGTGCTGATCGCCAACGCCTATTTCTTCCCCGGCTATCGCCTGCTGCGCGACCTGATCAGCGCCGCGCGCCGAGGCGTGCGGGTGCGCCTGCTGCTTCAAGGCGAACCCGACGTGCTGGTGGCGCGGCTGGCCGCCTCGATGCTCTATGACTACCTGATGAGCGCGGGCGTCGAGATCTTCGAATATTGCAAACGGCCGCTGCATGGCAAGGTGGCTTGCGTGGACGACGACTGGTGCACCGTCGGGTCCAGCAACCTTGACCCCTTGAGCCTGGCGCTGAACCTGGAGGCAAACGTCGTGGCCCGCGACACGTCGCTTAACCGGGCGCTGCGCGACAGCCTGGACCACCTGATCGAACAGGACTGCAAGCGGGTGCCGATGAGCCCCAAGCCCACGCGGGTGCTGCGGCGTTTCTGGGTGGGCGTGGTGGTGTTTCACTTCCTGCGGCGCTTTCCGGCCTGGGCCGGCGCGCTGCCTGCCCACAAGCCCAAGCTTCAGACCATCAAACCCGCCGCTCCCGGCGAAGGCGAGGCGGCATGAGAGTGTTCCGAACGAACTTCATGCGTTCCTTGCGCCACCGCTGGCCGCGCATCAAGAAGGTGCTGCCCTGGCTGATCCTTGCCCTGGTGGCCGGGCTGCTCTTCTATTTCGGGCGCTCGGTCGACTGGCCGCAAGTGTGGCAAGCCATGCGCCGCATTCCCCGCGACGCCCTGTTGCTGGCCGGCGGCCTGACGGTGCTTGGCTACCTGAGTTATGGCGTGCTGGACTTGCTGGGCCGCCGCTACACCGGCCACAAGCTGCCGATGCCGACCGTCCTGGGCGTGGCGATCGTGAGCTATGCGCTGAACCTTAGCCTGGGGGTGCTGGTGGGGGGCCTGGGCGCGCGCCTGCGCCTGTATGCCCGATTGGGATGCCGCAAGGCGGTCGCCACCCGCGTCGCCCTGTTCGCCGCGGCGTCCAACTGGATCGGCTATGCCTGGGTGGCCGGCACGGTGTTCGTCAGTGGCGCCATGCCCGTGCCCGAGGGCTGGGATGTGGGTAGCGGCGTGCTTCGGCTGATGGGCGCCGCCATGCTGGCCGCGGGCGCCGGCTATGTGTGGGCATGCGCCCGCGCGCGCCGGCGTTCGGTTACCTGGATCGGGCAGCACGTCACATTGCCGCGGGCACGCATGGCGGTGTTGCAATGTCTGTTCGCCGGCCTGTCATGGATGTTCATGGGCGCCGTGGCGTATGTGCTGTTGCAAGGCAAGGCGCCCTATCCCGTCGTGTTGGGCATTTTGCTCAGCGCCAGCTTCGCAGCGGTGCTGACGCGCGTGCCGGGCGGGCTGGGCACCACGGAAGCGATCTTCATTGCCGTGCTGTCGCCCAAATTGCCGTACTCCGAGGTGCTGGGCGCCGCCCTGGCGTACCGGGCCTGCTATGCGCTGGCACCCATGTGCCTGGCATTGGCCGCATTCCCCTTGATGGAGGCCCGCATTGCGTGGCGCAAGCGCCATGCGAATGCAAGCGTGCCAGGCCACGGGAAACCTTCCCTGTAGCGGGGCCGGGCACGCCGCTTGCTGCTATGGCGGCCATGACAAAACACCCGTCCCCATCCGAGTCCGACCTGGTGGTCGCCTATCCCCGCCGCGCCAACGCGTCGGAACATGAAATCGCGTCACAGGAAGCCCTGGCCTCGCGCCTGGCCGCATTGCTGGGGCGCCGCTTCGAGCCGGGCTACCGGCCCAGCCTCTATCGAGATGCGCCGCCGCCCTACTACGTGCCCGACCGGACGATCATCGGCCTGGTCCTTGCCGCGCGGTTGGGCATCACTCGCGCCGCCGATCTGTATGGCGGCGTTGCCCCGCATTCCTTCGTCGCGGGGAAATCCATCACCCACGGGTTGCCGGACCCGCATTCCAAGGCGCCTAAAGCCTGGGTCGCCGGCCTGGCTGAAACACTGCGCGACGTGGTGCTGACGGGATACACCGCCTTCACGCCGCAAGACGCGGAGACCGCAGGCATGCGGCTGCTGAAACGCGGGCCGCTACGCATCAAGCCACCCGATGGCACGGCGGGGCGCGGCCAAGTGGTCGTGCGCAACGCGGCCGAGTTGCACGCGGCACTGGCGAACCAGTCCGTCATGGCCATGCGCAGGCTGGGACTGGTGCTGGAGGAAGATCTGGAAGACGTCGCCACCTACAGCGTGGGCTGGTCCCGCGTCGGAAAGATGGAGATCTCGTACGTCGGCACGCAATCCCTGACCCCTGACAACGGGGGCGTATCGGTCTACGGCGGCTCTGAGCTGCGGCTGGCGCGGGGCGGCTTCGACGCCTTGCGCGCCCTGGACCTTGCCCCCAGGGAGCGCCAGGCGGTAGACCTGGCCTGCCGCTACGACACCGCGGTGTCCACGGCCTACCCCGAGCTGTTCGCGTCGCGCCGCAATTACGACATCGCGTTCGGACGCGACGCCTCGGGACAAACGCGCGCCGGCGTTCTTGAACAATCCTGGCGGGCGGGCGGCGCAAGCCTGGCCGAACTGGCGGCAATGCAGGCCTTTGCGTTGTCGCCCTCGCTGGCCACCGTCCGCGCCGCCACCCGCGAACGGTACGGCGAGAACCAGCCGCGGCCGATCCCGCAGCATCTGGTCTTTCATGGGAAGGACTCCGCCGTCGGCCATATCAGCAAATCAGGCGGCGTACTGGAGGATGCCGATGGCGGCGCATAGCGATCCCATCGCGCTATCGGTCGACGGCCAGGTGCTTGATGGCACGTTCCTGACGCCGGAAGACAAGGTGCCCGGAGTGCTGTTCATTCACGGTTGGGGCGGCAGCCAGGAATTCGACCTGTCGCGCGCCAAGGGGATCGCGGCGTTGGGGTGCGTGTGCCTGACCTTCGACCTGCGCGGCCATGCCGCCACCCGCCAACAGCAACTGCAAGTGACCCGCGAAGACAATCTGCGCGATGCGATGGCGGCCTACGACCGCCTGGCCGCGCACCCGTCACTGGACTCGGGTTCCGTCGCGGTGGTGGGCAGTAGCTACGGCGGCTACCTGGCCGCGCTGCTGAGCGGCCTGCGGCGCGTGCGCTGGCTGGCGCTGCATGTGCCCGCCCTATACAGGGACGACGAATGGCTACTGCCCAAGAACCAGTTGAACCGCGACGTGTTGCGCGCCTACCGCAACACTTACGTGCCGCCAGAGTCGAATCGCGCGTTGAAAGCCTGCGCGGAATTTTCCGGCGACGTGCTGATCGTGGAGGCCGAACACGACACCTTCATCCCGCATTCCACCATCATGAGCTACCGCTCCGCGTTCCGGCGGTCGCATTCGTTGACCCACCGCATCATTGATGGCGCCGACCACGCCCTGACGGAAAAATCCTCGCAGCGGGCGTATACGTCGATCCTGGTCAACTGGGTCACGGAAATGGTGACCGGCGCGCGGATGGGAGATCCGCGGCCGGCGCCTTGAGGCACGCCGGGCCGTGCGGCCCGGCGCCGCGGCTTACCAATAGATGTCTTGCTTGTAATAAGTATGCAGGCTGCGCGCCCACGTTTCGTCCGCCATGCTGGGCCAGTTGTCCTTATCGAAGCCCGGCGCGTTCTTCAGCGTTTCCTTGTCGACGTTCAGGACGAAGCACTTGCGGTCCGTGTCCAGCGTCAAGGCGCCCCAGGGAATGGCGAAGAGCTTGTCGCCGATGCCAAGCACACCGCCGCGCGACAGCACGGCATACGCCACGCGGCCACGCGGCACATCGATCATGATGTCCTTGATCGATCCCAACTCCTCGCCGGCGGAGTTGTACACATCATTGCCTTCCAGCGTGTCCGCCGCCATGACCTGCGGCCCCGGGCCGCTCGGGTCGCTCTTGGGGCCGCCCACGATGTTGGTTTGAGTTTCCATGGTCTATCTCCTTTGCCGGGCTTTCGCCCCGCGTTCTTGTGGCAGGAATCCCCTCCTCCGCAAGCGCCGTGCCGCAAGGCCGGTCAACTTGCCCACCACTGCTTGATCGTGGCGCGCAAGGCCGCGCCGCCCGTGGTTGCGCCCTCTTTGCGCAGCGCGGTCATGTACGCGCCGACCTGTTTCAACGAGATATGCGGCGGCATCGGCGGCACTTCGGGGTCGGTGACCATTTCGAGCACGGCAGGCCGGCCGGCGGCAAGCGCGCGGTCCCACGCGGGGCCGATCTCGTCCGGTTCGGTCACCCGGATGCCCTCAAGGCCCAGCATGCGGCCGTAGTCGGCATACGAAAACGGCGGCAGCCATTGCGAGTCGCCAAACCGCGGATCGCCGCCCATGACGCGTTGTTCCCACGTCACCAGGTTCAAGTCGCCGTTATTCAGCACCAGCACCACCAGCGTCGGGTTGGACCAATCTTTCCAACGATGCGCAATCGTGATCAGTTCATTGATACCCAGCATCTGCATCGCGCCGTCCCCCACCAGCGCGACCACCGGCCGCCCCGGATGCGCCAATTTGGCCGCCAGCGCGTATGGCACCCCGCAACCCATGCTGGCCAATCCGCCCGACACCGATCCCATCATGCCGTCGCGCAATTGCACGTCGCGCGCATACCAGTTGGCGGCCGTGCCGGAATCGCAGGTGACGATGCACTGCGCCGGCAGCCGCCGCGACAATTCCAGGAACGGACGTTGGGGATTGATGCCATTGGCCTGGACCATGGCGCGCGCCGCCACCGTCTCGCGCCAGCGCGCCACGCGTTTTTCGATCCCCTTGCGCCAACGGTCGGACGCCTTCGGTTCGAGCCGGGGCAGCAACGCCTGCAAGGTCAGGCGCGCATCGCCCACCAGGCCGGCTTCGACCGGATAGCGCAGGCTGAGCTTGCGCCCATCGACGTCGATCTGCACGGCCCGGGCCTGCCCCTCTTTCGGCAGGAATTCGGCATAGGGAAACGATGTGCCGACCATCAACAACGTGTCGCATTCATTCATCATTTCCCAACTGGGTTGCGTGCCCAGCAGGCCGATGGCCCCCGTCACGTAAGGCAGTTCGTCCGGCACCACCGCCTTGCCCAGCAGGGCTTTGGCCACGCCCGCGCCCAACCGGTCGGCCACCGCCTGCACCGCTTCGCCCGCCTCGAGCGCGCCCGCGCCCACCAGCATCGCCACGCGTTCGCCCCGGTTCAGGATCGCCGCGGCATTGTCCAGCGCCGCCTCCGGCGGCACGGCGGCGTGCGACGTCAGGCCGATGCCGGTATGCACCGTGCCATGCTCGCGGGGCGGCGCCTCCACGGCCTCCAGGTCCTGCACGTCGTTCGGAAAGATCAGGCAGGTCACGCCGCGCCGCTCCATCGCGATACGCATGGCGCGGTCCACCATATGGCGCACCTGCAGGGGCGACGTCACCATGTGCACGAAGTCGTGCGCCACGTCCTTGAACAAGTTCACCAGGTCGACTTCCTGTTGATAGTCGCCCCCTAGCGCGCTGCGCGCCTGCTGGCCCACGATGGCCACCACCGGCTGATGGTCCAGCTTCGCGTCGTACAGGCCGTTGAGCAAATGGATGGCCCCGGGGCCGGACGTCGCCAGGCACACGCCGACCTGCCCGGTGAACTTGGCGTGGGCGCAGGCCATGAACGCCGCGCCTTCCTCGTGGCGCGTCTGGATGAACTCCAGGTCCTTGTTTTTCCCGAACGCGCCGATCAACCCGTTGATCCCGTCGCCGGGATAGCCAAACACGCGTTGCACGCCCCATTCGCCCAACCGGGCGAGCACAAAATCGGAAACGGTTTTCAAGTTGACGCTCCTTGCCATGGTTGTCGGGAACCCCAGCGCGCCGCAACCGCCATGCCTGGCAGCGCCGTTTCCAGGGGAAATGGTGCGCCGCTCCCAGTTTTACAAAAGTCAGCAACAACGACACCCGGCGCCCCGGCCCCGGGCGGCGCGCCATTGTGGCGGCGACGCGGGCACGCCTCTTGCGCATTGAAAGGCTTACGGAATCGGGCCCCCTTTTTCAGTGGCCCTCCGACTCTCCCCGGAGCAACAAGCATGGCGACGACGACAATACTCATAGTGGCTGCCGAAGCATTCCCCCTTGCCAAGACAGGCGGGCTTGGGGACGCCATCACCGGCATGGCGCGGGCGCTGTCCGAACGCGGCATCGCCGCGACCATCCTGCTGCCCGCGTATCGCGGCGTGACGCGCCGCCTGGCGGGCGCGCGTGAAGTGGCCAGGCTGGACGACCTGCCAGGAGGCGACGCCCGACTGCTGGCTGGCGTGTGCCCCGCCTCCGAGCTGTCCTTCCTGCTGCTGGAGAACGACGCGCTTTATGACCGCGCCGGCCTGTACATGAACGACGACGGCCAGGAACACGCGGATAACGGGGTGCGCTACGCCGCCTTGTGCCATGCCGCCGTGCGGGTCGCGCAGGGATTGCCCGGCCTGCCCCGCCCCACCGTGGTGCATGCGCATGACTGGCACGCGGCGCTGACGCCGTTGCTGTTGCGCGAAGCGGGCGTCCAGGACGTCAAAAGCGTGCTGACGATCCACAACCTGGCTTTCCAAGGGCAATTCCCCCTTGAGGACGCCCCGGCCCTGGGCATTCCTCCCGCGTGCCGCAGCGAAGACGCGATGATCGCCTGGGACAAACTGAACTTCATGAAGGCAGGCATCCGCCACGCCGACCACCTGACGACCGTCAGCCGCACCTATGCCCGCGAGATCCTGACCCCGGCATTCGGTTGCGGGCTGGATGGCCTGCTGCGCGAGCGCGCCGCGGACCTGATGGCGATTCCCAACGGCATCGACACGGCCCTGTGGGACCCCGCCCGCGACCCGCAACTGGGGCCGTTGCGCTACCACGCTGGGGACTTGGCGAACAAGCGTCTGTGCAAGACCGTCCTGCAGCGCGAGTTCGACCTGCTGCCGGACGCCCAGGCCACGCTGGTGGTGCTTGGCAGCCGCCTGACCGAACAGAAGATGGCGGACGTGGCCGCCGAGGCGCTGCCCCGTGTGCTGGATGCCCATGCCGACATGCAGGTGGCCATCTTGGGCCAGGGCGACCGGCGCCTGGAAAACGCGCTGGCGTCGCTGGCCACCCGATACCCGAAGCGCTGCGCCACGCGCATTGGCTACAACGAGACCGGCGCGCACCGGCTGCATGCCGGGGGCGACATCCTGCTGCATGGCAGCCGCTTCGAGCCGTTCGGACTCACCCCGCTTTACGCCATGCGCTACGGCACCGTGCCCATCGGGTCGCGCGTCGGCGGCATGGCCGACACCATTGAAGACCCGGGCGCCGACGCGCCGCTTACCGCCATGGCGTTCGCCAATGGCCTGTTGTTCGATGGGGACAGCCCGGACGCCATGGCGGACGCGCTGTCCCGCGCGATGCACTTGCGCCGGCACCCGACGCTGTGGCGGGCGATGCAACGCAACGGCATGACCCGGGATTTCAGCTGGCAGCGCGCCGTCGGTCCGTATGAACAGCTTATCCAGGCCCTGGCCGGGGATTCCACCGTCGAAGACGCCGCCGCCGTGCCCGCGCCGGCCCAGGCGTCCGAGGCGTCCCAAGCATCCCAGGCGGGGCACCGGCGAACACGGCAGGCGCGCGGTTCCATGCCGATGCCCCTATAAGCGAGGCGCAACCGCATGACCGCCACCGTCCCCCTTACCCCGGCCCCCCATACCCCGCTGCGCATCTGCCATGCGAGTCGAGGCTTTCCGGACGGTGCGCCGGTGGAAGGCGACGCCGAGTGGGACACCAGGCTGTCGCGCATTCGCCAGGCGGGGTTCGATGCCGTGCTGATCGCGCCGCCCTGGTTGCGGCCCGCCGGCGCGCCTTCGCTGGCGCCCGTCGACGCCGACCTGAGCCCGGCGTCGAACCAGACAGAGCCGATCACGGACAGATTGTCGCGGCTGGCGCAGGCGGCCGCGAATCACGAGCTGGCGTTGTGGGTCCGCGTAATGTTCGACCGCGTCTCGGTGGATGCCAGCCCCGGCACCGCGCCGCCGGGCTGGTACCGCGCGCACCCCGAAGACCCGGCGCGGGACCCCCGCCTGCCTGTCAGCGATTGGGGGCTGATGGCGCTGAACGACGGCCCGCCCGACGGCTTCACGGCCTCGTGGGGCGCGCGGCTTGCGCGCTGGGCCGACGCCGGGGTGACGGGCTTCCTGTTCGAGGCCCCGCAGTGCCTGCCCGCCGTGGCGTGGCAGGAACTGTTGGCCCCCTTGCGGCGGCACGCGACGCAACCGCCCTGCGTGGCCTGGACGCCCGGCATGAGCCCGCCGCAACTGGAGGCGTTGCGCAACGCTGGCTTCGACGGCGTGTTCTCGTCGCTAGCCTGGTGGGACTACAAGTCGGGTTGGCTGGCGGAAGAGGCCGCGCGGCTGGAGAAAGTCGCCCCCGTCCTGGCCTGCGTCTCGCCCTTGGATGGCTCGGCGTCCGCGGCCGTGCCGCCGGCCGACGGCCGCCGCGCCTGGGCTGCCGCCTTTACCGCCAACGGCTGGCTGGCCGACGAAGCGGATGTCGATTCGCCCGGCCCGGCGCGGCAGATCAACCAATGGCTTGGCGCACTGCCGTTGCAAACGGGCCGGCCCCATGTGCTGGGCGGCCGTGACGGCCGCGCGACGCTGGTGCTGCGCGACGCCGCGGAAGGCGCAACCGCGATCCTTGCCTTGAATCCCGCCGATTCGGCGCTGGCCCGGATCGATTGGGATGCCGTGGCGTCCTGCCTGCCGCCTGGCGACATCGCGCCGCACCCGGACGCCGGAATGCCAATGCCGGATGGCGATGCCCTGGCCCCCGCCGGCTACGCGGTGATGGCGATCACGCCGATGCCGCCCGTGCGCGAAGCCTCTCGCCACCCCGGCCCCCGCACGGAAGGCGGCGCCGGTTTGCGCATCGCCATCGAAAGCGTCTCTCCCGCCGTGGACGACGGCGCGCTCCCGGTCAAATGCGTGGTCCACGAACGCGTCACCGTGCAGGCGGATCTGGTGATGGACGGCCACGATCGCATCGGCGCCGAATTGCGGTGGCGCGCGGCCGACGAGCCGAACTGGCGCCGCGTACCCCTGCAACTGATCGCCAACGACCGCTGGCAAGCCAGCTTTCGCCCGCGCCGCATCGGGCCGCACGAGTTCCAGGTCGCCGCATGGTTCGACGCCTGGGAAACGTTCCGCCACGACCTCGAAGTCAAGCATCGGGCCGGCCGCGCGTTGGGCCTGGAAATCGCCGAGGGTCTGCAATTGCTGCGCGACGCCGACAGGCGCGCCAGCCGCCTCCCCTCCGCAAGCGATGGCGCGGCCGAAATCAAGCGCGTGCTGAAGGCGCTGCCGGACGTGCCCGCCGACGCCGCGCCGACGGATGAGCAGGTCGCCCTGTTGCTGGGCGCCGGCCTGGCCCACGCCATGCGCGAACTGGACGCGCATCCGTTTGAATCCGTGACCGCCACGCGGTATCCGGTATGGGTCGACCGCCCGCAAGCGGCCCACGGCGCGTGGTATGAACTGTTTCCCCGGTCGCAGGCGCGCGAACCCGGCCGCCACGGCACCTTCGACGACGTCATCGCGCGGCTGCCCGACATCCAGGAAATGGGGTTCGACGTGCTTTACATGCCGCCCATTCATCCCATCGGGCGGCGCAACCGGAAAGGCCCCAACAACAGCCTGACCGCCGGCCCGGACGATGTCGGCAGCCCCTACGCCATCGGCGCGGCCGAAGGCGGCCACGACGCCATCGACCCCAAGCTGGGCACGCTGCCGGACTTTCTGCGGCTGGTGGAGGCGGCGCATGGCCACGGCATGGAAGTGGCGCTGGATTTCGCCATCCAGTGTTCGCCCGACCATCCCTGGCTGCAGGCGCACCCCGACTGGTTCTCGTGGCGTCCGGACGGGTCGCTGCGCTACGCCGAGAATCCGCCCAAGAAGTATGAAGACATCGTCAACGTCTCGTTCTACGGCCCGCCGCCGCGTCGCACCCGCAAGCTCTCGTTGTGGCGCGCGCTCCGTGACGTGGTGCTGTTCTGGGTCGACCATGGCGTGCGCATTTTCCGGGTGGACAATCCGCACACCAAGCCGCTGCCGTTCTGGCAATGGCTGATCGCCGAAGTGCATGGCCAGCATCCCGACGTGCTGTTCCTGTCCGAAGCGTTCACGCGCCCGAAGATGATGTACCGGTTGGCCAAGGTGGGCTTCACGCAGTCCTACACCTATTTCACGTGGCGCAACGAAAAGGCCGAACTGCAGGCCTATCTGGAAGAAGTTTCGCGGCCGCCGCCGGCCGATTTCTTCCGCCCGCATTTCTTCGTCAACACGCCCGACATCAACCCGCTGTTCCTGCAGACCTCGGGCCGCGCCGGCTTCCTGATCCGCGCAGCGCTGGCCGCGATGGGAGCCGGCCTGTGGGGCGTCTATAGCGGATTCGAGCTGTGCGAGGCCGCCGCCGTGCCCGGCAAGGAGGAATACCTGGATTCCGAGAAATACGAGCTGCGTCCGCGCGACTGGCGCCAGGCCGGCAATATCCGCGCCGAAATCGCCCGCCTGAATCAGATCCGCCGCGCCAATCCCGCGCTGCAAACGCACCGCGGGCTGACCGCGGTCGCCAGCGGGAATGATCGCGTGCTGGCCTTCTTGAAGGCCACGCCCGGTCTGGGCAATGTCGTGCTGACGGTGGTCAGCCTGGATCCGTTCAACCCGCAGACCGCGTACCTGGAGCCGCCGTTGTGGCGGTTCGCGGAACGGGGCGCGGAGGTCGCGGCGCATGCCGGCGCGGTGCATGCCGGCGCGGTGCAGGCCGGCGCGACGCAGTTGACCGCCGAAGACCTGCTGACGGACAGCCGCGACACCTGGCGCGGCGCGGCGCGCGCCGTGACGCTGTCGCCCGACCAACCCTATCGCGTCTGGCGCTTGTCGCTGCATGGCTGACGCCGCCCGGAGCCCAAGAACATGATCAGTGAAACCCAGCCCCTCAAGGACGACGGCCTTTGGTATAAGGACGCGGTCATCTACCAGTTGCATGTGAAGTCGTTCTTCGATTCGAATGACGACGGGGTGGGAGACGTGCCCGGCCTCATCATGAAGCTGGACTACATCGCCAGCCTGGGCGTGAACACGATCTGGCTGCTGCCGTTCTACCCGTCGCCCCGGCGCGACGACGGCTACGACATCGCCGACTACCGGGGCGTGCACCCCGACTACGGCACCGTGGCCGACGTGCGCAAGCTGATTCGCGAGGCGCACGCCCGGGGCCTGCGCGTGATCACCGAACTGGTCGTGAACCACACCTCGGACCAGCATCGGTGGTTTCAGCGCGCCCGCACGTCGCGTCCGGGCTCGGCGGCGCGCAATTTCTATGTCTGGTCGGACAACGACAAAGCCTACGCCGGCACCCGCATCATCTTCTGCGACACCGAAAAGTCGAATTGGACCTGGGACCCCGAGGCCCAGGCGTATTTCTGGCACCGCTTCTATTCGCATCAACCCGACCTGAACTACGACAACCCTCAGGTCCTGAAGGAGGTGCTGTCCGTCATGCGGCACTGGCTGGACATGGGCGTGGACGGGCTGCGGCTGGACGCCGTGCCGTATCTGGTGGAACGCGAAGGCACCAACAACGAAAACCTGCCCGAGACGCACCAGGTGCTAAAGCAGATACGCGCGGTGATCGACGCCGAATACCCGGGCCGCCTGTTGCTGGCGGAGGCCAACCAATGGCCCGAGGATGCCCAGGAGTATTTCGGCGCGGGCGACGAATGCCATATGTCGTTCCATTTTCCGCTGATGCCGCGCATGTACATGGCGATCGCGCAAGAAGATCGGTTTCCCATCACCGACATCATCCGCCAGACGCCCGACATTCCGACCACCTGCCAATGGGCCATCTTCCTGCGCAACCACGACGAGTTGACGCTGGAAATGGTGACCAGCCGCGAACGCGACTACTTGTGGAGCGTGTATGCCGCCGATCCGCGCGCGCGCATCAACCTGGGCATCCGCCGCCGGCTCGCGCCCTTGCTGGAACGCGACCGCCGCCGGGTCGAACTGATGAACAGCCTGTTGCTGTCGATGCCGGGCACGCCGGTGCTGTACTACGGCGACGAACTGGGCATGGGCGACAACGTGCACCTGGGCGACCGCGACGGCGTGCGCACGCCCATGCAATGGTCGCCCGACCGCAACGGCGGATTTTCGCGCGCAGACCCCGAACGCCTGCCGCTGCCGGTGCTGATGGGGCCGCTCTATGGCTACGAGGCCGTCAACGTGGAAGCGCAGCAGCGCGACCCGCATTCCCTGCTGAACTGGACGCGCCGCATGTTGGCGCAGCGCCGCCAGACGCACGCCTTCGGGCGGGGGTCGCTACGCTTCATCCTGGCCGGCAATCGCAAGATCCTGGCCTATCTGCGCCAGTGGAACGACACCATCATCCTGTGCGTGGCAAACCTGTCGAACGCCGCGCAACCGGTGGAATTACCGTTGCAGGCCTTCAATGGACGGGTACCCGTCGAGATGCTGGGCGGCACGCCTTTCCCCGCCATCGGCGAACTGCCCTATCTGCTGACGTTGCCGCCGTATGGCTTCTACTGGATGGACCTGAGCGCCGACGCCGCCCCGCCCGGCTGGCACGCCAGCGGCCCGGCGCAGATGCCCGAGCTGACAACGCTGGTACTGAAATCGCGCGGCGGCGCCGCGCTGACCGACGCCTCGCGCGTCACGCTGGAAAATGAAGTGTTGCCCGAATACCTGGCGCGCCAGCGCTGGTTTCCCGGCACGCACGCGCCCGCCCGGGTCCGGCTGGCCTACGCCACGCCCTTCACCGGGGCGGGCGGCGAGTACTACTGGGCCGAAGTACAGCCTGAAGACGGCGTCGACGGCTGGCGCGCCCAGGCCCCCTTCGTGCTGGTATGGGACGAAACGGCCCAAGTCCAATACCCCATCGCACGCGTGCGCCGGGGCGCCGAAGTCGGCACGCTTGCCGATGCCTTCCTGCAACCGGGCTTTGTGCTGGGCGTGATCGACGCCTTGCGCGCCGGGCGCGAGCTGGACGGCCGCGACGGCGGCAAGCCGGGCGACAAGCCCGGCGTCATCCGCTATCTGCCGGAACCGGGCCTGACGGCGCTGGACCTTGGCGAAGACCCCGCGCTGCAATGGATCAGCGGAGAACAATCCAACAGTTCGGTCATCCTTGGCGGGCAGGCGATCCTCAAGCTGATACGCAATGTGCAGCCCGGCGTGTCGGCCGAAGTTGAAATGACGCGTCATCTGACCCGCGCCGGCTACGCCAACATTCCCGCGCTGCTGGGCGAAGTGCAGCGCGTGGATGCCGACAATGTTCCGCATACGCTGGCCGTGCTGCACGCCTTCGTGACCAACGAAGGCGACGCCTGGACCTGGACGCTGGACTACCTGAAGCGCACGCTGGGCGCCGCGCTGCTGGGGGGCGACAGCCCCGAAGAATTCGAAGCCAGCCTGGAAGGCTACGCCGTCATGGCCGCCACGATCGGGCGTCGCCTGGCCGAGCTGCACAACGCCCTGGCCCAGCCGTCCGACGATCCTGCCTTCGCTCCGCGCACGGCCACGCCCGAAGATGCCGACGCGCATGCCACGCGGGTCATCGCCCAGCTGGACCGCACGGCCGAAGACCTGCGGGCGGTGCTGCCTGCCCTGGAGGCGCCGTCGCGCGCCTGCGCGCAGTGGTTCTTCGAGCACCGCGCGCGCCTGACCCAACAAGTCAGCGCCATGGCGCAGGCGCTGACCGGCGCGCCGCTGACCCGCGTGCATGGCGACTTCCATCTGGGGCAAGTGCTGGTGGCCCAAACAGACGCCTACCTGATCGATTTCGAAGGCGAGCCCATCCAGTCCTTGCAAGCGCGGCGGCAGGCGGCCAGCCCGTACAAAGACGTCGCCGGCATGCTGCGTTCGTTCGATTACGCCGCCGCGTCCATCGCGCGTGGCGATCCCCTGGGCGGCGCGCCCACGGACGCCAATGCCGGCCCCGCCGATTCGACCGCGGCGCCGGGCGCGCCAGTGGAACTGCGCGACACCTTGCTGGCGCGGTTCGGCTCACGGGCCGCCGAGGCGTTCCTGCAGGGGTACGCCGAAGCCGCCACCACGGCCGTTGCGCGGCCCGCCACGCAGGAGGAGCCCTTGCTGAAACTGGCATTGCTGGAAAAAGCCGCTTACGAGGTCAGCTATGAAGCCGCCCATCGTCCCGACTGGATCTCGATCCCGCTGTGCGCCTTGACGGAGCTGGCCCGAGAGCAGCTGCAGGCCGCCGCCATCAGCACCGAGGAAAAATCCCAATGAACCGCCGCCCCACCCCCACCC
>NZ_PCOQ01000019.1 GCF_002975275.1 Achromobacter sp. MYb9 | reverse complement strand
ATCTTCCGTGGCGCGCTGGACGTGGGCGCGACCACGATCACGCGCGAAATGGAAAAGGCGGCGGTGTATGCCATCGCCCAGTTGGCGCAGGAAGAGCAGAACGAAGTCGTGGCCGCGGCCTACGGCACGTTCGATATTTCGTTTGGCCCCGAATACCTGATTCCCAAGCCGTTCGATCCGCGCCTGATCGTGCGCATCGCGCCGGCCGTGGCCAAGGCGGCGATGGACGGTGGCGTGGCCACGCGTCCGCTGGCCGACCTGGAAGCCTACGAAGAGCAGTTGCAGCAATTCGTGTACCACTCGGGCGCCTTCATGAAGCCCTTGTTCTCGGCGGCCAAGCGCATCGTGCGTGAAGGCGGACCCGCCCGTATCGTGTTCGCGGAAGGCGAAGACGAACGCGTGCTGCGCGCCGTGCAGGTGGTGGTGGACGAAGGCCTGGCGCGCCCCATCCTGGTCGGCCGTCCGTCGGTGCTGCTGACCCGCATCGAAAAGCTGGGCCTGCGCCTGCGCCTGGGCGAAGACGTCGAAGTGACCAACCCGGAATACGACGAACGCTTCCATCAGTACTGGACCACGTACTGGGAACGCATGTGCCGCCGCGGCATCACCAAGGAAATGGCGCGCGTGGAAATGCGCCGCCGCATGACCTTGATTGGCGCGATGATGGTGCACCTGGGCGATGCCGATGGCATGGTCTGCGGGTCGGTGGGCGCTTATCATGACCACCTGCGTTTCGTCGATGAAGTGATCGGCCGCCGCCCGGGCCACAACGTGTATGCCGCCATGAACATCCTGCTGCTCAACGAGCGCACGGTGGTGCTGGTGGACACGCACGTGAACGACGAGCCCTCGGCCGAGCAGATCGCGGAATTCACGATCGCCGCCGCCAACGAAATGCGTCGCATGTATCTGGCGCCGAAGGTGGCGTTGCTGTCGCGGTCGAATTTCGGTTCGGGCAGCTCGGCTTCGGGCGCCAAGATGCGTCGCGCCTTGGAAATCGTGCGCGAACAGGCGCCCGACCTGGAAATCGACGGCGAAATGCACGGCGATTGCGCGCTGGACGAAGCGCTGCGCATGCGCATCCTGCCGTCGTCCACCCTGAAGGGCGAAGCAAACCTGCTGGTGTGTCCGAACGTGGATTCCGGCAACATCGCCTACAACCTGCTGAAGACGGCGGCCGGCGGCAACGTGGCGGTGGGCCCGTTCCTGCTGGGCTGCAATGCGCCGGTGCACATTCTGACTTCCAGCTCGACCGTGCGCCGCATCGTCAATATGACCGCGATGACGGTGGTCGATGTCAACACGCCACGTTGAAGTGAAGCCGGCCGGCCCGGCGTGCCCTCGCACGCCGACTGGCCTGGTTCTGACCGGAGGCGGCGCCCGCGCCGCTTATCAGGTCGGGGTGCTTAGCGCCATCATGGAGCTGCTGGACCCCGACTGGCATTCCCGGTTCCAGAACCCCTTCGACATCATCTGCGGCACCTCGGCTGGCGCCATCAATGCCGCTGCGCTGGCTTGCCGTGCCGACCGGCCCCATCTGGGGGTGCGGCGCATCCGCCGCCTGTGGTCCTCGCTGAATACCGACATGATCTACCGGGCCGATGCGCCCGGCCTGATTCGCACGGGCGTGCGCTGGCTGGGCCTGCTTGCCCTGGGCTGGATGTACTCGGGCCTGACGCGCAAGCGGCCCCAGTCGCTGCTGGACAACAGCCCGATGGAGGCATTGCTGGGCCGGGTGCTGGACTTCCGCAACCTGCAGGCCAACCTGGAACAGGGCTCCCTGTCGGCGCTGGCGATCACGGCGTCGGGCTACACCAGCGGCGAGCACCTGACTTTCTACCAGGCGCACACGCCCATCGAGCCTTGGCACCGCTATCTGCGGCTGGCCATCCCCACGCCGATCGGCATGGACCATCTGATGGCTTCGTCGTCCATCCCGTTCGTCTTTCCGGCCCGCCAGGTGCAGGTGCACGGCAAGGGCGAGTGGTGCGGCGATGGATCAATGCGTCAATTGGCTCCGATCAGCCCGGCCATCCACCTGGGCGCGCACCGGGTAATGGTGATCGGCACGGGGTTCCGCGACGACACCCACCCCGAGAACCGCGCCGATTCGCCGCCGTATCCCTCGCTGGCGCAGGTGGGCGGCCATGCCTTGTCCAGCATCTTCCTGGACGGCTTGTCGGTGGACGTCGAACGCCTGGAGCGCATCAATTACCTGATGGACCATGCGACGCCGGAGGGCGCCCAGGTCAATGTCAGGCGCATCCAGGTGCTGACGATCACGCCCAGCCAGTCGCTGGACACGATGGCCCTGGAACACTTGCACGACATGCCCGCGCAAGCACGTGCCCTTTTTCGCGTACTCGGTGTATCGTCCGATCCACACCGTCCGGGAGGCGGGGCGCTGATGTCCTATCTTCTATTCGAATCCAGCTACACCCGACGATTGATCGAACTGGGTTATGCCGATACGATGCAGCGTAACGACGAAGTGATCGCCTTTTTCAAGGAGGCTCAGGCATGACGCGCAATGGCCAATCTACCTTGCAGAAGCAACTGCTGCGCGGCGGGGCGTTGCCCCATGAAGGGTTGGACAAGAAGGCCGTGGTGGACGCTTCCCATGAGCTTGGCCTGGCGTTGTTCGTCGCCAACTGCGACCCGGCCCGCAGCCGCTCTGCCGTGCTGCGCGCCATCGTCAAGGCGGTGGACTTCCCCGAATACTTCGGCGGCAACCTGGATGCCCTCTACGATTGCCTGTGCGACACGGTGCTGGACCACAAGACCGGCGTTGTACTGTGGCTGTACCGGCTGCATTCCGGCGATCCGGTGCTGGAAGACGACGCGGCCCTGATCGAAACCGTTTGTTCCGACGCGGCGGAATTCGCCCGCGAGAACGGTCGCATCTTTGCGTTCGTCATCGAACATGCGGGCAAGCACCCGGATCCCGAACCTGGCGTCGCGGCGGCGCCTTACGGCGAAAACGACTGAGACGATTGCATCGAGGGCTGCACGGGTGCCCGCAGCGGCACACCCCGAAGCTGCACACCCCGCAGCGGCCCGCGCCGGGCAGTGCCTTGCCCGGCAGCATGTGTGATCACCAGCCCCGCAGGGCGCTGACGGCGCTCAACAGGGCCAACCCCGCGGTCTCGGTGCGTAGCACTCGCGGGCCGAAGCGCACGGCCTGCACGCCCGCCTGACGGGCCTGTTCCAGTTCCTTGTCCGACCATCCGCCTTCCGGGCCCACCAGCAGGCTCAAGGCCTGTACGTCTGGTTCGGCCCGCAGCTTGCCGGCCAGATCGTCCGTGGCGTCGGGGTGGCACAGCAGGCGCAGGCCATCCGCGGGTTGGGCCAGCCAGTCGGCCAGCGTCTGAGGCGCGTCCACGGGCATCAGGCGGTTGCGGCCACATTGTTCGCTGGCGGATTGCGCAATGCGCTGCCAGTGCGCCACGCGCTTGTCCAGTCGGGCGCCCGACAATTGCAGCACGCTGCGCTGTGCCGCGATGGGGCTGACGCGGGCGGCGCCCAGTTCCACGGCCTTTTCCACCACCCAGTCCATCTTGTCGCCGGTGGGCAAGCCCTGCACGAGGGTGATGCGGCCGGCCAATTCGGCCTCGCGAGGATTGAAGTCGCCCAGTTGCGCAAAGCCGGCCTTGCCGTCGATGTCCAGCACGGCCGGATATTCGCCGCCCTGGCCGTTGAACAGCACGACGGGTTCACCGGCCTTCAAGCGCAGCACGCGCACCGCGTGGTGGGCAAGGGCTTCCGGCAGGGCGATTCGGGTGCCGGCGGCAAGCGGGGTGTCGCAGTAGAAACGGGGGGCGGACATGGGTGGCGCGAAAAGCGTTATCGGAGCGCGTAGCCTACCACCTTGACCCCCCATTCGAAGAAGGTCGGCGCGCTGGACGCGAGGTTAAGCCCCAGCAGGGTCAGGAAGCCCACCGTCATTTTCTTGTCCAGACGCAGGACGTGGGCGCGCAGATCGGACAGGTCTTCGTGGGTGGCGAAGCGCTTGAGTTCTTCGCGGTTGGGCAGTTGCGCGATCTGTTTGCGGATTTCGGCGAGCTCCTCGCGTCGCGCAAGCGGGGCCACGGCCGCCGCCAGGTCATTGCGCCATTCTTGCCGGAGCTTGGCGGCAAGTTCGGTTTCACCCTTGATTTGAGCGTGTTCCAACGCCCGCGCCACGGCAATCGCCCGCTCTTCGCCCAGGGCGGTGCGTAGAGCCATGATGCCTTCAACAGGGATAGTCAGATTGAGCATGAGGCTCATGGTAGGAGGCTCCAGGGCTGATGTCAGGGCTTTATCCTGAATGTCGGACCCCTTTCCCGCAATTGTGGGAGCTACGCTGATATTCCCGTCCGGAAACGCTTGTTTACATCGAGCTTAAGGGTGATGGCGTGAGGGAAATCCCCTGATGCTAAAATCGTCTGCTTCGCAACCTACTCAACTGGCCCCTATATTCCCTGTGGGCGCGCCAGCTTCAAAGAGCCTTCCGAATGAGCAATCCGACCGCCCCTAAACTTGCCTTGGCGGATGCCATCCGCGCCCTCGCGATGGATGCCGTGCAACAAGCGAACTCCGGGCATCCGGGTGCTCCCATGGGCATGGCGGAAATCGCCCAAGCTCTGTGGACGGGCAACCTGCGCCACAACCCCAAGGACCCCGCCTGGGCCAACCGCGACCGCTTCGTGCTGTCCAACGGCCACGGTTCGATGCTGATCTACGCCCTGTTGCACCTGACGGGCTACGATCTGCCGATCGAAGAGCTGAAGAATTTCCGCCAACTGCATTCCAAGACGCCGGGCCACCCCGAAGTGGGCATTACCCCGGGCGTGGAAACGACCACCGGCCCGTTGGGCCAGGGTCTGGGCAATGCCGTGGGCATGGCGCTGGCCGAAGCGCTGCTGGCTGCTGAATTCAACAAGCCCGGCCACACCATCGTCGACCACCACACCTACGCCTTCACCGGCGACGGCTGCCTGATGGAAGGCATCTCGCACGAGGTGTGCTCGCTGGCCGGCACGCTGAAGCTGTCCAAGCTGGTCGTGCTGTATGACGACAACGGCATTTCCATCGACGGCCACGTCGAACACTGGTTCGCCGACGACACCGCCAAGCGTTTCGAAGGCTACGGCTGGAACGTGATCCGTGGCGTCGACGGCCATGACGTCGCCGCCGTGGACGCCGCCATCAAGGCCGCGCGTTCGCAATCGGAAAAGCCCACGCTGGTCATCTGCCGCACCGTGATCGGCAAGGGTTCGCCCAACATGGCCGGCACGCACAACGTGCACGGCGCGCCGCTGGGCAAGGACGAAATCGCCGCCACGCGCGCCGCGCTGGGCTGGTCGTCGGAACCCTTCCAGATTCCGCAAGACGTGTACGACGGCTGGGACGGCCGCAAATCGGGCGCCGCCGCCCAAGCCGAATGGCAGACCGCGTTTGACGCCTACGCCGCCGCATTCCCCGCCGAAGCCGCGGAGTTCATGCGCCGCATGAAGGGCGACATGCCCGAAGGCTACAACGAACAGTTCAAGGCATTCCTGGCATCGACCCTGGAAAAGGCCGAAACCGTCGCCACCCGCAAGGCCTCGCAGTTCGCGATCGCCGCGCTGGCCCCCGTGCTGCCGGAAATGCTGGGCGGCTCGGCCGACCTGACCGGTTCCAACTTCACCGACTGGAAGGGCGTCGCCGCCGTTCGCGCCGGTGACAAGGGCATCCAGTTCGGCCGCCACATCAACTACGGCGTGCGCGAATTCGGCATGGCCGCCATCATGAACGGCGTGGCGCTGCATGGCGGCTACCTGCCGTTCGGCGGCACGTTCCTGACGTTCTCGGACTACTCGCGCAACGCCATCCGCATGGCCGCGCTGATGAAGCAGCGCGTGGTGCACGTGTTCACCCACGATTCGATCGGCCTGGGTGAAGACGGCCCGACCCACCAATCCATCGAACACGCCGCCAGCCTGCGCCTGATCCCGAACCTGTCGTTGTGGCGTCCTTGCGATACGGCTGAAACCGCCGTGGCCTGGAACGCCGCCGTGACCCGCCCGACCAGCATCGGCATGGACGTGCATGACGGCGGCCCGACTGCGCTGCTGCTGTCGCGCCAGAATCTGCCGTTCGTGCCGCGCGATGCCGCCACCGTGGACGCCATCGCCCGCGGCGGCTATGTGCTGCGCGACGCTGAAGGCGCGCGCGCCGTCATCATCGCCACCGGCTCGGAAGTTGCCATCGCGCTGGACGCGCAGGCTCAACTGGCCAAGGAAGGCGTCGCCGTGCGCGTGGTCTCCATGCCCAGCACCGACGTGTTCGACCGCCAAGACGCTGCCTGGAAGCAATCCGTATTGCCCAAGGGCCTGCCGCGCGTGGCCGTCGAAGCCGGCGTTACCGCCTTCTGGCACAAGTACGTGGGCCTGGAGGGCGCCGTGGTCGGCATCGACCGCTATGGCGAGTCTGCTCCGGCCGGCGCGCTGTTCAAGTTCTTCGGGCTGACCGCCGACAAGGTGGCCGAGACCGTCAAACAGGTTTTGTAAAAAAGGAGCTTAGTCATGACCATTCGCGTCGCCATCAACGGTTACGGTCGCATCGGCCGCAACATCCTGCGTGCCCACTATGAAGGTGGCAAGAAGCACGATATCGAAATCGTCGCCATCAACGACTTGGGCGATCCCAAGACGAACGCGCACCTGACGCGCTACGACACGGCCCATGGCAAGTTCCCGGGCACCGTGGAAGTCGACGGCGACTTCATGGTCGTCAACGGCGACAAGATCCGCGTGCTGGCCAACCGCAACCCGGCTGAACTGCCGTGGGGCGAACTGAAGGTCGACGTCGTGCTGGAATGCACCGGCTTCTTTACGACCAAGGAAAAGGCGGGCGCGCACATCAAGGGCGGCGCCAAGAAAGTCATCATCTCGGCCCCGGGCGGCAAGGATGTGGACGCCACCATCGTGTTCGGCGTGAACCACGGCGTGCTGAAGTCGACCGACACGGTCATCTCGAACGCATCGTGCACCACCAACTGCCTGGCCCCGCTGGTCAAGCCGCTGAACGACAAGCTGGGCCTGGAAAACGGCCTGATGACGACCGTTCACGCCTACACCAACGACCAGGTCCTGACCGACGTCTACCACGAAGACCTGCGCCGCGCGCGTTCGGCCACGATGAGCATGATCCCCACGAAGACCGGCGCCGCCGCCGCCGTGGGCCTGGTGCTGCCGGAACTGAATGGCAAGCTGGACGGCTACGCCATCCGCGTCCCGACCATCAACGTGTCGCTGGTCGACCTGTCGTTCGTGGCCAGCCGCGACACGACCGCCGAAGAAGTGAACAGCATCCTGAAGGCCGCGTCGGAAGGCGAGCTCAAGGGCATCCTGGACTACAACACCGAGCCCCTGGTTTCGGTGGACTACAACCACAACCCGGCCTCCAGCACCGTTGACGCGTCGCTGACCAAGGTTTCGGGTCGCCTGGTCAAGGTCTCGTCCTGGTACGACAACGAGTGGGGCTTCTCGAACCGCATGCTCGACACCACCGTCGCGCTGATGTCGGCCAAGTAAGCAACACGGTCAGTCCACAGGGGACGGATTTATTTTCCGCTGATGCGGAAAATGGGTTCGTCCCCTTTGTTCGCCTATCGTAGGAAAGCAAATATGTCCAAGGTCAATACCCTGTCCGCGCTGGCCAAGTCCGGCGCCCTGTCCGGCAAGCGTGTGTTCATCCGCGCCGACTTGAACGTGCCGTTCGACGACGCCGGCCGCATTTCCGAAGACACGCGCATCCGTGCATCCGTGCCCGGCATCCGCCTGGCGCTGGACGCCGGCGCCGCCGTGATGGTCACGTCCCACCTGGGCCGTCCGAAAGAGGGCGTGCTGACTGAAGCCGATTCGCTAGCCAAGGTCGGTCAGCGCCTGTCCGAACTGCTGGGCATGCCCGTGCAGCTGGTGCGCGACTGGGTCGACGGCGTCCAGGTGGATCACGGCCAGGTCGTGCTGCTGGAAAACTGCCGCGTGAACGTCGGCGAAAAGAAAGACGACGAAACGCTGGCGAAGAAGATGGCCGCGCTGTGCGACGTCTACGTCAACGACGCGTTCGGCACCGCGCACCGCGCGGAAGCCACCACGCACGGCATCGCGCGCTTTGCGCCCATCGCCTGCGCCGGCCCCTTGCTGGAAGCCGAACTTGACGCCCTGGGCCGTGCGCTGCACGAACCCAAGCGTCCGTTGGTCGCCATCGTGGGCGGCTCGAAGGTGTCGACCAAGCTGTCCATCCTGCAATCGCTGGCTGACAAGGTTGACCAGCTGGTGGTGGGCGGCGGTATCGCCAACACCTTCCTGCTGGCTGCCGGCCTGCCCATTGGCAAGTCGCTGGCGGAACCTGACCAGGTTGAGCAGGCGCGCGCCGTGATCGACATCATGAAGCAGCGCGGCGCGGCCGTGCCGATTCCGGTGGACGTGGTGTGCGCCAAGGCATTCGGCGCGGACGCCGAAGCCACCGTCAAGGCGGCCACGGATGTGGCCGACGACGACATGATCCTGGACATCGGCCCGCAGACCGCGGCGCAGTTGGCCGAGATCCTGAAGAAGGCCGGCACCATCGTGTGGAACGGCCCCGTGGGCGTGTTCGAATTCGACCAGTTCGCCAACGGTACCGAAGTGGTGGCGCGCGCCATCGCGGAATCGGACGGCTTTTCGATCGCTGGCGGCGGCGACACGCTGGCCGCCATCGCCAAGTACGGCATTGGCGAGCAGGTCGGCTACATCTCGACGGGTGGCGGCGCCTTCCTGGAATTCCTGGAAGGCAAGACCCTGCCGGCCGTGGCCGTGCTGGAAGCGCGCGCAGAGTAAGTAGCCCCCACGCCGCGCCCGCTTCGCGCGCAAGCCGCCCCCCGGGGGGCGGCTATTTTTTTGATGCGTGTGCGCCGCGCGTCATTCGAGGCAGGGGCGTCAGTCGGTGCTGTTGATACCGGACAAGCGACTGCCTCCCCGCCTGAACCTTATTCCATCTTCGCGCCTGAGATCTTCACGATCTGTGCATAGCGCTGGATCTCCGCCTGGATGAAAGCGCCGAATTCGGCCGGCGTCTGGCCTGTCGGCACCAGTGCGCCCATGCCTTCCATCCGCTTCTTCACTTCCGGGTCCGCGACCACCGCGTTGACTTCCTTGTTCAAGCGCTCGACCACGTCCACCGGCGTGCCGGCGGGGGCGACGATGCCGTACCAGGCCGACGCGTACATCTTGGGCACGCCTGCCTCGTCGAAGGTGGGGACGTCGGGCAGCGCGGGCAGCCGCTGGCGCGCGGCCACGGCCAATGCGCGCAGGCTCCCGGCCTGGACCTGGGCCAGCGACCCCGTGTCCAGCATCATGTCCACCTGGCCCGCCAACAAATCGGACACCGCCGGCCCGCTGCCCTTGTACGGAATGTGCAGAACATCCGCGCCCGTCAGGTACTTGAACATCGCGCCCGCCAGGTGCTGCGAAGAACCCACGCCGCCCGAACCATAGTTGAGCTTGCCGGGTTCCGCGCGGGCGGCCGCCACCAGGTCAGCGACTGACCGGAACGGCGACTGCTTGGGCACTTCCAGGATGTTCGGGATTTCGGCCACGAAGGCGATGGGCGCGAAGTCCTTCGCCGCGTCGAAGCCCAGCCGCGAATACAGGTGCGGGTTGGCGGCATTGGTGGAACTGGTGGCCATCAGCAGCGTATAGCCGTCGGCCTTTTCGCGCACGAAGGCGGCCGTGCCGATGTTGCCGCCCGCGCCGGCCTTGTTGTCCACGATCACGGTCTGGCCCAGGCGTTCGGTCAGGCGCTGCGCGAGCAACCGCCCCAGCGCGTCCGTTGCGCCGCCGGGCGGCCACGGCACGACCAGCTTGATCGGGCGCTCGGGATAGGCTTGCGCATGCGCGGCAGGGGCGATGCCCGCGGCAAGCGCGGCCAGGACGAGCGCGCGGCTGGCGCGCCGCAGAAAGGCGAAGGACATGGCGTCTCCAGAAGTGCCGGCCCTTTTTATCCGCGTCGCAGGAAGCGTCGCGGCGGGCCGTGTCGGTGTACGGGCACGGCGCAAGGCCGCTTTTCTTGTGCCGGGGACTCTACGCAATCCGCCGGCCCTAAAAAAGGGATAAATAATCACCGATCTTCATTCTTAAAAGGAATGAAAAGCCGCAGACGTTTGATCGCCGACGGTTTCGGAAGCCCGGCCTTGGTGTAGGCTTGGCGGACCTTCCGCGCCGTGCGGAAGTCCTTTGATCAGGTCGGCGTGCAGCACCATGAATCTACGTTTTTTTCCTGGCCTGAATAATTTTCGCGGCATCACGCGGGAATCGGCGCGGCGCGACGTCATGGCGGGACTGAGCGTGGCGGCGGTGGCCTTGCCGGTGGGCCTGGCGTATGCGGCGATGATGGGCGTGCCGCCGGTCGCCGGCTTGTGGGCAGCCATTGCCGGCATGCTGGGCTACGCGCTGTTCGGCTCGTCGCGCACGCTGATCGTCGGGCCGGACACCGCCACGTGCACGCTGATCGCCGCCACCTTGACGGGCATGGCGTTGCATTCGCCCGAAGACCGGCTGGTGGCCGCGACCGGTATCGCGCTGACCGTGGGCGTGGGGTGCCTGATCGCCCGCGTGTTGCGGCTGGGCGTGTTGGCCAACCTGTTGTCGCGGCCCGTGCTGATCGGCTACATGGCGGGCGTGGCGATCACGCTGGCGCTGTCGCAACTAAGCGGGCTGACGGGCGTGGGCCTGCGCAACAGCGGCCTGATCCATCCCTTCCTGGAACTGGGACGCCGGCTGCAAGAGATCCAGATCCCGACCCTGTGCCTGGGGCTGGCGTCCTGCCTGCTGCTGGTGGCCGTGAAGCGCTGGCGGCCAACCTGGCCCGGCCCCATCCTGCTGGTCGTCGGCGGTTGCCTGCTGTCGTGGATCTTCGATTTCCCCAGCCTGGGCATCGCGGTGGTGGGCGAAGTGCCCGCCGGCTTGCCAGGGCTTAGCCTGCCCGTACGGCTGGAGGGCGTGGACAGCATTCTGCTGGGTGCGGCCGGCGTGCTGGTGGTCAGCTTTTCCAGCGGTATCGTCACCGCGCGCAGCTTTGCCGCTCGCACGGGCGAACACGTCGACCCCAATCGCGAGCTGGTGGGGTTCGGCGCGGCCAATGTGGCGGCGGGACTGTTCCAGGGGTTCGTCGTGACCGGCGCGGACTCGCGGACCGCGGTGGGGCTGGTCGCCGGTGGCTCGTCGCCGCTGGTCAGCGTCAGTGCGGCGCTTGCCCTGGCGATCGTGGTGGGCCTGCTGAGCGCGCCGCTGTACTGGCTGCCGCAGGCGGTGCTGTCGGCCATTCTGCTGTTGGCGGCGGCCAGCCTGTTCGACGCCAAGGCCTTCATGCGGCTGGCCCGCATTTCGCGTGTCGAACTGGCGTTCGGCATCCTGGCTGCGGGCGGCGTGGTGGGTTTCGGGGTGCTGCAGGGGGTGGCCGTGTCGGTGGGCGCGACCTTGCTGTATGCCATGTATGTGTCGGGCAATCCGCGCGATGCGTTGCTGGGGCGGTTGCCGGGCGAGTCGGTGTTGGGCAAGCTGCACCTGAACCCCGACGCGCAACCGGTGCCGGGCATCGTCGTGTGGCTGTTCGAATCGTCGGTCTGGTTCTTCAACGCCGATGCCTTCCGCCGCCGCGCGCGCGAGGTCATCGAACAGGCGCGAGACGTGCAATGGTTCGTGCTGGACGCCGAAGCGATGACGCAGGCCGACGCCGACGCGGTCGAGGCGCTGTACGAGCTCAAACGCGAACTGGACGCCTGCAATATCACCCTGCTGGTTGCGGGTGGCCACGGGCAGTTCCGCATGGCGCTGGAGCGCTCGGGGTTGGTGAAGAAGATCGGTCGCGACAAGATCTTCGGCAGCCCGGAACAGGCGGTAGAGGCCGTGGAGCGTTGGCGTCAGGCGCCGCCAGACACCCTGGCCTAGCCAGCGCGGGCGGGCGGGGCTTTGCACCTGCCCCGTCGACGACGTCAATCGATGATGTGATACCCGCCATCGATATAAAGCGTCTGCCCCGTCATGCGCCGCGCGGCGTCGGTGGCCAGCCAGGCGGTGGCTTCGCCCACGTCGTCGATCGACACCAGGCTGCGCGCGGGCGCCTTCGATTGGGCGCGGTCCAGCAGGGCGTCGAATTCGGCGATGCCGGAGGCCGCCCGCGTTTTCAAGGGCCCGGGCGATATCGCGTGCACGCGGATGCCTTGCGGGCCCAGTTCCGCGGCCAGATAGCGCGTGGCGGATTCCAGCGCGGCCTTGACCGGCCCCATCATGTTGTAGTGCTCGACCACCATCTGCGAGCCGTAATAGCTCATGCAGAAGAGGGCGCCGCCATTGGCCATCAGCGGTTCGGCCAGTTTCGCCATGCGGATGAACGACCAGCAGGACACGTCCATCGCCTGCAGAAAGCCCTCGCGCGAGCAGTCCGTCACGCGGCCGTGCAGATCGCCGCGCGGCGCGAAGGCAATCGAGTGCAAGACGAAGTCCAGCCCGCCCCAGTCGTCCGCGATGCGGCCGAACACGGCTTCCAGTTCGCCGTCGTTCAGCAGGTTCAAGGGCATGAGCAGCGACGCGTCCACTTGCCGCGCCAAAGGCTCCACATGCGCAAGCGCCTTGTCGTTCAGATACGTCACGGCCAGTTCGGCGCCCAGGGCACGGAACGCCTTGGCGCATCCCCAGGCAATGGAATCCGCGTTGGCGATGCCCGTGACCAGGCCCCGCTTGCCCGCCAAAGGCAGGTGCGCGCTCATCGTTGGCGCACCAGGGCCAGCGTGTGCTGGGCGATGATCAGCTCTTCGTTCGTGCGGATCACATACACGCCGATGCGGCTGTCGTCGCTGGAGATTCGGGGCCCGTGATGGGCGTTGCGTTCCGGGTCCAGCTTGATGCCAAGCCAGCCCCAATGGTCGGCGACCGCCTGGCGGATCTGGGCGGAATTCTCGCCCACGCCCGCGGTGAAGACGATGCCGTCGATACCGTTCATGGCGCAGCCCAGGCCGATCATGCCTTCGGCCACGCGCCAGGCGAAATACTTCAGCGCCAGCTGGGCCGATGGCGCGTCGCTGACCAGCAGTTCGCGCATGTCGTTGCTGATGCCGGACAGGCCCTTCATGCCGCAGTCGTGATAGAGCAGGTGCTCGATCTGGTCGTGGTCCATGCCCCGTTCCATCATCCACAGCACGACGCCCGGGTCCAGCCGGCCGGGCCGCGTGCCCATGGGCAAGCCTTCCAGGGCGGTGAAGCCCATGGTGCTGTCCACGCTCTTGCCTTCCGACATGGCGCAGGCGGAAACGCCCGAACCCAGGTGCGCTGCGATGATCTTGCCCATCGCGAGTTCGGGCAGGGCCTGGCGCAGCCGTTGCGCGATGTACTCGTAGGAGAGGCCGTGGAAGCCATAGCGGCGCACGCCTTCCTGGTACAGCGATTCGGGCAGCGCGTAGCGGTCGGCCACGTCGGAATGGCTGCGGTGGAACGCCGTATCGAAGCAGGCGACTTGGGGAATCCAGGGCCGGCGTTCGCGGATGACGCGGATCGGCGCCAGGTTATTGGGCTGGTGCAGCGGCGCCAGCGGGGTGAAGGTGTCCAGCTTGGCCAGGATGGCGTCGTCGATCAGGACGGGTTCGGCCAGATCGGGGCCGCCATGCACCACGCGGTGCCCGACCGCCAGCGGCGCGCCGCCCAGGTGCCCGCTCAACCAGGTGCCCACGACTTCCTGCCCGTTGGGCACGTCGGGCGCATGGCTGGGCGCGATGTCGCGTTCCACCAGGGTCTGGCCCGCCGCGTCGCGCACGCGCAGCTTGGGATGCGACGTGCCGATGCCTTCCAGCTGGCCGCCCAGGCGCGGAGCAAGTTCCTGGTTGCCGTCGATGTCGTAAAGGTAGAACTTGATGCTGGAACTACCGGCGTTGATGACGAGGATGGTGTCGCTCATGGCTCTGGGATCCTGTCGTGTCGGCGCGCGCGTCACGCCAATGGGCGGGCCGCTTGCTGGCTCAGGTGGTGGGCGTAGATTGCCGCTACCGCGCAGGACGCCAGGCGCGAGCGGGGGCTGTCGGCACGGCTGGTCAGGATGATGGGCACGCGGGCGCCCAGCACGATGCCCGCCGCTTCCGCGTTGGCCAGGAAGGTGAGGTTCTTGGCCAGCATGTTGCCGGCCTCCAGGTCGGGCACGACCAGCACCTGGGCCACGCCGGCCACGGGCGACCGGATGCCCTTGATGCGGGCAGCCTCCGGGCTGATCGCGTTGTCCAGCGCCAGCGGGCCGTCCAGCAGGCCGCCGGCGATCTGGCCGCGGTCGGCCATCTTGCACAGCGCGGCAGCTTCGATGGTGCTGGGGATGTTGGGCGTGACCTGCTCGACGGCGGACAGGATCGCCACGCGCGGTTCGCCCAGGCCCAGGCCGTGATGCAGGTCGATCACGTTGCGGATGATGTCCGCCTTGGTTTCCAGGTCGGGGAAGATATTGATGGCCGCATCGGTGATGAACAGCGGCTCGGCGTAGGTCGGCACTTCCATGATGAACACGTGGCTGATGCGCCGGCCGCTGCGCAGGCCGGTCGTGCGCGCAACCACTTCGTGCATCAGTTCATCGGTGTGCAGGCTGCCCTTCATCAGCAGGGTGGCCTCGCCGTTGCGCACGAGCGCCACGGCGGTCTCGGCGGCCGCGTGGCTATGCGGCACGTCCACGATGCGGGCATCGCCCAGGTGCAGGTTGAACTGGGCGGCCGTGTCGCGGATCTTCTTTTCCGGCCCGACCAGGATGGGATGCAGCAGGCCCAGGTCGCGTGCCTCCAGCGCGGCCGACAGCGACGGCTCGTCGCAGGGGTGGGCGATGGCGCAGCAGGCCGCTTCCAGCGTCTGTGCGCGCGCGATGAGCTTGTCGTAATGCGTCGAGGTGGGCAGCGTCATGCCGACTTGACCTTGGCGGGTTGACGGGCTGCGGTCTTGCTCGCCCGTTTGGCAGGGGCGGCGGCGGACTTGGCTGCCGGCTTGGCGGCCCGCTTTGCCGTGGTCTTGGTTGCCGGCTTGGCAGCCGGCTTGGCCGGGGTGTCCATCGCCGCCTTGGCGACCGCCGATTCGGCCGCAGCAGGGTGCGGCCGGGCCTTCTTGACCGGCACGTGGGCAGCGGCTTCGACCAGTTGCAACGCGGGCGCGGCGGCAGCAGGCGCGGGCGTCGGCAAGCGGGCCGGCGCCTGCGCCGAGTTGCGCTTCTGCGCGCGGCGTTCGGCTGCCAAGAAGATGCGTTCCATCTCGTCCAGGCTTTCGCGGGCGGCGGGGCTCAAGGGTTCGGCCGCTTCCAGCACGCGCTTCATCGTCTCCAGCGCGTCGCGGATCGCCGGCGCCGGCGAGTTTTCCAGCAGATGCGGCATCGCCAGCAGCGCGGCGTCCGAATCCAGCGTCAGGATCAGGGCTTGATCGCGGGTCAGGTCCTTGAATTCCTGCAAGGTCAACGCGTTGTCGGATTCGGCGCGCATCTTGCGTATCAGCGCAAAGCTGCGTTCGTCCAGGCCGCCTTCGGCGCCGGACACATACAGCAGCATGCGGATGGCGGCGACGCGCAGGCCGCCTTCCTGCACCATCGAACGCAGTTCGGCGGCGCGGTCTTCCATGAAGCGGCGGTGTTCGGGCGAGACGCCCGGGTGCTTGCGCGGCGGGCCGGATTTTGCGCCCAGGCCGGCCAGGTCTTGCACCAGCGGCGAACCATAGACGCCCATGAAGGTGCGTTCGTCGGCCGAATCGCGCAGTTCCTGCCAGATGTTCAGGCTGGTCTCGACCCAGTTCGAGAACATTTCCTGCGCCATCAGGAAAGGATTGGAGGCCGGGGCCACCTGGCGCTGTTCGCGCACCTGCTCGGCGATCTTGGCGATGGGCGCGATGGCCGGGTTGCGATCCGAAATCAGTTCATAAGGCAGGCGCAGCGGGTGCAGGCGCTGGCTCCATTCCGCGAATTGCGGCGTGACCACCGCGCGCAGCCAAGGCTGCATGAAGCTGCGGTACATACCGAGGTTGATGTCGGAGATGCGCGCGACGGCGGCGAAGCGGCGGTCGTCCTCTTCCTTGCGGTCGACGATGGCGCGCACGTCGTCCAGCTTGCGCTGTTCAAACGACAGCACGTAGTTGCCGGACGCCAGATCCGCGTTTGGGGTGTCGGGCGTCTTGTCCGCGATCTCGGCCTGGTAGATGCCTGGGGGCAGCACGTCGATCATGTCGATGTTCGACGTGAACTCCTGGTGCTCTTTGCGCGCCACGCTGCCGGACACAAAGATGCCCAGGTGGCCGATGCTCTCGTGCACTGCGTAGACGATCGTCTGGCCGTGGGCCAGCACTTCGGCTTCGTTCTGGTACAGGTCGGGGATCCAGCCCAGCGCCTGCGGCGGGGGCGTGATGTTGTCGCCCTTGGAGCAGAACACCACGATCGGCGACCGGATGTTGCGCAGGTCGATACGGATGCCGTCGGACGTCACCAGACCGGCCGTGGCCAGGCGGTTGCCCACGAACAGGTTATCCACGATGTACTGGATTTCGGGGCCGTTCAGGAAAACGTGGCCACCCCACCATTTCTCGAAGCTCAGGTACCGATCCGCTTCGGTGTCCACCTTGGAGTACAGGTTGTACTGCTTGGACCACAGGGTATTGGCGGGATTCAGGTTTTCGAAGTTCTGCACCAGCCAGGCGCCGTCGAACTTGCCGTGGCCCAGGTCGCTGGTCATCGCCGTGAGCCAGCTGCCGCCCAGCAGGCCGCCGGAATAGCGCATCGGATTCATGCCGCGCCAGCCCGCCCAATACGACAGCGGGGCGCCGGCCACGATGATGGGGCCGAACAATTCAGGGCGGATGGCCGCGGTCATCATGATCTGCCAGCCCGCCTGGCAATTGGCCACCACGACCGGCTTGCCTTCCGCGTCGGGGTGCAGGGCGATGATCTCTTCCAGGAACCGCGCTTCCGCCATCATCACGTCTTCGACGGTCTGCTCGGGCATGGGCTGGGGCAGGAAGGTCGCGAAGTAGCAGGGATGGCCTGCGCGCACCGCCACGCCGATCTCGCTTTCCGGCTTGAAGCCGCCGATCCCGGGGCCATGGCCCGCGCGCGGGTCCACCACCAGGAAGGGGCGCTTGATCGGATCGGTTTCCACGTCGGCCGGCGGCTTGATGCGCAACAGCCCGTAGTTGACGGGGCGCGGGAGTTCGCGGCCGTCCAGCACCAGCTCGAACTCCATGCTCAGCACGTTGGGCGCGCGCTTGGCCATGTGTTCGTGGTACTGGTTGCCGCGCTGGCGCAGCACGTCTGCGTAGAGCACGCCTCGCTGCCAGGCATCCACGGCATATTCGTAGGCGGCCGTCCAGGGGTTGAAGGACGGGGTGGGGACGCGATCGTTGCCGGATCCGGCCATGGCGATCTCCTGTTAGTTGCTCCCGACGGCGGAAGGCCGCCGGGCCGATCCCGAGTGGAACCGGCCGAGTTGACCTCCCCATTACACCGCATCGAATGCTGCGCCGCAACATGGAAGGGCTTGATGTCGGTCAAATTCGGGACTCCCCGTCCCTTCTTTCGGCTTTATTGCAGATATTGCAGGAAACGTTGCGTGCCGGGCGGCATGCCTGTCATGGCGCGTAGGCCATCGGGCCCGTCATGCACCGTGCATCACGGCCCCGGCTGGTTGTCAGGCCCGCGCGGCGGCGTTGTGTTCCAGCCATTTCTGGACGGAAGGCCGTTGCCATTGGGCATCGGCATAGGCGCGCAACGGATCGGGCAGGTCGTCCAGGGCCAGCCGCTTGAGCATGACCGCCAAGTCCAGGTCCGCAATGCACCATTCGTCAAGCACGGACGTCTGATCGACACCGATGAGGTAGCTGGCCACCTGAATCAGCTTGGCCGAGGCCGCGTGGGCGGCGTCGGACAGGGGTTGGCCGGCGGCGCCGTAGAACACCGTTTCGGTGGGCCGTTCCTGGCGCAGCGCGGCCAGATCGCTGCGCAGCCAGGCCTGCAATTGGCGGGCGCGTGCGCGTGCGCGGGGGGCCTGCGGATACAGCGCGGTGTGTCCGGGCGGGGGGAACACGTCTTCCAGGTATTCGGCAATGACGCTGGATTCGGTCAGGTTGAAGCCGTCGTGCGTCAGCGCGGGCACGCGCGCCGTCAGCGCACGGCACTGGTACGGCTGCATGCGCTGCTCGCCCGCTTCCAGGTCGATCGGGCGAACCTCGAAAGCCAGGTTTTTTTCAGTCAGCGCCACATAGGCCGACATGGCGTAAGGGCTGAGAAACAGGGAATCGACATATAGCGTAATCGGGGCGCCCAAAGCTAGTCTCCGGTCAGGCGGGGTCGTGGTTGTCGGTGCGGAACCGGCGGATGGCGCGGCGCCGCATGAATTGCAAAGCGTAACGCAATTGCAATTTCGCGTGTCGCGCCGGCGCGTCAGTCGACGATGAAGAGCTTGGCGCCCGTGGTCGTGGACGAGCGGTGGGGCTCGGCCTGGTCGGCCACCTGATAGCTCATGCCCGGGGTCAGGACGAACTGCCGGCCGTCTTCCAGCTCGGTGTGCAGTTCGCCCTCGAGACAGAACAGGATGTGGCCCTTGCTGCACCAGTGGTCGGCCAGGTAGCCGGCGGTGTATTCCACCATGCGGACCCGCAGGTCGCCGAACTGGCGGGTGCGCCAATAGGCCATGCCGGTGTCGCCGGCGTGTTCGGTGCGTTCCACCTCGGACCAGTCCGTGGTGCCGAAGGGGATGTTGCTCATCTTCATCATGAATCCTGCGGTGGAGGCCGGCGGCGGGTTCAGAGAGGGCCGCTCGGCAAAAATCAGATACTACGCCAGTCAGGCTACCAGTTTCTTTTGCCAGAACATCGCGCGGCCGGTGGTGTCGTCCAGCGCGTAGCCTTCAAAGCCCGATTTGCGATACAGCCCCTGGGCCACGGCGTTGCCTTCCAGCACTTCCAGCGTGATCTTGCAGCAGCCCATCTGGCGGGCGCGCTCTTCCAGCGCGTTCAGCAACTGCTTTCCGACCCCCTGGCCCTGGAAACGGGGCGACACGCCAAGGTCATGCAAGTTGATCAGCGGCCGGCATGCAAAGGTGGAGAACCCTTCCAGGTAGATCGCCACGCCAGCGGGCTGCCCGTCGACGCGGGCCAGCAGGGCATGGGCGGTCGGGCGGCGGGCCAGTTCAGCGATCAGGTTCTGCTGCGCGTAGGCAGGCAGGGGCGAATTGCCGCCCATGGGGCCGCTGGCGTATTCGTTCAGCATGGCCAGCGTCTGGCGGCCGTGTTCCGGGTTGGAGAAGTCGACGTCAATGATTTCCAGCACGATCGGTTTCCTGTGGATGGGTCTCGGCCGGCGCGGCGTCCAGCCACGCCGCCGGATGGGGCAACCAATCATTATGCACGCTTGCCGGCGCCTGATTTTGCGCATTGAAAAATCGGTCCGCAACCCCTATCTTCTTCATATTCAAGGCCGAATGCGGCACCGCCCGACGCGGCCAAAACCTTTAAGGTGAGCTGGAATATGGAGTTCAAGGACTACTACAGCACGCTTGGCGTGGCGCGCGGCGCCTCTGAAGACGAGATCCGGCGCGCTTACCGCAAACTTGCCCGCAAATACCATCCCGACGTCAGCAAGGAAAGTGACGCCGAGGCCCGCATGCGCGACGTCAACGAGGCCTATGACGTGCTGCGCGACCAGGAAAAACGCCAGGCCTATGACAACCTTGCGGCGGGCGTGTCGTCCGACGGAGGCTTCCAGCCGCCACCCGGATGGGACGAGGGCTTCGAATTCCACCGCGGCGCGGCCCCTGGCGACGAAGCGCAGTTCAGCGAGTTCTTTTCGTCGCTGTTCGGCGGCCGGGGCCAGCGTAGCGGCGCGCGCCAGCAGGATTTCCGCGCGCGCGGCGACGACCACCACGCCGCCATCGAGGTGGACCTGGAAGACGCGCTCAAGGGCGCGACGCGCGACATCAGCCTGAGGGCCATGGAGATGGACGGCCAGGGCCATCCCCACATGAAGACCCGCACGCTCAGCGTGCGTATTCCGGCGGGCGTGCGTGAAGGCCAATTCATCCGTCTGGCGGGGCAGGGCATGCCCGGCTACGGCGGGGGCGAAAACGGCGATCTGTACCTGGAAGTGCGCTTCAAGCCGCACCCGCGCTACCGGGCGGAAGGCCGCGACCTCTACATGACGCTGCCGGTCGCCCCCTGGGAGGCCGCGCTGGGGGCGCAGGTGGATGCGCCCACCCCTGGCGGCACGGTCGAGGTATCGATTCCGGCGGGCTCGGGCAACGGACGCAAGCTACGGCTGCGCGGCCGGGGCATCCCAGGCGATCCCCCGGGAGATCTTTACCTGGTGCTGGACCTGGTGCTGCCGCCGGCCGATAGCGAGGCCGCGCGCGCCGCCTACCGCAAGCTGCAGCAAGACGTGCCTTTCAACCCGCGGCGCCACTTGGGGGTCTGACCATGAAGAAGCTTGTCATCACCAGCGCCACCGTCGTGGGCAAAGCGCAGCCGCTTAGCGCGGACGACCTGGCCCGCGCCTGCGGGGCGGAAGTGGAGTGGGTCGCCCAACTGGTCGAAGTCGGCATCGTCAACGCCCGCGGCGGACAGCCCGACGACTGGTGCTTCTACAGCGCTGATCTGCAGCGCGCGCTGCACGCGCGGCGGCTGGAGCACGATTTCGGCGCCAGCCTGGACGCCGCGGCGCTGATCCTGGACCTGAGCCAGGAAGTGCGGCGCCTGAAAGCGCACCTGCGGACGCTGGGCGTGCCGGAGCCTTGAAAGCGAAAAGCACCTTGGAGACGTCTTCCACCCCTGTGCACGCCCCGGCGGGCAGTGCACGCATCGATGGCCTGAAATCCTGCCTGCCGGTCATGATCGGCTACTTCCCGGTGGCGGTGACGTTCGGGATCGCGGGCATCGCGGCCGGCTTGACGCCGCTGCAGGTCATCCTGATCTCCGTATTCGTCTATGCCGGCGCCAGCCAGTTCCTGCTGCTGGCCTCGATCAAGGCCGGCACGCCATGGCTGTGGGTGGTGGCGCTGTGTTCGCTATTGAACGCCCGCCACCTGCTGTACGGCCCCTTGCTGTCCCGCTTCCTGCCGACGGCCCTGCGTGACCGCTTGAAGGTCGCCTTTCTGTTGACCGATGAGGTCTTCGCCACTGCCTTCAACCGGCTGCAAACGGTGCCGCCCGCACACCGCCGGGGCTGGATGATCGCGTTGGGGCTGGGCGCGTGGCTGACCTGGATCGCCGGAACCGCCGTGGGCGTCTATGCCGGCGACGGGCTGGAGCGCCATTACCCGATGCTGTCCCAGGTGATGCGGTTTGCGTTGCCGGCGCTGTTCATGGCGCTGGTGTGCCAGAGCGCCAAGCGCGGCATGGGCCTGCCGGTCATCGCCGCGGTGGCGGGCGCGGGCGTGGCGGCCGCGATGGGGCATGTCACCATGGCCATCCTGATCGGCGCCGTCATCGGCTGCGCCGCCTATCGCCTGAAGAGGTCCGCATGAACGCCGAAGGCCTGGGTTTCTGGGGCGCGGTGATCGCGATGGCCGTAATCACCTATCTGACGCGCGCGCTGCCCTTCATGCTGTCCGAACGCAGCCGTCTGTTGCGGCGGCTGTCGCGCGAGGGCTCGGCGCTGGCGGCGCTGGGCCCCAGCTTGCTGGCGGGTATCGCGGCCGCGGTCATCGTGCCGGACGTGCTGGACGCCGGCGCCCAGGCCGCCCGCATCGCCCCCTATGTGGGCGGGCTGGTCGTCACGGGCGTCGCCGCGCGGATGGTCAGCAATACCGGCGTGGCCGTGCTGCTGGGGATGGCAGGATACGGCGTGTTGCTGGCCTTGGCGGGTTGAGCCGCCGCAGGCAAAATAATCGGACTCCAAGGAGGCCGACCATGCTTACGCTCTATCATGCGCCGCGCTCGCGGTCGTTCAGGATCCTGTGGTTGCTTGAGGAACTGGGCGTGCCGTACGACACCGAAATGGTGTCCATCCGCGGCAACGACAGCGCGGGCCACATGCCCGCGGACTACATCGATATCCATCCGCACCGCAAGGTGCCGGCGCTGGTGCACGACGGCGTGCCGGTGTTTGAAACCCCGGCCATCGCGCTGTATCTCACGGACCTGTTCCCCGACAAGGGGCTGGGCCCGCAGGTAGGCGACGCCGACCGCGGGCCCTATCTGACGTGGCTATCGTATTCCACGGGCGTGTTCGAACCCGCCATGGTCGAACGCGCGTTCAAGCGTCCGCACCAGGAAGGCGCGCCCGGCTGGGGATCGGCCGACGAGGTCGAGCAGGTGCTGACCCGGGTACTGCAGGCACGGCCCTTTTTCCTGGGCAGCCGTTTTTCGGCGGTGGACATCGTGCTGGGCGGAACGCTGCAGTACATGATGCAGGTGAAGGTGGTGCCGGAGTCGCCGGTGTTCAGCGCCTATGTCGAGCGGCTGGGCAACCGCCCGGCAATGCACCGGGCATTGCAGCGGGACGGAGACATCGAAGAGGGCTGATGCCTCCGCGGGCGCCTAGCCCTGGATGCGTTCGCTCAGGCTCGCCTGCCATTGGGCCGGGCGGCCCAGATAGCGGCTGGGCTCCAGCAGCGTATGCACGCCGTTGTGCTCCAGCGCCAGCGTCGGAAAGCCCGTGCCCCCGACCTGGGCCAGCAACTGGCGGCTGGCGGCGATGTGCGCGGCCGTATCGGCGCCCGTGGCTGCCGCGTAGGCGGCGTCGAAGCCGTCACCGTCCAGGCCGATCTCTCGGGCCAGCGTCTTCAGCACGTCCGGGTTGGCGATACGAAGGCCCTGCACATAGTGCGCGTGCTGCAGGCGTTTAAGCAGGTCCAGCCCCCGGCCGGCCAAGGCGTCGGCCGCCACGATGGCGGTGGTGGGCGGTTCGGAATCGAACACCGCGCCTGCGTCGCGGAGCAGGCCGTCGAAATAGTCCTTGCCGAAGACCTGGCCCGTCATGCCGGCGATCCGTTCGTCGTGCGGCATGACGTAGCGGCGCAGCGCGTCGGTGACGGGTTGGCGGTTGCTGCCGGTCATCATGCCGCCGCCATGGGCGACCACCGTCAGGCCGGCGACGGCGCGGGCCGCGTCAACCAGCGGCGCGGCGCCATAGCACCAGCCGCAAAGCGGGTCGAAAATGTAATGCAGGGTAGGGGTTTGAGTAGCCATGGCGTCATCGTAGACGCGGGCCGCGGCGGAAAACAGCCTGGCGCGGTAGCCAGAGTGTTGCGCGGGCCGGGCAGATTGCCTGCACGGCCCGCAAGGCGGATACGGATCAGCCGGTGATCTGCACGCCGATCCAGAACAGGCCGGCCGCCAGCGCCATCGAGGCGGGCAGGGTCAGCACCCAGGCCAGCAAAATGTTGCGCACCGTGTTGCCCTGCAAGCCGGTCTTGTTGGCGATCATCGTGCCGGCCACGCCGGAGGACAACACGTGGGTGGTGGATACCGGCAGGCTGAACACATTGGCCAGGCCGATGGCGGCCACCGCCGTCACCTGCGCCGACATGCCCTGGGCATACGTCATGCCCTGTTTGCCGATCTTTTCGCCCACGGTCAGCACCACGCGGCGCCAGCCCACCATGGTGCCCGCGCCCAGCGCCAGCGCCACGGCCACAATGACCCAGAACGGCGCATATTCGGTGGTGGCGGTCAGGTCTGCGCGCAGGCGTTGCAAGTCGGCGCGTTCGCGCGCGGGCAGCCCCTCGATACGCGACACCTTCTTGGCCGTATCGTCCAGGCACAACAGGTAGCGGCGCACGTTGATGCGCTTGTCGGCGGACAGGTCGGCGTAGTTGTTGACACCGGCCAGGTCGGCTTGCAGCGCCGCGATGGTCGGCATGGTCAGTTCCGGATCGCAGCGGAAATTGCGCGGCAGTTCGGTGGTCGCGTCCGTGTGCTTGAGGGCCAGGAAATCGCCCAGCATGGCTTCGTTGCGCTGGTAGAACACGCTCAGGTGGTTCGCTGCGTCGCGGGTGCGTTCGATCTGGTAGGTGGTGCTGGTCGTGTCCAGCACGAAATTGGCGGGCACGATGCCGATCAGCACCAGCATGATCAGGCCGATGCCTTTTTGCCCGTCATTGGAGCCGTGCACGAAGCTCACGCCCATGGCCGACAGCACCAGCACCAGGCGGTTCCAGAACGGCGGATGCTTTTTGTTGTCGATCGCGCGGCGCTGGTCCGGCGTCTTGTGCATCTTGGACAGCGGCAACCAGCGTTTGAGCAGCAGCAGCAAGCCGCCGGCCACCAGGAATCCCGCCACGGGCGAGGCCACGAGCGACAGGCCGATATCGATGGCCTTGCCCCAGTTGACGCCATCGGCCAGGGGCAGGTCGGTGATCAGCGCATTGGCCAGGCCCACGCCCAGGATCGAGCCGATCAGGGTGTGCGAGCTGGAAGCCGGGATGCCGAAGTACCAGGTGCCCAGGTTCCATGCGATGGCGGCCGCCAGCATGGCGAACACCATGGCCAGCCCGCGGCCGGTGTCCACGTTGATCAGCAGTTCCACCGGCAGCAGGTGGACGATCGCGTAGGCCACGCCCACGCCGCCCAGCAGCACCCCGAGGAAGTTGAAGATGCCCGACAGCACCACCGCCAGATGCGGCGGCATGGCTTTGGTGTAGATGACTGTCGCCACGGCGTTTGCCGTGTCGTGAAAGCCGTTGATGAATTCGAAGGCCAGGACGAATGTCAGGGCCAGCACAAGACTGAGGCCAACCCAGAGATCTAGGCCGTGGAATAGGTCGAACATGGAGGCGGGGGCGAGGTTCCGGCGAGAGGAGCCGATTATTGCAGATTTGTGACCTGACCCTGGTTGCGTCGAAAAACCACTGCCGCCTTTTCCCGTAACGCCGGGGGCGTCAGAATTTCGAGTACTGGAATTCAATTTCCATCGGTTTGCCCAGATTGGCCGCGGTATCGGCCTGGATCAGCATCACCGCCACGACGCCCAGGTACAGCAGGCAGAGCCAAAGGGTTCTTTTCATTTCGGGATGCCTCTCAGGGTCTGAAGACTTCGGCAATTTTCTGGTTGACGCGCAGCCACCCGAGTTCCCCCAGGTGCTGCACATCGCGCAGCATGCCGACTTCGAAGGGCGCGCCGTACATGTCCATGCAGGTCATGGCGTAGCGCTGGCACAGGCGGGCGACGTCCTGCTGGATGGGCTCGAAGCGGGCCAGGTCCTTGAATACCATCGGATGCAGGGGCTGCATCACGAACAGCGCGTTCACCCCGCGTTGGTGCAGCAAGGCCATCAGGGCGGTCAGTTCCCGCAGTTCATCGCGGCCGGTCAGCGGCTGTGGCTGGTAGGCGGTTTTGCCGCCTTCGGGAATCGTGCGCAGGTACTTATTGAAGAATTCGTCCCGCACCGCATAGCGGTTGCCGCCCATCTGGCTCTGCTCGGCGTCCTGCGCCTGACTGGCCAGCGCATCCCAGTCCACCACGCGCGCGGCGGCGGCCGGACCTTCGCGTTCCCGTTCAGGAGCCGGCGCGGCATAGGCAGGGGCCCACAGGTCGACCAGGCGCTGGCGGAACACGTAGGCCTGTTCGGCCGCCATGGACCAGACCACGCCGGCATCGCCCTTGTCGCGCAGCCAGCGCGCCAGCTCTGCCCGGCCCTCGGGTTGCTTCAGCAGGCGGGGCAGCAGCGGGTTGGCGTGTTCCTTGAATTCGTCCACGCCCAATCCGCCGTCTCCGTCGAACCATCCGGGCGACAGCATCACCACCACCCGCGAGGCGGGCGACAGATCGTCGGCCAGCGCGGCCAGCACCAATTGCATTCCCAACGACTGGAATCCCGAATGGCCGTAGGCCAGCACCGGCATCTGCAACTCGTCGGCCAGATAGCGGTAGGGCACGAAACGCAGGTCGTTGCTGGTGAGCTCGGACGATCCCAGGATCACCAGGCGGTCGCCCGTGCGCAGCGCCTGGCTCATCGTCGACAGGTTGCGCGTCTGTTCCTGCAGGGTGTTGCCCAGGTTCGGGATGTAGAGGCCGGGGGCCGCGATGGGCGCGGGCCCGGTCTTCAGCGCCAGCGAATGCCAGGCCCACGCGCCGCAAGCGGCGGCGGCGGACAAGGCCAGCGCCGCGGCCAGCGCGTGCTGCCGTAGAGTGCGTGTGAACATGGATGGGGCGGACGGGCGTCGCGGCGGAATACCGAAATTGATTTTGTTAGCGGATGTTATCCAGCGCGTATGACGGGAACAAGCGCGGGAAACGGGGGCCAGGGCCGATTCGCTTTTTTGCCACAGCGCTCGGCGGCGCCGGCGCGGCGGCTGGCGCGCTTCCTCCTGGGAAAGAATGCGATAGCATCGACATCGCGCGGTTCTTCTGGATTTCCATGATTGACCGCGCCGGGCGCCGCTTTTCGGCGCCGATTCCGCTTTTTTCCACTTTCCACGACGCTGCCGCCCATGACCGCCACGACCCGAATCGCCCGCCGCCATCCCGACGATCTGATCATCGGCCTGGTGTCCGTTTCCGACCGCGCCTCTTCCGGCACGTACCAGGACCAGGGCCTGCCCGCGCTGCGGGAATGGCTGGGATCCGCGCTGGCTTCGCCCTGGCAGGCGGTGGACCGGCTGATTCCGGACGAAACCGCCCGCATTTCCGAAACGCTGATCGAGCTGGTGGACATCTGCGGATGCGATCTGGTGCTGACCACCGGCGGCACCGGCCCCGCCCGGCGCGATGTCACCCCCGAGGCCACGCAGGCCGTCGCCACCAAGGAAATGCCCGGCTTCGGCGAACAGATGCGCCAGATCAGCCTGCGCTTCGTTCCCACCGCGATCCTGTCGCGCCAGGTCGCCGTCATCCGCGAAACCCCGTCCCACGCGGCCTTGATCGTGAACCTTCCCGGTCAGCCGAAGTCCATACGCGAGACGCTGGAAGGTTTGAGGGGCGAAGACGGCGCCGTGCTGGTGCCGGGCATCTTCGCCGCCATTCCTTATTGCATCGACCTGATCGGCGGCCCGTACGCGCAAACGCGGGTGGACGTCATCGACGCGTTCCGCCCCAAGTCGGCGCGCCGCGCGGTGCCGTCCTGAGCCTCGGCCGCGCCATGGCGCGGCTGATCGCTGCGTTATAGTTTCTGCCGCCCCTTTCCACCCCTCCTGCTTGAGAGTCTTACCGTCATGAAGGTTCGTTTTGCCCTGTCCCTTACCGTCCTGGCCGCGTTGACGGCCTGCGCCAATGTCAAAGACGTGCGTCAGCGCGATCCGGTCTTCTATGGCGCGACCCAGCGCACGGCAGAGGACTACACCCGGTGCGTGGCCGACGCCTGGAAGAACCAGGGCGTCAACTTCAAGCAAAACACCGTGCGCAACGGCTTTGAGCTGGTGCAGGAAGACAGCCTGGGCGTTGAAGCCGTGCTGACCACTACGACCTGGAAGGGCAAGACCGAAACCCGCCTGTCGACGCGCATCGCCCGCCGCGACCAAAGCATCATCGAACCCGCGAACCTGTGCCTGTAAGCGCCATGTTCAATCGCCGCGAGGTACTGCGCGCGGGGCTGGCCGCGGCCGCCATCGGTTTCGGGCTGCCGACGCGCGCGCAAGCGCAGCAGGGGTTCATTTCGCGCAAACTCAACGCGCCGGTGCCCGGCGGCGTGGCCGTGTTGGCGCTGGGCGATGCCGACCGCGCGCCCGAGGTGAGCTTCCTGGACCGGCGTGTGCTGGTCGTGCGCGAAGAGGGCAAGCAGTGGATCGCCGTGGTCGGCATTCCGCTCAGCGTGAAGCCCGGCGAGCAGCAGGTGGTGGTCAGCGATGCGCGCGGCCAGCGCAAGCTGCCATTCAAGGTGGGCGCCAAGGAATACGTCGCGCAGCACATCACCCTGAAGAATCCGCGGCAGGTGGATCCCAATCCGGACGACATGAAACGCATCGAGCGCGAGATGGCCGAGCAAAGCGCGGCCAACCGGACGTATCGCGCCGGGGTCACGCCCAGCAACCTGCTGCTAGACCGCCCGGTGAACGGCGGTCGCCTGTCCAGCCCGTTCGGCCTGCGGCGCTTTTTCAACGGCAAGGAACGCAACCCGCATTCGGGGCTGGACTTCGCCGTGCCCGCCGGAACGCCGATCAAGTCGCCCGCCGCAGGCGTGGTCGTGCTGGTGGGGGATTATTTCTTCAACGGCAAGACGGTCTTCGTCGACCACGGGCAGGGCTTTGTCAGCATGTTCTGCCACATGTCGGCCATCGATGTGAAGATCGGCGACGAGGTGCCGCGCGGCGGCGTGGTGGGCAAGGTAGGCGCGACGGGCCGGGCGACGGGGCCGCATTTGCACTGGAACGTCAGTCTGAACGATGCGCGGGTCGACCCCGCGATCTTCATCGGGGCGTTCAAGCCCTGATTTTTCAGGCCGTGGCGGTCTGCTGCGCGATCTTGTTCAGGACGAACTGGTGCATGCGCTCGGCATATTCCATCTGCTGGCGCACATGGCGTTGCTGGGCTTCCTGCTCGTCCAGGCAGTTGTCGTACTTGATCTTGGCTTCGGCGTAGGTCAGGCCGGTGTTGCGCAGGCTGTTGATGAATGCCTCGCGCGACTGGTTAAGCAGGCGCAGGCCTTCCTCCCCTTTCACGAATTTTCTTCGCGCCAGGGAAAGCTGGTCGGCGGCGGCTTGCAACTCTTCTTTAAGTTCCATCTTGCTTCATGCGTATCCCGCCAGACATTGCGCCTGGCAAGCGCGCCATTCTTTCACGAATGGACGTCCCACGCATTACGGCATGTCGCGGTTCGGGCTTAAGCCCGCGCGAATAGGGGCAGCAGGGAGCCGGCCTGGGGCCGGCCCTGGAGCCCTGGCTTAACGGCGGTACTGCTGGGGACGATGCGGAGCGGGAGCGCGCTCGTCCTTGTGACGGAAGTTGATGCGGCCCTTGGTCAGGTCGTAGGGCGACATTTCCAGGGTGACGCGATCGCCTGCCAGGATGCGGATACGGTGCTTGCGGATGCGGCCGGAGGCATAGGCGCCAACTTCGATGCCGTTGTCCAGTTTGACGCGGTAGCGGCTATCGGGCAGCACTTCGTCAACGATGCCATCCAATTCGATGAGTTCTTCTTTAGCCATTCTCTACTCCTTGATCAATACGCGCAGCCAGGCCGGCGGCATGACGCGCCGCGCGAGGCGGCAAGCGCGTTGGACTCAAATAACCAGGTCCAGCGGTTTGAACGTGAAACGTTCGGGCAAGCGCGGGTAAGAGTCATGGCATCCCTGGTGGATGTCTGAAATGACGAATACTCGCGCAGCGTGGGCAATATGCGCGCAGTGCGCGGCTTGGTCGCGACACCGTGCAAGCGCACAGCGCCGGAAGAAGCGGGGTGGGGCGGTTGTTGCAACGCCGGTCGGCAAAACAATGTTGCGGCGTCGTTCGCGGTCTTGGCGTGCGTGCGTTTCGTGTCTTGCGTGCGTTTCGTGTCGTGCGTGTCTTTCGCAACTATCCGTTCGAGATAAATCTCAACCAAACCGGGGGCAGCCTGGGTATCTTGGGGGTCGCCCGAAGGGATACAGGTTGGCACGCAGAGTGACCGAAGCCCGGTTTTTTGCGGAAAAATCACGGACTTATGTTACTGCAAAGCGCAGCGATTAGCCAGTATTTATCTGCCGCTGCGCCGTGATAGTTGCTACTGAACGACTCTAGGCCCCGGGGATGCGCGTCTTGTAGTCGGCTTCCCAGCGGTGGTGCGCGGACCAGAACGGGCCGGGCTCGCGCCCTTCCAGCCTGGCCGACAGCACGCCCAGGTGGGTGTGCCAGCCGCCCGCCACATCGACCATGTCGCCGCGCGAGTTCAGCTTGCGGTGCGTCAGCACCAGCAGCGTGCCTTCGCCTTCGGGCGACAGTTCGAACATCACTTCGGAAGGTTCGCCCTTGGACCCGCCCCAGGTGAAGGCCAGCAGCCGGGGCGGCTCGCAGCGGGTGATGACGCCGTGGGTGGTGACCCCGTTTTCGTACGCCTGATAGGGCGCCGGCGTGGGTTCGGCCACGGAGGACAGATCGGCGTGCACGAAACGCAGGGTCACGCCGCCGCCTTCGCGCAATTCCATGTCGCCGGTGGCCAGCCAGCGGCCACGTTTTTCGGATTCGGTCAGGAACGCCCATACGGTTTCCACGCTGGCGGGAAGCTGGCGGGTAAAGCGCAGGGTCGTGGGATCCAGGACGACGCCGTGATCACTCATGTTGCTCTCCTAGGGACGGGGGCGGGGGGGAATGAGCGGTCAGCGCCGAAGTCAGCGCATCCAGCTTGCCCGCCCAGAACTGTTCATAGAAACGCAGCCATTCCATGGCTTCGGCCATGGGTTCCGGATTCAGGCTGCACACATGGGTGCGGCCGTGGACGGTGCGCCGGATCAGACCGGCGCGTTCCAGGGCCTGCACATGTTTGGACGCGCCGGCGAAACTCATGCGCAGGGGCGCGGCCAGCTCTCCGATGGTTCTATCCCCCTGCGTCAGGCTGCGCAGCATGTCGCGGCGCGTGGGGTCGGCCAGCGCGCGAAAGACGGCATCCAGGGCGGGGGCGGGAATAAGTTCAACCATAAGGTTGAATATAAATCGATGCGTTCCAACATTCAACCAACAGGTTGAATTTTTATGTAACGGTCTGGGCCCGCGATTCGTCCACGCCGTGGAATTCGCCCGGGTATTGCGGCAGGCCATCCGTGATGTCGAACCATGGCGCCTTGGCCGCTACGTGGCAATGCGCCGCGGGCCGCACGCCGGGATCGTCGTCCAGGGCGCCCAACGGCAAGCCGTAGGTATCGGGCGTCTGATCGAAGCGGCTAAGCAGCGGCGTGCCGCAGGCCTCGCAAAAGCCCCGGTAGTTGCCCGGCGACGAGGCATACCAGGTCACGTGATTCTCGCCCTTCGTCCACTGGAAGTCCGTGGCCTGGACCGATGCGCGGCTGCGAAAGGCCGCGCCGTGCGACTTGCGGCACATGACGCAATGGCAGTTCAGGGCGTTGGTTAGGGGGCCGTTGATTTCGTAAGCAATGCGGCCGCACAGGCAGGAACCTTTGATCATGATGAGCGCCAGGCAAGTGAGGGAACCATTCAAATATACCCGCGCCGCAAGGCGACGCAACCCGCGCGCCGGGCCGTTTATGACGGAGGTCTTTCAGCGGGTTGCTGACCCCTTATTTTCCGCGAAATGAATCGATCCCCGGGTCATCGCGCTGTCATGCGGCGAAAACAGAATGCCGCAATGACCACACAAAAGGGGATCAGGCGATGACGTACGCCATCGAAGTGCAGAACTTGAGCAAGACCTTCCATGCCGGTGCCAAGGCGTTGGACGACGTCAGCCTCCAGGTGGCGGACGGCGAAATGGTGGCGTTGCTGGGCGCGTCGGGATCCGGCAAGTCCACGCTGCTGCGCCATCTTGCGGGCTTTGTCGCCGGTGATGCGGGGCAAGGCAGCGTCAAGGTCAATGGCCAGCAGATTCAGCGGAATGGCCGCCTGAGCCGCAATGTGCGTGCGGCGCGCGCCGGCATCGGCTTTGTGTTCCAGCAATTCAATCTGGTCGGCCGCCTGCCGGTCATCACCAATGTCCTGACCGGCATGCTGCCGCGGGTGCCGCTGTGGCGCAGCCTGACCCGCTGCTTCCTGCGGGATGAAGTGCGCCAGGGGCTGGAAGCGCTTGCCCAGGTTGGTATAGACGACTATGCATTTCAGCGCGCCTCCACCCTGTCCGGCGGCCAGCAGCAACGCGCCGCGATCGCGCGCACGCTGGTGCAAAACGCGCGCGTCATCCTGGCCGACGAACCCATCGCGTCGCTGGATCCCGAGTCGTCGCGCCGCGTGATGGACACGCTGGCCCAGATCAACCGCAGCCGCAAAGTGGCCGTGGTGGTGTCGCTGCACCAGGTCGACGTGGCGTTGCGCTATTGCCCCCGCGTGGTCGCGCTGCGTCACGGCAAGGTGGTCTACGACGGCCGCGCGGCCGACCTGACGCCGGAAATGCTGCGTGACCTGTACGGCTCCGAGCTGAGCGAGCTGCTTCCCGAATATTCGTCCCGCGCGCCGGCCATGCCCGGTCTGGCGCCGTTGTCCCAACTGGCGCAAGCGGCCTGAAGCCCGCGTCGCCGCGCTTTTGCCCTCTCTGCCCTTACATACCCCGGAGTCACCCATGCTACGCAGAACCTTCGTCACCCTGATCGCCGCCGCCGCGCTGTCCACGCAGGCCTACGCGCAAGACGCCAAGACGTTGAATTTCGGCATCATCTCGACCGAGTCGTCGACCAACCTGAAGTCCGTGTGGCAACCCGTCATCGACGATCTCAGCCGCGCCGTCGGCGTGCCGGTCAAACCCTTCTTCGCGTCGGACTACGCCGGCATTATCGAGGGCATGCGTTTTAACAAGGTGCAGTTGGGCTGGTTCGGCAACAAGTCGGCCATCGAAGCCGTGGACCGCGCCAAGGGCGAAGTGTTCGCCTCGGTCATCGACAAGGACGGCAACCCCGGCTACTGGTCGCTGCTGATCGTCAACAAGGACAGCAACCTGAAGACGCTGGACGACGTATTGAAGAACGGCGCCAAGCTGAGCTACGGCGCGGGCGACCCCAACTCCACGTCCGGCACCGCCGTGCCCGGTTACTACTTGTGGGCGGCCAACAAGATCGAGCCCAAGACCTTCTTCAAGACGGTACGCGCCAGCAACCATGAAACCAATCTGCTGTCGGTCATCAACAAGCAGGTGGACGTGGCGGTCAACAATACCGAAGCGCTGGAGCGCTATCGCCTGAGCACCGGTAAGGACGCCAACGACAGCGTGCGCGTGCTGTGGAAGTCGCCGTTGATCCCGGCCGACCCGCTCGTCATGCGCTCGGACCTGCCCGCGGATCTCAAGGCCCGCGTTCGCGACTTCTTCGTCAACTACGGCAAGGGCAAGGACGCCGAACGTGAATTGGCGAACCTGAAGGCGCTGACCTACCAGGGCTTCCGCCCGTCCGACAACCAGCAGCTGGTGCCGATCCGCCAGATCGAACTGGCCCGCGAAAAGGCCAAGATCGAAGCCGACACCACGCTGGGCCAAGCCGAAAAGCAGAAGCAGCTGACCGAGCTGGACGGCAAGCTGGCCAGCCTGGGCCAGCCCGCCTCCGCCAAGCAATAAGCCTTGCCGCAAGTCGCCGGCGCGCAGTGACGCGCGTCGGCGACTCTCTTTCCGAATGCTCCAAGCGGACCGTCTTTCTCCATGAACCTCGCTACCCATCCCTCTCGCCTGCCTGCCGCGCCGCGTTCGTCGCTGCCGGTCCTTATTGTCTGGGCCGTCGTGCTGGCGCTGCTTGTCATGTCGTGGCGCGGCGCGGACATGCGGCCGCTGGACCTGCTGCGCGACTCTGGCAATATGGCCCAGTTCGCCGCCGATTTCTTTCCGCCCAATTTCCGCGATTGGCGCATGTACCTGGACGAGATGATCGTGACGGTGCAGATCGCCGTGTGGGGCACCTTTCTTGCCATCGTGGTGGCCGTGCCGCTGGGGTTGCTGTGTTCGTCGAACATGGTGCCGGCGTGGGTCTACCAGCCGATGCGCCGCTTGATGGACGCGTGCCGCGCCATCAATGAAATGGTGTTCGCGATGCTGTTCATCGTGGCCGTGGGGCTGGGGCCCTTCGCGGGGGTGCTGGCCCTGTGGGTGCACACGACCGGCGTGCTGGCCAAACTGTTTTCGGAAGCCGTCGAAGCCATCGACCCGCGTCCGGTCGAAGGCGTGCGGGCCACCGGCGCGAACGCGTTGGAAGAGATCGTCTACGGCGTGATCCCGCAGGTGCTGCCGCTGTGGATCTCTTATTCGCTGTACCGCTTCGAGTCGAACGTGCGTTCGGCGTCGGTGGTCGGCATCGTGGGCGCCGGCGGCATCGGCACGGTGCTGTGGGAAATCATCCGCAGCTTCCGTTACGCCGAAACCTGCGCGGTGATGATCATTATCGTGGCCTTCGTGATCGTGATCGACATGTTGTCGTCGAGAATCCGGCGGGCGTTGATCTAAGCGGCAAGTGGCCCGCCAGGCGCGGGCCACTTGCCAAGGCGTTGTCAGCCCGCGGCGCGTAGCGCCAGGAACGCCGGCAACGCCAGCAAGCCGGCCAGCCGGGCGTGGTCGACATCCGCTTCCGACACCTTCGCGCGCGGCATCAGGAAGTTCACGGTGCCCAGGCATGCGCCGGCGTAGACCACCGGAATGTTGATCACCGATTGCAGGCCCAGGTCGCGGATCGCGTCGTGGTCGTTGAAGAACTCGCGGATCGCGGCTTCGCCTTCGCCCACGAACACCCGTTGCTCAAGCAGGACGTGGCGGCCCCAGGACGTGCCGCGCTTGTCCTTGCTGCCGCCCGGGGGATAGGCCTGCGGGTTGGAGCTGTACAGGCGCACGACGCGCATGGCGTCGGCGTCGTAGCGGTTGACGGTGCACAGGGCGTGTCCCAGCGCGGCGCGGGCGTAGGCATCGACGGCTTGCAGCGCGGCGGCCGCGTCCGAGGAGGCGTAAGCCAGGACAACGGCCTGCACGCTGCCCGGCACGGGATGATGCGCGATAGCGTGTCCGGTCATTCCGCGGTGATCCCCAATTCCTTGATCAGCTTGCCGTACTTGTCGGCGTCGCGCACGAGGATCTGGCCGAATTGCTCTGGCGTCGTCTCGGTCAGCAGCACGCCCATGTCGCCCATTTTCTTGATGACGTCGGGGCGCTTCAGGATCAGGTTGATCTCGCGGTTCAGGCGTGCGGTCAGTTCGGGCGGCATGCCCGCCGGGCCGAAGGCGCCGTACCAGACCGACAGCTCGTAGCCGGGCAGGGTTTCGGCGACGGTAGGCACCTCGGGCAAGAGCGGCGAGCGCTGTTCCTCGGTAACGGCCAGCAGTTTCAGCTTGCCGGTCTGCACGTGGGGCAGTGTCTGCGTGCCCGCGCTGAACAGCACCTGGGTGCGGCCGGCCACCGTGTCCAGCACGGCGGGGGCGCCGCCGCGGTAGGGGATGTGCATCATCTTCACACCGGCGGCTTTCTCGAACAGCGCCGCGCTCAGGTGGTTGGTCGAGCCTTGGCCGGCCGACGCGTAGGCGACGGTGTCGGGGCGCGCTTTCACGTAGGCGATGAACTCCTTCAGGTTCGTCGCGGGCACGGACGGATGGACCACCATCGTGTTCGTCACCAGCGCCAGTTCGGCGATGGGCGTGAAGTCCTTCACGCCATCGAACGGCATGTTGGAATACAGCGCCTGGTTCATGGTGTGGGTGCTCATCGAACCGACCAGCAGGGTGTAGCCGTCAGGCTTGGCGCGGGCCACGAAGGTGGTGCCGATATTGCCGGACGCGCCGGAGCGGTTCTCGACGATGACGGACTGGCCCAGTGATTTCGTCAACCCTTCCGACAGCACGCGCGCCAGGATGTCGGTGGAGCCGCCCGCCGCCCAGGGCACGATCAGCGTGATGGGTTTTTCCGGCCAGGCGGCCTGGGACAGCGCGGGCGCGGTCAGCGCCAGTCCGAACGCGCAGGCGCGCAACAATCGTTTGAATCGCAACGTCATGGTGATTACCCCTTGTGCAAGTGCCGGTCTGGACGCCGGCTGGAATGGAAATGGTTGATCAGGATCATCGGCCGACCGCATAGCCCTGCATGCCGCGCGGGTTGGCGCCGGCGCGTAGCAGCAAGCCGCCACCCGCCGCGGGTTCGCGCGTGCAGGCGCTGATCCGGCCTTCGGACCAGGCGGGGCCCACCTTGACCTCGTGGCCGGCATCGCGCAGCGCCTGGACGGTGGCCTCGGGCAGGCGCGACTCCACCGTCAGGCGGTTCAGTGTCTGGCTGCGTGGCCAGAACGAGCCCGGGAAATGGTCAATGTGCCAGGACGGCGCGTCGATGGCTTCCTGCAGGTTCAGGCCCATCGCGTGGCGCAGGAAGAACGCCACGGTCCATTGGTCCTGTTGGTCGCCGCCCGGCGTGCCGAACGCCATATAGGGTTGCCCGTCGCGCAGCACCAGGCCGGGCGACAAGGTGGTGCAAGGGCGCTTGCCCGGCTGCAACTGGCCCGCCACGCCCTCGTCCAGCCACGTCATCTGCAGCCGGGTCGTCAACGGGAAACCCAGGCCCGGCACCACCGGGCTGGACGACAGCCAGCCGCCCGAAGGCGTGGCGGCCACCATGTTGCCGTGGCGGTCGATCACGTCGATCTGGCAGGTGTCGCCCACGAAGATCTCGCGCGCGGCCCATTCGGCCACGGGCGGCAGCGCCGCGAACGTGGGCTCGCCCACGCCGAACCGGATGTCGGAGGCGGCCAGCGTGCGGCCTGCGGCAGCCAGGTCGGGCAGGCGGGGGGCCATGCCGTCGGGGCTGCCGGGTTGCAAAACGGTGGACGCTTGTGTGCCGATGCCCGCGGCTCGCTGCCGCGCATACGCGTCGCTCAGCAGCGCGGCCAGCGGCACTTGCACGAAGTCGGGGTCGCCATACCAGGCGGCACGGTCGGCGAACGCCAGTTTGGCGGCTTCCGCGATGCGATGCACGAATTGCGGCGAGGTCGGGTCCAGGCCATCCAGCCCCAAGTGCCGCAGCATCGCCAACTGCTGCAAATGCACGGGGCCTTGCGACCAGACGCCGCATTTGGCCACGGTGTAGCGGCCGTATTGCGTGGTGGCCGGTTCATCGTAGGTGGCGCGCCAGTCGGCCATGTCCGCTTTGCGCAGCAGCCCGCGGTTGCGTTGCCCGGTGGTGTCGCGCACGGCCTCATGGGTGTAGTAGGCGTCGATCGCATCGGCAACGAAACCGCGGTACCAGCTCTCCAGCGCGGCGTCGATCCGGCCGCGCCGGTCGCCGCTGGCGGCATGCGCGTCGTTCAGGATGCGCGTGTAGGTCGCGGCGATGGCGGGCGTGCGGAACAGGGCGTCGGGCGCCGGTACGCGGCCGTCCGGCATCCAGACATCGCGCGAAGTCGTCCATTCATCGCGGAACAGCGCTTGCACGGCCAGGATGGCCTGCGACACGCGGGGCACCAGCGGAAAGCCGTTGCGCGCATAGTCGATAGCCGGTTGCAGCACGTCGGCCAGCTCCCAGGTTCCGTAGTCGCGCAGCAAGGTCAGCCAGGCGCCGAATGCGCCGGGCACGGTAGCTGGCAGCAGGCCGATGCCGGGCACCAGTTCCACCCCCAGTTCCCGGAAATACGCAGGCGTGGCCAAGGCGGGCGCGGGCCCCTGGCCGCAGAGCGCGCGCATGCGCTGTTCGCTTTCGCTCCAGAGCAGGATGGGCACTTCGCCGCCCGGCCCGTTCAGGTGGGGTTCGACGATCTGCAAGGTGAAGCCGCCTGCGACGGCGGCGTCATAGGCGTTGCCGCCGCGTTCCAGCACGCCCATCGCCACCTGCGTGGCGAGCCAATGCGTGGATGACACAACGCCGAAGGTGCCGCGTATTTCGGGACGGGTGGTGAAGGAATCGCGCATGGTGACGGAAAGGGCAGCGGGGAAAGTGAACGGAAGTATAGGAGTGTGAAATAACTCGATTCAGCTTTGTTGGCATAATTGAATAACCATTTGGTTATAGAGAAACCCATGAGCTGGGATGCCGCCCGTCTGGCCAACCGCCTGAAGCACCGCCATCTGGCGCTGCTGACCAACATCGCCAAGCATGGCTCCTTGACCCGGGTGGCGGCGGCCACCGGCATCAGCCAGCCCGCCGTCACCAAGGCCCTGGCCGAACTCGAGGACATTTTCGGCGCGCCGCTGTTCCTGCGCAGCGGTCGCGGCCTGCAGGCCACGCCACTGGGCGAACTGGCCTTGCTGCGCGCGCGCCACATGCAGAGCGATCTGGATCTGTGGGCGCGCGAGGTCGAGGCCCTGCATGCCGGCCGTTCCGCGCACCTGAACGTCGGTGTGGTGCCGTATGTGTCCAGCGCCTTGCTGACGGCGGCCATCAGCCGGCTGCATCAGCGCCACGGGGTGACGCTGACGCTGCATCGGGCCACCACGGACCATCTGGTGCCGATGTTGCGTCGGCACGAGCTGGACTGCATCGTCAGCCGCGCAACGTCGACCGTGGCGCTGGACGACCTGATGCACCGGGTGCTGTACCGGCAGCGTCCACGCCTGATCGCGCACAGCCGGCTGGCGCAGCGCCTGGCCCGGCGGGCGCCGGACTGGCCAGCCGTGGCCGCCATGGACTGGGTCTTGCCGGCGGCCAATACGCCTACGCGGCAACTGATCATGGAGCACTTCATCCGAGCCGGGCTGCGCCCGCCGTCGCCGGTGCTGGAAGCCTATTCCACCGACGTGATCGAAGGCATGCTGACAATGAACGAGGCGCTGATCTCGGTCGTGCCCGAGGACATCGCGCGCGAACTCTGCCAGCGGGGCAAGCTGGGCATGGTGCCTTGGGATTTCGGTTGGGAGCTGCCGCCCATCAACCTGATCCGCCGCAGGCGAGAGCAGCCGCTGGCGGCGGAAGAGCGCTTTTCGGACATATTGTTGGACCTGTGCGCCGACCCGCCCGCCGCCTGACACCTCCCCCGCCAGCACCCATTACCGGGCGAGTTGTTCCCGGGCAATCGTCAGCAGGGCCGCGGCCGCCGATTCGGGCGCGCCGTCATTATTGACCTGCGCAAGGCGGCACGCCTGCGGCACGGCAAAGGCCTGCGTGGCGCGCGATAGCCGTTGCGCGATCTGTTCGGTGCTTTCCCGCCCGCGGCCGGCCAGGCGATGCGCGAGCCGGGCGGGGTCAACGGTGATTTCCACCGCCGTCAGCGCGGGATAGCGGGCGTGGGCCGCCGGCAGGTGCGCGCGCGACCCGTTGACGATGACGGCCGCGCCGCAGGCCAGCCAGGTGTCGATTTCGATACCGATGCCGTAGTGCAACCCGTGGCTGGCCCAACGCAGCGCGAAGCAACCCAGCGCCGCGCGGCGCACGAACTCTTCCGTCGATAGAGGTAGCGCGTCTTCGGTGCCGCCGCTGTCGCGGGTGATGTAGCGGTGCGCGACCAGAACGGGTTCATCGTGTTGCAGGTGGGCGCGCAGCAGCCGCAGCAGCGTGTCCTTGCCGCTGCCCGAGGCGCCCATCAGGTAGATCAGCCGCCTGCCATCGGCGGGCGGCGAGGCCGTGGCTGCCTGGATCATGGCGCGGGCGGCCCTTGCAGGTAGTCGGCGCCGATGGCGTCGGTATGCGTGCCATCGAAGCCATAGTGGCGCGCTGCGATGAAGTCGGCGCCGGGCTGGGGCTGCACGAAGATGCTGATGGCGGGCACCGCCATGGTCTGGCCGCGTAACGGATCGGCGAAAGCCGCGATGCCGCGTTGCGCCTGTTCCAGCGCGTCGCCCATCAGTTTTCCGGTCAGCGTGATGTGGAACGTATAGGTATCGAAGACATAGGGATAGCCCCAGTGCGCCAGCATGGCCTGCTGTTCGGGGGACAGCGATTGCGGCTGGCGGCGCGCGATTTCTTCCGGGGTGGGCGGGGCGCGCAAGTCGTCCAGCCCGCGCACGGCGGCGTTGGCCAGGGCCTGGATGCGGGCCCGGCCCTGCGTATCGGATTCAGCGATGCGCCACGCCAGAAAACCGCGCAGCATTTCGCATTCCAGTTCCACCTCGAAAGGAAAGATGGCGCGCGCCACCGCCTGGGCCGCCGCGTCCACCGCTTGTGGCGTGGCGCCGGCGCGCAGCCGGAAGGGAGGCTTCAAGGTGGCGTGCAAGCCGTAATGGCGGGGCGCTTCCGTCCAGGCGCGGCAAGGTTCCGGCATGCCGGGCGGGGGGGGCAGCGCCACGCCGGTGTCGGCGCAGCGGCCCAACCAGCGGCTGCCGTAGTCGCGCCACGGGCCGGTGGGCGCCAGGTACAGGGCATAGCGATAGGCAAGCGGCATGGTCAGGCCGCCATGCGCAGGCTGTTGTCGTGACCGAATACGCGTGTCGCGTAGCGCAGTTCGCCACCCACGATCGCGGCGACCACGCGCGGCAATCCGGCCACGTGGTCGTCCACCACGATGGCGTCGGCGATCAGCCCCGGCGCCAGCGCGCCGCGGTCTTTCAGCCCGGCGGCGCGCGCCGGGTTCAGCGACACCAGATTCCAGGCCTGCTCAAGGGGCAACACGCCGTCTTGCGCCAACCGCATGACGGCGGCCAGCGGGGCAGGGTAGTAGTAGTCAGACGTCAGAATGTCGCACAACCCTTCGCGCACCATCTCGGTGGCGCTGGGCGCGCCGGTGTGGCTGCCGCCGCGCACGACGTTGGGCGCGCCGAAGACGACCGAGTTGCCCAGGTCGCGGGCGACGCCGGCGGCTTCCCGGGTCAACGGAAACTCCGCCACGCCGCAGCCCAGCTGGTGGTAATAGCGGCGCGTGGCGGCATCGGGATCGTCGTGTGAGGCGACTTTCAAGCCGGCCGCCTGCGCGCACGCTGTGAGCTCTCGCATGGCGTCGGCAACCGAATCGGCAGCGGACATCGCGGCGCGGATGCGCGCCTGGAACGTGTCCAGGTCGCACTCGGCGCGGTTGGCGTATTGCATCAGCTTGCGGTCGTCGCCCAGGCGGCGCGCCATGCTGGGCAGGTGGTCATTCAGGGCCAGGAAACGCACGCGGCCGTCGCGGATCCACTGTTGGGCCAGGTCGACACCGCCCACGTGATGGGTTTCGAATCGCAGATGCACGTAATGCCGGGCGCCCATCATGTGCTGCATGCGCGCTAGCGCGTCGAACATGCGCTCGGCATAGGCCTCGCCGCGCAACCCTCCCTCCCAGGACAAGGTCACGCCGTGAAATTCGGTGGTGATGCCGTTGGCCAGCAATTGGCGGTCTACGTCGAACAGCGCGCTGTCATAGGGAAAGGTGACACTGGGCCGGGGCATGACGGCGCGTTCGAAGGCGTCGCCGTGCAGGTCGACGATGCCGGGCAGCACCAGCAGATCGCCGGCGTCGAACCAGGGCGCGCCGCGGGCGGGCGTGGCGCCGCAGTCGTCGATCAACCCCCCATGAAAGCGCAGGCTGATCGGTTCGACGCCACGCGGCGTCAGGATGCGTTGGCCTGTGACACCGGCCAGGGGCGAGGGGGCATTTGAGTTCATGGCATGACGTTATCGATATTGCATGACAACCAGATGTCTAGATGTGTGTTGTTGCTTTCCGGGTGTTTTGCGCCGTTGCCGCGGGCGTGCCCGGCGGCAACGGCGCCGTGTTCTAGCTGTCGTCTGACACCATCAGCTGCACCAGGTCGCCCACGAAGCGGGTGACGCTGTATTGCAGCGGTGCGCCGTCCTGGTCCACGTTCAGCGCTTCCACCTGAAGGATCGGCCGCGTCTTGGGCTGGCCCAGCATGCGGGCGACTTCCGGCGTGGGCAGCGCGGCGGTGATGCGCGACCATTTGCGCGTGTAGTCATCAATGCCGTAATGCGCATAGACCTTCGACACCGACCGCAAGGCGGTCAGCCGGTCGGCGAATTCCGGAAAGCGCTTTTCGTCGAAGAAGTGTTCAGACGCGCTGATGGGCCGGTTTTCGGCTTTGCCGACGATCTGCACCCGCAACAGCGGCGCGGTGCGCGGCAGCCCCAGGTGCTTGGCGATATCGGCCGCGCGCAAGGTCTGGCTGCCCACGGCTTCCACGTGGCCCAGCACGCCCTGGCTGCGCAGGTTTTCGGAAAAGCGCGTGCGCTTGCCGATGGCGTAATCGATGGCGTGTTCTTGCACGAAGGTGCCGCGCCCTTGTTCGATCCGGACCAGCCCGCTTTGCTCCAATTCGCCCATGGCGCGCCGGATGGTATGGCGGTTGACCGAGAATTTGGCGGCCAGCTCCGGCTCGGACGGCAGTTGTTCGCCCGCCATATAGAGCTTGTTGCGGATGTCGTCCGCCAGGGACTCGCCGATTTGCCGCCAGACGGCGATGCCGGAACCTCTTTCGACCATAGGGTGTGCTCGTGCTGTCACATCAGCTTCATGAAGAATGGCTGTGATTGTGCCTGATGCGGCGGCGGCCGGATAGGCGGTGCACACTCGTCGCGACTGTCATCAAAAATTCACGCCAGACTGTTGAACTTGGAATTCAGAGCGATCATACTTCATCCAGTCGTCTAGACGTGTAGAGGAAATAATGGATCACTCATTAGCAGGACAGGACGCCGCCAATGCCCTGCGCGCCGCCTGGATGCGCGTCCTGTCATTGGCCAGTCCGGCCGCGCTGGAAGGGGCGTTCACCGCCTTGGGCAACTTGCCCGCGCACCAGATGCTGCGGCCCGCCCAAACGGGCATGACCATGGTGCGGGCACGCAGTGGCGGCACCGGGGCGCGCTTCAACCTGGGCGAAATGACCGTGACACGTTGCGCCGTCACGCTGGGCGATGGCGTGGTTGGCGTGGCCTATGTGCAGGGCCGTTCGCTGCGGCACGCCGAACAGGCGGCCGTGGCCGACGCGCTGCTGCAATTGCCGGATTGGCACGACACCGTGCAAGTCCAGTTGATCCAGCCGCTGGCACGCGCGCATGCCGACCGGGCCCAGCGCCAGGCACAGGTGGCGGCGCAGACCAAGGTGGAGTTCTTCACGATGGTGCGAGGCGAAGACTGACATGCAACCACAGACACTGAATGCCCCGGTGGCCAGCCGCGGCTTGCTGCCGGGCTTTACCGATCCGGTCAACGACGCGCAAACGACCTTCCGCGTGGCCTTGCAGGCCCTGGCGCACCCCGGCCGTGTCCACCAGATTGTCGCGGAAAGCGGCGTGCCGGCCGGGCTGTCGCCCGCGATGGCGGCGATGCTGCTGACCCTGGTGGACGTGGATACGCCGCTGTGGCTGCCCCGCGAGGTGGGCGCCGACGTGCTGGCATTCCTGCGTTTCCATTGCGCCTGCCCCATCGTGCCGTCGCCCGCGCTGGCGCGCTTTGCCGCGGTGCCGGCGGGCTTCGAGGCGCCGGCGTTGTCCGTCTGCCATCAGGGCGACCCCGCCTATCCCGATTTGTCCACCACGCTGCTGATGGACGTTGCCTCGCTGACCGAGGGCGCCACCGTCCATTTGTCCGGCCCGGGCATCCAGACGCGCCAGGACTTGTCGGTAGAGGGCTTGCCAGACGGCTTCTGGCGCGAATGGCGGCTGAATCATCAACGGTTTCCGCTGGGCGTCGACGTGTTCCTGACGCATGGCCGGCGGATGTGTGGATTGCCGCGCACGACGCGCGTGGAGAACTGACATGTATGTCGCCGTGAAAGGGGGCGAACGCGCCATCCTGAATTCCTACCGCATGCTGGACGGCTACCGGCGGGGCGACCGCGAGGTGCCCGAGCTGAGCCTGGACCAGATCCGCGAACAGATGCCGCTGGCAGTGTCGCGGGTGATGGCCGAAGGGTCGCTCTACGATCCGCAACTGGCGTCGCTGGCGCTCAAGCAGGCCGCGGGCGATGTGATCGAGGCCGTGTTCCTGTTGCGGGCGTATCGCACCACGCTCTCGCGCTTTGGTTATACGCAGCCCATCGACACGGGCGCCATGCGCTTGCAGCGCCGCATATCGTCCACGTTCAAGGACGTGCCTGGCGGACAGATCCTGGGTCCTACCTACGACTACACGCAGCGCCTGCTGGACTTTTCGCTGGAGGCGCAGCGCGAAGCCGACGCGCTGCCGCCCGGCGAGCAGGCGCTGGACAGCGACATGCCGCGCGTGACGGACCTGCTGGCGCACGATGACCTGATCGACGCCGAGCCGGTGCCGGAAGGCGACCCCGAGCCCTTCGACCTGACGCGCCAGCCGCTGGACTTCCCGGCATCGCGCGCCGCCCGGTTGCAAAACCTGGCGCGCGCCGACGAAGGCTTCTTGCTGTCCATGGGCTATTCCACGCAGCGCGGCTACGGCAACACGCACCCGTTCGCGGCCGAGATCCGCTACGGCACGCTGGAAGTAGAGATGCATATCGAAGAACTGGGCTTCGCCGTGACGGTCGGCGAAATCGAGATCACCGAATGCCAGATGGTCAGCCAGTTCGCCGGCAACGCGCAAGACGGGCCGAAGTTCACTCGGGGCTACGGGCTGACGTTCGGCTACGGCGAACGCAAGGCCATGTCGATGGCGCTGGTGGACCGCGCGCTGAAGGCGAAGGACTTGGGCGAACGCGCCGATTCCCCGGCCAACGACCACGAGTTCGTGCTGTACCACAGCGACAACGTCGAGGCATCGGGCTTCGTGCAGCACTTGAAGCTGCCGCACTACGTGGACTTTCAGGCCAACCTGGAGCTGTTGCGCCGCATGCGCGCCGACCGCGCCGCGCCCCAGCCGGCCCCCCATGATCTGATGGACGAGGCGGTTTCCCCATGAACGCACAACACGCAACGGTCGAACGCGACGACCACTACAACTTCGCCTACCTGGACGAATCCACCAAGCGCATGCTGCGCCGCGCCTTGCTCAAGGCCGTGGCGATTCCCGGCTATCAGGTGCCGTTCGGCAGCCGCGAAATGCCGCTGCCTTACGGCTGGGGCACGGGGGGCATCCAGGTCACGGCGTCGATCATCGGCAAGGACGATGTGCTGAAAGTCATCGACCAGGGCTCGGACGACACGACCAATGCCATCAGCATCCGCCGCTTCTTCGGCCGGGTCACGGGCGTGCCGACGACGGAATCCACGCCAGACGCGACCATCGTGCAGACGCGCCATCGCATCCCTGAAACGCCGCTGGCCGAAGGGCAGGTGATGGTGTTCCAGGTGCCGATCCCGGAACCGCTGCGTTGGCTGGAACCCAGCGAAACCGAGACGCGCACGATGCACGCGCTGGCCGAGTATGGCGGCATGCACGTCAAGCTGTACGAAGACATCGCGCAGCACGGCCACATCGCCACCACCTACGACTATCCGGTCATCGTGAACGACCGCTACATGATGCGGCCGTCGCCGATTCCCAAATTCGACAACCCCAAGCTGGACGGCAATCCCGCGCTGATGTTGTTCGGCGCGGGCCGCGAAAAGCGCGTGTACGCGGTGCCGCCGTACACCCGTGTCAAGAGCCTGGACTTTGACGACCATCCGTTCACGGTGGAAAAGTGGAGCGAGTGCTGCGACCTGTGCGGATCGCGCGACAGCTTTCTGGACGAGATCATCCTGGACGATGCGGGCACGCGCCGCTTCGTGTGCTCGGATACCGAATACTGCAACCACCGCCAGACGCAGCAACGCGACAACGAGGCCGCCGCATGATTCCCCAACCTTTGCTTTCCGTGCGCAACATGACGCGCACCTGGGACGGCGTGCATGGCTGCCGCGACGTCAGCTTCGACCTGTATCCGGGCGAAGTGTTGTGCGTGGTGGGCGAGTCCGGCTCGGGCAAGAGCACGCTGCTGTCGGCCGTGTCGTACCAAACCCAACCCGATGCCGGCAGTGTCTGGTATGACACGCGCGACCAGGGCTTCATCGATCTGGCGGCGCTGCAAGGCGCGCGGCTGCGGCTGTTGTCGCGCACCGATTGGGGATTCGTGCGGCAAAACGCGCGTGACGGCCTGCGCATGCAAGTGAGCGCGGGCGCCAATATCGCCGAACGGTTGATGGCGGTTGGCGACCGCCACTACGGCGACCTGCGCGACGTGGCCGGCAACTGGCTGCAGAAGATGGAGATCGACGCGGGCCGGCTGGACGACACGCCGGTGTCTTTTTCAGGCGGCATGCAGCAGCGCCTGCAGATCGCGCGCAACCTGGTGACGCATCCGCGCCTGGTGTTCATGGACGAACCCACGGCGTCGCTGGACGTGTCGGTGCAGGCGCGGCTTCTGGACCTGTTGCGCCAGCTGGTGGCGGACCTGGGGCTGGCGGCGATCGTCGTCACGCACGACCTCGCGGTGGCGCGTCTGCTGGCGCACCGCACGCTGGTCATGCGCGGGGGCGTCGTGGTCGAAAGCGGGCTGACCGACCAGATTCTCGACGATCCCCAACACCCCTACACCCAGTTGCTGGTGTCTTCCATTCTGCAGAGCTGAACATGCGCCAAACCACTTCCATGATCGAGGTGCGGGGCCTCGGAAAAAACTTCACCCTGCACAACCAGGGCGGCATCCGGCTACCGGTGCTGGATGCCGTGGATTTCGACGCTGACGCCGGCGATTGCCTGGTGTTGGCTGGCCCCTCGGGCACCGGAAAAAGCACGTTGCTGCGCTGCCTGTACGGCAACTACCTGGCGACCGAGGGCAGCATTCGCGTGCGGGCCCATGGCGTATGGGTGGAACTGGCGGGGGCGCCCGAGCAGCGCATCCTGGCGCTGCGCCGTGACGTGATCGGTTACGTCAGCCAATTCCTGCGGGTGATCCCGCGTGTCTCGGCGCTGGATGTCGTGGCCGAGCCGCTACGCGTGGCCGGCGTAGAGACGGAAGACGCCCGCAGCCAGGCGGGCGCCTTGCTGCAGCGCCTGAACGTGCCGCCGCGGCTGTGGGGTCTGGCGCCGGCCACGTTTTCGGGCGGTGAACAGCAGCGGGTGAACATCGCGCGCGGTTTCATCGCGCGCCACCCCATTCTGCTGCTGGATGAGCCCACCGCGTCGCTGGACGCCGACAACCGTCGCGTGGTCATCGAACTGATCCACGAAGCCCTGGCCGCCGGCCGTTGCCTGTTGGGCATCTTCCATGACGAGGAAGTGCGCGACGCCGTCGCCACGAAAACCCTGGCCTTGCGTCCCGCTCAGCCCGTCACCGCGGACCTGGAGTAATCATGCAGAGCGTTTATCTGACCCATGCCCGCGTCGTGATGCCCGATCGCGTCCTGGAAAACAGCGCCGTGCTGATCGACGATGGCCGCATCGTGGCCATCGAACCCGATGGCGCGCGAGCCGACCGCCAGATCGACCTGCAAGGCCAGACCCTGATGCCTGGCTTGATCGACCTGCATTGCGACGCCATCGAAAAGGAAGCCGAGCCGCGCTCGCGGGTGCTGTTCCCGCTGGATTTCGCGGTGGCGCAGGTCGACCGCCGCAACGCCGCGGCGGGCATCACCACGCCCTATCACGCGCTGTCGTTCGCGAACAATGAATGGGGCGTGCGCAACAATAAGACGGCGGCGGAAGTGGTGCGCACCGTGCGTGCCTTTCGCCAGCACAGCCTGGTGGACAACCGCGTGCACTGCCGCTACGAAGTGACCGACGAAACCTCGGTGGACGTGCTGCGCGGGTTGATGGACGAGGGCGCCGTGGACCTGCTTTCAGTGATGGACCATTCGCCCGGCCAAGGGCAGTTCAAGACGCTGGAATCCTATCTGCAATACATGATGGGCAACCACGCGATGAGCCGCGAGCAGGCGGAAGCGGCCGCCCACGCCAAGACGCGGGCCAAGGACGGTGCGGTGACCCGGGTCGAGACGCTGTTGTCGCACGCGCACTCGCTGGGCATCCCCACGGCCAGCCACGATGACGATTCCATCCAGCGCATCGCCACCATGCGCAACCTGGGCGTGGCGATGAGCGAATTCCCGATCACGCTGGACACGGCGCGCGCGGCGGTGTCTTGCGGGCTGCCGACGATTCTGGGCGCGCCCAACGTGCTGCGCGGCCAGAGCCAGAGCGGATCGATGCGCGCCATCGACGCCATCCGGGCGGGCGTGGCCAGTTGCCTGTGTTCCGACTACCAGCCGTCCACGCTGATCGCCGCGGCGTTCGCGGTGGCGGCGCAGACCGACCTGACATGGCCGCAGGCCATCGCGCTGGTCACCGCCAACCCCGCGGATGCCTGCGGGCTGTCGGATCGCGGCCGCATCGCGGTGGGCCAGCGCGCCGATCTGGTGGCGGTGGCGCAGGTAGGGGGCATGCCCTTGATCAGTCATACCTGGTCGGCCGGCCGGCTGGTATTCTCGACCCATTATTTGCCAGCGCGCGCGCCGGCGGCAGCGATGCGCGACGCGCAACGCGTGGCGGCCTGACGGCCATTGCGGAGATTCCCGATGAACCCGATGGTGACTGCGGTGGCGCTAAGCGCCGTGCACGCGTTCAGCAAACCTGTCGTGCCCCGGATCGTGCTGTTGAAGGGGCTGGGCGTCGAGGGCGACGCCCATCTTGGGGTTACCGTCAAACACCGGTCGCGGGTCAAGGCCGACCCGACGCAGCCCAACCTGCGGCAGGTCCACCTGATCCAGGCCGAACTGCACGACGAGCTGCAACTGGCAGGTTTCAACGTGGCCGAAGGGACGATGGGCGAGAACATCACCACCCGTGGCATCGACTTGCTGGCCCTGCCGCGCGGGACCCGCCTGCGCATCGGCGCCGACGCGGTCATCGAGGTTACCGGTCTGCGCAACCCGTGCTTGCAACTGGATAATTACCAGAAAGGGCTGACCGCCGCCGTGCTGGGGCGCAACCCGGACGGCAGCCTGCTGCGCCGGGCCGGCGTGATGGGGATTGTGCTGGAGGGCGGGGCGGTCGGCGCGGGCGACCTCATCCGGACGGAATTGCCGCCGTTGCCGCATTCGCCGCTGGAACGCGTATAGGCGCAAAAACATCGCATCCGGCCACAGACGGGTGGCCCCGCATCTGGTTAAATGGCGAAAGGGCGTAACGGCCTAAGGCGGAGCCGCGTTCTTGCGGCTGGCCAAGGCGAAGCCGTTTTTTACGGTTCGTCATCCAATTTTCCGGAGCGCGCGATGGCACGATTCAATTTCACCCAAGACCCCGAAGAACCCGATCTGTGGGCGGCCGAGAACGTGCCCGCCGGCAACGGCCGTCCGCCTATCCACGTCATGATCCAGACGGACGGCGAAGAACCCGACGGTGGCGCGTCCAAGGTGGTCAAGGCCATCATCGACAATCTGGATGATCACATCCTGGCAGCGTCCGAGTTCCTGCTGGACAACTATTCGTACGAACACTGCAAGAAACTGGGCATCGAAGACGACCAGCTGCTGAAGGAAGAAACGCCGGAAGCCATGGCCGAAAAGGCCGTGCTGCGCGCGCTGTGGCTGTTCGACGAAGACGGTGACGGCTACGAACTGTGGTTCACGCTGCCCTGGGATCCCGTCCACACCTACGACGTTGAATTCGAAGACGGGACGCCGGTGTCCTGCTCGGTCAACGACTAAGCCTGAACGCCCCTCTGCCCGCTGCGCGAGGGGCTAGCGGACCCGTTCGAATTTCGTCGCCAGGCTCTGGCCCAGCGATTCGTCGTAACGGTAGCGCAATGTGATCGGCTGGCCCTTGCGGATCTGACCCGGGGGCGTGTTTGCAAGCGTGACGTCGATGTCGCGGTCCACGAATTCCGTGCAATCCGTATCGGCGCGCGCCCCGTCGGGGATGTCGGCCGATTTGACCTTCAGCCGGAATGTCGTCTGCGCCAACTCCGTGCCATCGGTACGGTACTGGCGGATTTGCACGGCAGGCGTGGACGCGATGCCGGACAAGTCGCACGAAATGCGGGTCCAGGCGTGTGCGGCAGGCACGACGGCCGTCAAGACGATGGCCGCCAGGACGCCGCGCAGGGGTAGGGGTGTCATGGCATGCAGGGTGCGCGTGGCGCCAAGGCGCCGCGCCGGAAGTCAGGCAGGGAGCCCTATGTTGCTCCCGCCCGCGCCGGCAGGTCAAGCTGACAGGTGTTAAGAAAAAAGCCCCCTTGGGGGGCAGCACGCACACGTTAGTGTGCGCGGCGTGGGGGCCTACCTTTTTAGGCTTCTTGGTTGGCGGGGCGGGCCTCGCCTTCGCCTTCCGAAGCGGCCGCGGCCTCGGGGGCTTCGCCCCGGTCGTCTTCCAGCTTGGCGATCACTGCGGTGGCCAGGCTGTTGCCCACCACGTTGGTCGCGGTGCGGCCCATGTCGAAGAACTGGTCGATGCCCATGATCAGCAGCAGGCCGGCCTCGGGCAGGTGGAACATCGGCAGCGTGGCGGCCACGACGACGAGCGATGCGCGGGCCACGCCCGCCATGCCCTTGCTGGTCACCATCAGCACCAAGAGCAGCGTCAGTTGCTGGGCGAAGCTCATTTCGATGTTGTAGGCCTGAGCGATGAACAGCACGGCGAAGGACTGGTACATCATCGAACCGTCCAGGTTGAACGAATAACCCAGCGGCAGCACAAAACCCGAAATGCGCTTGGACACGCCGAAACGCTCCAGCGCCTCGATGGTCTTGGGATAGGCGGATTCACTGCTGGCGGTGGAGAAGGCCAGCAGCGTGGGCTCTTTGATCAGGCCGCCCAGGCGGCGCGTGGACTTGCCCAGGAACAGATAGCCGACGCCGAACAGGATGGCCCACAACAGCGCCAGGCCCAGGTAGAACTCGCCGATCAGCTTGCCGTAGCTGACCAGCACGCCCAGGCCTTCGGTGGTGATGGCGGCGGCCATCGCGGCGAACACACCCAGCGGCGCGAAGCGCATCACGTAGTCGGTCACGCGGAACATGATCTTGGCCAGCTCGTCGATCATGTTGTAGATCGTGTTGTAGCCCTTGCCGCGGATAAAGGACAGCGCGGCGCCGAAGAACAGCGAGAACACCAGGATCTGCAGGATCTCGTTGTTCGCCATGGCTTCCGCGATGCTCTTGGGAAACACGTGGGCGATGAAGGTCTTGAGCGTGAAATCGCCGGTCTTCAGGCCCGAGCTGATGCCGGCGTCCGGGATCGCCAGATTCATGTGCGCGCCCGGCTGGAAGATATTGACCAGCATCAGGCCCAGCAGCAGCGAAATCGCGGATGCGGCGATGAACCAGATCATGGCGCGCAAGCCGATGCGGCCCACCGCGTTGGCGTCGCTCATGCTGGCCAGCCCCGACACCAGCGTGGCGAACACAAGGGGGGCGATGATCATCTTGATCATGCGCAGGAAGATGTCCGTGATCAGGCTGAAGTACGACGCAATCTGCGCCGCTTCTTTCGCGTCCTGCGCCGTCTTATTGCAGAGGTAACCTACCGCGACGCCCAATACCATCGCAATGCCGATGTAACGCGTCAGCTTCTTTGTATTCATGATCAAAACGGAAACGAGGGAACTGCCGCGCAGCCCCGAAAAAAAGGGCTGGGCCCGCCGGCATAGGGCGGGCACGGCGGTCCGATGACGGATATGCCAGGGTGGGCCGAAGAATTCGGGTTTTCCCTTGGGGCGCGATGTTAACGCCGCGAAGCTGACAGTTAGTTGTCAGGTCGGGGACGGATCAACCATGCCAGAATGGGCCGGCCCGGCCGCCTCAGGAAGCGCGTGCCGGGCGTCAAAAAGAACCGGCCCCAATAGCGGGGCGATAGACAGGAGACAAGGCAATGCCGAAACGCGAATTGTCCGTGCTGGCTTCCGGATACACCTACCTGGAAGGGTTGCGGTGGCACGAGGACCGCCTGTGGGCGTCGGACTTCTACACCGAGCAGGTGATCGCGGTGGACCTCCAGGGCAAGGTGGAGCAGATATGTCGCGTGCCGCAGCAGCCGTCGGGGTTGGGGTGGCTGCCCGATGGCCGCTTGCTGATCTCGTCCATGAAAGACCGCAAGGTGCTGCGCCGCGAGCCGGACGGCACGCTGGCGGTGCATGCCGACCTGTCCGCGCTGACGGGCGGCCCGATCAACGACATGGTGGTGGACGCGCAGGGCCGGGCCTACGTGGGCAATTTCGGCTTCGACCTGATGGCTGGGGCTCCGGTGGCCACGACCACCCTGGTGCGCGTGGACACGGACGGCGTGGCCCAGGTGGTGGCCGACGGGCTGTGTTTTCCCAATGGCTCCTTCATCACGCCGGACGGCAAGACATTGATCGTCAACGAAACCTTCGGCAACCGGATCTCGGAATTCGACATTCAACCCAACGGCGCGCTGGGCGCGCGGCGTGACTGGGCGGACTTCGGCGCGCTGCCCGATAGCGACGACCTGTCGGTGCTGATCGCCGCCTCGGCCATCGGCCCGGACGGCGGCGCGCTGGATGCGGACGGGGCGCTCTGGGTGGCGGACGCCATCGGCAAGCGGATCGTGCGGGTCGAACGCGGCGGCAAGATCCTGGAGCAGATCGATACCGGTGAATTCGGTATTTTCGCCGCGGCGTTGGGCGGGCCGGACGGCCGCACGCTATTCATGGCGGCGGCGCCCGACTTCATCGAGGCCAACCGCCGCGCCAAGCCCGAAGCCCGGATCCTGACGACGCGGGTAGACGTGCCGCACGCCGGCCGGCCCTGACCGGAACGCGACGGCCGGGCGTGGCGCCCGGCCGCCCGCGCCCGGCTACTTTGCCGCCAGCCAGGCGTCGGCGTAGGTGTCCACGGCGCCCAGGCCGGTCGTGATGGCGCCATGCACGCGCTTGTCCAGGAAGGTGGAGTAATTGGTGTCGTCGATCCAGGCCAACGGCACGTCTTCCGCCAGGATTTTCTGCACTTCGGTGTACAGACGCTGGCGTTCCTCGTCCGTGGCCGCGGTGGCCGCCTGGTCGAACAGCTCGTCTACCTTGGGGTTGCGGTACTGCGAGGTATTGGTGAACGCCAGGCCCTTCTTGATGTTGCTGCTGACGTAGGTGCGCGACACGCCGATGGCCGGGTCGCCGTACTGGAATACCCCGTTGTAGGCCATGTCGAAATCCCAGTTGCCCATGCGCGTGGTCCAGCCGCCGACGTCGGTGCTTTCGATATCGATCGCGATGCCGACCTTGCCCAGGCTCTGCTTGGTGTATTCGGCGATGCGGCGCTGCATTTCGCCATAGGGATTGGGGATCAGCCCCAGTTTCACGCGTACGCCCTTGGCGTCCGGCTTCAGGCCCATTTCGTCGAGCAGGGCGATGGCCTTTTTCGGGTCGTACGGATATTGCTTGATGTTGGGGTCATGGAAGCGCGTGTTGCGGTGGAAGGGCCCGGTGGACACCGTGCCCATGCCGAACATGATGCGCTTGGCGATGAATTCGCGGTCGATGGCGTACATGACGGCTTGCCGGAAGCGCTTGTCATCCATGGGCTTGCGCGCCTCGTTCATTTCTATCCAGTGCAGCGTGGACCAGTACTCATAGCCCTTCTGCGTGGCATTGATGTGCGCCAGCTTGGCCACGCGCGGCATGTCGAAGGGTCGACCTGTCCGTGCTGTTCATCACCCATGACCTGCGCGTCGCGGCCCAGATCTGCGACCGCATCGCCGTGATGCGGCAAGGGCAATTGGTGGAACTGGACCGCGCGGCCACGATTTTCTATCACCCCCAACATGAATACACGCGCCGCCTGATCGATTCGGTGCCGGGCAAGGCCTGGAACAAGCCCGGTCCGGAGGCGCTGTCGGACCCCTCAACCTGGAGTAAGCAGTATGCGTGACACCGAGTATCAGGCGCTGGACGGGCTGGCGCTGGCCACCCTGGCCGACCGCTTCGAAGCCGCCGGCCTGGTTCCGTTCGCGCGCACCACCGTGCCTGAATTCTGCATGGCGCCCAACACCGAGGCCGCGCGCAATGGCGGTCCCACCCGCAACCCCTGGGATCCCACGCGTTCATCGGGCGGATCCAGCGGGGGCGCCGCCGCGGCCTATCTGGAACTGCTGGCCAAGCCGCCGCGCAAGATGCGCATCATCGTGTGGCGCAGCGCGTTCAACGGCGTGCCCGTGGCGCCGGAGTGCGTCGCCGCCGTCGAGCGTGCCGCGGCGTTGTGCCGCGAACTGGGCCACGAGGTCGTGGACGGCACGCCGCCGGACATCGAGTACGACGCGTTCGTCCTGGCCCACGCCAATGTGCTGGCCGGCAATATCGTGCTGTCGGTGGACACGCGGTTGGGCCTGACCGGCCAGGCCTTGGGCGACGACGACCTGGAGCCGGTGCTGCGCCAAGGCTACGACTATGGCAAGACGCTGCCTGCGGCGCAGTACATCGGCAGCGTGAACCGTTTCCATGCCACGCCCGGCCCGGCGCGGCAGCGGAGCGGGGCGGCCGGGTCGCCCCGCTTGCCCCTCATTCTTCCGGGGGATCCCGCCACGCCGCGCGCCGGTCTGCCATCCCCTGAATGGACCGGATACGGCCGGTTGCAAGACCTTTCCGCGATTCCCCCGTAAAATCACTCCATTCAGCAGGACTTCAACCATCTTTCAATAGACAGTCTTAGGAGGACCACTCATGGCCCTAGTCTCCATGCGCCAGTTGCTCGACCATGCCGCCGAGCACGGCTACGGCATTCCGGCGTTCAACGTCAATAACCTGGAACAGGTCCAGGCCATCATGGAAGCCGCTGCGGAGACCGACAGCCCGGTGATCATGCAAGCCTCGGCCGGCGCGCGCAAATATGCGGGCGAAGGTTTCCTGAAGCATCTGATCCAGGCCGCGGTGGAATCCTATCCGCACATCCCCGTCGTGATGCACCAGGACCACGGCCAGTCGCCGAAGGTCTGCCAAGGCGCCATCGACCTGGGCTTCTCCAGCGTGATGATGGACGGCTCGCTGAAAGAAGACGGCAAGACCATCGCTGACTACGACTACAACGTCGACGTCACCAAGAAGGTCGTGGACATCGCCCACAAGCTGGGCGTGACGGTTGAAGGCGAGCTCGGCTGCCTGGGTTCGCTGGAAACCATGGAAGGCGACAAGGAAGACGGCCACGGCGCCGACGGCAAGCTGACCATGGATCAGTTGCTGACCGACCCGGAACAAGCCGCCGACTTCGTGCGCCGCACGCAACTGGACGCGCTGGCCATCGCCATCGGCACCAGCCACGGCGCCTACAAGTTCACGCGCAAGCCCACCGGCGACATCCTGTCGATTGCCCGCATCAAGGAAATCCACGCCCGCCTGCCGAACACCCACCTGGTGATGCACGGCAGCTCCAGCGTGCCGCAGGAACTGCTGGCCGAGATCCGTGAATTCGGCGGCAACATGAAGGAAACCTACGGCGTGCCGGTCGAGGAAATCCAGGAAGCCATCAAGTACGGCGTGCGCAAGATCAATATCGACACCGATATCCGTCTGGCCATGACCGGCGCGATCCGCCGCTTCTTTGCCGAGAATCCGGAAAAGTTCGACCCGCGCGAATACCTGAAGCCCGCCCGCGCCGCCGCCAAGGCAATCTGTGTGGCCCGCTACACGGAATTCGGCACGGCCGGCAACGCCAGCAAGATCCGCGCGCTGCCCTTGAGCGACATCGCCGCGCAATACGCGTCGGGCAAGCTCTCGCAAGTGGTGCAGTAAATCTTCCGCGCCGCCGCTTTCGGGCGGCGGTCCGGCAGTGCAAAGGGGCGGGTCCGAATGGACCCGCCCCTTTCTTTTTTCGCGGTTTTTACCCCGCGATGGCGAATGCCTAGGCGGCGGGGCCGTTTTGGGGAAAGTGCGGGATGCCGCGGTCCACGTGGTGCCAGGACGGGGCCGAGCTGGTCCACAGGCTGGCCTTGGCGTGGAAGGCCTCCGGATCGTCCAGCGATCCCGCCCGCACCACTTCATAGCCCATCCCCTCGGAGCCGCCGAACAGCGGCGTGCCACAGGCGGCGCAGAAGCTGCGCATGACGGTGTGGCCCGAATCGCCCTTGTAGCGGTGTTCCTTGGCCTGGCCGCGCAGCATCGTGACGGAGCCAGCTGGGAAGATCAGCGCATGGGCCGGAGCGCCGCCGCTGGAATACTGGCAGTCGCGGCAATGACAGGTGGCGGCGGTGATGGGCTCGTCGGTGACGGCGTAACGGACGGCGCCGCATTGGCAACCGCCAGTCAGGTGCACCTGCGCGTCGGCGGCGGGCGGGCGTTTGAGGGAAGCATCCTGCATACGACTTTGTCTCCGAACGTAAGGTCTGCGCCGTGACGCCCAGGGGCGGCCGGTGCGAATAGTGTGTTGGGAATCAGAGCCTAACCCGGCCCCCGCCGCCCGGCAAGGCGGACATATTTGCAGTAATCTATGCGCTTTCCCGGGCTCGCGCGTCATGCGGCGTGCCCGCGCAGTTTCCGATTTCGTTCTACTTCCCGCCCTGGCGCTTGCCCGAGGCGGGAATCTTCATTTTTGCCATAGGCCATTCCCGTGACTTCTGCTTTGCATCAATCCAGCATCAAGTCCTTGCCGCTGCTGGGCCGCGGTAAGGTGCGCGATATGTACGCGGTGGGCGACGACAAGTTGCTGATCGTCGCGTCGGATCGTATCTCCGCCTTCGACGTGATTCTTGACGATCCCATTCCCGGCAAGGGACAGGTGCTGACCGAGCTGACCGAATTCTGGTTGCAGAAGCTGGCTCACATCCTGCCGAACCACTCCACGGGCGTGAAGCCCGAAGACGTGGTGGCCCCGGACGAAGTGGATCAGGTGCGCGGCCGCGCCGTCGTGGTCAAGCGCCTGAAGCCGATTCTCGTGGAAGCGGTCGCCCGCGGCTACCTGATCGGATCCGGCTGGAAAGACTACCAGTCCACCGGCGCCATTTGCGGCATCAAGCTGCCCGCCGGCCTGCAGCAGGCCAGCCAATTGCCCGAACCCATCTTCACGCCCGCCGCCAAGGCCGAATTCGGCATGCACGACGAAAACGTGGACTTTGCACACGTGGTCAAGGAAGTGGGCCAGGAATTGGCGGAGCGCATCCGCGACGTCACGCTCAAGCTGTATGCCGAAGCCGCCAAGTTCGCCGCGACCAAGGGCATCATCATCGCCGACACCAAATTCGAATTTGGCTTGGACGACAACGGCACGCTGCACCTGATGGACGAAGTGCTGACGCCGGATTCGTCGCGCTTCTGGCCGGCCGACGGCTACCGTGTCGGTATCAGCCCGCCGTCGTTCGACAAGCAGTTCGTGCGCGATTGGCTGGAAACCCAGACCTGGGACAAGACCCCGCCCGCCCCGCGCCTGCCGCAGGACGTGCTGGAAAAGACGGCCGCCAAGTACCGCGAAGCGCTGGACCGGTTGATCGCCTGATCGATCGCCTGATCTTCCCCGCGCCGAAGAACCCGCTCACCGAGCGGGTTTTTTTACGCCCGGCTCAAGGTATCGATAACAATTATTTCGTATTGTTACGTTATACTCGTCGACTGCCTTAGCAGGACGGCCGTCGACAGGAGTCTTCCGCATGATCATGATGTTGCCCTTTCTGACCGGATCGGTCGCCGTGTGGTTCGGGGTGCTGGGAAAGCGCCGGCCGTGTGTGACGTTCTGGCTGCTCACGCTGGCGATCTTCGCTGCCTGGTGCCACTACCACATGACCAGTCCGCTGGCGCTGTCTTGGTAAGGGCGGGGCGATGATCTTCTCCCGCAACCCGGCGCGCGGCTCACGCGTGCTGAATGGCCTGGCGCTGCTGGGCATCACCGGCGTGCTGGGCATGGCGTTCGCCTGGCAGTTCATTTATGACGAGCTGCCGTGCCCCCTGTGCCTGCTGCAGCGCGTGGCGTTCATCCTGGCCGGCGTGGGGTTCCTGCTGAACATGCGGGTGGGGCCGTCGCCCATGCACTACGGCATGAGCATCGCGGCGTCGCTGGGCGGCATGGTGGCCTCCGGCCGGCAGGTGCTGCTGCACATCGCCCCGGACGATCCCGGCTACGGCACGCCGTTCATGGGGCTGCACTTCTACACCTGGGCGTTCATCGCTTTTGTCGCCATCATCGTCTTCTGCGTCGTGATGCAGTCCGCCGACCGCAAATGGGGCGACAGCATGCTGAAGAAACCGGTTTCGGCATTGGGCATCGTCGTCATGGCCCTGTTTTTCATCATGACGCTGGCCAACGTCGGCAGCACCACCCTGGAATGCGGTTTCGGGCCTTGCCCGGACAATCCCGACAGCTATCTGTGGCTGCCATCCAGGGCCGCGCCATAGGCTGTCGCGCGCGCCGGGTAAAATACCGGGTTTCGCGGACCGAATCCGCGGCCCTTTGACATTCCGCGGCAGGTTCCGCGGTCTTACCTCTTTGACACCGGTTATGACAGCCAAGACTTCCGCAGCGGCAGAGGCCACCCCCGTGGTGGGCGTGATTATGGGTTCTTCCAGTGATTGGGAGGTCATGAAGCACGCGGTCACCATGTTGGAGGACTTCGGCGTGGCCTACGAGGCGCGCGTGATTTCCGCGCACCGCATGCCGCAGGACATGGCCGAATACGGCGCGGCCGCGCATGGTCGCGGCTTGCGCGGCATCATCGCCGGCGCTGGCGGCGCGGCCCACTTGCCGGGCATGATGGCGGCGTTGACCGAAGTGCCGGTGTTCGGCGTGCCGGTTCCGTCCAAGTACCTGCGTGGCGAAGACTCGCTGCTGTCCATCGTGCAGATGCCCAAGGGCGTGCCGGTGGCCACCTTCGCCATCGGCGAGGCGGGCGCGGCCAATGCGGCGCTGCATGTAATTGCCACGCTGGCGGGCACCGATGCCGGCCTGCACAAGAAGCTGGTGGCGTTCCGCGCGCGGCAGACGCAAGCCGCCCGCGACATGAAGGTTCCGCCCGAGGCCTGATCCGTATGACTCAATCGACTCCTTTCCTGATTGCCCCCGGCGGCTGGCTGGGCCTCTTGGGCGGCGGCCAACTGGGCCGCATGTTCTGCCACGCGGCGCAAAGCCTGGGCTACAAGGTCGCGGTGCTGGATCCGGCCGACGAATGCCCTGCCGGCATGGTGGCCGACCTGCATATCCAGGCCGCCTACGATGACGAAGCCGGCCTGGCCCGGCTGGCCCAGACTTGTCAGGCCGTCACCACCGAATTCGAGAACGTCCCCGCCGAAAGCCTGCGCACGTTGGCCACGCGCTGCCGCGTGAGCCCGGCGGCCGACGCCGTGGCGATCGTGCAGGACCGCATCACCGAAAAGACGTTCATCGCGTCGCAGGGCATTCCCGTTGCCCCGCACGCCGCGATCCGCGCGGAAGCCGACCTGCGCGCGGCGCCGGATGCCTTGTTCCCCGGCATCCTGAAGGTCGCCCGCCTGGGCTACGACGGCAAGGGCCAGGCCCGCATCAACACGCGCGAAGAAGCGCTGGCCGCCTTCGCCGAATTCGGCGGCGTGGCTTGCGTGCTGGAAGCGCTGATGCCGCTGGATTACGAGATCTCCGTCGTGATCGCACGCGGTTTCGACGGCGCCGCCGTGGTGTTCCCGGTGGCGCGCAACGTGCACCGCGACGGCATCCTGGCGGTGTCCACCGCGGCGCCGGTGCAGCTGGACGCGGCCCACGCCGAACGGCAGGCCCGCGCCACCGAGGCGGCGCAGTCGATCGCACAAGGCCTGGGTTACCACGGCGTGCTGTGCGTGGAGTTCTTCGTCTTGAAGGACGGCAGCCTGATCGTCAACGAGATCGCGCCGCGCCCGCACAACAGCGGTCATTACACGATGAACGCCTGCATCACGAGCCAATTCGAACAGCAGGCGCGCGCCATGGCCGGCTTGCCGCTGGGCAGCGCCGCGCTGCTGGCGCCCGCCGTCATGTTGAATATCCTGGGCGACATCTGGTATGCGTCTTCGACCGCGACGACGCAGCGCGAACCCGATTGGGCCGCCGCGTTGTCGGTGCCCACCGCCAAGCTGCACCTGTACGGCAAGCGGGAAGCCCGCCGTGGCCGCAAGATGGGCCACATCACCATCGTGGCGCCCACCCTGGACCAGGCTCGCGCCGACGCCGCCCGCGTGGCTGCCGCGCTGGGCATGGACGCCCCCGAGTAAGCCGCGACGATCCAATGCCTTCCTTGCCCCCGCATGATTCCGCCAGCGCCGCGGAGATCGCCCACGCCGCGCAACGCTTGCTGGATGGCGAGCTGGCCGCTTTCCCCACCGAGACCGTCTACGGCCTGGGCGCGGATGCGGAAAGCCCGCAAGCGGTAGCGAAGATCTATGCAGCCAAGGGGCGGCCGTCGAACCATCCCGTCATCGTGCACATCGCGCCGCAAGGCGACGTGTCGTACTGGGCGGCGCAGGTGCCGCCCGAGGCGCGCCTGCTGATCGACGCGTTCTGGCCCGGGCCGCTGACCTTGATCCTGAAGCGCGCGCCCCACATCGTCGATACGGTCAGCGGCGGACAAGACAGCATTGGCATCCGCTGCCCCTCGCATCCGGTGGCGCAGGCGCTGTTGGCGGCGTTCGCCGCGGGCAAGCCGAACGGGCAGGGCGGCGTGGCTGCGCCGTCGGCCAACAAGTTCGGTCAGGTATCGCCCACGCGTGCCGAACACGTGCGCCATGAATTCCCCGAGGAAGTCGCGGCCGGCATGCCCGTGCTGGAAGGCGGCGCATCGGAAGTCGGCATCGAATCCACCATCCTGGACCTGTCGCGCCTGGACCGCGGCGCCGGCCCCGTGCTGCTGCGGCCCGGCCATATCAGCGCCGCGCAGATCGAAGCGGTGCTGGGCGTGCAGGTGTTCGCACCGGATGCCGCCGCGCCGCGCGCCTCGGGCACGTTGAAAGCGCACTACGCGCCGCGAACGCCGCTGGAGCTGGCGTCGGACGCGCGCTTGCAGGACGTGGCGCTGGGCCGCAACTTGCCGGAAGGCAAGGTCGTGGTGGTGGCGTATGGCGAGGCGCCCAAGGCGCTGGACGCGCGCTTGCAGTGGCATCCCGTGCCCGCGGATCCGGCGCGTTATGCGCAGGCGCTGTATGGCCTGCTGCGCGATCTGGACAAGCAGGGTTACGCGCGCATCATCGTGCAGGCGCCACCCGCCACGGAGGCATGGCACGCGGTCAACGACCGCATCGGCCGAGCCGCCGCGGCGTTCACGCTGGACACGACGGACCTGTAGCCGCCGCAAGGGGCCGGGGAATGACGCACGCCCCGTCCCGGATGCGGATCATGTCCGGCCGGGCCGCACGAAAATCCATCGCGCATCCGATTCACGCGACCAGGAATTCCCCGATTCTCTCCACAGCTTGCCGCAAGGGCGGCAGGAACTCGTCCGTCAGCCGGTTCAGGGGCACCCGCGCCGCCTTGACGCTGACGTTCACGGCGCCGCATGCCTTGCCACTGGCCGACCGCACGGGCACCGAAATCGCGCGCACGTTCAATTCCAGTTCCTGGTCCACCACCGCGTAGCCTTGCTCGCGGATGCGCACCAGCTCGGCGCGCAGCTTCGCTTCGGTGATCAGCGTGAATTCCGTATAGGGTTGCAAGTCGACCGTGGCGAAATAGCGCGCCAGCGCGGGCTCGGGCAATTGCGCCAGCAGTACGCGGCCAATCGACGTGCAATACGCGGGCAAGCGGCTGCCCAGCCCCATCGACGTCGCAAGCAGGCGATTCACTTCGGAACGCGCCAGGTACAGCATCTCGTGGCCTTCCATGATGGCCAGTGCACAGGTTTCGTTGACGGTGGCGCTTAGTTCTTCCAGCACCGGTTGCGCCAGCGAGACAAACGGCGTGGACGAAAAGTAGGCGTAGCCCAGGCCCAGGATGCGAGGCGTCAGCACATACAGCCGGCCATGCTGTTCGGCGATGCCCAGCAAGATCAGCGTGTGCAGGCAGCGCTGCACGACGGCGCGCGGCAGCGCGGCGCGGCGGCTGAGTTCTGCCGCGGTCTGCGGATGCCGGCGCGTGCCGAACGCGCGGATCACGTGTAGCCCGCGCGCAAGCGTCAGCATGTAGTCCGGATCGCCGCGCAACTGGTCGGGATGGTCTTCCGCCGCAAGCGGGGCGGCGTAGCCGGGCGGGGGAAGATTGGGCGTCATCAGCCTGCGCGCAGCGGCGCGCCCGTGCGCGCTTGCAGTTCGTTCAAAGTCATGCCGTCGATCATATCCCGAACCACCAGGCCGTCCGGGGTGACGTCAATGACGGCCAGGTCCGTGTAGATGCGGTCGACCACGCCGGCGCCCGTCAGCGGATACGTGCAGCGTTCGACGATCTTGGGATCGCCGTTCTTGCTGTTGTGCTCCATCATGATGAACACGCTGCGCGCGCCAACCGCCAGGTCCATCGCGCCGCCGACGGCCGGCGCTTCGCCGGGCTTGGCCAGCGACCAGTTGGCCAGATCGCCGTTGGCGGCGACCTGCATGCCGCCCATGACGCAGATGTCCAGATGGCCGCCGCGCATCATCGCGAACGAATCCGCGTGGTGGAAATACGAGCCGCCGGTGAGCAGCGTCACGGGCTGCTTGCCGGCGTTGATCAAGTCCAGGTTGACGGCGTCTTCCGCGGGCGGCGGGCCCATGCCCAGGATGCCGTTTTCGCTGTGCAGCACGATCTCGCGGCCGGGCGGAAGATGGGCGGCCACCAGCACCGGCATGCCGATGCCCAGATTGACGTAGCTGCCGTCGGGGATGTCCAGGGCCAGGCGGCGCGCCATGGCCTCGCGGGTCAGGGGACGATGCATGTGGGTTCCTTCAGCTGGAAAAGGCGGCGTTGGCCACTTCGGTGACGCGCGCGACGAAGATGCCCGGCGTCACGATGGCTTCGGGCGGCAGGTCGCCCAGTTCGGCCTTGGCGCGCACCTGCACGATCGTGGTCTTGGCCGCCATGCACATGATGGGCCCGAAATTGCGCGCGCTCTTGTGATAGGTCAGATTGCCCCAGCGGTCGCCCTGGTCGGCCTTGACCAGCGCGAAGTCGCCATGCAGCGGCGTCTCGAACACGTGGCCGCGGCCGTCGATGATGCGGGTTTCCTTGCCCGCGGCCAGTTCGGTGCCGTAGGCGGTGGGGGTGAAAAAGCCGCCCAGGCCGGCGCCTGCCGCGCGCAGCCGTTCCGCGATGGTGCCTTGCGGCACGCATTCCAGTTCGATGCCGCCGCGGCGGTACAGGTCGTCGAAGACCCAGGAATGCGACGCCTTGGGAAACGAGCAGATCACTTTGCGCACGCGGCCGGCCTTGATCAGGGCGGCCAGGCCGGTTTCGTGGTTGCCGGCATTATTGCTGACGACCGTGAGCTCGCGCGCGCCCTGGTCGATCAGGGCATGGATCAGTTCGGTGGGCATGCCCGCGCCGCCAAAGCCGCTGATCAGCACCGTGGCGCCGTCGTGGATGTCCGAGACCGCGGCCTCGGGGGTGTCGATGAACTTGTTGATCATGGGGGACTCCGATCGGGCCGGGCGCGTTGCCGCGCCCGGGTCCGCGTTCAATTCACGGTGATGCCTGCCTGCTTGATGATTTCGGCATAGCGCGCCGAATCGGTCTTCATCAGTTCCGCGAACTGCGCCGTGGTGCCGCTGACGGGCAGGAACCCCGCGTCCACGAATTTCTGCTTCACGTCGGGTTCCTTGACGATCTCGGCGATCTCGCGCGCCATGCGTTCGATGATCGGCTTGGGCGTGCCGGCCGGCGCCATCAGGCCTGCCCAGGAACCGGTCACGAAGCCGGGCATGCCGGCTTCTTCCATGGTGGGAATGCCGGGCTCGGTGGGCCAGCGTTCCTTGCCCGTGAAGGCCAGCGCTTTCAGCCGGTTCTGCTTCACGTACTGCATCGGCACCAGGATCGGGTCGAACACCATGGAAACGCGGCCGCCCAGCAGGTCGGTCAGGATGGGGGCGCTGCCCTTGTACGCCACGTGCGTCATCGTGAGCTTGTTCTGCAACGCGAAGTCGGCGCCCGTCAGGTGCGCGCTGGAGCCGTTGCCGCTGGAGGCGTAGGTCAGCTTGTCGGGGTTCTTGCGGCCATAGGCGACCAGGTCGGCCACAGTCTTGACCGGAAGATCTTCCGCCACGAACAGGAACAGCGGCAGGTCGGCCATCTGCACGACCGGCGTCAGGTCCGCGGGCGTGTAGGTCAGCTTGTACAGGTGGAAGTTGATGATGTAGGCCGGCAGCATGGACAAGAACGTGTAGCCGTCCGGATCCGACTTGGCCGCGATGGCCGAGCCCACGCTGCTGTTGGCCCCCGGCCGGTTCTCGACGATGATCGTCTGCTTCAGGCGCGGCCCCAGCTTTTCCATGACGATGCGGGTCACGATGTCGGTGGACCCGCCCGGCGTGTACGGCACGATGATCTTGATGGGCTTGCTGGGCCAGTCGTCCGCCGCCTGGGCCAGGCCGGTGCTCAGGCCGGCTGCGGCTAGCGCGGACAACAACAGGGTTTTCAGGGCGGTACGACGAGGCGTTGCCGCGTGGCGATGCGTCGCGGCGTGACGAGGCTGCGATTGTCTTGCTTGTGCCATGGATTGGTCTCCTCCATGAATCGGCCGTGTATCGATGCGCGCCCGGGATTTTTGTTGTGGCGCGATCGGCTTTTCTGTTGCGGCGCCGATGCCGCTGAGCGGACGCCGGCGCAAAAAAAGTATGGCATGCAAGCCTGCGGCAAGCGGCAGGGGGTGGCGCTATAAAGTTCGATCACCGGACAAATCTGATAGGTGGCCCGGTGGGCAGTCCCCCGGGTTTCCTCTAGGCCCGATCGCGTTGTTCACGCAGTGGACATGTCGTAATCTGGCGGCCGGCCCGACAACGCTGGGCTCGGTTTCAGCCGGGACGGCTTACAAGGCTGCCCGGGCATCTATCTCAGGAGAGGCAACCATGAAGCGGTCCATCTTGTTTGCAACCGGCGCGCTGGCGCTGGCTTGCGTGTCCCAGGCGGCGCTCGCCGGCCCCACGCTGGATGCGGTGAAGAAAAAAGGGTTCGTGCAATGCGGCCTCACCGACGGCGTCTCAGGCTTTTCCGCCACCAACAGCAAGGGGGAATGGGAAGGCATGGACGTGGATATCTGCCGCGCGGTCGCCGCAGCCGTATTCGGCGATGCGACGAAATTCAAGGGCACGGCGCTGTCGACCCAGCAACGCTTCACCGCGCTGCAATCGGGCGAAGTCGACGTGCTGCTGCGCACCGTCACGCTGACCCAGACGCGCGACACGTCGCTGGGCCTGTCCGCCGTCGCGGCCAGCTTCTATGACGGCCAGGGCATCCTGGTGAACAAGAAGTTGGGCGTCAAGAGCGCCAAGGAACTGAACGGCGCGACCGTCTGCGTGCAGCCGGGCACCACCACCGAACTGAATCTGGCCGACTGGTTCCGCGCGAACAAGATCGAATTCAAGCCGGTCGTGATCGACAAGGTGACCGAAGTCGTGCGCGCCTTTGAATCCGGCCGTTGCGACGCCTTCACCGACGATGCCTCGCAATTGGCGGCCGTGCGCGCCACGCAAGTCGCCAATCCGAACGACTACGAAATCCTGCCCGAACGCTTCTCGAAGGAACCGCTGGGGCCGATGGTGCGCCAGGGCGACGAGAACTGGCTGGGTATCGTGCGCTGGACTTTGTTCGCGCTGCTGGAAGCCGAGGAATACGGCATCACGCAGAAGAACGTGGACGAGATGTTGAAGAGCAACAACCCCAATGTGTTGCGCATCCTGGGCGTGACGCCCGGCGCCGGCAAGAACATGGGGGTGGACGAAAAGTGGGCCTACAACGCCATCAAGGCCGTGGGCAACTACAGCGAAGTGTTCGAGCGCAACGTCGGCAAGGACAGCAAGCTGGGCCTGCAGCGCGGCACGAATGCGTTGTGGAGCAATGGCGGCGCCATGTATCCGTGGCCGATCCGCTGATGCGTGGGCAATAACCCCGGGCAATAACCCGGGCAATAACCCCGGGGCAATAACGAAAGGCGGCCCGCCGCGCGGGGCGCCTTTTTTTCGTCCCATGCATTCTCAATCGCTCTGCGATATAAGGAAACCGTTATGCGGTACGCTATGCGCTTTCCTTCTGCACGCCGCGTGCCATGACCCTGAATCGAAGCCCCGAGGATTCCCCGCTGTTCGTTGCCGCGCTGGCGCGTGGCATTTCGCTGCTGCGGGCATTCAGCGAAGGGCAGCCGGCCATGACGCTGCCCGAACTGGCCGATGCCACGGGCTTGAGCAAAAGCGCGGTGCAACGCTTCACCCATACGCTGTGGACGCTCGGGTATCTGCGCAAGGACCCCATCAGCAAGAAATTCTCGCTGGCGCCCTGGTCGCTGGAGCTGGGAATGAACTATGTGCAGACCAGTCCGCTGGTGCTGGGCGGCAATCCGTTCCTGCATACGCTGAACCGCAACTGCCAGGAAACCTGCAGCCTGGCGGAGCCGGACGGGCTGGACATGGTGTATGTGGCGCGTTTCGCCACCCACAAGGAAATGTTCGTGAACATGCCGGTGGGCATGCGCTTGCCGCTGTATTGCACGGCGGCCGGCCGCGCGGTATTGGCCAAGCTGGACCCGGCCGTTGCAAGAAGCCTGCTGGAACGCGGTGACCGCAAGCCCTATACGGGAAACACGATCACCACCATGGACGCCCTGCTGGCCGAACTGGATTTCGCCCGGCGCCACGGCTATGCGCGCTCCAACGGCGAGTTCTACCCGGGCGACATCACCGTCAGCGCCGCGGTGCTGGACGCCGGCGGCACGCCATTGGGCGCCGTGAATGTGTCCGTCCCGTCAAGCCGTTGGTCTTTTGAACAGGCGCAAGCCGTCTTCGGCCCGCAGGTGGTGGAAACCGCGCATGCGATCAGCGCATCGCGCACGTTGGGCCGTTCGCATCCGTTCTATCAAATGGAGCCGCCCGGCGGCGCCTTGCGCGGCGCGATGCCGCTGGCCGACGACGACGCCTGAGCCGCGCTCTGCGCCGCATTCCAGTGCGGCGGCCGTTGCCCGGCGCAGCGCCAGTTCGCCCGGCGCCCGCGCGCCTATTGCCTACTAAATTAGTCGACTAATTTTTTGCCTCTAGGGGGAACTCCCTAATTGGCCGCCTGGGTTCTTACTTGCTAATCTATTTACGACACGACCGTATCGCCTAGCGATTCGACTAAATCTAAATAGAGTTTGGCTGGCCATTCGCCGGCCGTGCATGCCAGGAGCCGCGCTGTGCCGCAGTCATCTGAAGTCAGTTTCAATCCCGTTGCCGGATTCATGGGCCTGCCGGCCGCGCGGGAGGCGGGGGCCGGCAAGGCGCGCGCCTGCGTGGTCGGCATTCCGTTCGACTGCGGCACCCACCCGTTTCGCGTCGGGTCGCGGCAGGGGCCGGACGCCATCCGCGAGCAGTCCAGGCTGCTGCGTCCCGTCGACATCTTCCGGCGCAACGGCATCGACAACCCGCCCGAATTCCTGCGCGCCATCGATGTGGGCAACGTTGCCTGCCATCCCGGCGACCCCGACGCGTCCTACCCGCTGATCGAAGCCGGCATTGGCGCCATCCTGGACGCAGGCGCGATCCCGATTTCTATGGGGGGCGATGGCGCGGTGACGCTGCCGCAATTGCGCGCCGTGGCGCGCCGCCATCCCGATTTCGTCGTGCTGCATTTCGATTCGCATACCGACACCTATCCCATCCCCGGCTACAACACGGCCACCACCTTTACGCGGGCCGCGGAAGAGGGGTTGCTGGACGTGGCCTCGAGCTTTCACGTCGGCACGCGCGGCAGTTCCTTCATGCCCGGGGTGCTGGAGTTCGGGCGCGAGGTCGGCTACACGATCGTGCCCTACGATGACTTCGACCAGGACCAGAAGGCGACGCTGGCGGACATCAAGCAGCGCATCGGCCAGCGCCCCGTCTACCTGTGCTTCGACATGGACATCTTCGACCCCTCTTGCGCGCCGGGCGTCTGCACGCCGGAGTGGGGAGGGTTGTCGGCCAAGGAAGGGCTGGCGCTGCTGCGCCAGCTGGCCGGCCTGAATTTCGTGGCGTTCGACGTCAACACCGTGTCGCCGCCGCAAGACGTGCAGGGGGCCACGGCCTTCCTGGCCGCCACCGTGATGCAGGAATTCTGCGCATTGGCGGCGGTAGCGGTGCAGCAGTACCCAGACGGGCGCCCGGCCTGAGCCGGCCACGTCCGCGGCATTCAATCATCCAAGGGGAAAACGATGAAATTCAAATCCATTCTGCTGGGCGCAGCCGTGGCCAGCCTGCTGATCCAGTCCGGCGCAGGGGCGCGCACGCTTGACGAAGTGCGCGCCGAGAAAAGCCTGGCGGTCGTCACCACCGCTTCGGCGCCGCCGCATGGCTTCAAGAACCCGAAATCGAACCAGCTGGAAGGCATCATGGTCGACGTGGCAGCTGGGGTGGCCAAGCATTTGCAGGTGTCGGATAAGCTGTCCGACGTGCCGTTCTCGGGCTTGATCCCCACGCTGACGTCGGGCCGCGCGGACGTCATGTCCGCGCCGCTTTTCATTACCGAGGAGCGCGCCCGCGCCATCGATTTTTCGGTGCCGGTCTATGAGTGGGGCGAGGGCGTCGTGGTCAGCGACAAGGCAGCCAAGCAGTACGCCCGGTTCGAAGACATGCAGGGGCAGCGCGTGGGCGTGCTGGTGGACTCCGTCCAGTTCAACATGATCAAGGACATGCCGGGCACCAAGGTCACCACCTATCAGGACTATTCGACCTTGCTGGCCGACGTGCGCGCCGGACGCATTGACCTGGGCATCGTGGATCCGCCCAGCATCCTCTACCAGATCCAGACCAAGAACATCCCGGGCGTGAAGCTGGACACCGGCTATCAGCCGCAACGCAAGTGGCAGGTCGGCATGGCCGTGCAGAAGGGCAACACCGCGCTGCTTGAGGCGGTCAACGCCGCATTGGCCGAGATGCGGAAAAACGGCGAAATGGCGGCGATCGGGAAGAAGTGGGGCGTGTCCGACCTGATCAGCAAGTAAGCGCCGCAACGGCACGGATAAGGAGCACGACTTGGATCTCGCTACGCTGCGCATGTACCTGACCCCTTTGGCCGAGGGCACGGTCTGGACTTTGGCGCTGTTTTTCTGTTCGGCTTTCCTGGCGGTGGCGTTGGGCCTGGTCGTCTGCTTGTGCCGCCTGTCGCCCTCGCGGCTGTTGAGCCGCGGCGCGCGCTTCTACATCGAAGTGATACGGGGCACGCCGCTGCTGCTGCAATTGTTCTACATCTACTACGGCCTGCCCGAGATGGGGGTGGTGATCAACGGTTTCGTGGCCGGCGTGCTGGGCCTGACGTTGAACTTCGGCGCCTATCTGGCCGAGCTGTTCAGAAGCGGCATCCAGTCGGTGGACACCGGCCAGTACGAAGCGGCCCGCGCGCTGGGCTTGCGCAAGGTGCAGCGGCTGCGCCGCATCGTGCTGCCGCAGGCGCTGCGAACGGTGTTTCCCGCGCTGGGAAATTATGCGCTGGTGTTGATCAAGGAAACGTCGCTGGTCGCCGTCATCAGCGTGTACGAACTGATGCGGGCGGGCGAGATGCTGGCCGGCGCGACGTTTCAGGCGCTGACGGTCTACACGATGGTGGGCGTTATCTACTTCGCCATGTGCAGCGTGCTGTCGTATCTGTTCCGGCGTTCCGAGAAGCGCCTGACCGTGCCGGGCTACTGGAGCGGCGCCGGCGAGAACCACGATATTTCCAAGGCCTGACACGATGAACGCAATGAATGCCGCAGCTCCCATCATCACCATGCAGGGCGTCAGCAAATGGTATGGCGACTTCCAGGTGCTGGACAATCTGGCGCTGGAAGTTGCGCCCGGAGAAAAGCTGATCCTTTGCGGTCCGTCCGGTTCGGGCAAGTCCACGACGATTCGCCTGCTGAACCGGCTGGAAGAGCACCAGAAGGGCCGCATCGTGGTCGATGGGATCGAACTCAACGAAGACGTGAAGAACATCGAGCGCATCCGCGCGGAAGTGGGCATGGTGTTCCAGCACTTCAACCTGTTCCCGCACCTGACGGTGCTGGAGAACTGCACGCTGGCGCCCTTGCTGGTCAAGGGCGTGCCGGCGGACGAGGCCCGGTCACGCGCGATGGACTATCTGGAACGGGTGCGGATTCCGCAACACGCGGACAAGTATCCCGGCCAGTTGTCCGGCGGCCAGAAGCAGCGGGTGGCGATCGCACGCGCCTTGTGCATGCAGCCCAAGATCATGCTGTTCGACGAGCCCACGTCCGCCCTGGATCCCGAGATGGTCAAAGAGGTGCTGGACACGATGGTCACGCTGGCCAGGGACGGCATGACCATGGTTTGCGTCACCCATGAAATGGGGTTTGCGCGGGAAGTGGGCGACCGGATCGTGTTCATGGACCAGGGCGCCATCGTCGAGGCCGATACGCCCGAGAATTTCTTCAACACCCCCCGGTCAGAGCGGGCGCAGGCGTTCCTGGGGCAGATCCTGGCCTAGCCGCGCGCCCGGGTACGCTAATTCCGGCTGGCGGAACACGAAGGGGCCACGGAGGGCGGCGCGGGAATGGTTCCATCCCCGCAAGCGGAACTGGCTCTATCGTGTTTTTGATACGCTACCTATCATGCATATCAGGCGGGCGCGCATGCGCCCGCATCGCCATTTGAAAACGACTAGGGAAAATCATGAACGGCGCTGACAGTCTTTGCGATACCTTGCTGGCCAACGATGTGGACGTTTGCTTCGCCAACCCCGGCACGTCCGAAATGCACTTTGTGGCGGCGTTGGATCGCAAGCCCAAGATGCGCTGCGTGCTGGGCTTGTTCGAAGGCGTGGTGACGGGGGCCGCGGACGGCTATGCGCGCATGGCCGACAAACCGGCCGCCACCTTGCTGCACTTGGGTCCGGGCCTGGGCAACGGCCTGGCCAACCTGCACAACGCCAAACGCGCCCGTACGCCCATGGTCAACATCGTGGGCGACCACGCCACGTATCACGTGCAGTACGACGCGCCGCTGACCAGCGACGTTGAAGGCGTGGCGCGCCCGATGTCGCATTGGGTCAAGCGCACGATGACCGCCGCCGAGGTGTCCGCGGACGCCGCCGAAGCGATCGGCGTGGCGCGCCGGTCGCCGGGCAATATCGCGACCTTGATTCTTCCCGCCGATGCGGCCTGGACGGACTTGCCGGACAATGCGCCGGCCCCGGTGCAAGTAAAGGACGCGGCCCTGGCCCTGACGTCGCACGACGCCGTGCGCGCCGCTGCCGCGGCGATTCGCTCGGGCGAGACCACCGTGCTGATGCTGGGCGGAGCCGCGCTGCGCGAGCGCGCGCTGGAGGCCGCCGGCCGCATCGCGCGCGCCACCGGTGTTCGCCTGATGTCGGAAACGTCCAACCGCCGTATCGAACGTGGCGGCGCCCGCACGCCCGTTGATCGCCTGCCGTATCCGATCGACCTGGCGGTGGCCAAGCTGAAAGACGTCAAGCATCTGGTGCTGGCGGGCGCCAAGGCGCCGGTGGGCTTCTTCGCGTATCCGGGCAAGCCTAGCCTGCTGGCCCCGCCCGACAGCAACCAGGTCGTGCTGGCGACCGCCGAGCAGGATCTGGCGCAGGCGCTGGAATGGCTGGCCGACGAATTGGGCATTGCCGCGGATGCGCCGCGCCTGGCCACGCCGGCCGCCAATTACGAGGTGCCGTCGTCGGGCAAGCTGACGGGCGCCGCCGTGAACATCCTGGTCGCGCACACCTTGCCGGAACAGGCCATCGTGTGCGATGAGTCCATCACGCAGGGCCGCGAGTTCCCCATCTACAGCGCCAGCAGCGCCCCGCACGACTGGCTGATGCTGACCGGTGGCGCGATCGGCATCGGTTTGCCGCTGGCGACCGGCGCCGCCGTGGCGTGCCCGGATCGCAAGGTCATCACGCTGCAGGCCGACGGCAGCGGCATGTACACCCTGCAGGCACTGTGGACGCAGGCGCGCGAGAACCTGAATTGCCTGACGGTGATCCTGGCCAACCGCTCCTACGCCACGCTGCATGGCGAAATGAAGAACGTGGGCGTGAAGGAACCGGGCCGCAACGCGCGCCGCATGCTGGACCTGGAAGAACCCTTCCTGGACTGGACGCACCTGGCGCGCGGCATGGGCGTGGAGGCGGTCAGCGTCGATACGGTGGAAGGGTTTGCCCGCGCGCTGGCCGACGGCCTCAAGCGCCGTGGCCCATTCCTGATCGAAGCGATCATCTAAAGGCGATTCACCCTGGGCCGTGGTCGTGCCGACACGGCCTAGACGCCCAGATAGCGCGTCAGCTGCTCCGGTTGCCGGGCCAGCGACGCGCTATCGCCATCCTGCACGATCAACCCTTTTTCCATCACCAGGCAACGGTCGGTGTGTTCCAGCACCGCACGATAATTGCGGTCCACGATCAAGGCCGACATGCCGGTGGCACGGATCTGGCGGATGATCTTCCAGATCTCCGTCACGATCAGCGGAGCCAGGCCTTCGGTGGCCTCGTCCAGGATCAGCAGGTCGGGGTTGGTCATCAATGCCCGTCCAATGGCCAGCATCTGCTGTTCGCCGCCCGACAGTTGCTGGCCGCCGTGCCCCAGCCGTTCCCGCAGCCGTGGAAAGGTGTCCAGCACGCGCGAATACGTCCATGCCTGTGTGCCTCGTACACCGGGACGCGCCGCCACTTGCAGGTTTTCACGCACATTCAGGTTGGGAAAGATGCCTCGCCCCTCGGGCACATAGGCCAGTCCCAACCGCGCGATCGTGTGGGGCTGGGCATGCGTGCAGTCGCGGCCGCCGATCCGCACGAGACCCTGCGCGCTTTTTACCTGCCCCATGAGGCTACGGATCAGCGTGGTCTTGCCCATGCCGTTGCGGCCCACCAGCCCCACGGATTCGCCCGGTGCGATGTGCATGTCCACGCCGCGCAGCACATGGCTGGCGCCGTAGTACACGTGCAGGCCGCCTGCTTCGATCAGTGCTTGCATGGCACGCCCCCTTGCGCATCCACGCGCAGGTCTTCGCCCAGGTAAGCCGTGCGCACTTCCGCGTTGGCGCGGATCTGGGCGGGCGTGCCGCTGGCGATGGCGGTGCCGTTGACCATCACGGTGATGGTTTCGGCGATGCGGAACACGGCGTCCATGTCGTGTTCCACCAGCAGAATCGCGTGGCCCGCCTTCAGCGTCTGAAGCAGGTCAAGGATACGGTCCGTTTCTTCGGGGCCCATGCCGGCCAGGGGTTCGTCCAGCAGCAGCACCTGCGGTTCGCCCGCCAGGCACATGGCGATTTCCAGTTGCCGCTTGCGGCCATGGGGCAGCAGGCCGGCGGCGCGCGTGGCGTCATCGGCCAGCCCCGTGCGCTCCAGCGCGTGGCGCGCCAGCTCGGTGCTGCGCCGGCAATCCGAAGCCTGCCGCCACCAGTGCCAGAAGCGCTGGCGGCTGGCTTGCGCCGCCAGCCGGCAGTTCTCGAATACGCTGAGTTCGGGGAACAAGGTGGACCGCTGATAGCTGCGCCCAAGCCCCGCGCGCGCCCGTTCGGGCTGCCGCCACGCCGTGATGTCGCGTCCGCCCAGCATGACCTGGCCGCTGCTGGGCGCAATCTCTCCGGACAGGATGTTGATCAGCGTGGACTTGCCCGCGCCGTTGGTGCCGATGACGGCATGCACCTGGCCACGGGCCAGGCCCAGCGAGACACCGTTGACGGCCGTCAGGCCGCCGAAGCGGCGCGTGACGGCCGATGCGGCAAGGAGAAGGTCAGACATGGGGCTCTCCCTGGATAGGAAGGCGGGCCGGGGCCCGGACGGCGCTGCCCGTGGGCGTGGCGGCGCGCGCGCCGGCCGCCCGCGCTTCGCGGCGCTGGCGCCATTGCGCGGGCAGTCCGGCGATGCCGTCAGGCAACATCGCCACCAATGCGATGATGGCGATGCCTAGCGGCAGGTGCCAGTGACGGGCGTAGTCGCCGAACAGCGCCTGCGACTGGAACAGTTCCTGCATCAGTACCAGCGCCACAGTGCCCATCACGGCGCCGCCCAGGCTGGCCATGCCACCCAGGATCACCATCAGCAGCACCAGCCCGGACTGTTCCCAGGCCAGCAGCTCGGGCGTGACGAAACCATCCTTCAGCGCGAACAGGAAGCCCGCCAGGCTGGCCAGCGTGGCGCCCACGACATACGCGGTCAGCTTGTAGGGATAGGTGGAATAGCCTGCCGCCCGCATGCGCTGTTCATTGATGCGGATGCCGGCCAGCGCCGCGCCGAATGGCGAGCGCCGCAGCAGCGCCAGGAACCCCCAGCAAAGCGCCAGGCAGGCCAGCACGAAGTAATAGAAGGTCGTTGCATTGCCCAGGTCGAACGGCACCCGGCCGGCGATCGACAGCTCGGGCCGGAAGTACAGGTAGATGCCGTCGCTGCCGCCGCCGATCTTTGTATCGTGGAACACGTAGTAGGCCATTTGCGCGAACGCCAGCGTCACCATGATGAAGTACACGCCGCGCGTGCGCAGCGCCAAGGCGCCGGTAACCGCGGCGTAGATTGCCGCCGCCAGCAAGGCCGCGGGCAGCAGCCACCAGAGGCTGGCCGCCTCGGATTCGGGCGACAGCAACGCCGCCGCATAGGCGCCGATGCCGAAGAAGGCCGCGTGCCCCAGGCTGACCAGCCCCGCGCCGCCGACCAGCAATTGCAGGCTCAGCGCGAAGATGGCGTAGATCATGACCTTGATCGCCAGGCCGGTGTAGTAGTCGCTGCCGCTCCAGGCGAAGGCGGCCAGCGCCAACAGCGTCGCGAAGGGAAGAAGTCTTGTCATGGCTTGAACAGCCCTTCGGGCTTGCAAAGAAGGATGAAGGCCATCAGCAGGTAGACGAGAACCCCCGCCGCGGACGGGAATAGCACCTGTCCGAAGGTCTCGACAAAGCCCACCAGCATCGCCGCCAGGAACGCGCCGCGAATGGATCCGATGCCGCCGATCACCACCACCACGAAGCAAATGATCAGCACGCCGTTGCCCATGCCGGGATACACCGACGACACGGGCGCGGCGATGGTGCCGGCCAGCGCGGCCAACGCCACGCCCGCCGCGAACACCAATCGGTACAGCTTGTTGACGTCGATGCCCAGCGATCCCGTCATTTCGCGGTTGCTGGCGCCCGCGCGCAGCATCATGCCCAGGCGTGTGCGTGAAATCACCCAGTACAGCAGCAGCGCCACCGCGATGCCTACCGCCGAGATGAACAGCCGATAGACGGGATACGTCATCACGCCGCCCAGCGAAAGGCTGCCCTGTAGCCAGGCGGGCAGCGGCACGCCGTGCACGTCGTTGCCGACCAGGATGCTGCGCAGTTCCTCGAACACCAGGATCAGGCCATAGGTCATCAGCACCTGTTGCAGGTGGTTGCGGTGGTACAGGTAGCTGAAGAATGCCGCTTCCAGGAAATAGCCCAACACGGCGGCCAGCGCCACGCAGACGACAAGCGTCGCGACAAAGCCGCCGCCCAGCCAGCGGTCAACCACCGGGCCCAGCGCGAACGCCATGTAGGCGCCAATCATGTAGAAGCTGCCATGGGCAAGGTTGATGATGCCCATGATGCCGAAGATCAGCGTGAGTCCGCTGGCCACCAGGAACAGCAGCAAGCCGTACTGGAAAGCGTTCAGGCTTTGGATGAGCAGGATGCTGATGTCCATGGGGCCTCCTTGTGGCGACGTGGCGTCAGAGCTTGCAGCCGCGGGCCGGGTCGGCCAGTTTCTTGATGGCAACGTCGACGACCTTGTTCTCCAGCCCGTCCACGCGGCGCAGGTAGATGTCCTGCACCGGGTTGCCGGCCGCGGACAAGGTGAAGGGGCCGCGCGGGCTGTCCACCGTGGCGCCGCGCATGGCGGTGCGGAAGTCGGCCTTCTTGGCAAAGTCGCCCTTGACGGCGGACAGGCCCGACTGCATCAGCTGCGCGGCGTCATAGCCCTGAACGGCATACACGTCCGGCTGCGCGTTATAGTTTTTGGCGTAGTCGGCGCGGAAGGCGTTGTCGCGCGGCGTATTCAGGCCGTCGGCATAGTGCAGCGTGGTCAGCAGGCCTTGCGCGGACGCGCCCTGCGCCTGCAACGTGCCGTCCGTCAGGAAGCCCGACCCGTACAGCGGGATGGTCTTGCCCAGTCCGGCGGCGTGATAGTCCTGCACGAATTTCACCGCGCCGCCGCCCGCGAAGAAGGTGAACACCATGTCGGGCTTGGTGGCGGCGATCTCGGTCAGCAGCGACTGGAATTCCACGTTGGGGAACGGCAGGCTTAGCTCCTTGACCACCTTGCCGCCCGCTTTCTCGAAGCCTTCCTTGAAGCCTCCGATCGCCTCGTCGCCCGCGGCGTATTTCCAGGTGATGGTGACGGCCGTCTTGTGGCCCTTGGCGAAGGCGACGGGGCCCATCGCATACGCGGGCTGCCAGTTGGTGAACGAGGTGCGGAAAATGCCGGGGCCGCACAACGGGCCGGTGATGGCGTTGGCGCCGGCGTTCGTCACGATGAGCGTGGTGTCGCTGTCTTTGGCGGCTTTCGCCAGCGCCATCGCCACGCCCGAATGCACGGTGCCGATCAGCACGTCGACCTGGTCGCGTTTGATCAGGCGGTTGGCGTTTTCCGCGGCCTTGGCGGGGTTGGACTCGTCGTCCACCTTGAAGTATTCGATCTCGCGCCCGCCCAGCTTGCCGCCTTGTTCGGCGACGTACAGCTTGAAGCCGTTCTCGATGGCGTTGCCCAGCGCGGCGTAGGTGCCGCTATAGGGCAGCATGAATCCGACTTTAAGCTTGTCGGCGGCTTGCGCGCCGCTGGCGGCGAACGTCAGGGCCGCGGCAATCGCGGCCCGGGTCAGGGCGTGGTTCATGGTTTGTCTCCGTGCTTGTCATGGGCTGGCGTCAAGGCCGGCCGGGTTTGTCCAACGCGCCGATGAAATCGGCGACGGCCTGGATAACAATGGCGGGCTGGTCCTTGTGCGGCGAATGGCGGCAGTCGGGAATTTCCAGCAGCACGGTTTGCGGCGCATGGCGGCGGATGCCGCGTATCTGCGCCAGCGAACCGTACTCGTCGCCCACGCCCTGGATCGCCAGCACGGGGCAGACGATGCGGGGCAGATAGTCTTCGATGTTCCAGCGGCGGAAATCGGGGTTCAGCCAGATGTCGTTCCAGCCCCAGAACGCCGAATCCACGTCTGCGTGATAGCGGGCCAGCCGGCTGCGCAGGTCCGTGTCCAGATAGGCCTGGCGCGCCAGTGCGATGTTCGCGACCGTCACGTCTTCGACGAACGTGTGCGGCGCAGCCACCACCACGCCCGCGACGGCCTCCGGGTGCATGGCGGCATGCAGCAGCGCGATCGACCCGCCGTCGCTATGGCCGAACAGCACCGGCTTGTCGCGGCGCGTGTCCACGCCCAGGGCGGCGAACAAGGCCGGCAGCACGTCGCGCGCCTCGCGGTGCATGAAGTCCACCGGCCACTTTTCCTGCGGCGGACGCGGCGTGGACTGCCCGTAGCCATAACGCGATACGGCCAGCCCGCGGCATCCGGCGGCTTCGCAGACCTGCGCCGGCCAGTCCTTCCACATCGCGACCGACCCCAGGCCTTCGTGCAGGAACACCAGCAACGGCGCCGTGGCGCGCTCGGGCGCGATCCACAGGCATTCCAGACGCAGCGGCCGGCCGGCGGCGTCGACCTCCGCGAAGGCCGGGCGCAGGCTTGGCGTGCTGATGGCCGCCGCGCCGTTCACAGCGTCGCCTCTTCCAATTGGCGCAGACGGAACCGCTGGATCTTGCCCGTGGCGGTCTTGGGAAGCTCTTCGGTGAAATTGATCTGGCGCGGATACTTGAAGGGCGCAAGATGTTGCTTCACATAGTTTTGCAGTGCGGCGCCCGTGCTGGCGTCCGGTTCGAAACCGGGGCGCAGCACGACGTAGGCCTTGGTCTTGACCAGCCCGTCGTGGTCCGGCACGCCGATCACCGCGGCTTCCAGCACGGCTTCGTGCTGCACCAGGATGTTCTCGACTTCGACCGGCGACACGTACTGGCCGCTGACCTTGATCATGTCGTCGCTGCGGCCCGCATAGGTGTAGTAGCCGTCGGCATCGCAGGTGTATTTGTCGCCGCTCTTGAGCCAATCGCCCAGGAAGCACTGGCGCGTCTTGTCGCGGTTGTTCCAGTACATCAGTGCGGCGCTGGGGCCTTTGATGTAGAGATCGCCGATGGCGCCGGTTTCGACAGGCGCGCCGTTCTCGTCGCGCAACTGCACTTCGTAGCCGGGCACGGGCTTGCCGGTGGTGCCGTAGCGCAACTGCCCGCTCTGGTTCGAAATAAAGATGTGCAGCATCTCGGTCGAGCCGATGCCGTCCAGGATTTCACAGCCGAAATGCCGCGTGAAACGTTCGCCGATGTCGCGCGGCAACGCTTCGCCTGCCGACGTGCAGACCCGCATTGCCACCTGCGAGCGCGGCGGCAGGTCGGGCGATGCCAGCATGCTGGCGTATAGCGTGGGCACGCCGTAGAACACGGTGGGGCGGTGCCTGGTCAGGCGCTGGAAGACGGCTTGCGGCGTGGGGCGTTCGCCCATCAGCACCACGGTCGCGCCGACCGACAGGGGAAACGTCAGGCCATTGCCCAGGCCATAGGCGAAGAACAGTTTGGCCGCCGAGAACACCACGTCGTCTTCGCGGATGCCCAATACCGGCTTGGCATACAGTTCGGCCGTGTGCCACAGGTTGCCGTGCGTGTGGACCACGCCTTTGGGCTTGCCCGTGGATCCCGAGGAATACAGCCAGAAGGCGATTTCGTCGGAAAGTGTACGGACGGCGGGCGCGATCGGCGCGGCAGCCAACAGCGCCTCGAACTCCTGGGCATGCACGGGCAGGGCGGCCGTGGGCTGAGACACCACGATGTGTTCGGCATCGGCCGGCGCCTGGGCCAGCGCCGTCTGCAAGACAGGCAATAGCGCGCCCGAGACGAACACGGCGCGCACCCGGCTGTGCGCCAGGATGTAGGCGTAGTCGTCCGCGGTCAGCAGGGTATTGACCGCCACGGGCACCACGCCGGCATGCAGCGCGCCCAGGAACACGACGGGCCAGTCGGCCGTGTCTTGCATCAGCAGCAAAATGCGTTCTTCGCGGCGCAGCCCCAATTGGCGCAGGGCGCCCGCCATGCGGGCGACCCGTTCGGCCAGTTCGCCGTAGCTCAACTGCCGGGTGTCGTCGATATAGGCGGCCTTGGCGGCCCGGGGCGCATTCAGCGCGGCCAGGTAACTGGCGAAATTGAGTTCGGCGGGGCAGGTGTTCACGGTTGTCTCCTGATGTCCTGGTGGGGGGCCATGGCGCTGTCTTTTTTCCGCTGCACCGTGTCAAGGCACGGCGCGCGGGGGTTATTGGGCGCGCGGGGGGCGAGGGCCTAGCTGTCGGGCCGGGTGAATTCAATGGCGCCGCCGGGCAGCAGGTACAGCACCAGCGCGCGTCCTTGCGTGACGGTCGGGCGATGCGCGCTGCCTGGGCCGTAGACCAGCCAGCCGGCGCCATGCCCATCGAACCGCGCGTCGGCGGTCAGCGGCATGATCAAATCGATTTCACCGTTGGGATGGGCGTGGTGGGGGCCCGCCAGGTCGTCCATGTCGACGACGTCCACCGAACAGCCGGCCAGGTCTTCGGCGGGCTTGATCACGCGGCCATAGCGGATGCCGCCGCCTTCTCGATTGCACATCCAGCCGTCGGCCACGCCTTGTTTACAGGCGGCGAAGATGTTCTGGTACAGGGCGCTTTGCGGGCCGGCTTCGCGGTTCAGCCGCGCCGCCAGCCCACCGTCCAGCGGCTGGCCCGACAGCAGGCGCGTGGCCTCGCGCATCAGGGCATGGAATTGATCTGGCGTGCTCACCGGGACTCCTCCTTTACACTGTCGGCGCCTAAGACGCGGCATGAAATCAAGTGCTGCTTTTTTGCACACCTAGGCGGCTCGGAACTGCTTTGAGGAAAAATAGTGCTTCCATCGAATTGGGTCAAGCACTATAGTGCATAAAACTAGGCTTATCAGGGTATTTGCGGAGTCAGCCAAAACATGAATCAAGCGCTAGACGCGGCGCCAGCCGAACCCAGGCGGGAAGCTTTCCTGGTGGCATTGGGCGAGCGGGTGCGCCGCCTGCGGGCCATACGCGGCATGACGCGCAAAGGCCTGTCCCAGGTCACCGGCGTGTCCGAGCGCCATCTGGCCAATCTCGAGCACGGCGTCGGCAACGCCTCGATCCTGGTGCTGCTGCAGATCGCCCGCGCATTCAACTGCGCGCTGGCCGAACTGGTCGGCGACGTCACCACGGAATCGCCCGACTGGCTGCTGATCCGGGAGTTGCTCAGTGGCCGCACGGAATCCGACCTGCAGCGGGCCCGCGAGGCCCTGACCCAGCTGTTCGGCGTGGGGGCGGGCGCGCAACGTCCCAACCGCACGCAACGGGTGGCGCTGATCGGGCTGCGCGGCGCCGGCAAATCCACGTTGGGCCAGATGCTGGCCGACGACCTGGGCTTCCCCTTTGTCGAGCTGAACCGCGAGATCGAACGCGTGGCCGGGTGCAGCATCCTGGAAATCCATAATCTCTACGGTCCCAACGCCTACCGCCGCTACGAACGCCGCGCGCTGGAAGAGGCCGTGCAGATCTATCCGGAAATGGTGCTGGCCACGCCCGGCGGACTGGTCTCGGAACCGGCCACGCTGAACCTGCTGCTGGCGCATTGCTATACGGTCTGGCTGCGCGCGACGCCCGAAGAACACATGGGCCGGGTGATGGCCCAGGGCGATTTCCGCCCCATGTCGGGCAACAACGAAGCGATGTCCGACCTGAAGCGCATCCTGGCGGGGCGCGAAGCGTTCTACGCCAAGGCGGACCTGACCTGGGTGACCAGCAACCTGGAGGTGCAGGAGAGCTTCGCCGGTTTGCGCACCCAGGTCCGCAAAGCCTGCGGCCTGCCGTTATAGCCGCTTGTATCGGCGAAGCCGGTCTTGCCCGGCGGCGGCCGATGCCCATGAAGGCCGCCCGACGAGGCGGCCTTTTCACGTCCGGCGTCGGATTCGCACCCCGACAGTGAATCTGCACTTTTATGCATGTCTTGCTTGACGCGTATTTTTTCCTGCACTAATCTGCACAATAATTCATGTGATGCAGTATTTTTCCTGTCCAGCAGGGCGTACGAGGAGACACACCATGAGCAGCACCATCAACCGGGTCGATTTCCGGACGCAACCCGAGCGCTACCGCCATTGGCGCCTGACGTTCGACGGCCCGGTCGCCACGCTGGCCATGGATGTGGCCGAAGACGGCGGCCTGCGTCCGGGCTACAAGCTGAAGCTGAACTCCTACGACCTGGGCGTGGACATCGAACTACACGACGCCTTGCAGCGCATCCGCTTCGAACATCCCGAAGTGCGCAGCGTGGTCGTGACCAGCATGAAAGACCGCATTTTCTGTTCCGGCGCCAATATCTTCATGCTGGGCCTGTCCTCGCACGCCTGGAAGGTCAACTTCTGCAAGTTCACCAATGAAACCCGCAACGGCATCGAAGACGCCAGCCGCCATAGCGGCCTGAAGTTCATCGCGGCGCTGAACGGCGCCTGCGCCGGCGGCGGGTATGAATTGGCGTTGGCCTGCGACGAGATCCTGCTGGTCGATGACCGCTCGTCTTCCGTGGCGCTGCCCGAAGTGCCGCTGCTGGGCGTGCTGCCCGGCACGGGGGGGCTGACCCGCGTGACCGACAAGCGCCGCGTGCGCCACGATCACGCCGACATCTTCTGCACGCTGGTTGAAGGCGTGCGCGGCCAGCGCGCCAAGGACTGGCGCCTGGTGGACGACGTGATCAAGCCTGCGCGCTTCGAGGCTGCCGTGCGGGAACGGGCGCTGGCGCTGGCCGAAGGCAGCGACCGTCAGCCCGGCGAGCAGGGCATTGCGTTGACGCCACTGCAGCGCACTGAAAGCGCGGGCCGTCTTTCATACCAATACGTCGACATCCAGCTGGATCGGGAAAAGCGCCAGGCCACCTGGACGGTGCGCGCCCCGCAAGGCCCCGTGGAATCCGAGTTGGCGGACATCATTGCCGCCGGGGCCGCCTGGTGGCCGCTGCAGATGGCGCGCGAACTGGACGACGCCATCCTGTCCATGCGCACCAATGAACTGGATATCGGCACCTGGGTCCTGAAGACGGAAGGCGATGCGCAGGCCGTGCTGGCCGCCGATGCCGCGCTGCAACGTCATGCCGGCCATTGGTTCGTGCGCGAAACCGCCGGCATGCTGCGCCGCACGCTGGCGCGCCTGGACGTGACGTCGCGCAGCCTGTTCGCCTTGATCGAGCCGGGTTCCTGCTTTGTCGGCACATTGCTGGAACTGGCGCTGGCGGCGGACCGCAGCTACATGCTGGACAGCGAAGACGAATCCGCACCCGCGCAGATCGTGGTGGGCGAACGCAACTTCGGCGCGTATCCGCTGGTGAACGGCCAAAGCCGTCTGCAGCGCCGCTTTTATGAAGAGGCCGCGCCGCTGGAAGCCGTGCGTGCGCGCGCCGGGCAACGCTTGTCGGCCGCCGATGCGCTGGCCCTGGGTCTGGTGACCTTCGCGCCCGACAGCATCGACTGGGACGACGAGGTGCGGATGGTGCTGGAAGAACGCCGCGCGTTGTCGCCCGACGCCCTGACCGGCCTGGAGGCGAACCTGCGCTTCGGCGGCCACGAAACGATGGAAACCCGCATCTTCGGCCGCCTCACGGCATGGCAGAACTGGATTTTCAACCGTCCCAATGCGGCCGGCGACAAGGGCGCGCTGAAGCTATACGGCAAGGGCGAACAGGCCGCGTTCGACTGGAACCGGGTCTGATAAAGAACAAGGAGCGAGACAATGTCTGGAATCAACTACACCGATAAGATCCCCAATAACGTCAACCTGTCCGGCGACCGCACCTTGCAACGCGCGTTGGAGCATTGGCAGCCGAACTACCTGCAATGGTGGCAGGACATGGGGCCCGACGGCTCGCACGGCTTCGACGTCTACCTGCGCACCGCGGTCAGCGTCGAGCCCGATGGCTGGGCCAACTTCGACCACGTCCGCATGCCCGATTACCGCTGGGGCATCTTCCTGGCGCCGCAGGACGGACAGCGCAAGATCCATTTCGGCGAGAACATGGGGCGCGACGTCTGGCAGGACGTGCCTGGCGAGCACCGTGCCAACCTGCGTCGCATCATCGTCACGCAGGGCGACACCGAACCGGCTTCGATCGAACAGCAGCGTCACCTGGGACTGACCGCGCCGTCGCAGTACGACCTGCGCAACCTGTTCCAGATCAACGTCGAAGAAGGGCGCCACTTGTGGGCGATGGTGTACCTGCTGCACCGCTACTTCGGCCGCGACGGACGCGAAGAGGCCGACGCGCTCTTGCAGCGCAGTTCGGGCGATTCCGACAATCCGCGCATTCTTGGCGCGTTCAACGAGAAGACGCCGGACTGGCTGGCCTTCTACATGTTCACCTACTTCACCGACCGCGATGGAAAATTCCAGTTGTGCGCGTTGGCCGAATCCAGTTTCGATCCCCTGGCCCGTACCACCAAGTTCATGCTGACCGAAGAAGCGCACCACATGTTCGTGGGCGAATCGGGCATCTCGCGCGTGATCCAGCGTACCTGCGAAGTGATGAACCAACTGAAAACGGATGACCCGGAAAGCGTGCGAGCCGCAGGCGTGATCGACCTGCCGACCATCCAGCGCTACCTGAACTTCCACTACAGCGTCACCATCGACCTGTTTGGCGCGGACCAATCGTCCAACGCCGCGATCTTCTACGGGTCGGGGCTGAAGGGCCGCTACGAGGAATCCAAGCGCACCGACGACCACCAGCTGAAGCACGACACCTATCGCGTGCTGACCGTGAACAACGGCAAGCTGAATGAGATTGAAGTGCCCATGCTGAACGCCTTGAACGAAGTGCTGCGCGATGACTTCATCCGCGATTCCGTGGCCGGCATCGGGCGCTGGAACAAGGTCATCGAGAAAAGCGGCATTCCGTTCCGTCTGCATGTGCCGCACAAGGCGTTCAACCGCCAGATCGGCACCTTGGCCGGCATCCCCATGTCGCCCGAAGGCGAGATCCTGTCGGAAACCCAATGGCAGGCCAACAGCCACAAGTGGCTGCCCACGCCAGAGGACCGCGCGTTCGTCGCGTCGCTGATGGGACGCGTCACGGAGCCCGGCAAGTTCGCCAACTGGATCGCGCCCCCCGTCATGGGCATCAACCGCCAGCCCGTGAATTTCGACTACGTCCGTTTCAACTAAGGCGACAGGGCGGCGTGCTGGCACGCCGCCCGCCAGCGCATTGGGAAGACTGCGATGAACGCCCCACTACCCGTACAAGTGCTGAAGCAGCATCTGATCGATCCCGAGATCTGCATCCGCTGCAACACCTGTGAAGAGACCTGTCCGGTCGACGCGATCACCCACGACTCGAACAATTACGTGGTGGACCCCGATATGTGCAACGGCTGCATGGCGTGCGTGCCGCCATGCCCCACGGGGTCGATCGACAACTGGCGGCTGGTGCTGCGCGCCGACGCGTATTCGGTGCAAGATCAACTGGGCTGGGAGGAATTGCCGCTGGAAAAGGCATTGCCGGCAACGCCCGATACCGGTGGCGGCGTGGAACCCGCCGCGGTCGTGCCCGATGCCGCCGCGCCATCTCCGGCGCCTGCCACTTCGTTTTCGCAGGCCGGCGCGTCGGTGCCGCCGTGGTCCGCGGCGCACCCCTACGTCAACCTGTACACGCACAAGACGCCGATGACGGCCACCGTCGTGGGCAACTACCGCGTGACCGGCGCCGACACCGAAAGCGACATCCATCACATCGTGCTGGATTTCGGCGAACTGCCGTTTCCAGTGCTGGAAGGGCAATCCATCGGCATCCTGCCGCCGGGCGTCGATGCGCAGGGGCGGCCGCATCACGCGCGCCAGTATTCGCTGGCCAGTCCGCGCGATGGCGAACGCGCGGGCTACAACAACCTGTCGCTGACGGTCAAGCGCGTGACCGAAGACCACGGCGGCGGCGCCGCGCATGGGGTGTGTTCGAACTACCTGTGCGATCTGGCCAAGAACGACACCGTGCAGGTGATAGGCCCGTTCGGCCATACGTTCCTGATGCCAAACCATCCCCGTGCCAATCTGATCATGATCTGCACGGGCACGGGCTCCGCGCCGATGCGCGCAATGACCGAACGCTACCGCCGCCGCATCGGCACCGGAGAAAACGGCCGTCTGATGCTGTTCTTCGGCGCCCGCACCGAACGCGAACTGCCGTATTTCGGCCCGCTGATGAAGCTGCCTCGCGACTTCATCGACATCAACCTGGCGCTCTCTCGCGAGCCGGGGCAACCCAAGCGCTACGTGCAGGACCTGATCCGCGAACGCGGCCCCCAGGTACGCGACCTCCTGTCAGACCGCAACACCTGCATTTACGTATGCGGCTTGAAAGGCATGGAAGTCGGCGTGCTGGACGCCTTGCGCGATGTGACGGTGCAATCGGGGCAGGATTGGTCTATCCTGCATGATGTGCTGCGCCGCGAAGGGCGCCTGCATTTCGAGACGTACTGAATCCTATAACTTGAGCGTGACACACGTGAAAAACGGCGCGCCATGGCGCGCCGTTTGCGTTGGTCAGGGGGAAAACCAAAGATGAAGTTCGCCGATTTCAAGGACGGCATGTTGATCAAGGCTGGCCCGGTCACCATCACGGAGGCCGAAATCCTGGAGTTCGCACGCAAGTTCGATCCCCAATGGTTCCATACCGACCCGCAACGGGCCGCGGAGGGGCGTTGGGGCGGGCTGATCGCCAGTGGCTGGCATACCTGCGCGCTGGCCATGCGCATGGCGGTGGACGCCGCCCTGCATGATTCCGAATCGTTTGGTTCCCCCGGCCTGGGCGAAGTGCGCTGGCGCACCCCGGTGCGGCCAGGCGACACCTTGCGCCTGGAAGCGCGGGTCCAGGGCGCGCGCACGTCGTCCTCGCGTCCCGACCTGGGCATCATCACGTGGGCGTGGACCGTCATCAACCAGCACGACGAAGGCGTGCTGGAATTGGACGCGACGAGCCTGTTCGACTTGTCAGGCGAAAACTAGGCACCGGGGGGGCGCTTGTTCGCCCCGCCCGATCCGCGTCGTCCGCGCCTGTAGCGCCTTCAGCGCTTGGCGCCCCGCTTCAAAATGCTTGCCGCGTCGGGGCCGACCGCCGTTTTCCATGCCTGCACCGAATCCGCGGCGGCATCCCGCAGCGCACGGCGCACGGCGGACGGCACCGTGGTATTGATCGCAACGCCATTCTTGCGCATGTTGGCGTAGTTCTGTTGCAGGCGGCCCTCGATGCGCTTCCATTGCTCGGTTTCCGTCTGCGCCGCGGCTTGGTCGATGGCGCGCCGTGACCGCTCGTCCAGCGCCTGATAAGCCTGCAGATTCATCGTTGCGACGGAAATCGGCATCGCATAGTTGATCTCGGCGAAGTGGGGCAGGTGTTCCCAGAGTTTTCGTCCGGCTCCCCCGTCGCCAGACGAGAGCACGGCGTTCACGTCGCCGGCAACGATGCGCGGCATGGCGTCGGCAAACGAAATGTTCTCCGCGCGGGCCCCGGCCTTTCGCATCACTTCCTGCGACGTCGCGTCATAGGTGCGGATGCTCAGGCCCTTCAGCGCCGCCAGGCCATCGATCTTCTGTTTGGACCAGATGCCGGAAGCGGGCCACGGCGTGGTGTAGAGCAGCTTCTGTCCATGGGCCGCCAGCAACTTTTCGTAGGCGGGCCGCGCGGCCTTGTTCAGGTTGCGCGCCTTGGCCAGCGAGTCCGCCAGGAACGGCAGGGACGACACGCCGAACAAGGGATACTTCGTGGCCAGCGCGCCCGCGAACGCATCGCCGGCATCCACTTTTCGGGTTTCCACGGCGTCGATCATGTCGCCGGATTTGATGCCCTTGGACGCGTCGTAGGTGGCGTCGATGACCACGTTGCCTGCCGATTTCGCACGGACCAGATCCGCGAAGGTAGACACGCCTTGCCCCGGCATGGACGTCGCCGGGTATTCAGTGGTCATCGTCAGGGTGGTGACGGCATAGGCGCCCTGGCCGACAAAGGCCAGGGTAAGACCCGCCATCAGGCGGAGGGATGAGCGGACGTGCATTCGCGACTCCAGGTCGGGGAAAGTGCACAAAGCGTACGGCGTGTGCAAGCCCGCGCCTATACGGGCTAACGGCAATGCGTCCCGCGATGTATCGCCGTTCAGTTCGTTGAAGGCAAAAAAAACCGCCCCAAGGGGCGGTTTTGTCGGCGATGGCCGGTCAGGCGATCAATAGAACGCCTGGATGCCAGTCTGCGCGCGGCCCAGGATCAGGGCGTGCACGTCATGGGTGCCTTCGTAGGTGTTGACCACTTCCAGGTTCACCAGGTGGCGGGCCACGCCGAATTCGTCGGAAATGCCGTTGCCGCCCAGCATGTCGCGGGCCAGGCGGGCGATGTCCAGCGCCTTGCCGCAAGAGTTGCGCTTCATGATGGACGTGATTTCGACGGCGGCGGTGCCTTCGTCCTTCATGCGGCCCAGACGCAGGCAGCCCTGCAGCGCCAGCGTGATTTCGGTCTGCATGTCGGCCAGCTTCTTCTGGATCAGCTGGTTGGCGGCGAGCGGGCGGCCGAACTGCTTGCGATCCAGTGTGTACTGGCGAGCCGTGTGCCAGCAGGCTTCAGCGGCGCCGACAGCGCCCCAGGCGATGCCGTAGCGGGCGGAATTCAGGCAGGTGAACGGACCTTTCAGGCCGGACACGCCAGGCATCATCTGGTCTTCCGAGATCTCGACTTCGTCCATGACGATTTCGCCGGTGATCGACGCGCGCAGGCCGACCTTGCCGTGGATGGCCGGGGCCGACAGGCCCTTCATGCCCTTTTCCAGGATGAAGCCGCGGATCTTGCCGTCGAACTCGCCGCCGACGCATTTGGCCCACACGACGAACACGTCGGCGATGGGGGAATTGGTGATCCACATCTTGTTGCCGGAAACCTTGTAGCCGTCGGACGTCTTGACGGCGCGGGTTTCCATGCCGCCGGGGTCGGAACCGTGGTTGGGTTCGGTCAGGCCGAAGCAGCCGATCCATTCGCCGCGCGCCAGCTTGGGCAGGTACTTCTGCTTTTGTGCTTCGCTGCCGAATTCGTTGATCGGCACCATGACCAGCGACGACTGCACGCTCATCATCGAGCGGTAGCCGGAGTCGATGCGTTCGACTTCGCGGGCGATCAGGCCGTAGCTGACGTAGTTCATGCCAGCGCCGCCGTAGGCTTCAGGGATGGTGGCGCCCAACAGGCCGAGTTCGCCCATTTCCGAGAAGATTTCCGGATCGGTCTTCTCGTTGCGGAAGGCGTTCAGCACGCGGGGGGCAAGCTTGTCCTGCGAATAGGCATGGGCGGCGTCGCGCACCATGCGTTCTTCTTCGGTCAGTTGCTGGTCCAGCAACAGGGGATCTTGCCATTGAAAAGAAGGATTCGAGGACATGCTGGGTCTCCGCTATGGATTTCCGTATTCGGAATCTAGAAAGTTTAAACCTAAAATAATTCGGGCGGCAAGTTGGGGTTTGCACGGCAACGCGCAAGCGTGTTGCCGGCCGGGCCGCCCGGTCTGGTATCAGTGCTGGGCTTTGAGCGCCGCGTCGCGGATCTTTTCCAAGGTCGTCGACGGGGTAATGGTTTCCGGATCGATGAAGCAATGCAGAATCGCCGGTTTGCCGCTGGCCAGCGCCCGTTCGAAAGCCGGGCCGAATTGTTCGGTGGTTTCGACGCGTTCGCCGTGGCCGCCGAAGGCGCGCGCGTAATCGGCAAAGTCCGGGTTCTTGAGTTCGGTCGCGGACACGCGGCCGGGGTAGTGCTTTTCCTGGTGCATGCGGATGGTGCCGTACATGCCGTTGTCGACCAGCACCACGATGATGGGCAGGTCGTACTGAACGGCCGTGGCGAATTCCTGGCCGTGCATCAGGAAGCAGCCGTCGCCGGCAAAGCAGACGACGGTCTTGTCGGGCCACACGCGCTTGGCGCCAACCGCCGCCGGCAGGCCGTAGCCCATCGAGCCCGACGTGGGCGCCAATTGCGTGCCGAAACGGGTAAAGCGGTGGAAGCGGTGCAGCCACGTGGCGTAGTTGCCGGCGCCGTTGGTCATGATGGCGTCGGCCGGCAGCGTCTTTTCCAGATAGGCCATGACCTGGCCCATTTGCAGCGCGCCCGGCGTGGTGATGGCGTCCGGGTCGCTCCATTTCAGGTACGACTCGCGCATGGCTTGCGTGCCTTCGGCCCACACGGGCTTGGCCGGCGCCTTCAGGCCGGCCAGCGATTCCGCGAACGCGGCGGGCGACGTGTTGATGGCCAGGTTGGCGCGGTACACGCGGCCCAGTTCGGCGGTGTCGGGATGCACGTGCACGAGCTTTTGCTTCGGCACCGGGATGTCCAGCAGCGTATAGGCCTGGCTGGGGTTTTCCGACATGCGGCCGCCCACCAGCAGAATCAGGTCGGCGTCGGCCACGCGCTTGAGCAGCGCCGGGTTGATGCCCAGGCCCACGTCGCCGATGAAGCAGGGGTGGTCGGCCGGGAACAGCATCTGGCGGCGGAAAGACACCGCCGTGGGCAACGCATGGCGCTGCGCGAAGTCGGCAAACTGCTGCACCGCGCGGGCATCCCAGCGCGTGCCGCCCAGGATGGCGACCGGATTCTTCGCGCCAGCCAGCAGTTTTTCCAGATCGGCCAATTGGCCGGCCGTGGGGGCGGATTCAATCAATTCGTAACGCGGGGCGTCGGCCACCTTGGCGGCTTCGACCAGCATGTCTTCGGGCAGCGCGATCACGACGGGGCCGGGGCGGCCCGACGTGGCAATATGGAAGGCGCGCGAGATCAGTTCGGGAATGCGTTCGACCTGGTCGATCTCGGTGACCCACTTGGCCTGCGTGCCGAAGACGGCGCGGTAGTCCATTTCCTGGAAGGCTTCACGTTCGCGCATGCCGCGTTCGATCTGGCCCACGAAGAGGATCAGGGGGGTGGAATCCTGTTTGGCGATGTGCACGCCGGCCAGCGCGTTGGACGCGCCCGGGCCGCGGGTGACCATGCAGATGCCGGGTTCGCCGGTCAGCTTGCCGTGGGCGTCGGCCATCATGGCCGCGCCGCCTTCCTGGCGGCAGACGGTGACTTTGATGTCAGCGTCGTGCAGACCGTCCAGCACCGCCAGGTAGCTCTCGCCGGGAACGCAGAAAACATGTTTGACGCCCTGGGCGACCAGTTGGTCGACCAGAATGTGACCGCCAAGGCGGGAATCTTGCTGGAGCATGGTGGGGTGTCGTGGGTAGCCGAGGATAAGACTCCCGAGCATATGTTCCTTGATCGCACAACGCAATTGATAAAATTGCACAATCTATTGATCCCCCGGCACGTAGTGCCCTGTTGCGCCGCCGCAAGCGGCGCGCCCGGCCCAGGCCGGTTTCAGGCTGTCCCCGCCCCATGAGAAACGGCATTCCCAATCTGAGCGCGCTACAGGCGTTCGAAGCATCGGCCCGGCTGGGCAGTTTTTCCCGCGCCGCCGAGGAACTGTCCCTGACGCATAGCGCCGTCTACCGACAGGTGGCCAGCCTGGAATCCCGGCTGGGGGTGCAGCTGTTCACCCGGGTGCGGCGGCGGATCGTGCTGACGGACCATGGGGCGGAATACGCCGGCCGGATCCGTCACCATCTGGACCAGATCGAAAAAGACACGTTCGGGCTGGTCAGCCGCACCGGCATGGGCCGCAGCATCCATATCGCGGTGGTGCCCACGCTGGCCACCACGTGGCTGATCCCGCGGCTGGCGGATTTCCAGCGGGAACACGCGGACATCACCGTCAGCTTGTCGGTGCGCACCTTGCCGTTCCAGTTCAAGGATCAGCCTTTTGACGGCGCGCTCTACCATGGCGACGGCCTGTGGCCCGGCACCCAGGGCGGGCTGCTGTTTCCCGAACGCGAATTGGTGCCGGTATGCGCGCCCGAGCTTGCGGCCCGGGCGGCGTTGGCGGCTGACACCGGTGTCAGCGCGCTGGCGGGCATGACCCACCTGCATCTAGCGTCGCGGCCGGACGCCTGGCGGCAGTGGTACGGCGCCAACAGTCATCTATATGGTCCGCAGGCGGCGGGCGGGCCCCGCTACGAACTCTTCACGATGGTGATGGCGGCAGTGCAGGCCGGGCTGGGCGTCGGCTTGATGCCGCGCTTCCTGGCGCAACCGGCGCTGGACCAGGGCACCCTCAAGATGCCGGTGCCCCAGTCGTTGACGGTCAGCCAGGGTTACTACTTTGGTTATCCGCAGCGCAGCGAGCGTTCCGACGCGCTCAAGCTCTTCGAAAGCTGGCTGAAGTCCGCCGCCGCAGGCGTTGGGGAAAGGTGAACCGCATGTCAGACGCCCGTCCACCGCTGGCTTCCCAAGCCGATATCGACGCTTTCATCGACGCTGTCTGGCTGGAGGATGGCCTGTCGGCGAATACGCTGGCCGCCTATCGCCGCGACCTGACCGGGTTTGCGCGCTGGCTGGAAGACCCGCAGGCCTACGCCCGTGAAATGGCCGACCGCTACGGCGACGCCGGCAACGCCCTGCCTGCCGCGGGGCCGGCCAAACCCCTGAACGAGGCCCAGAAGGCCGACATCGAAGCCTGGTTTGCTTTCCGCCACGAAGAAACCCGCGCCACCACGGCCAACCGCCGGCTGGCCGCACTGCGCCGCTTTTACGCCTGGGCCTTGCGCGAACATCGCGCCGACCGCGACCCCTGCCTGACGCTCATTGCCGCCAAACAGCCGCCGCGCCTGCCCAAGACCTTGTCTGAACAACAGGTGGATGCCTTGCTGCGGGCGCCTAACCTGGGCCAGCCGCGCGGCGTGCGCGATCGTGCCATGCTGGAAACGCTGTATGCCACCGGCCTGCGGGTGTCGGAACTGGTAAGCGTGCGCGCGCTGGATGTCAGCCTGAACGAAGGCGTGGTGCGCGTCGTGCTGGGCAAGGGCGGCAAGGACCGCCTGGTGCCGCTGGGCGCCGAAGCGGCGCATTGGATCGACCAGTACCTGAAGACTGCCCGTCCCGAGCTGGCGGCTGGCCGTCAAAGCGATGCGCTGTTCATCACCGGCCGCGCTGAAGCGATGTCGCGTCAGGCCTTCTGGCAACTGGTGAAGAAATATGCGCTGCTGGCCGACATCCACGCGCCGCTGTCGCCGCACGTGCTGCGCCATGCGTTCGCCACCCACTTGTTGAATCACGGCGCCGACCTGCGCGTGGTGCAGATGCTGCTGGGCCATGCCGACATTTCCACCACGCAGATCTATACCCATGTGGCGCGCGAACGCCTGAAGGCGCTGCACGCCGCGCATCACCCGCGCGGCTAGCCGCGTTCGCCCGCTGCCTTACACTTTTCGTTTTTTCCGATTGACGCCGACCCATGAGCAAAGCCCGCCACGTTTCTGAAACGCCCGCCACCCAGTTGCTGAAGCAGAACAAGGTGGCCTACACGGAACACACCTACGACTACGTGGACCACGGCGGCGCCGGCGAAGCGGCGCGCCAGCTGGGCCTGGATCCGCATGCGGTGGTCAAGACGCTGGTGATGGAAGACGAATCCGCCAAGCCGCTGATCGTGGTCATGCACGGCGACCGCGAGGTCTCCACCAAGAACCTGGCGCGTCAGGCGGGCTTGAAAAAGGTCGAGCCGTGCAAGCCCGAGGTGGCGCAGCGGCATTCCGGTTACCAGGTCGGCGGCACGTCGCCGTTCGGCACGCGCAAGAAAATGCCGGTGTGGGTCGAAGCCGACGTGCTGTCCTATCCCGTGGTCTATATCAACGGCGGCAGGCGGGGTTACCTGATCGGCATCGACCCCAACGTGCTGGTCACGGTGCTGGGTGCAAAGCCGGTGTCGGTGGCGTTGGAATAAAGCGGGGAAGGGCGTTGCGGGCCGGCCGGTCAAAACGCCCTGGTCGCGGCGCTTGGTTCCGATGCCGATGGCTCCAGCATCTTTTGGTAGGCGCTGTAGTAACAGGCCGCCGCCGCGCGCGCGTGGCCCAGCATGCGGACTCGCACCAATTCGGTGTCGCCGGATAAAAAGGCTTCGTATAGTCCGCGCATGCCTTGCAGGATGATGCTGCGGACCTGCTCGTCGTCCATTGTCACCAGCCGCACCACCTGCACGTGGTCGATGTAGCGGGATATCACCACGGCCAGTTCGCGGTTGGGCACCATGGTCAGCCAGGCCCAACGAAAGTGCGCGTTGCGCCGCATGAATTCGTCGATGTCGGTACGCGCGTGCGCGGCTTCGGCCTGCTCCAGCGCCTCTTTCATTTCTGCCAGGCCCTTGGGGCCGGCGTGCACTGAGGCCGACGCCGCCGCCGCGGGTTCCAGCAGCGTCCGGATCTCGAAGATCTCGTTCATTTCCGCCAGCGTGAAGCGGCGCAGCACGAAGCCGCGCGCCGTGCCTTCAAGCAGGCCCTCGCTTTTCAATTGCATCAGCGCTTCGCGCACCGGCATGCGCGACACCTCGAGCTCTTCGGCAATATCGTGATCCACCAGCCGGTCTTCCAGGCGGATCAGCCCCATCTGTATGCGCTCGCGGACGATGCCATACACCCGCTCGCGCAGGTTCGGCTTGCGCGCCTCGTCTCTGGTTCTGCTTGTCGCCTTCATTGCCATCCGCTTTGCCTTGACGGCCTTGTTCGCTGAATCGTCGGTTTGTTTACTTGCGTAGCCCCGGGCTCGCATCGCGGCTTGCCTGGAATTCGCAGCAGGGCGCGCCCATGCTGGCGCACCGGGTCTCGCGATACGTGTTGGCATGGCCCGCGACCAGTGCGCTGACGGCCTCCAGCATACCTGTAATCGCGTGGCAGACCGGGCGGTCAGACCCCGCCACGGCGGTCGCAAAAGGGCTGTTTTTTACCGTCAGTACGGGCAGGTCTGCCTCGTCCAGCCGCAGTTGCCAGACGCCCCAGCCCAGATCGGCGGCCGCCTGCGCCATCACTTGCAGGAAAGGGCCAGGGTCCCGCGCGCCACTGGCCTGATAGGCGCGCGCCGAGGCGCCGCCATGGTCGCGTACCGATGCTTTCAAGCTGGCCAGGGCCTGCTCGCGCTGGGCCGGGGGCAGGGCGGTGAACAGCCCCATCAGCACGTCGGCGCGCAGCATGACGTAGCGGCGGTCGGCATCCAGGATGGCGCCCGCGTCGTGGTCCCACACCAGCCGTTCTTGAAGTTGTCCCATTGCGTTATTCCCACGTCGTTCGCGCCGATCGCGCCGTTTTGGGGCGTCGCGATGCAGCGTCTTACCCCGGGGTTACCCTAAACAATATATTGTTTTTAGTGGCTATAAGCCGCTGATACTAGGGTAAATAATTAGTTTAAAGTTCAAGTACTAGTGCTTAAATTCACAACAGTATACTGTTCGCGCGGCGGTGCCGGGCGCCTTTGCAACGATTCCGAGATCGGAGGCCGTTCATGATTCACGCATGGTGGGTACGGGGGGTGGGCAGGACGCTGGCGTCCTGTCTGGTGGTGTGCGGCACGCTGTTTGCAACGTCCGCCGGGGCGCAGGCCGACAAGCCGGCGCCGTCGGAAGAACTGAAGATCGCGTATCCGGTGGACGTGCCGTCGTGGGACCCCACCGCCGTCACCTTCCCCGCAGGGCAGTCGCTGTACAAGGCGGTTTTCGATTCGCCCTTGTTCATCGATGGCGACTTGAAGCTGCAACCCGCGCTGATCAAAAGCTGGCGCTGGCTGGACGACAAGAACATGCGGCTGGCCATCGTGCTGCGCGACGACGCCACCTTTCATGATGGCTCCAAGCTAAGCACCGATGATTTCAAGTTCAGTTTCCTGGACCGCCCCAAACGCGACAAGCGCCTGGCCATCAACGGCTTTTTCGGCGCGTTGCAAGACATCCAGATCAGCAGCCCCACCGAGGCCACGCTGGTGTTTTCCACGCCGACGCCCACGGCGCCGAACTACCTGGGCTTCCTGACGTCGTACATCCTGCCGCGCGCCTACCTGGAAAAAGTCGGTGAAGACGGCTTCCAGGCGGCGCCCATCGGGGCGGGGCCGTACAAGGTGGTGCGCTATGAACGCGGGTCGCGCGTGGTGCTTGAAGCGTATGACAAGTACTGGGGACCCAAGCCCGCCATCAAGCGCGTGGTGTTTGAATTCGTGCCGGATTCTTCCGCGCGCGTCGCCATGCTGGAATCGGGCCGCGCCGACGTGGCGGTGCAGATTCCACTGCGCGAGGTCAATCGCCTGAACAAGCAGCCCGCGCTGAAGGCCGAGGTCTATCCGTATAGCGAAATCTTCATTCTTCAGATTCCCAGCTACGTGCCGGAATTTCAGAATGAGCACGTGCGGCGCGCCTTGCACCTTGCGATCAACAAGCAGGCCATTTCCAAGGCCTTCTACGCCAGCGTCGCCAAGCCGCTTTCCGTGCTGGCCACGCCGGGCTCTGCCGGCGACGTGGCCGGTTTCAACTATGCGTTCGACAAGGCGGCCGCGCAGGCCGAGCTGGCCAAGGCGGGATACGGCCCGGACAAGCCTTTGAAGATCCAGTTCCTGTCCACCAACAACACGTTTCCCAGCGACTACGAGATGGCGCGCGCCATCGTGCAGATGTGGTCGCAGATCGGCGTCCAGGCCAACTTGCAGGAAATCACCCTGGCCAAGTATTTGGAACTGAGCCATTCGTCGAAAGTGCCGGGCGTGATGCTGTACAGCTGGGCCAATGCCACGGGCGACCCGGAAATCTTCGCGGGCAAGATCCTGGACCCGCGCTTGCGTTTCTCGACCTGGAAAGAACCCGAGCTGGCCAAGACCATCGACGCGCTGGCCGCCCAGGGCGACCCTGACAAACGCATGCAGGGCTATCGCGATCTGGCGCGCCAGGCCACGGAACATGCCTGGAGCCTGCCCCTGCTGCAATCGGTGGCCACGGTAGCGTCCAAGAAGTCGGTGGACATGAAGGTCTACCAAACCGGCTACATCCTGCCCGCGACGTACCGCTGGAGCCGCTGATGTGGGCAGCGCTGGTATCCCACTTTGTGCGCCGCCTGGCCGTGGCGGTGCCCACGATGCTGGCGCTGTCCGTCGTCGTATTCGTGGTGCTGCGACTGTTGCCCGCGGACCCGCTGGGCATGATGTTGCCGCCCAGCGCCACCAGTGCCGAGGTCGATGCCCTGCGTCACACCATGGGGCTGGACCGATCGCTGGTCGTGCAGTACGGCATCTGGCTGGGGCAGGTGCTGCACGGTGATCTGGGGCGGTCCATCAGTTCGGGGGCGCCGGTCACGCAGTTGATCGCCACCACCTTGCCCGCCACGCTGGAACTATCGATTGTGGCGCTGATCATTGCGCTGGCCATCAGCGTGCCGGGCGGTCTGCTGTTGTACGTCTTGCATGACCGCCGCGGCGAACTGGTCGCCGACACGGGGCTGGTGCTGCTCATATCCATTCCCGGCTTCCTGTGGGGCATTTTCCTGATGCTGGCCTTCGGTGTGCATTGGCCGCTACTGCCATTCTCAGGCCGCTTCAGTTCCGACGTGGAACTGGCAGGGCCCACCGGCTTCGTGCTGATGGACTTCCTGTTGCAGGGGCGCTGGCACGCCTGGGCGGACGCGGCCTCGCACCTGGTGCTGCCGGCCTTGGCGCTGGCGCTGGGCTTCAGCCCGCTGATCGTGCGCGTGCTGCGCGCCAGCTTGCTGGAAGCCAGCCACGAGCAATACGTGGCGGTCGCGCGGCTGCGCGGCCAGCCGGAACGGCGCGTCATCCTGCGGCACATGCTGCGCAATGCGTTCCTGCCCACGCTGACGCTGATCGGCGTGCAGTTCGGCTTTCTGTTCGGTGGCACCTTGCTGATCGAAATGATCTTCTCGTTCCCCGGCATGGGCAACATGATGGTGCAGGCCGTACGCAACCATGACTTGCCGCTGATCCAGGGCATTTCGCTGGTCTTCTGCGCGGTGATCCTGCTGATCAATGCCAGTGTGGACTGCCTGTATGCCGTAATCGACCCCCGCCTGAGAGACCACTGATGACGACGCTGAATATTCAAGCGGCCCCGGTCGCTGCCCGCCTGTCGGGCTGGTGGGCGGCGTTGCGCGCATCGCCCAAGGCCGCGCTGGGCGGCGCCATCGTGCTGGCGCTGCTGGCCATCGCGATCTTCGCGCCCGCCATCGCGCCCAACGATCCGCTGTCGCAAGACCTGTTGTCGCCCTTGCTGCCGCCGGCATGGGCGCCGGACGGGCTGTCGCAATACCCGCTGGGCACCGACAGCCTGGGCCGCTGCGTGTTGTCGCGGCTGATCTTCGGCACGCGCGTGGCCTTGTGGGTGGGCCTTTGCGCGGCCACGGGCGCGATGTTGGTCGGCTGTGTCCTGGCGCTGGTGGCTGCTTACTTCGGCGGGCGCGTGGACAAGGCCATCGGTTATCTGGTTGACCTGTGGATGTCGTTTCCGCCCGTGGTGCTGTCGCTGATCCTGATGGTGGGGCTGGGAACCGGCGTGGGCAACGTGATCCTGGCCATTGTGCTGGTGGACTGGACGCGATTCTGCCGCGTGGTGCGCGCCGAAGCGCTCAAGATCCGCCGCAACGATTATGTGACGGCGGCGCGGCTGATGGGCTTCGGTCATATGCGCGTGATGCTGCGCGAGATGCTGCCCGGCCTGGTGCCGCTGATCCTGACGTTGTTCAGCCTGCAGATCGGCATTGCCATCATTGTCGAAGCCATCCTGAGCTTCGTCGGGCTGTCGGTGCCCGCCGACGTGGTGGCGTGGGGGGTGATGATCGCCGACGCACGCAGCACCATGCAAGAAGCCATCTGGACCCTGATCGCGCCGGTTGCCGGCATTGTGTTGACGGTGTTCGGATTCAATTTGCTCAGCGACGGCATGCGCCAGATGCTGGATCCGCGCAAGCGTGCAAGGAATTGATCTCATGTCGCTGTTGAGCTTGCAGAACCTGACCCTGACCGTGGACGTCGACGTGGACGGCAAGCGCCTGCCCGCCGCCGTGCTGCGCGGTATCGACCTGGACATTCCCGAAGGCCGCATGCTGGGCCTGGTCGGCGAATCCGGCGCGGGAAAAAGCATGGTGGGCCGCATGGTGGCGGGCAACTTGCCGCCCGGCTTCAAGATCACGCAAGGCACGATTCATTTTCGGGGGCAGGACTTGAACCGCCTGCCGCCCGCGCAGCGCCGCGCGATGTTGGGGCGGCAGATTGCGTTCATTCCGCAAGAGCCGCTGTCGGGCCTGAATCCCGCGCTGACGGTGCGCCAGCAGTTGTTCGAGCACCTGCGCCATGTCGGCATTCCGGCCGCCCAGCGCGACGCCTATGCCTGCGCGCGCTTGCAGGAAGTGGGCCTGGCCGATGCCACGGCCATGCTGGCCCGCTATCCGCACCAGATGTCGGGCGGGCAGTGTCAGCGCATCCTGATCGCCATGGCGTTTTGCGGCGACCCGGCGCTGATCTTCGCCGACGAACCGACCACCGCGCTGGACGTCATCACGCAGGCGCAGATCATGCGGGTGCTGGCCGATCAGCAGCAACGCCACAAGACGTCTGTCGTGCTGGTCACGCATGATCTTCGGCTGGCCGCGCACGTGTGCGACACCATCGCCGTGCTGTACGCGGGCGAGGTGGTCGAGGTCGGGTCGGCACGGCAGGTGCTGGACGAGCCGTTGCATCCCTACACGCGCAGCCTGAAGGAATCCGCGCCCGGCATGATGGAGCCGACGCGGCCGCTGCGTACCTTGCCGGATTTCATGCCCGGCCTGCGGGACTTTGCCACGCTGCGCGGCTGCCGGTTTGCATCGCGCTGCCCGTCGCGGCAAGCGGTATGCAGCGAACGCGCCATCGGCTTGGTGGACCGTGGCGGTGAGCGCGCGGTGCGCTGCCTGCCGTCCATCCCCCCATTGGGCGCATCCACCGACGAGGACGGCGCGGCATTCCTGCACTTGCGCGCCAAGCCCGCCACGCGCGCGAAGTCTGTCGTGACGCTACACGACGTGGCGTTGAGCTACCCCGGCCGCCCGCGCCTGTTCCGCGCCAGCACGCCGCTGCAAATCCTGCATCCCTTGTCGCTGTCGGTCGCGCACGGGGAATTCCTGGGCATCGTGGGCGAAAGCGGCAGCGGCAAGACCAGCCTTGCGCGGCTGATCGCCGGCATGATTCCGCCCACGTCGGGCCGCATCGCGTATGCCGCGTCCACGGGTACCCCCCGCGCCGCGCCCGTGCGGGTTCCGCTGGCGGACCCGCGCGATGTGCAACTGGTGTTTCAGAACCCGGATTCGGCGCTGAACCCCCGCCGTACCGTCGGGTCGCTGGTGACGCAGATACTGGAAGCCGCGCCGCTGGGCGCGACATCGGAAACGGGGCGCGCGGCGCGCTTGAATACCGCGCTGCGCTTGCTGGCATCCGTGGGCATGCCGCCGGACGCCGTCACCCGCTTGCCCTCGCAACTGTCGGGCGGTCAGAAGCAGCGCGTCAACATCGCGCGCGCGCTATGCGTCACACCGCGCCTGATCGTGGCGGACGAAATCGTGTCGGGCCTGGACGTGTCCGTGCAGGCGCTGATCCTGAACCTGCTGTTGCGGTTGAAAGAAGAATTGGGCATTGCGCTGGTGTTCGTGTCGCATGACCTTGCCGTGGTGCGCTACCTGTGCACCCGCGTGCTGGTGCTGCACCAAGGGCGCATCGTGGAGCAGGGGCCGGTTGACGACGTCTTTGATCAGCCACGGCACGCCTATACCCGCGCGCTGATCGCGGCGGTGCCCCCGGATTCCGCCAGCCGCGCGTGGGCGCCGATACCCGCTGGCGCCATGCGCGAGCCGAACGCCGCACAGGCCAACGCGGCTTGACCGCAAAGCCGAACGGCACAACGAAATGCAAACCGAAATGCACAACGGAACGCAGGAGACGCTATGACGAACGATTCCGCTCAACAAGGGTTCGGGCATCTGGTCGCGCCGGATCAAGTGCACCGCGACTTGTACACGGACCCTAAGGTGTATCGCGCCGAGCAGGCGAGGCTGTGGACGCGCGCCTGGGTGTATGTCGGCCATGAAAGCCAGACGCCCGCCGTGGGCGACTACACCACCACCGACATCGCCGGACAGTCGATGATCATGCTGCGCAGCAGTGCCGACGAGGTCGCCGTGTTGATGAACCGGTGCGCGCACAAGGGCAGCCAGCTGGTGCACGAACGCCAGGGCAATTGCGGCAAGGTGCTGCGTTGCCCGTATCACGCGTGGTCGTACCGGCTGGACGGAAGCTTGTTGTCCATCCCGCTGAAGAACGATTACGAAGGCACCAACCTGTCCGCATGCCCGTCCGGAAAGGGCCTGGCATCGCCGGGTGGCTGCGTCAACTATAAAGGCTTTGTCTTTGCGCGGATCAGCGAAGACGGCCCGGACTTTGCCACGTATTTCGGCGAGGCGCTGGCCACGCTGGACAACATGGTGGCGCGGTCCCCGGACGGCCAGTTGTCGGTGCTGGGCGCGCCGCTGCGCAACCGGATTGGATGCAACTGGAAGCTCTATCTGGAAAACGTCAACGACACCGTGCACCCGATCTCGACGCACGAGTCGGCCGCCAGCGCCGCCAAGCACGTGTCGCAAAGCCTGCCCGAAGACGGCGACACCGTCTTGGCGATGGAGCAGCTGCTGCCGTTTGGCGCGGGCTACAGCTTTTATTCCGAGATGGGCGCGCGCGTGCTGCCGCACGGCCACAGCATCCTGGGCACCAAGTTCAGCATCCATACCGGCTACGCGCCGCTGCCCGACTATCAAGCCGAACTGGAAGCGCGCCATGGCAAAGAGGGCGCGCAACAGATCCTGGCGTTCTCGCCGCAGAACACCGTGCTGTATCCCAGCCTGGCGGCCAAGGCATCGCCCATGATCCTGCGCGTGCTACGCCCGCTGTCGGTCAACGAGACCTTGATTGAAACCTGGGCGTTCGCGCCCCGGAATGCCCCGGCCCGGCTGCGCCAGCGCGCCGCATCCTACGCCCGGCTGGTGTTCTCGCCCATGTCGATCGTGGCGCATGACGACGTGCACCTGTTCGAAAGCCAGCAGCGCGGCCTGGCCTGTGACGGCAATGAATGGCTGAGCCTGCATCGCGGTTATCGCGAGGGCGAGATCCAGGCGGGCGCAAGTTCGATGGACAGCGGCAATAACGAATGGGTCATCCGCAACCAGCATCGCGGCTGGCTGAATCTGATGGGAGACGCGGCATGAATACCGCATTGATGCCACCCGAGCCGGCGGCCTTGCAGCCGGCCCTGCACTCGGCTTTAAGCGCCTTCGTTTACCACGAGGCCATGCTGCTGGACACGCAGCGCTATGACGACTGGCTCTCGCTATACGCGCCGGACGGCCTGTACTGGATGCCCCTGTCGGCAGACCAGCCCATGCGGGACGAGTCGCCGTCGTTGCTCTATGAAGACCTGTTGCTGCTGCGCCTGCGGGTCGAACGCTATCGCAACCCGCGCGCGCATTCGCTGCATCCGGCCGTGCGCGGCCTGCGCATATTGCAAGCGCCGCGGGTTGAAGATGGCGAGCCGGGCGCGACGGTCCATCACACACGCACGAATTTTCTGTATGTGGAAACGCAAGGCGACGCGCAGCGCATGCTGGCCGCGACGGCGTATCACGCGGTCGAAGGCCGGCCCGGCGCGTTCAAATTGCGGATGAAAAAAGTGGTGTTGCTGAACGCAGATGCCTCGTTGCCGGCGATTCAGCTGCTGATGTAGCGGCTGCTTGCCCTGGTTTAACCGTGCACCAGCGCCCATAGCTTTTCGGCCACCGGCGCCATGTCCGTCGGCTGCCGAAACAGGCAGATCTCCAGCGGGATATCCCATTGCGGCCCGCCGGCGCGCACCAGCATGCCCTGCTGCAAATCGTCGCGCACCAGCATGTCGGGCAGCCAGGCAACGCCCCGGCCCTGTACCGCCATGGACCGCAGCAGCGTGGCATGCGGTCCCACAAAGGTTGGCTGGATGCGTTCGGCCGCCACGGGCTGGTGCCGCAACTGGCTGGCCACGATGCGGCCCAGGCCCGACGTGGTGCCATACGCCAGGAAGGGCACCGCGCCCTCGCCGTCCAGCGTATGCGCCGGCTGGTCCGGCGCGCCGCCTTTGGCCGGCGCACTGACGGGCACCAGCACGTCGGTACCCAGACACACCTTGGGATAGGCGAATTCATCCAGTCGGCTGGCTACCTGAGGATGACGGTGGCACAGCAGGAACTGCACGCGACGCTGCGCCATCAAGTCTTCGCAAGCCTGGAAATTGTCGGACATCATCTGGATGGCGCCGACTTCCATGCTGGTTTCCAGCTGCGTCAGCCATTTCGGAAAGAACGACAACGCCAGCAGATGCGTCGCGGCAAAGCGCAGGCTGGCGCCATGCTGCGCGTGGGCGGCCATGGCCTTGATGCGCGCGGCTTCCAGGTCGGCCATCACCTGCTTGAGCAGCGGCAGGAATTTCTGGCCGGCCGCGGTCAGCTCAGTGGGGTGGGTGCTGCGGTCGAACAAGTCGGCGCCCACCCATTCCTCCAGCGCGCGGATGTGCCGGCTGAATGCCGGCTGCGCGATGGCGCGCGCTTCCGCCGCGCGCGAAAAACTGCCTGTCTCGGCCAGGGCGCAAAAGTCCTCCAGCCAATTCATGTCCAACGGTCGATTTCCGGGTCCCATGAGGTGTGTGCGCCGCAGCAAAAATAATTCTATGCAATTCGAGTATTGGACGGCCGCAAGGGGCTACCGCGATCATAAAGCCATTCCCCCACGCACAAGACACGGAGACGCAGCATGCCTTCCATCTCGAATTACCGGGGCATCATCCCGGCAATTTCCTGCCCCTTCACCGCCGACCACCGCATCGACGAGCCGGCGCTTCGCCGCCTGGCGTCGTGGCTGGCCGGCCATGATGGCGTGGTTGCCGTCATGACCAATGGCCACACCGGCGAGGTGTTTTCCCTGACCCCGTCCGAACGCACGCAGGTCACCCGTATCGTGGCCGACGAGCTGCGCGGCAAGCTGCCGGTGATCTCGTCGATTGTGTGCGAAGGCATCGCCGAGGCCACGGAACATGCCCGCGCCGCGCGCGAAGCGGGCGCCGCCGCGCTGGACGTCATGCCGCCCCATCATTGGCTGCGCTTTGGTTTCACGCCGGGGCATGCGCTGGATTATTTCGACGCCATTCACCGCGCCGCGCCCGACTTGGATCTGGTGTGCCACGTGTATCCCGCGTGGACGCGCGCCTCGTATTCGTCGCAACTGCTGGCTGACCTGGCCCGCCTGCCTTACGTGCAGGCGTTCAAGGTGGGCCAGCGCGACATGAACAAATATGCCCGCGACATCCAGGCGCTGCGCGACGCCGATGCGTCCAAGGCCATCCTGACCTGCCACGACGAATACCTGCTGGCCTCGATGGTGCAGGGCGTGGACGGCGCGCTGGTCGGCTTCGCCACCTTCATCCCGCAACTCATCATCGACTTGTGGGAGGCCGTCAAGGCAGGTGACCTGAAACGCGCCCAGCAGGTGCAGGCGCTGATCACGCCGCTGAAAGACGCGGTCTACGGCGGCGGCGAGCCCACCGGCGAAGCGCATGCCCGCATGAAGGCGGGCATGTACCTGGCCGGGGTGCTGGACAACGCCACCGTGCGGCCGCCCACCGAGGCGCCGGGCGATGCCGACATGGACGCACTGCGCGCGGCGCTGTCGAACGCGAAGCTGCTGGCGCGCTAGCACCGATTGCGCGCGTGGCGGCACGCAAGCAGGCGGATGGCCCGCGCCATACCGCTGCACGATGCCGCAACGGATAATCAATAAGAGGAGACAAATCATGCAAAAAAGAGTCGTGTTGCGCGCGCTGGTTGCGTTGTGCGTCGGTCTGGCCGGCGGCGCGGCGCAAGGCATTGCCCACGCCCAGGACAGCTATCCGTCACATCAGGTCCGGTTTGTGATTCCCTTTCCGCCGGGCGGCACGCTGGACATGCTGGGCCGCGATCTGGCCCAGAAGCTCAGCGAACAGACGGGGCAAACCTTCATCGTGGAAAACCGCTCGGGCGGCAACGGCATCATCGGCGCGGACGTGGTGGCCAAGTCCGCGGCTGATGGCTATACCCTGCTGTTCAACGCATCGACCTTCACAACCGCGCCGATGACGATGAAGTCGGTGCCTTACGACGTCGACAAGAACTTTGTGCCGGTGGCCATGGCGGGCAAGGCGCCGCTGTCCTTGTCCGTGAAAAAAGACCTGCCCGTGACGGACCTGGCCGGTCTGCTGACCTATGCCAAGCAGAACCCCGGCCGCCTGACTTTTGCCGTGGGCTCGATCGGATCGGCCGGCCATCTGGCCACGGAACTGCTCAAGCGCCAAGGCGGCCTGGATTACACGGTGATCCCGTATCGCGGCACGTCGCCCGCGTTGCAAGACCTGGTGGGTGGGCGTATCGACGGTTTCATCGACCCGGTGCTGGGCGCGGTGTCGTACTACAAAAGCGGCATGCTGAAGATACTGGCCGTGACGTCCGAAGCGCGCTTGCCCAACCTGCCCGACGTGCCGACGGTCAGCGAAGTCTTGCCGGGGTATCAGTTCTATAGCTGGTATGGGCTTTGGGCGCCGGCCGGCACGCCCACGGCCGTCGTCGAGAAGTTGAACGCCGAGGTCAACAAGGCCTTGTCCTCGGGCATGACGGCCAAGTACGAACAGCTGGGGGTGACGTTGACGCCGGGCTCCGCCGTTGCGTTCGCGCAATTCCAGAAAGACGACATGGCGCGCTCGCGGAAGATCGTGCAAGAGGGGCGCATTCATGTCGAATGAGCACAGCGCTGGCCTGGCCGTGGTCACCGGCGCCACGGGCGGCATCGGCCTTGCCATCGTGCAGCATCTGCTGAAGGCGGGGTGGCAGGTGGCGGGCCTGGATATCGGGCCGGCCGTGGCACGGCACGACGCCTATCGCCACATCACGGTTGACCTCTGCGACGAAGCGGCCACGCGGCGCGCGCTGGACACGCTGAAGGATGCGCGCGCGCTGGTTCATGCCGCAGGCATATTGCGGGTCGGGCCCTTGGCGCGGATGGACCCGGCAGATGGCGAGCGCATGTGGAAGCTGCACGTGGATGTCGCCGTTCGCCTGGCGCAGATCCTGACGCCCGAGATGGCCGCGCGCGGCGACGGCCGCGTGGTGCTGATCGGCAGCCGCGTGGCGCAGGGCATGCCGGGTCGCAGCCAGTACGCCGCGTCCAAGGCCGCGCTGGTGGCATTGGCGCGCAGCTGGGCCGCCGAGCTGGCGCCCCAGGGCGTGACGGTGAACGTGGTGTCGCCGGCCGCCACGCAGACGGCCATGCTGGATGACCCGGCGCGGGCGGCCAGCACGCCGCGCATGCCGCCGATCGGCCGGCTGATCCAGCCCGAGGAAATCGCGGCGCTGGTGCAATTCCTGATGTCGCGCGAGGCGGCAGCGATCACCGGCCAGGACATCGCGATCTGTGGCGGCGCATCATTGCCGCACTGAATGCGATGGCGAGGGCGCGCATGCCTGCACGGCCTGCCGGGCGCGGCAACACTTGTCGCCCCCGCCCGTTTCCCGCCTGTTCCCCGCGTGGTATCCCATTACCACCATCCGTCTCCCGGGCCCGGGCACAATGGCCGCTAGAACATCAAGAACCGGGGCCCACGACGCTGGGCGCGCAACCGGCCGCCCCTCATCCCAAGGAGAGAATCATGAGCAAAAGACTGTTGATGCTGGTCGGCGATTACGCCGAAGACTACGAAACCATGGTGCCGTTCCAGACGCTGCTGGCCGTGGGGCACACGGTGCACGCGGTCTGCCCGGATAAGAAGGCCGGCGACACCATCGCCACCGCCATTCACGATTTCGAGGGCGCACAGACCTACAGCGAAAAACGCGGTCACAATTTTTCGTTGAATTTCGACTTCGACCGCGTGGAGCCTTCGTCCTACGACGGCTTGGTGATCCCGGGTGGCCGCGCGCCGGAATACCTGCGCTTGAATGAAAAAGTGCTGGATATCGTGCGGTATTTCGATCAGGCCGGCAAGCCGATCGCTGCCGTGTGCCATGGCGCGCAGTTGCTGGCTGCCGCCGGTATCCTGAAGGGCCGCACGTGCTCGGCGTATCCGGCCTGCGCGCCGGAAGTGCGCCTGGCCGGCGGCACCTACGCCGAGATCGGCATCGACCAGGCCTACACCGACGGCAACCTGGTGACGGCGCCTGCATGGCCCGCGCATCCCGCATGGCTGTCGCAGTTCCTGGCAGTGCTGGGCACGAAGATCACGCCCTGATGGCGATGGCGGTTTCGGCGGCATGAATGACGCAAGGGCCTGGGGCGGTTGCCGCCCCAGGCCCTTGTGGTTGTGGTGCCGTGGCGCCTGTTGGCGGGTCAGGCGAAATCAAGCACGATGCGGCCTTCGATCTGGCCTTGCTTCATGCGGTCGAACACGCTGTTGATGTTCTCAAGGCTTTCCGTGGCGACGGTGGCGTGCACCTTGCCTTCTTCGGCGAACTGCAGCGACTCTTGCAAGTCCAGCCGCGACCCGACGATGGAGCCTCGCACGGTGATGCCGTTCAGCACCATGTCGAAGATCGACAGCGGGAAATCGCCGGGCGGCAGCCCGTTCAATGCCACGGTGCCGCCGCGGCGCACCATGCCCAGCGCTTGCTCGAACGCCTTGGGCGACACGGCCGTGATCAGCGCGCCATGGGCGCCGCCGATTTCGCGTTTCAGGTAAGCGGCGGGATCGGTGGTCTTGGCGTTGACGGTGACTTCCGCGCCCAAGCGGCGGGCAAAGTCCAGTTTGGCGTCGTCGATGTCAACCGCGGCCACGTTCAGGCCCATTGCCTTGGCATACTGCACCGCCATGTGGCCCAATCCGCCGATGCCGGAAATCACCACCCAGTTGCCCGGGCGCGTGTCGGTCATCTTCAGGCCCTTGTAGACCGTGACGCCCGCGCACAGCACGGGGGCGATGTCGACGAAGCCGACGCTCTTGGGCAGGAGCCCGACGTAATCAGCGGCCGCCAGCGCGTATTCCGCAAAGCCGCCGTTCACGGAGTAGCCCGCGTTCTGCTGTTGTTCGCACAGGGTTTCCCAGCCGCCCAGACAATGCTCGCAATGGCCGCAGGCGGAATACAGCCATGGAATGCCGACGCGGTCGCCTTCCTTCACGTGGGTGACGCCCGCGCCAACCGCCACGACGTAGCCGACGCCTTCATGGCCAGGTATGAACGGAGGGTTGGGCTTGACGGGCCAGTCGCCTTCCACGGCATGCAGATCGGTGTGGCAGACGCCGCACGCCTCGATCTTCACCAGCAGTTCGCCAGCACCGGGGCGGGGCACCGCGACTTCTTCGATTACCAGCGGCTTGCCGAATGCACGTGCAACTGCGGCCTTCATGGTCTTGTTCATCACATCCTCCGAAGTCTGTTCAGATTCACCATGCTCGAACGTGCGCGCATTCGGCACCATGATTTATATCAACCTGGGCGGAGTGCGGCATCGGCGGGAAACGTGTGGTTGCAGAATCGCCAGCGCCAAATAGGGCCGGACCGGAGCGGCGTAGCCTGCGGCGGGCCCATCCGGCGCCTTGCGGGCGGCGCGCCAAACGTCGTACAGTGGGCCTGGCGTGCCTGCCCAGGCGGACGCCTTGCCCCTTGGCACCGGAGCTCTCATGTGTGAAATCTTCATCCGCGCGAGCGAACAGTCCTACGCGCCTGAAACCCGTTCGTTGCGCTTGCATGGCGTGGCGACCAGCTTGCGGCTCGAGCAGTTGTTCTGGCAAGTGCTGGAAGAGATCGCCGGCCGCGACGGCATGCGCGTCACGCAACTGATCGAACGCCTGTACGACGAGCTGGTCGAATATCGTGGCGAGGCCGCCAACTTCACGTCGTTCCTGCGGGTGTGCTGCCTGCGCTATCAACTGCTGCAGGCCGAAGGCAGGATTCCGCTGGATGCCGCAGTGCCGATCCGTTCATTGAATCCGCAAGCCGTGCTGGAAGGACTACCCGCGTCGCTGTACGACGCGAAGCCGTTGCGCGCGAAGCGGCCGGTCGCGGCCTAGCGCTCAAGGGGGCGCTCACCGAGGGTCTGGCGCACGGCAGTAAAAAAAGCCCGATCAGTTCACACCGATCGGGCTTTTCCATTGGCGGGGCGTCGGCTATTCAACCGCCCGGCTGGATCGACGCCAGCGCCACTTCGTTTTGCACGATGCGGCGGATGCGCACGGCATCGCCGATGCGCGACAGTTTGCCTTGCGAGTCCAGCAGCACGATGGCCAGGTCGCGGCCATTGATGCGGGCCAGCATGACCAGGCATTCGCCGGCTTCATTGATGTAGCCCGTCTTGGATACCTTGATGTCCCAGTCGGGCTTGCGCACCAGCAGGTTGGTGTTGCGGAAGGTCTGCGTGCGGTTGTTGATCTCGACCTCGTACTCGGTATCGGTCGAGTAGCGGTGGATCAGCGGGCGTTGCGAAGCCGCGCGCAGCAGTCGCGCCAGATCATGCGGTGACGACACGTTGTTGCTGGACAGGCCCGTGGGCTCGATGAAGTGCGTGCTGCTCATGCCCAGCGACAGCGCCTTGGCGTTCATGGCGGCCACGAACGCCGGCAGGCCGCCCGGATAGTGACGGCCCAGCGCGTTGGCGGCACGGTTTTCGGACGACATCAAGGCCAGATGCAGCATGTCGCCGCGCGACAGCTTGGTGCCTACGCGCAGGCGCGACGTGGTGTGCTTGAGGCCGTCGACGTCTTCGTCGGTGATCTCAAGCATCTCGTCCATCGGCAGGTTCGCGTCGACCACCACGACCGCAGTCATCAGCTTCGAAATGGAAGCGATGGGGCGCACGACGTTTTCGTTCTTGGCGAACAGGACGGTCGACGTTTCCAGGTCTTGCACATAGGCGGTGCTGGAACGCAGCGCGGCGGCTTCGGCGCGCACGGACACGGCGGGCGGCGGCATGGCGGCGGAGGCCGCCGCAACTGCGGCGCGTTGCCCGCGCGACGATTTCGGCGTGCCATTCTTGCCGGCCGCACCTTTTTTGGGCGGCGTGCCCTTGGCGGCCACCTGCCTGCCGCCCTTGGGCGGCGCTTTCTTGGCGGTGGACGAGGATTTGGGCGTGGCCTTCTTGGCTGCCGGCGCGGCTTTCTTGGCGGCTGGCGCGGCTTGCTTGCCTGCCGCGGTCTTGCCCGAACCGGATTTCGCGGCAGGGGTCTTTTTAGCTTGTTGCGCCTTGCAGGCCGCCGACTTGGCGTTCGTCTTGCAAGGGTCGGAATTCTTCGCGGCCAGCGCGGCCGGCGGGAGCAGGAGCGCGCACATCGCCAGCGCCGCTGGCGCTACCGCGTTCGCAATTGCACGTTTCCAGGTAAATGCCATGGTTTGAGCAGGCTTGTCAGTCTGTGAAGAAGTGTTTCTTAAGCCGGCGTGTCGTCGGTTCAGAAAAAATCCAGAGGAATTAGGGGCTTACGCGTCGAATTTAAACAGCACATCAAGTTGTGCGCAAGGCGATTCGCTATCATCGCCGAAAAAAATATGGGTGACATATTGACGCCGCGTCAATTCGTCACAAGACGCGACATGAGACGCTAACGGCGCAACGCGCGTGAGCGTAGCCCGGATTAACCCTCATCCGGCTGAACGTGCGGTATTTCGAGGAAGGTGCGGCGTCGGAATCGAGGCCGGGGGGGTGGCCTCGCCGGGTGGAATCGAACCACCAATTGACCCTTAGGAGGGGCCGGTTATATCCATTTAACTACGGCGAGACGGTCAAAACGTGGGTGTCGAAGCGGTCGCGCAGGGGCGAATTTCTTCTCTAGTGCCTTGATATTGCAGGAAAACACCCGGGCGGAGTGTATCACTATTCAGGGCAAATCCCGGCGGCTGACAGGGCGCAAGTCTAGCAGAGGCGCCCGGGGCTTGGGCCCAACGCGGTGAATGCGCCCGCGTCGTCGCTCTGGGCGCCGCTTCGGGCGACGACCTTGCTTCCGAAAAGTAGTGGATTAAATCAACTATATGCCGTAAAGTTGATTTCAAGACCCAGAACCTTCAGGAGCAGGCATGACCCCGACTTTTCACACGATCTTGCTGGACGTGCAGGACCGTGTCGCCACGGTGACGCTAAACCGACCCGACAGCCGCAATGCGCTGAACGCCCAGATGTGCGCCGAACTGGTGCAGGTAATGGGATTGCTGGCCCTGGATGCCGGGGTGCACGTGGTGCTGATCCGGGCAGCCGGCGCGGCATTCTGCGCTGGCGCGGACCTGAAAGAGCGCAAGACCATGAGCACCTCGGAGATGACCGCAAGACGGGTGCAGGGTTTTGCCGCTTACGGCGCCATCGAACGCATGCCGCAGCCGGTGATCGCCGTGGTGCAGGGGCCGGCATTCGGGTCGGGCTGCGAGATCGCGGCGGCGTGCGATTTCGTGCTGGCCTCGGCCGACGCCATCTTCTGCTACCCCGAAGTGGGGTGGGGCACGGTGGGCGCCACGCAACGGCTGCCGCGGATCGCTGGCGCGCGCAAGGCCAAGGAACTGCTGTTCACGGGCCGCCGCTTCGATGCGGCCGAGGCGTGCGAGATCGGTCTGGTGAATCAGGTGCATGCGCCGGAGGCGTTGCCGTCCGAGGCGCTTGAGATGGCGACGAAGATCGCTGCCGCGTCGCCGTTGACGGTCAGGCTGACCAAACGCAGCATCGATCAAGGCCTGGCCACGACACGCGAAGGCGCCATGGCGATCGAGTTGCTGGCCATCGAAGAAAACCTGCGCGGCACGGATTGGCGGCAGGCGATCGCCGGGTTCGGCGCGCCGGACCAAGGGGGCCGCGCATGATCGCCATGCCGATTACGTTGTCCGAGGCCTTGGAGCGCGTGGCGCTTGAACGCCCGCAAGCCCAGGCGTTCGTCGCGCCGGGCGAACGCCATGACTGGCACACCATGCGCGCGCAGGCGCAGCGTATCGCGCGCGCCCTTCATGCCGCCGGCGTGCGGCACGGCGACCACGTCGGCGTGCTGTTGGGTAATAGCGGCGTGTGGGTGCAGATCTTCTACGCCTGCGCGATGCTGGGCGTCGTGACGGTCCCGGTCAATACGCGCTTCAAGGCGGAAGAGCTGGAATTCTGTTTGAAGCAGGCGGACGTCAAGTTGCTGCTGACCGCGGACACGTTCCTGGGCATCGATTTCCTGGCATTGCTGACGCAAGTGGAACCGGCGCTGGATAGGGCAGGCGGTTTGCCCGGTGAACGCTTGCCGTGCCTGCGCCAGGTGGTCGTGTTGGGTGACCGATGCCCCTTGGGCGCAACGCCTTGGCATGACTTTCTGGCGGCCGGCGAGACGATGGACCAGGACAGCTTGCAGGCGTGCCTGCAGGCCGTCGTGCCCGATGACGTGCTGTTGATCCAGTACACCTCTGGCACCACCTCGTTTCCCAAGGGCGTGATGCTGACGCACGCCAACATGCTGACCAACGCGTGGGCTGCCGCGCAGCGCATCGGCGTGACGGCCGACGACCGTTACTTCAGCATCCGTCCGTACTTCCATGTGGCCGGCACCACCTTGTCGATCCTGGTCAGCCTGGTGACGGGTTGCTGCCTGCTGACGCTGCCCAAATTCGACGTGGCGGACGCCTTGCGGATGCTGGATGCCGAACGTTGCACGCTTACGTCCGGCAACGACACGATCTTCCTCATGCTGATGGGCCATCCCGATTTCAACCGTGCGCGCATCCATTTGCGCGGCGGTTGGGCGGCGGCGGGGCCGCAGGTCATGCAGAAGATCCGCGATGTCATGGGCGTGCCGGGCATGTGCAATGCGTACGGCCAATCCGAAGCCTCTCCCAACATTACGCTTTCGTCCCATGACGATCCTTTTTCGCTGCGTGCGGCGGGCTGGGCATTGCCGCATCCGGGCATGGAGGTGCGGGTGGTGGACCCCGGCACCGGCAAGCCGGTGGCCGTGGGCGAGGCGGGTGAAATCCAGGCGCGCGGCTGGAGCGTCATGAAGGGCTACTACAAGATGCCCGAGGCCACCGCGCGCGCGCTGGGCGCCGACGGCTGGCTCAGCACGGGCGATCTGGGTGAAATGGATGCCGAAGGGCGGCTGCGCATGGTCGGCAGATTGAAAGACATGTTCCGTGTCGGCGGCGAAAACGTCGCACCCGCCGAGGTGGAGGAAGTGCTGCACGCGCACCCTGCGGTGCGCATGGCCCAAGTGGTGGGCGTGCCCGACGCGCGCCTGGGAGAAGTGCCCGCCGCGTTTGTGCTGCTTAAGGACGGGCAGGATTGCTCGGCAGAGGAATTGACGGCCTGGTGCAAGAGCCGCTGCGCCAACTACAAGGTGCCGCGCCATGTGGCCGTGGTCGACAGCTTTGAACATATCGGCATGACGGGCAGTTCGAAGGTGCAGAAGAACAAGTTGCGTGCGCACGCGATCGCCTTGTTCGGTCTGGAGCGGGCGGCATGAGGGCGCGTGACGTTGTGTTGTGCGAGTGCTTCGCGCGGGACGGCCTGCAACACGAGCCCGACTTTATCGGCACCTCGGTCAAGGCGGACCTGATCGACCGCTTTGCGCGCTTGGGCTTCGAACGGGTGGAGGCAACGTCGTATTCCAACCCCAAGGTGGTGCCGCAGTTTGCCGATGCTAGTGAACTGCTTGCGGCGCTGCCGCGCCGCGCGGGCGTCTGGTACAAGGCGACCTGCGCCAATGCCCGCGCCGTGCAGCGCGCGCTGGCGGATCAGGATGCCGGTATCGGCGCCAACGAGATCAGCCTGCTGGTGTCGGCCAGCGCCTCGCATTCGCTGCGCAACCTGAAGCGCGAGCGTGCCGCGCAATGGGACAACATCGCGGAAATGGCCGCTTTGGCCAGCGGCCGTCTTCGGATGGTCGGCACGATTTCCGTGGCTTTCGGATGCCCGTTCGAAGGGGTCGTGGATCCGGATTCGGTGATGGACGATGTGGAACGGTTTGCGCGGTTGGGGGTGGGCATCGTCACGCTTGGCGACACCACGGGCATGGCGACGCCGGCCGTCGTGCGCGAGCTGTACGGCCGCATGGCGCGCGAATTTCCACAGTTGACGCCGGTGGCGCATTTTCACGACACGCGGGGCACCGGCCTGGTGAACTACGTGTCGGCGCTGGAAGCGGGCGTGCGGCATTTCGACTGCGCGTTCGGCGGTGTCGGCGGACATCCGGCCAAGGTCCGTTATGGCGGCGGCCACACGGGCAACGTTGCCACCGAAGACTTGGTCAGCCTGTTCGAATCGATGGGCGTGTGCACGGGGCTGGACCTGAATACGTTGGACGAGGTCTCGGGCCTGTGTCAGCAAACGCTGGGCCGGCCGCTGCATAGCCGGGTCGCGCTAAGCGGCATGAATCCGTTGATTCCAGGCGTGCGCCAGGCGCCGGTCGCGCCATGACAAGGAGCCGGCGCATTTGTATATCATGCGGCCAGGGGGGCGCCCGGCGCGCCCGTACGCTTTTTCCTTATCTTTGCAGAGTCCAGCCATGGCATCCCTGAACGCACACAAGCCAGCCTCTCCCGCGCGCGACCAGCCGACTGCCCTGAAAGAGCTGTTCTCGTACCGCCTGAATCGCCTGGCCTACGTCTCCAGCCGCATCGCGGCGGGTCTGAACGAAAGCCGTTACGGCGTGGGGCCCCGGGAATGGCGGATCATCGCGTTGCTGGGGGCGGCGCCCGACATGTCGCTGAACGCCGTGGCGCGCGAGGCGAACATCGACAAGAGCCAGGCAAGCCGGACGGTGTCCGAGCTGATTGAACGTGGCTTGATACACCGCAGCGCGGACAGCCAGGATGGCCGAGGCGTGAGCCTGGACCTGACGCGGGCAGGGCGTGCGCTGTACGACGAAATGTTCCCTGCCGCCGTGCAGCGCAACGACGCCATGCTTGCCGTGCTGTCGGCGAAGGAGCGCGACGAGATGGAACGCATGCTGGACAAGCTCACGGCCCATGCGCTGGAAATGCTGAACGAATTCAAAGCCGAGGTGCCGGCCCGCCGGGGCCGTGGCGTGCAACCCCGATAAACGGATGGCGCCTGCCCGGCGCCTTTTTTTACCCATATTGTTGATTAAATCAATCAAATGCCTGATCACTATTCAAGAGGACTTGCGTCATGCCGGAACTGATCGTCGAGAACCAGGGCGCCGTGCGCCTGCTGCGCCTGAACCGCCCGGAAAAGCACAATGCGCTGAATACGGCGCTGACCACGGCATTGCTGGACGCGCTGTCGCAAGCAGAGCGAGAGGCGACCGTGCGCGCCGTGGTGCTGACCGGCAACGGCAAGTCGTTTTGCGCGGGGGCGGACACCACCGAGTTTTCCGGTTTGACCATGGAGCAGCCCGAGGCGGTCCTTGCCCGCGCCGATCTGACGACCGACCTGCATCTGGTGTTCTCGCGCATGACCAAACCGGTCGTGGGCGCGGTGCACGGCAATGCGCTGGGCGGCGGCGCGGGGCTGGCGCTGGCATGCGACCTGACCGTCATGGCCGAGGACGTGCGCTTCGGCTATCCCGAATTGCGCCATGGCATCGTGGCCGCCGTGGTCATGGCGAACCTGGTGCGGCAGGTGGGCCGCAAGCACGCGTTCGAGCTGGTGGCGATGGCCGAACCCATCGACGGCGCGCGCGCGCTGGCGCTGGGCATCGCCAATCGCATCGCGCCAGCCGCCGGCGTGCTGGACGCGGCGCTGGCAATGGCCGGACGCCTGGCGGGCTGGGAGCCTGCCGCCATGGGATTGACCAAGCGCGCCTTCCATCGCGCGGCGGACCTGGGTCTGGCCGAAGCGCTGGGCGTCGGGCGCGACGCCAACGTGATCATGCGCGGCTTTCGCCAGGGGACGCCGCGATGAGGCCGCTGGATGGCGTGACCATCCTGGACCTCTCGCGCGTGCTGGCGTGCCCGTTCGCATCGATGATCCTGGCCGAACTCGGTGCCACCGTGGTCAAGGTGGAGCAACCCGGTGCGGGCGATGAAACCCGGGGATTCGAGCCGCAGGTGCAGGGCGAGGGCGGAACCGAGTCCGCCTATTACCTGGCCTTCAATCGCAGCAAGCAGTCCATCACCGTCAACTTCCGCAAGCCGGCGGGCCAGGCGCTGATCCGCCGGCTGGCCGAGACCAGCGACGTGGTGGTGGAGAATTTCCCGGTGGGGACGCTGGCCAAGTATGGGCTGGACCGCGACAGCATCGCGCCTGGCAATCCTGGTTTGATCTATTTTTCGTGCACGGGTTTCGGCATGACCGGACCCTATGCGCCCCGCAAGGGATACGACACCGTGTTTCAAGCCATGGGCGGCATCATGAGCCTGACGGGGGAACGGGGTGGCGGCCCCGTCAAACCGGGCCTGCCCGTGGCGGACCTGACATCGGGCCTGTGGGCGGCGATTGGCATCCTGTCCGCGCTGGTGGGCAGGGCGCGGTCAGGGCAGGGCTGCCACATTGACTTCTCGATGCTGGACGGGCAGGTCGGCCTGCTGTCGTTGGCGGCGGCGCGCTACTTCGCGCTGGGCGAAGTGCCGCAACGGCTGGGCACCGAACATCCGGGGCGCGTGCCCTCGGCCGCGTTCGAGTGCGGCGATGGGCGCTGGGTGCAGATCACGGGCAGCGACCAGCACTGGAAGCCCTTGTGCGATGTGCTGGAATTGCCGCAATGGGCGGACGACCCGGAACTGGCGCGCAATGCCGTGCGGGTTGCGCGGCGCGACGAAGTCATGGCGGGCCTGGCGGCCGCCGCGCGACGGCTGACGCGCGACGAGCTTTGCCGGCGCTGCGATGCCGTGGGCGTGCCCGCCGGCCCGATCCTGGACGTGGAAGAAATCATGCACGACGAACATGTGCAGGCGCGCGGCATGGTGGCCAGCTACGAGCATCCTTCCATCGGCCGCTTTGGCGCCGTGCCGGTGCCATTCAAGTTCAAGGGCTACGAGGACCCGCGCCTGGAGCGTCCGCCGCTGCTGGGCGAGCACACCGATAGCGTGCTGAAGGCGACGCTGGGCCTGTCCGATACGGAAATCCAGGCGTTGCGCGTAGAGGGCGCGATCTAAGCCATTCATCACCCCATCAAAAAAAAGACATGACAGGAGACAAACCCATGATGACCCCTAAGCGTCTGCTTACCCTCAAGCGCCTGCTGGGCGGCCTGGCCACCGGCGCGTTCTGCGCGGCTGCCGCTGCCGCCGGCCCCTTTCCATCCCAGCCCATCACGCTGGTCAATCCCTATGCCGCCGGCGGTCCCGCCGACGTGCTGGGCCGCGCCCTGGCGCGCGAACTGGAAAAGCAGCTGGGCAAGCCCGTGATCGTGGAGAACAAGGCGGGTGGCGGGGCCGCGATCGGGGCGAACTTCGTGGCGCGGGCCAAGCCCGACGGCTACACCTTGCTGCTGGGCACGTCGGCCGCGCATGTGGTGACGCCGCTGATGCAGCGCACGCCCTACGACGGCATCAAGGATTTCGCCTTCGTGTCCATCGTGGCCAATCAGCCGAACATGCTGGTGGCGCGCCCTACGCTGAATGCCGCCAGCGTGGCCGATCTGGTGGCGCTGGCGCGCAAGGAACCCGGCAAGATCAATTACGCCTCGGCCGGCCCGGGCAGTTCGCCGCATCTGGGCGCCGAGCTCTTCCGGCAACGGGCGGGCGTGGACATCGTGCACATACCGTATAGCGGCGCGGCGCCGGCCATCAATGACCTGGTGGGTGGGCAGGTGGATATCGCCGTGCTCAATCTGGCGGCCAGCCTGCCATTCATTCGCAGCGGAAGGCTGAAAGCGCTGGCCTACGCCAACGGCAAGCGTTCGCCGCTATTGCCGGACGTGCCCACGTTGGCCGAGTCGGGCGTGGCGGGCGCCGAGTCCGCGTCGTGGTACAGCCTGGCGGCGCCCAAGGGGACGCCGGCCGACGTGCTGCAACGGCTGAACGAGGCGATGGGCCGCGTGAACGCGGACGCCGAATACGGCAAGCTGATGCAGGCGCAGGGCGTCGACTTGTGGAACATGACGCCCGCCGAAGCCACGGCTTTCGTTGAAAAGGACCAGCTTGCAATGAAGAAGCTGGTGGAGTCCGCGGGCCTGATGAAGAAGTAGGCGAAGAAGTCGGCGTCACGCTGCGGGCGTGGGCCATCGAAGCCGCCCTTTGGGCGGCTTCCTTGTTTTCAGCCGGCCAGCGCTGCGGCGCGCGCCAGGGCGTCGCGCGTCTCGTCCACCAGTTGCTGCACCAGTTCGCCTGCGGGCTGCAGGCGGTCGATCAATCCCGCACTTTGTCCGGCTTCGACCTTGCCGCCTTCGACGTCGCCGTCATGGGCCGCTTGTTTCAGCGAACTGACCGCGAACAGCGCATCCAGCGCGGTGTCGTCGCTGCCGCGTTCGGACGCCAGATACTGGCGGGCGAACGTGTTGCGCAGCATCCGCACCGGCGACCGTCCGCGGCCGACCAGCGTGGTGTCGGCCACGCCGGCGGCCAGCACGGCGGTTTTGTAGTCTGCGTGCACGCCGGCTTCGGGCGTCAGCAAAAAACGGGTGCCCAATTGCGCGCCCGCCGCGCCCAGGCACAGCGCGGCGGCGATCCCGGCGCCATCGGCAATGCCACCCGCGGCCACGACCGGCAACGACACGCGGCGCACCGTGGCGCGCACCAGCACCTGCAGACCGATTTCGTCCGGCCCGGGGTGGCCGCCCGCTTCCAGGCCCACGGCGATGACGGCGTCCACTCCCGCGGCCTGTGCTTTCTCGGCATGCAGCGGGCTTGCCACCACTTGCAGCCATTTGATGCCCGCATCGCGCGCGCGGCCGATATGCTTTTGAGGCCCGCCCTGTGACGCGATGATCACCGGCACGCCTTCCGCGATGGCAATGTCCATGTGTTCCTGGGCGCGCTTGTTGTACAGCGGGATGTTGACGGCGAACGGCGCGTCGGTGCCGCGGCGCACCTCGCGCACGGCGGCCAGCAGCGCCTCGGGGTACATCGGGCCGGCGGCGATGACGCCCAGTCCGCCCGCGCGGGATACTGCCAGCGCCAGCGCCGCGTTGGACGATGCCCAGCTCATGCCGCCCTGGATGATCGGATAGCGCGTGCCCAGCAATCGGGTCAGCGGAGTTTGCAGAATCATGGCCTACCTGCCGTGGGGAAAAGCCCATTTTCGGTCAAGTAGTTGATAATATCAACTATATTTCGATGCGAGGATTCGACGGCTTGCTAGCGGATCCGTCCGGGACAAAACGCGACGCGGCAGCATGGCTATTACCGATGCGCCACGGGGGACTTGTATATGATGTGCGGGTCGTCCCGAGGAGGGGACGCAAACCCATACAACAACGAGACACGGGTTTCATGTCTAGTCAAACCGATACGATTTCCACCCGCACCATCATCCTGGGCACCTTGGTCGTGCTGCTTGCCATGGGCGTGCGCGCGACCTTTGGCCTGTTCATGCAGCCGATGGGCCTGGCGCACGGCTGGGGCCGCGAAGTGTTTTCGATGGCCTTCGCCCTGCAGAACCTGGTGTGGGGCGTGGCGTGCATCTTCATGGGCATCCTGGCCGACCGCTACGGGTCGGGACGCACCATCGCGCTGGGCGCCGTGCTGTACATGCTGGGCATGATCGGCACGCGCTTCGCCACCGACGAGACCACGCTTTACCTGACCGCCGGCGTGCTGGTGGGGCTGGGCCAGGCGGGCACCACCTTTCCGGTGATCCTGCCGGTCGTGGCGCGCGCCGTGCCGCCGGCCTACCGAAGCACGGCGATGGGGATTGCCAGCGCCGGGGGTTCGCTGGGCCAGTTCGCCGTGGTGCCCACCGGGCAGGCCTTGATCACCGGCATGGATTGGTCGGGCGCGCTGTGGGTGCTATCGCTGTTCGTGGCTTGCGCCGCGCCGCTGGCCTATTTTTTGCGCGGCCGTCCGCAAGCGCAGACCGGGCCGCAGCAGTCGCTGGCCTCGGCCGTGCGGCAGGCGGTACGCCACCCCTCGTTCCACTTCCTGTTCTGGAGCTACTTCGTCTGCGGCTTCCACACCGCCTTCATCACGCTGCACCTGCCGGCCTACGTGACCGACGGCGGCCTGACGGCGGGGCAGGGCGCGACTGCAGTGGCGTTGATCGGCCTGTTCAACGTGCTGGGCTCGTTCTATGCGGGCAAGCTGGGTGGCAAATACAGTAAGAAACGCTTGCTGGCGGTGGTGTACTTCATGCGCGCCTTCGGCATCTTGCTGCTGTTGGCCATGCCCCTGTCCGCGTGGGTGCTTTATGCCTTTGCGGCGTGGATGGGCCTGTTCTGGCTGGGCACGGTGCCGCTCACGCAGGGGCTGATCGGGCAGATCTACGGGTTGCGCTATGCCGCCACCTTGTCGGGCATCGTCTTCCTGGGACACCAGTTGGGCAGCTTCATCGGTGTCTGGCTGGGCGGTTACGCCTACGCCAAGACGGGCAACTACGATATGGTCTGGTGGCTGGGCGTGATGCTGGCCGTGGTTGCGGCGCTGCTCTGCCTGCCCGTGCGTGAACAACCGGTGACGCCGGTGGCGCCGCGCCCCGCGTCGGCATGAGGCCGGCGCGACTGGCCCGCCCGCCTCGAACCCGCTTTCCGGAGACCCGCCCATGACCTCGGTAGATCCTCCCGCCGTCCGCCGCCACCGGGCCTGGCGCGCCGTGGGTGTGCTGGCACTGGCGGCGGTGCTGGGTCTGGCGTTCTGGGGCTACACCACGCCCGAGATGCAAATTCACTGGGAAAACCTGGCGGCCCTCTGCGGCTTTTAGGCACTTGCGGCTGCTCGGCTCGCGGTATCCTACGACGGAGTTTCCTCCGTCGTTTTTTTTGTTGCCCGCGCCTGCCATCCCGGCACGCGCTTTGTAGGTGCCCATGCAGGACGCATCGCTTTCCTATCCTGATCTATCGCTACCGGACATCGGCGCCATGCCGGCCGCCGGCACGCTGGTGTTGACCGTGAACAACCGCTTGTCGCGCCGCTTGACGCTTGAATTGGCCGGCCTGCTGCGCCAGGAGCGCCAGGTCAGCGAACTGCCGCGCATTCTGCCGTTGTCGGCCTGGCTGGCGGAATCCGCCAACGAGTTGGCCTTCGAGGCGGACGACGATGTGCCCGCCTACCGGCTGGACAGTTTCGCCACGCAGTTGGTGTGGACGGAAGCCATCCGCGCGGAAGAGGCCGAACGCGTGCTGCTGGATGCCAGCCAGGCAGCGCGCCTGTCCATGGACGCCGATCTGCTGATGGACGAATGGGATCTGCATGTTCCGTCTGGAGCAGACACCGACGAGTACCGAGGCTTCGCCCGGTGGCGTGCGCGCTATCGCGAAGCGCTGGCCGCCATCGACGCCGAGGACGCGAACCAGGGCTATGCCCGCGTGCTGCGCGCCCTGGAGGACGGCCGGTTGGCCACGCCCGCCCAACTGGTGCTGGCCGGATTCACCGATGTGTCGCCGCGCTTTCGCCGCTTGCTCCTGGCTTTCGAAGCGCAAGGCACCGAGGTCGGGCAGTGGCGCGACGCGCAACGCGTCGAAACGGCGGCGCGGCGGTTCGAGGCCGCGGACCAGGGGGCGGAATGGCGCGCAGCGGCGGCGTGGGCGGCCAGCCATCTGAAGGCGAATCCGCAGGGGCGCTATGCCATCGTGTCGCCGCAACTGGAAGCCGAATCCCCCTTCGCGCGGCGGGTGTTGAGCCAGGCGCTGGCGGGCCGTGACGGCGCGCCGGCCTATGCGTTCAACGTGGCGGTAGGCCGGCCGTTGAATGAATGGCCAATGGCGCGCGCGGCGCTGGCCTGGCTGCGCGCGCTGGCCGAATGCGCCGCCGGCAAGGGTTGCAGCGTCGAGGTGCTGGGCGCCGCCTTGCTGGCCGGGCATTGCGCGGGCGACGTGCGCGACGGCGCGCGCCTGGCCGCGATCGACGCGCGCTGGCGCCGGCAGGCCGTGCGGCATGTCGGTCCGCACGACTGGAAGAAGCAGTTGGCCGATACGCCGGCCTTGGCGCAAGCCTGGAATCAGGCGATGGAGATCTGGACCCAGGGCGGCCGCCAAGCCACCTGCGATGTCTGGATGCTGCGCATGAAAGCCGCGTTGACGGCATTGGGTTTTCCGGGCGAAGCGGTGCTGGACAGCGTGGATTACCAGGTGATGGGCGCGCTGGGCGACGCGCTGGGCAGTTTTTCGGCGTTGGCGCCGGCCGCTGGCCGGCTGGGCGGCGTGGCGGCGGTCAATCTGTTGCAGAGCGTGGCGCGGTCGGCGTCGTTCCAGCCGCAACGCGATCCGCTGGCGCGCCTGGACGTGCTGGGTTTGCTGGAAGCCGAAGGCGGCTATTGGGATGGTGTCTGGATGCTGGGTTTGACCGACGATGTGTTGCCCGCGTCGCCAAAGCCCAACCCGCTATTGCCGTTGGCCGTGTTGCGCCAGGCGAAAGCGCCGCGCGCCACGCCCGAGCGCGAACGCGAATGGGCCGAAGGCATGTACGCCGCGCTGTGCCGATGCGCGCCCGAACTCATCGTCAGCCATGCCCATATGGATGGCGAGCGCGAACTGCGGCCGTCGCCGCTGATTGCCGGCGCCGCATTGACGGACTGGACGCCGGCCGAGGCCGATGCAGTGGCGGCGTTGCCCCAGGAATCGCTGGACGACAATCAGGGCCCGCCGCTGGCCCCCGGAAACCGCGGGGGCGGCGGCCTGGATGTTCTGGACACGCAGGCGCGCAATCCGCTGTGGGCGTTTGTGCGCCACCGGTTGGGCGGACGCGAGCTGGCGCCTTATGCCGACATGGCCACGGTGAACGTGCGCGGCCAGTTCCTGCACAAGGCGCTGGAGCTGGTGTGGGGCATGATGCCCGACCAAGAGGCCTTGCACGAGGTCCTGGCCACGGGCCGGCTTGCCGCGCTGCTGGAGCAGGCGGTGGCCCAGGCCGCCGACGACGAACTCAAGGACTATGCGCCCGCGCTGAAAGCGCTGGAGTGCCAGCGCGCCCGGGCGGTGCTGGCCTCGTGGCTGGACATGGAGGCCCAGCGGCTGCCGTTCGCCGTCGCCCAGGTCGAAAAGAGCCACCAGTGGCAGCGTGGGGCGCTGAACCTGAAACTGCGGCTGGACCGCATCGATAGCCTGGCCGACGGCCGCAATGTCATCGTTGACTACAAGACCGGCGTGGCCGCCGCCAAGCCGGAACCCGATTGGTCTCGCAGCCGGCCGGTAAACGTGCAACTGCCGTTCTACGCGTCGGTGCTGGCGGATGCCGCGGGCGGCGAGGTGGCCGGCCTGGTGCTGGCGCAGATCCACGCACGCCAGGTGGCCGCGCAAGGTCTGGCCGACGAAGACCTGGGCGTGCCTGGCGTCACGCTTGCCGAAGACAGCAAGTACTTCGACGGCCTGTCGTGGCCCGAGATCCGGCAGCGCTGGCGCGTGGCGATCGAAGCGCTGGCCGACGAATACGTCGCCGGGGTGGCCGCCAATGTGGCCTACCGGCGGGATGATTTGAAATACTGCGATGCACTGCCGTTCCTGCGTTTGCATCTGGACGACGAGGACGCATGAGCCATGGCTGAACAAGAACGCCTACCGCAGGATCACGCTGCACGCACCGACGCGCTGGACCCGACCCGTTCATTCCTGGTGCAGGCGCCGGCCGGATCCGGCAAGACCGAACTGCTGACCGACCGCATCCTGGCCTTGCTGGCCACGGTGAACCGTCCGGAAGAGATCGTGGCCATCACGTTCACGCGCAAGGCGGCCTCGGAAATGCACGCGCGCGTGCTGAGCAAGCTGCGGCGCGGGCTGGACGGCCCGCCCGAGGCCATGCACGAACGCCGCAGCTGGGAACTGGCCCGCGCCGCGTTGGCGCGCAACGAAGAGCAGGGCTGGCATCTGCTGGACCATCCGGCGCGCCTGGCCATCCGCACCATCGACTCATTCTGTGCGGGTCTGGTGCGCAGCATGCCGTGGCTGTCCGAGCTGGGGGGCATGCCTGAGATCACCGATGACGCCCGCGCAAACTACGAAGCGGCGGCGCGGGCCACGCTGGACCTGGCCGACGAATACGACGCCGTGCGCGTCCTGCTGCAGCATCTGGACGTGGACGTGCAGGCGGCCAAGGACGCCATTGCCGACATGCTGGGCCAGCGCGATCAATGGTTGCCGCTGCTGCGCCACGGGTCTGACCGCGCGGGCATGGAGGCCATGCTGGCCGAGGCAATCGGCGAAGACCTGGATGCGCTCTGCGAAGCCATGCCTTACGGCTGGGCCGACGCGCTGTGCGGCCCGGCCCGGCTGGCCGCGACCCATCTGCAGGACGGCGATGACGACAACAAGCTGCTGCCGCTGCTGGACTGGGCGGAGGAGTTGCCGCCGGATGCCGAGGTGCTGGACCAGTGGCGCGCGGTGGCGCACCTGCTGCTGACCGGCACCGGCAGCTTGCGCAAGACGGTCAACAAAAATCTGGGTTTCCCTGCCAAGTGTGCGCACAAGGAACCCTTCGTGGCGTGGCTGGAAGCGGCCGACGCGCAGGCCCCCTGGGTGCGCCGCCTGAATGCCGTGCGCGACATCCCCGAGCCGCGTTTCACTGATGCGCAATGGGAAGTGCTGGGCGCCCAACTGATGACGCTGGCGCTGGCGGTGGCGCAGTTGCGCCTGCGTTTCGCGGATACGGGCGAGGTCGATTTCATCGAGATCGCGCAACGCGCCGCCTCGGCGTTGGGTAGCGCCGACGATCCAGGCGAATTGCTGTTGAAGCTGGATGCGTCCATCCGCCATTTGCTGATCGACGAATTCCAGGACACCAGCCAGACGCAGCTGGACCTGCTGCGCACGCTGACCTCGGGCTGGCAACAGGGTGACGGACGCACCCTGTTCCTGGTGGGCGACCCGATGCAGTCCATCTATCGTTTCCGCAAAGCCGAAGTGGGGCTGTTCCTGGAAGTGGCGGACATCGGCGTGGGTGAACTGCGCCCCGACTTCCTGAACCTGACCGACAACTTCCGCTCGCAGGCGGGCATCGTGGATTGGGTGAACCAGTCTTTCGTGTCGTTGCTGCCCAAACGCAGCGACGCCGCCGCGGGCGCCATCGCGTACAGCCCGTCCACCGCCTTCCACGACGCGTTGCCCGAGCCTGCCGTGCGCTTTCATCCGGTCTGGTCGCGCGCCGGCGCGACGCCTGCCGACGCGCAGGCCGAAGACATCGCGGTGGGGCTGGTGCGCCAGGCGTTGGCCGATCACAAGGGCGCCAAGCATCCGGTCGCCGTGCTGGTGCGCGCCCGCAGCCATTTGGGCAACCTGACGCGCCGGCTGGCGCAAGAGGGCATCCGTTGCCGCGCCGTGGACCTGGTGCCGCTGGCCCTGCGTCCCGTGGTGGCCGACCTGGTGCAACTCGTCCGCGCGCTATCGCATCAGGGCGACCGGCTGGCGTGGCTCTCGGTGTTGCGCGCGCCATACTGCGGCCTGACCTTGACGTCCCTGCAGCGTCTGTTCGGCGATGATCACATCACCCCGGTGCCGGTGCTGCTGGAACGCGCGTTGCGCTTGGCGCGGCCGACGTTGCCCGCCGCGGCCGATACGGCGCCGCAAGGCTCCCTGTTCGACGCGGCGCCCGCCGCGCCCGAATCGCCGTCGGCGCAGGCGCTGCTCAGCGCCGACGAATTCGCGCGGCTGCGCCAGGTCGCGTCCATCTTGCTGGATAAGCGCAATGATTCGGGCGCAATGCCGTTTGCGGCCTGGGTCGAATCGTTGTGGCGTCGCCTGGGCGGCCCGGCGCTGTATGCCGGCCTGTCGGTGGCCAACGACGCGGAAAGCCTGTTCCAGTTGGTCGAGCGCCTGGCGCCGCACGGCGGCATCGACCCCGCCGCGCTGGACGCCGGCATCTCGCGCCTGTTTGCCTCGCCCGACGCGGCGGACGAAGATGATGGCGCGGTCGAAATCATGACCATGCACAAGTCCAAGGGCTTGCAGTTCGAAACCGTCATCCTGTACGGCCTGCACCGCGCCCCGCGCGGCGACCAGGCGCCGCTGGTGCGCTTCGAGCAAAGCGGCCGCCGCGTGCTGTTCGGCCCGGTCAAGCCGCGCGCGGAAACCGAAGCGGATCCGGTGTCGCGCTATCTGGGCGCGCGTGAGGCGCGCCGTGCGTCCTATGAAATCGACCGCCTGCTGTACGTCGCCGCCACGCGGGCACGCAAGCGCCTGCATCTGGTGGGACACGTGTCGCTGGACGAGGCCACCGGCCAGGTCAAGCCTCCTCCGTCGGCCAGCCTGCTGGGCCGCTTGTGGCCGTGCCTGGAAACGCCGGTCCCGCCGTCGATGCAGGGCGAGCCAGAACCCGACGCCGTCGACGGCCCGGAATGGCAAGGCGAACCGTTGCGTCGGGTGGCCAGCGAGGGCCTGGCGCAATTGGCGCGCTTGTCCGACATCACGGTCAGCCCCGGCTTCGGCGCGGCCGCTCGGGGCGCCTGGGGCGACGGCAGCGAACATCCCGCCTGGCAACTGGAAGCCGGCTACGACGCCGCCATCGGCACCCTGGCGCACGCCTGGCTGGCCCGCATCGGCCAGGATGGGGTGCACGCGTGGCCGCCCGAGGCCCTGGCGGACCGCCTCCCCGCGATGCGCCGCCAACTGACAAGAGCCGGCATCCCCGCCAGCCAGGCCGACGCCGCTGCCGAAGCCGTGCTGGACACCCTGCAAGCCACGCTGGCGGACGACCGCGGTCTGTGGCTGCTATCCCAATCCGGCGCCCGCCGCGAATGGCCCCTGATCGACGCCGCCGGCAAAGTTTCCGTCATCGACCTGGCGCTCAGCACCGAAGACGGCTGGCTGATCGTCGACTACAAAACCGGCCGCCCCCACCCCGGCGAACCC
>NZ_PCOQ01000018.1 GCF_002975275.1 Achromobacter sp. MYb9 | reverse complement strand
CATCCCCGCCCCGGTGTCTGCCCCCAGCCCGGCCCAGGCCGCCGAAGCGGCGGAAGCCGCAGGCGTCGAAGCGCCGGGCGAGCCGCCCTCCGGCCTGGTGGGCGAGCCCGGCGTCGCCCCGCGCTGATTCAGATCTGGCCGGCGGCCTGACGCTGCATGATGTCTTCGATGATCACCAGCGCCGCTTCCAGCGTGAATTCACCCTCGGCGACCTGCCGCACGGCGGTCGCCACGTCCACGGTGGCGATCTGCATGACTTCGCCGTCCCGGTTGGCGGGACGGGCGTCGGCCGCCAGCACGCAGGTGCTGGTCAGCACGTCTTCGACCTGATAGCCCTCTGGCAGCCGGCGGTGGATGCGCAGAATGGTGCGCAAAGGTGTGCGCTGGACCAGGTCGGGCGCATCCAGGCCCGCTTCTTCGCCGCACTCGCGCAGCAAGGCCAATTCCAGATCTTCGCCGCAGCCCGCCAGGCCGCCCACCAGCGTGTCCCACATACCGGGATCGGTGGATTTGCTGAGCGCGCGCCGCGCGACCCACAGCCGCCCATCCGGGGTCCAGGCGTTCAGATGCACCGCTTTGGTCAGAAGGCCCAGGGGCCGCACCGCCGCGCGTTCGATCACGCCCAGGGGCAGCACGCCGTCCATCACATCCAGCAACTCGTCACGCCAGCCGCGCAGGCAGTTGGCTTGACGCAACAGTTCCGCGGCGTTTTCCAGCACGGTGTTCAGCTCGGCGCCCGGCGTCAGGTCGCGGCCGATATGCAGCGCCGTGTCGTCGCACACGATGCGGGGCGCGTCGCGCAGCGCGTCGCACGCCGCATGCGTCGCCCACCCGCAGCGGCGCCCCGCTATATATAAAGCGTGCGCGCCGTCGGGGGCGGCTTCCTGTGCGCGGGCGCAAAGGTCGGCATACAAATCGGACAACTGCTTGGGCATCGTTGGGCGCCGTGATGAAGTTGGCGGTGATTTTATGCCACCCTGTTTATGGCGCGCGGTCAAGAGGCGCGTGCAGATGGGGGCGGGGCCTACGAAATCAAGAGGCCCGTCTTACAACTGTTTGCGTGTCCGCTATAATCCGCCAGTTTCTTTGTGATTTCGAGTGGGAATGCGGGGGCCGCTCTATCTCCCTGCCTAGCCCTGCCATCTAATAATTGCGCGTAGTCCTGTTGAAGTGACACTCGTGCCACTAGGCGACAAGGGCCCTCGCGCCGTGTTTCGAGGTAAGCATGAAGAAGTGGAGAGGGATACTGGGGGCTTGTGCGATGCTGATTGGCAGCGTGGCCAACGCTCAGGTGCAAGACATGCCCGGCGGCCCGAAGGTCAATCAGCTGAACCTGCATGAGGGTGTCACGGCGATTTCGCGCGACATCATGTGGCTGCATTGGTTGCTGCTCACGATCTGTATCGTGATTTTCATTGGTGTGTTCGGGGTGATGTTCTACTCCATCTGGGCACACCGGAAGTCCCGCGGGCACAAGGCCGCGACCTTCCATGAGCATCTTGGCGTGGAAGTCGCCTGGACGGTCATTCCCTTCATCATCGTCATCGCCATGGCGCTACCGGCCACCAAGACGGTCGTGGCCATGAAAGACACCTCAAGCGCCGACCTGACCATCAAGGTCACCGGCTATCAGTGGAAGTGGGGGTATGAATACCTCGACGGCTCCGCTGCCGGCGTCAAGTTCCTGTCCACGCTGTCCACGCCCCGCGCGCAGATCGAGAACCGCGAGCCCAAGGGCGAGTTCTACCTGATGGAAGTGGACAACCACATGGTGGTCCCGGTGGACAAGAAGGTGCGGGTCGTGCTCACCGCGGCCGACGTCATCCACTCCTGGATGATCCCCGACTTCGGCGTCAAGCAGGATGCCATCCCCGGTTTCCTGCGGGACGCCTGGTTCCGTGCGGAAAAACCCGGCATCTACCGTGGCCAATGCGCGGAACTCTGTGGCAAAGACCACGCCTTCATGCCCATCGTCGTGGAAGTCCTGGCGCAGGCCGACTACGATAAGTGGGTTGAAGACCAGAAAAAGAAGATGGCGGCAAACGCCGACGATCCCAATAAAGAGTGGACGGAAGCCGAACTGGTTGCCCGTGGCGAGAAGGTCTTCGCCGCCAATTGCGTAGCCTGTCACCAGGCCAACGGCAAGGGCATTCCGGGCAGTTTCCCACCGCTCGACGGAGACAAGGTTGTTCTGGGCCCCAAGGCGGGCCAGATCAACACCGTGCTCAAGGGCAAGCCCGGCACCGCGATGGCGGCATTCGGCGGGCAGCTCAATGATGTCGAGATCGCAGCGGTCATCAGCTATACGCGCCATGCCTGGAGCAATGCAGGCAAGGGGCAGGACCCGACGGTTCTACCGAAGGACGTCGCGGCCGCGCGTTGATCGCGCGCCTGCGTTCCCACCGTTAGAACCGGTTCCGTTTAGTTAGAGATACCCTGCCGTCCCCGTGGAACGGGGGCGGCACTCAGCAGGAAGGAGTCCATCATGAGCAGCGTCACTGTAGACCACGTGTCGCCGGGCCACGGCCACGGTCACGATGACCACCACCACGCCATGCCCACGGGCTGGCGCCGCTGGCTATTCGCCACGAACCATAAAGACATCGGGACGATGTATCTCATCTTCTCGTTTGCCATGTTGCTGGAAGGCGGCACGCTTGCCTTGCTGCTGCGCACCGAATTGTTCGAGCCGGGCCTGCAGTTCTTCCGCCCCGAACTGTTCAACCAGTTCACCACCATGCACGGCATCATCATGGTGTTCGGCGCCATCATGCCGGCCTTCGTGGGCTTCGCGAACTGGATGATCCCGATGCAGATCGGCGCATCCGACATGGCGTTCGCGCGCATGAACAACTTCAGCTTCTGGTTGCTGCCGGTGGCCGCGATCATGCTGACCGCGTCGTTCTTCGTGCCGGGCGGCGCCACCGCCGCGGGCTGGACGCTGTATGCGCCGCTGTCCCTGCAGATGGGTCCAGGCATGGATCTGGGCATTTTCGCGATGCACATCATGGGTGCGTCGTCGATCATGGGCGCGATCAACATCATCGTGACCATCCTGAACATGCGCGCGCCCGGCTTGACGCTGATGAAGATGCCGCTGTTCTGCTGGACCTGGCTGATCACCGCGTTCCTGCTGCTGGCCGTGATGCCGGTGCTGGCCGCGGCCATCACCATGGTGCTGACCGACCGCCACTTCGGCACGGGCTTCTTCAACGCGGCCGCCGGTGGCGACCCGGTCCTGTACCAGCACGTGTTCTGGTTCTTCGGGCACCCCGAGGTCTACATCATGATCTTGCCGGCGTTCGGTATCGTGTCGGCCATCGTGCCCGCGTTCGCCCGCAAGAAGCTGTTCGGTTATGCCTCGATGGTGTACGCCACGGCTTCCATCGCCGTGCTGTCGTTCATCGTGTGGGCCCACCACATGTTCACGACGGGCATGCCGGTGACGGGCCAGCTGTACTTCATGTATGCCACCATGCTCATCTCCATCCCCACCGGGGTGAAGGTGTTCAACTGGGTCGCCACGATGTGGCGCGGCTCGATGACGTTCGAGACGCCGATGCTGTTCTCGATCGGCTTCATCTTCGTGTTCACGATGGGCGGCTTCACCGGCCTGATCCTGTCCGTGGCCCCGATCGACATCCAGGTGCACGACACCTACTACGTGGTGGCTCACTTCCACTACGTGCTGGTGGCGGGTTCGTTGTTCGCGCTGTTCGCCGGCGCCTACTACTGGGTGCCCAAGTGGACCGGCCGCATGTACAGCGAAAAGCTGGGCAAGCTGCATTTCTGGTCGACGCTGATCTCGTTCAACGTGACCTTCTTCCCGATGCACTTCCTGGGCCTGGCCGGCATGCCGCGCCGGTATGCCGACTACGCCGCGCAATTTACGACGTTCCACCAGATGGCCACCATCGGCGCGTTCTGGTTCGGCCTGTCGCAATTGATCTTCCTGTGGGCGATCATTCGCTGCTACATGGGCAAGGGCGAAGTCGCCGCGGCGAAGCCGTGGGAAGGCGCCGAAGGGCTGGAATGGACAGTGCCCTCGCCGGCCCCGTTCCACACCTTCGAAACGCCGCCCGAAGTGAAGTGAACCCGCCTTTCATGTTCCAGGTAGCACAGCAATGACACCCGAGCAGCGCCGCCGTAACAAAATTGCAGGGCTGGTCCTGCTGGTTTTCGTCCTTGCCGTGTTTGCCTGGACCGTGTTGCGGGGCTCGGCGCTGCTGACCGGCAACGCGGTCGGCTAGGCCACGACCATGAGCGACGACCTGCACGAAACCACTCAGCGCAAGCTGAGCTTTCTTCAGACCATGAAGGCGGTGGCGTGGGGGTTCTTCGGCGTGCGCAAGGGCGCGGGCTACCGGGAAGACAGCGCCAAGCTGAACCCGGTGCACGTGATCGTGGCTGGGCTGCTGGCAGCGGCAATCTTCGTTACTGTGCTGGTATTAATTGTGCGTTGGGCCGTTTCTAGCCTGACTTGAATCACTTAATCTATAAATCTGTACCAGGGAGAAAGCCATGAGTGCAAGCCACTCGGTTCAAGGTAAAGAGGCACCGTACTACTTTGTGCCCGCCGACTCGGGGCATCCCGTGCGTACGGCGGTGGCGCTGTTGTTCATGGGGCTGGGCGCCGCGGCCTGGATCAACGGCGTCGACTGGGCCAAATGGGCGGTGCTGGCGGGGTTCATCGGCCTGATCGTCGTGCTGTACTACTGGTTCGGCGACGCCATCCAGGAATCCGAAGCCGGCATGAACAGCAAGCGCATCGACGGTTCCTACCGCTGGGGCATGAGCTGGTTCATCTTCTCTGAAGTGATGTTCTTCGCCGCCTTCTTCGGCGCGCTCTGGTACACCCGCACGATCACGACGCCGTGGCTGGGCGACATCGACCACCGGCTGATGCTGTGGCCCGACTTCAAGGCAGCCTGGCCCAACTTCGGCCCGGCCGGCGTGGTCGAGCAGTTCCAGACGGTGGGCCCCTTCTGGCTGCCCACGATCAACACCGCGCTGCTGCTGTCCTCGGGCGTCACGCTGACGATCGCGCACCATGCGCTGCGCGAGAACCACCGCGGCAAGACGATGTTCTGGCTGGCCGCGACGGTCATCCTGGGCTTCATCTTCGTGGCCTGTCAGGCCGCCGAATACCACCATGCGTACACAGAGCTGAACCTGAAGTTCAACTCGGGCGCGTACGGGTCGCTGTTCTACATGCTGACCGGCTTCCACGGATTCCACGTGATCCTGGGCGCCACGATGCTGACGGTCATCCTGATCCGTCTGATCCGGGGCCACTTCACCGCCGATCATCACTTCGGCTTTGAAGGCGCGGCCTGGTACTGGCACTTTGTGGACGTGGTGTGGCTGGGCCTGTACCTGTTCGTCTACTGGTTCTGACGCAGGCCGGCACGGACCCGCTCTGCGGCGCAGGGCGGGCAAAGCGCGATAAGGGGCCGGGCGGCGATAATGCCGGGCGCCGATCGCGCTTTGTTGCAATAAGGGGGAACCGATGCCCCCGCCGGCCTATCTAAGCCCGGTGCTTTCGATCCAGCCCATGTGATGGGCGAACAGCACGAACAGGAACAGGGCGACCGACAGCCCGATGCGCACGGTCAGTGCATTGACGGTGCGGCTGGTAGTGCCTTTGTCCCGCATCAGGTAGACCAGGGCGGATGCCAGGCTGGCCAGAATCCCGATGAAGGCCAGTACGACGAAAACGCGCATGGTGGTCTCCGGACAAAACAGAGTTAGCAACGATACATGGCCCGACCGCATTCAACCCGCTACACGGTAGCCGCCTTACTCCTGCTTGGCATCGCCGTGGTGATTCTGGTGTCGCTGGGGCAATGGCAGTTGCGTCGCAGCGACGAGCGACGCGCCATTCTGGCGGCGATCGAGGCGGGCCGCAAGCAGGCGCCGCTGATGCTGACGCCGGCAACGCCTTCCGACGACATGACCGCGTGGCGCGTGGCCCAGGCCAGCGGCACATGGTTGCCGCAATTCAGTGTACTGCTGGACAACCGCAACCACGACGGCAGGCCCGGCTACTGGCTGGCCACGCCGCTGCTGCTGGATGCGTCGTCGCGGCAGGCGGTGGTGGTGCTGCGGGGCTGGCTGCCGCGCGTGATCCAGGGCCAGGGCGAACCCAAGCTGCCGGCAACGCCCGAAGGCGCACAGACCGTCACCGGTGAACTCTCCGACCGTGTGCCACGCATGTTCGAGCTTTGGTCGATGGGCGGGCAGGATCAATCCGCGCTGCCCAAGGCGCTGCCCGTGGCAAACGGCAGCGTGCCGCAGGTGCAGAACCTGCCGCTTGCCGATTATGCCCGCGCGACGGGGCTGAACCTGTTGCCGGTGGTGCTGAGCCAGACGGGCCCGGCGGACCCGGGCGCCGCCGGCGGCCTGATCCGGGACTGGCCGCAGCCGTCGGTGGATTTTCAGAAGAACACGTCTTACGCCGTGCAGTGGTTCGCGTTTGGTCTGATAGCCGCCATCGCATGGCTGGTGGTGCTGGGGGGCGCCATCAAGCGCATGCGCCAGCGCGCGCGAAACGGCCCCCCGGCCTGACGCGTGCGTCCATGAACGAATCATCCAGGATATAAAGTGGCTCGCGATATTTCATCCAACAAGCCTGCAGGCAAGCGCTCATTGATGCCTATGCTGCTGGTGTTTCTGTGTTCACTGGCGCCGATCGTGGCCGCCTTCGTGGTGTACATGAACCCGCAGTGGTGGCCGGCGGATTCCAGCAATTACGGCACGCTGGTGTCGCCGCAGCGCCCGATGCCGGCGGCGGCCGAGCTTACGCTGACCACGCTGGACGGCAAGCCTTTCGACCTGCAAAGCCTGAAGGGCAAGTGGCTGCTGGTGACGGCGGACGGCGCGGCCTGCCCCGAAAGCTGCGCCCGCAAGCTCTACATCACGCGCAACAGCCACGCCAGCCAGGGCAAGAACGTGGACCGCCTGGCGCGCGTCTGGTTCATCACCGATGACGCGCCGGTGCCGGACAAGGTGCTGGAAGCCTACAAGGGCACGGTCATGCTGCGCGCCGATCCCGATCAACTGGCGCGCTACCTGCTGGCGCGGGACACGGCCGCCGGCCAGCCCGGGCTGCCGGAGCCGATGTGGGTGATCGACCCGCTGGGCAATCTGATGATGCAGTACCCCGCCGAAGCCGACGGCGTCAAAGTGCGCAAAGACATCAGCAAGCTGGTCTATAACTCCAGGATTGGATGACGGGTTTCACGTGCCGCGGGACTCGCGCGGCACGGCAGAGTAATGGTAGGGAAATGGAACGCATCAAAGCGCGGTATCGCAAGCTGGTTTTTTTCACTTGGTTTCTGACCCTGGACCTGATCATGTTCGGCGCCTTCGTGCGCCTGACGGACTCGGGCCTGGGCTGCCCCGACTGGCCCGGCTGCTACGGCAGCGTGACGCCACTGGGTGCGCAGGGCGACATCCACCAGGCGTCGCAAGCGATGCCCTTCGGTCCCGTGACGATGTCCAAGGCCTGGATCGAGATGATCCACCGCTATGTCGGGACCATCCTGGGCATGCTCATCATCGGCATCGTCTATATGGCGTGGCGTTATCGGCGCGAACTGGGCCGTTCGCCCGCGTTGGCCGTCACGACGCTTGTCGCCGTGTGCGTGCAGGGCGCGTTTGGCGCCTGGACGGTTACCCACAAGCTGATGCCGGCCGTGGTGACGTCCCATCTGGTGTTCGGGCTGTCGGTGCTGGCGTTGATGACCTGGCTGTCTGCCCGTGAGCGGCCACATCTGCCTGTCGGCGCGGCGGCGGCCCGCTGGAAGCCGTGGGTGGCGGTGGGGTTCGGTCTGCTGCTGGTGCAGGTGACATTGGGCGGTTGGGTCAGTACCAACTATGCCGCGCTGGCCTGCATGGATTTCCCCATGTGCCACGGGAAGTGGGTGCCGGACATGGACTTCCACGGCGGCTATTCGGTGATCCGCGGCCTGGGTGAATTGCCCTCGGGCGAGATGATCTCGCAGCCGGCCCTGACGGCAATCCACTGGGTGCACCGCAATTTCGCCTTTGTCGTGTTCCTGTACCTGGGCACGCTGGCCTGGCGGCTGCGGGCCGAACCGGGGCTGCGCGGCCCCGCCACGCTGATGCTGGCGCTGCTGACGGCGCAATTGTTCACCGGCCTGACCACCATCTTCTTTCAGTGGCCGCTGCTGATCGCCGTGCTGCACAATGGAGGAGCCGCGGGCCTGACCTTGGCCGCCGTGGTGCTGATGGTGCGTTTGTCCACAGCGGGAGGCGCGCCGGCGGCGGGCTATGGCCCCAATTCGGTGCGCGTTTAAAATAGGGTCCACTATGACCAGTCTTGCCGCTCCCCAATCCGGATTGTTTCGCCAATACTTCGTACTCACCAAGCCGCGCGTCACGCAGCTGGCCGTGTTTTGCGCAGTCATCGGCATGTTCCTCGCCGCGCCGGGCATCCCCGACATGCGCCGCGTGCTGTTCGGCACGATTGGCATCTGGCTCCTTGCCGCGGCGGCTTTCGCCATCAACTGCCTGATCGAACAGGAGGTCGACGCGCGCATGCTGCGCACGGCCCGCCGCGCCACGGCGCAAGGCACCATTTCGGCTTTCCAGGTGCTGAGCCTGTCTGGCCTGCTGGGCGGCGCAGGCATGTTCGTGCTGTACACGCTGGTCAACCCCCTGACCATGTGGCTGACCTTCGCCACTTTTGTGGGTTACGCCGTCATCTACACCGTCATTCTGAAGCCGCGCACGCCGCAGAACATCGTGATTGGCGGCCTGTCCGGCGCGATGCCCCCGGCGCTGGGCTGGGCTGCCGTGGCGGATTCGGTGCCTGCCGAAGCATGGGTGCTGGTGTTGATCATCTTCATCTGGACGCCGCCGCACTTCTGGGCGCTGGCGCTGTATCGCAACCACGATTACGCCAAGGCCGGCCTGCCGATGCTGCCGGTCACCCACGGCAACCAGTTCACGCGCCTGCATATCCTGCTGTACAGCGTGGCGCTGGTGGCCACGACCCTGTTGCCCTACGCCATCCGCATGAGCGGCGAACTCTATCTGCTGTCGGCGCTGGTGCTGGGCGGGATGTTCGTCTCGTATGCCTGGCGCCTGTACCGCGCTTATAGCGACGAGCTGGCGCGCCGCATGTTCCGTTTTTCCATTCTCTACCTGGCGCTGCTGTTCGGCGCCCTGCTGGTGGACCACTGGGTCGGCCTGCTGCGCTGACCCCCTGGAGGTTGTTGATGTCCGTGTTTTCCGCCAGCCGCCGGCTGGCCCTGCGCTTCGGCGCCGCTGCCGCCTTCACCGCCGCTCTTGCCGCTTGCGGCGAAAGCGCGCCCACGTTCAAAGGCAGCGACATCAGCGGCACCCAGCTGGGCCGCGGCATGGAACTGACCGACACCAACGGCAAGACGCGCCAGTTATCCGACTTCGCCGGCAAGGTGGTGGTGGTGTTCTTCGGGTTCACGCAGTGCCCCGACGTGTGCCCCACGTCGCTGGCCGAGCTGACCGAAGTCATGAAGAAGCTGGGCCCGGACGCCGAGCGCGTGCAGGTGCTGCTGATCACCGTGGACCCCGAGCGCGACACGCAGGACGTGCTGAAGCAGTACGTCACGGCCTTTGATCCGCGCTTCCTGGGCCTGACCGGCACGCCGGACCAGGTCAAAAAGGCTGCTGCGTCGTTCAAGGCGTACTACGCCAAGGCGCCCACCAAGGACGGCAACTACACGATGGACCATACCGCCGCGTTCTATTTGCTGGATGGCAAGGGCGAATCCCGCGTGCTGGCCAACAACAACCTGGGCGTGGACGCCCTGACGCACGACATCAAGGCCCTGCTGAAAGGCTGATCAGGGATCGGTTGGGGCGCGCGCGCCCGAAGCAGCCCAGCCGGCCAGTGCCGCCTGGGCTTTTTCATTGAGCTCGGCCACCGGGATGTCGTGGCGGTGGGTGATGATCATCAGGGCGTAGGGCGTGGCCAGCGCCGCGGCTTCGGGGCACAGGCGCGATTCGTCGCCGACCGATGGCGACAAGTTGCGCCAATAGTTGATCGCCTGTTCGAGCTGGGGCAGGGAAATGGAATCCATGCGCCTATTGTCCACGAATGGGATGGCCTGTCCACCGGCCCGGCGGCTGCAAAGAAGCGTCACCATCGCAACATGCCGAAACGGCGCCCGGGTGCTATACCGATGCCGGTTAGTTACGATGGAGCTTCGTCATGAATACCACCCGAATCGACACCCCGCGCCGCGGCCTGCACCCGCTGGTCGCCGCCGCGGCGATTGCCGTCATTGTCATGTGCGCGGTGGGCGTGGCCGCGGTGATGGGCTGGTTGCCCTCGCCGTCGGCCAATCCCCACGCGGATGCGCCCGTGGTCAGCGCAGGCCCGGAAAGCGCCAACCTGGCGCCCGCGCCGCAGGCTTCCGCCTCGCAAGCCTCCGAGCCGCCTGCGCCCGCCCAAACCGGCCGTCCGGCCTCTGCCGCGGCGCCCCGTCCCGCTGCCTCGGCCCCCGCGCCGGCCCCGGCGCCGCAAGCCTGCAAGAGCTGCGGCGTGGTGGAGTCGGTGCGCCAGGTGCAAGTCCCCGCGAAGGACGATAGCAATCATCTGGTCGGCACCATCGGCGGCGGCGTCGTGGGAGGCGTTGTGGGTAATCAGTTTGGCGGAGGCAGCGGCAAGACGGCGCTGACCGTGCTGGGCGCCGTGGGCGGCGCTTTGGCAGGCCGTGAAGTTGAGCGTAATATCAGACAGCAACAAACGGTGACGCACTATGAGCTGACGGTCCGCATGGGCGACGGTAGTGCGCGCCAGTTCCGCAGCGCGCAGCCGTTCGCCTTTGCCTCGGGCGACCGGGTGCGCGTGGAGAATAACCAGCTGGTGCCGGGTTGACCGGCAGCCGGCGGAAACCATCCGCATTTGGGGAGACCTGTCATGAGCGACCAATTCACGAACCCGTTCGTCCTTCCTGGCATGGGACAGAATTCCGACCTGTCGGGCAATCCCCTCTTGGCCAGCATGGAAATGATGCGCCAGGCGTGGGCGGGTCTGACCGGACCCGGCGGTCTGGCCAGTAGCTTGCCGATGGCGCCTCCCATGAACCTTGAAGACCTGGACCGCCGCATCGCGGAACTGCGCTCGGTTGAAAACTGGTTGCGCATGAACCTGTCGATGCTGTCGTCCACCATCCAGGGCATGGAAGTGCAGCGCTCCACCATCAGCACGTTGCGCGCGTTCGTGGATAGCGCGGCCAATATGGACATGGGCGCGATGCGCGATAGCGGCGCGGCGTCTCCCCTTGAAGTGGTGCTGGGCCTGAAACCCGCGCCCAAAACTGCTGCCAAGCCAGCGTCGAATTCGTCGTCGGCGCAAGGCCGCGCGCAAGATGCGCCGGCCGGCAAGGACGCGGAGGCGGATGGGGCCGCGGACAAGGCCACGCCGGAGTCGGCCATGCAAGGCATGAGCGAACAAATGGGCGCCGCCGCGCAATCGGCGTCCAAGGCATGGTGGGATCTGCTGCAGCAGCAGTTCAACCAGATTGCGGCCGCCACCGCCGCGTCCATGCCGGGCACGCCCGCCCCGCCGGGCACGGACCCAGGCGCGGATGCGCGGGCCAAGCCTGGCGAATCCAAGGCCGCCGCGAAGACCGAAGCGAAGGCTTCCAAACCGGCGTCGCGCAAGCCTGCCGCCAAGACGGCCGGCAAATCCGCGACGAAGACCGCCAAGAAATCCGGGGCTGCCGACGGCAAGCCCTGACCCCCTTTCAATCGACAAGCGAGACGGCCGCAAGGCCGCTCGGCCGTCCCAACCTTTCATGGAACTTATGCTTAACGTAGTGATTCTTGCCGCCGGACTGGGCAAACGCATGCAGTCCGATCTTCCCAAAGTGCTGCACACGCTGGCCGGCAAACCGATGCTGGGCCACGTGCTGGATAGCGCGCGCCAACTGAAGCCGGCGCGCATCATCGTCGTGGTGGGCCATGGCGCCGATCGCGTCAAACAGGCGTTCGACGGCCAGGCTGACCTGCACTTCGTGCTGCAGCAGCCGCAGCAAGGCACCGGCCACGCCGTGCAGCAAGCGGTGCCGCTGCTGCTGGAAGGCGACGGCAAGGACGACGTGACGCTGGTGCTGTACGGCGACGTGCCCCTGGTGCAGCCGGACACGCTGCAACGCCTGCTGACCGCGCGCGCCGCGGGCGCCGCCGTGCTGACGGAAGTCCTGGCGGATTCCACGGGTTATGGCCGCATCGTGCGCGACGCCCAGGGCAATGTGTGCCGCATCGTCGAGCACAAGGACGCCTCGGAAGCGGAACACGCCATCAAGGAAGTGAACACCGGCATTCTGACCGCCCCGACCGCCAGGCTGAAAGACTGGCTGTCCCGCATCGACAACAAGAACGCGCAGGGCGAGTACTACCTGACCGACGTGGTCGGCCTGGCTGTTGCCGATGGCGTGCCGGTGGGCGCGGCCCAACCCGGCGCGGGCTGGGAAACGCTGGGCGTGAACAGCCGCGTGCAACAGGCCGAACTGGAACGCCGCTGGCAGGGCGAGCAGGCCCGCCGCCAACTGGAAGCGGGCGTCACGCTGGCCGATCCGGCGCGCTTTGACGTGCGCGGCACGCTGACGTGCGGGCGCGACGTGTTCATCGACGTGGGTTGCGTGTTCGAAGGCAACGTGACGTTGGCCGATGGCGTGCGCGTGGGCCCGCACTGCGTCCTGCGCGACGTGACCGTCGGCGCCGGCACCCAGATCGAAGCCTTCAGTCACTTGCAGCAGGCCGAAGTGGGCCGGGATGCTCGCGTGGGCCCGTATGCCCGCCTGCGCCCGGGCGCTGAACTGGGCGACCGCAGCCACGTCGGCAACTTCGTCGAGATCAAGAAAAGCGTGCTGGGCGCGGACAGCAAGGCCAATCACCTGGCCTACATCGGCGACGCCGACATCGGCCAGCGCGTGAACGTGGGCGCCGGCACGATCACCTGCAATTACGACGGTGTGAACAAGCACCGCACGGTCATCGAAGACGACGCTTTCATTGGCTCGGACACTCAACTGGTGGCGCCCGTGCGCGTGGGCCGCGGCGCGACGCTCGGCGCAGGCACTACCTTGACCCGCGACGCGCCGGCCGACAAGCTGACCGTGTCGCGCGCTAAACAGCTTACGGTCGAGGGTTGGCAGCGTCCGGTCAAAAAGTCGTGATGGCGGAGAACGACTCCGCCCGGGACACACCGCCGGGCGGGGGCGCCAAGCCCGCGCCGCCCGACGGTTTGCCGGCCCCCCGCCGGTACTGGGCGGCAGCCACGGTGATGACGGGCATCAGCCTGTCGGTGCTGGACACCACGATCGCCAACGTGGCGCTGCCCACCATCGCCGTCGATCTCCACGCCTCGCCCGCCGAAGCCGTCTGGATCGTCAATGCCTACAACCTGGCGGTGGTGATGACGCTGCTGCCGTTGTCGGCGCTGGCCGAACGCATCGGCTTTCGCCGCATGTTCACCTTTGGCCTGATACTGTTCACCCTGGCCTCGTTGGGGTGCGCGCTGGCCGGCACGCTGTGGCAACTGACCGCGGCGCGGGTGTTCCAGGGCGTGGGCGCCGCCACCCTGATGTGCATGTTCGGCGGCCTGGTGCGCAACATCTATCCCCTGAAGATGCTGGGCCGGGGCATCAGCATCAACGCCACCACGGTGGCCGTGATGTCGGTGCTGGGCCCCACCATCGGGTCCGCCATCCTGTCGGTCGCGCCGTGGCCCTGGATCTTCGCGGTAAACCTGCCCATCTGCGTGCTGGCAATGTTCGGCCTGCGCCACCTGCCTGAAGTGCCGCGCAACGAGGTGAAGCTGGACTGGGTCAGCGCCCTGCTCTGCATGGCGACGCTGGGCGTCTTCATTTCGGGCGTGGACATGATGGGTCAGGATCTGCTGCGGGGCATCGGCCTGGTGGCGATCGCGGCCGTGGCGGGCTGGGTGCTGGTGCGCCGCGTCAGCAAGCAGCCGGCGCCGCTGGTGCCGGTGGACCTGCTGCGCATCCGCCCGCTGGCGTTCGCCGTGGGCGCGTCGGCCTGCACCTTCGCCGCGCAAATGGCGTCATACGTGTCGCTGCCCTTCTATTTTCAGCAGGTGCTTGGCCGTCCGTACCTGGAGGTGGGCATGTTGATGGGCGCCTGGCCCGTGGGCACCGCCATCATCGCGCCGCTGGCGGGCCGGCTGTCCGACCGCTATTCCGCCGCCACTCTCAGCGGCGTAGGGGCGGCGACCATGGTGGCTGGCATGCTGTGGCTGGCGTTGCTGCCGTCGTCGGTATCCAATTGGTTCATCGTGGCGGGCATGTTCGTGGCCGGAGTGGGTTTCGGCTTCTTCCAGACGCCCAACAACCGCGCCATGTTGTCGGCGGCGCCCCGCTCGCGTAGCGGGGCCGCGGGCGGCCTGCAGGCGACCACCCGGGTTTTCGGCCAGAGTTTCGGCACGGCGCTGGTGGCCATCGCGTTCAGCGTCAGCGTCGCGCATGGCCCTGGGCTGGCGCTGGTGCTGGGAACGGTTTGCGCCGCGCTGGCGGTGGTGGTCAACACCGTCCGGTTCAACAAACTGCGGGTCTAGCGCCGGTCCGTGTCGACGGGGCCTGAGGCGGGTCCGCCCTAGCGCCCTGGCCGCTTCTATAATGGCGGCCAGCGCCTGGTCCAGGGACCGGGCGCGCAAGATTCCCTATTTTGAAGGCGTGCAGGCATGAAAATCACGGTCGTGGGTACCGGTTACGTGGGGTTGGTGTCGGGAGCGTGCCTGGCCGACATGGGCAACGACGTCATGTGTCTGGACGTGGACGCGGCGAAGATCGCCCTGCTGCGCCAGGGCGGCATTCCCATCTACGAGCCCGGCCTGGAAGACCTGGTCCGCCGCAACGTGCAGGCAGGCCGCCTGCATTTCACGGACGACGTGGCGCAAAGCGTGGCCTTCGGCGACGTGCAGTTCATCGCCGTGGGCACGCCGCCCGGCGAAGACGGTTCCGCCGACCTGAAATACGTGCTGGCCGCCGCCCAGAACATCGCGCGTCACATGACGTCCCGCAAGCTGATCGTGGACAAGTCCACCGTGCCCGTCGGCACGGCCGACCGGGTGCGCGCGGTGGTGGACAAGGAACTCGCCGTGCGCGGCGTCCAGATCCCGTTCAGCGTGGCGTCCAACCCCGAGTTCCTGAAGGAAGGGGCCGCCATCAACGACTTCATGAGCCCGGACCGCGTGATCGTCGGCGCCGACGACGACTACACGGTTGGCGTGATGCGCCGCATCTATGAACCGTTCCAGCGCACGCACGACCGCCTGATGGTGATGGACGTGCGCTCGGCCGAGCTGACCAAGTATGCCGCCAACGCCATGCTGGCCACGCGCATCTCGTTCATGAACGAAATGGCGAACCTGGCCGAAGCGCTGGGCGCCGACATCGAGCAGGTGCGCCGCGGCATCGGCGCGGACCCTCGCATCGGCTACCACTTCCTGTACCCCGGCGCGGGTTACGGCGGTTCCTGCTTCCCCAAGGACGTGCAGGCGCTGGTCAACACCGCCGCGGAAAATGCCTTGCCCATGCGGGTCATCGAAGCCGCCGAGGCCGCCAACCATGCGCAGAAGTTCCGCTTGTCGGAAAAGCTGGTGGCACGCTACGGTGAAGACCTGCGCGGCCGCAAGATCGCGCTGTGGGGCTTGTCGTTCAAGCCGAACACCGACGACATGCGCGAAGCGCCCAGCCTGACGGTCATTGCCGAACTGACGCGCCGTGGCGCCGAGGTGCGCGCTTATGATCCGGTGGCCATGCACGAGGCCGCGCGCATGCTGATCGGCCAGCCCGGCATCACCTTCGCCACCGACATGTACGACGCGCTGGACGGCGCGGACGCGCTGCTGATCGCGACCGAATGGAAGGTCTTCCGCGCGCCCGACTTCGACCGCGTGAAGGCCTTGCTGAAGACGCCGTTGATCATCGACGGCCGCAACCTCTACACGCCGGCCGACGTGCGCGGCCAGGGCTTCGAGTACTCCGGCATCGGGCGCGCATGAAAATCCTGCAACTGAACTTCGAAAAAGGCTGGCGCGGCGGCGAACGGCAGACGCTGTATTGCATGCGCGCCTTCCGCAAGGCGGGCCATGACGTCGAAGTGATGTGCCGCGAGGGCGCGCCGCTTGCCGAGCGCGCCCGCCAAGAGGGCTTTGTGGCCCACACCTGCCGCAACGTGCCGGGTCAATTGGCGTTCCTGGCTGGCGCCGGCCGCTACGACATCATCCACGCGCAGACCGCCAACACCATCACGTGGGCCGTGTTGACGAAATGGCTGCATCGCAGTCCGGTGGTGTTTTCGCGCCGCACGTCGTTCGTGGTCAAGCCGGGCGATGAGTGGAAGACGGGCTTCAAGTGGCGCCATGCCAACCTGTTCGTGGCCATCAGCGAGATGGCCGCAAGCGAACCGCGCCGGCTGGGCATCGAGCCGGTCATCATCCGCAGCGCCGTCGAACCGCACGAGATCAACGCGGAAAACGTTGCCGCCCTGGTCCGTGAATTCGATCTGGCGGGCAAAAAGGTCATGGCGACGTCTGCCGCGCTGATCCGCGACAAAGACCCGGTGACCTTGGTGCGCGCCGTGGGCGAGCTGGCCAAGACGCGCCGCGACTTCGTCTTCCTGCATTTCGGCGCCGGCGGCGATCGCGAGCAGCAGGCCAAGGACGAAGCCAAGAAGCTGGGCATCGAAGACGTCTACCGCTTTGCGGGCTTTCGCAAAGGCGTCGAAGACTTCTACAGCATTCTCGACGTGTTCGTGATGAGCTCCGAAGAAGAAGCGCTGGGCAGCAGCGTGCTGGACGCTTTCCTGCAGCGCGTGCCGGTGGTGTCCACCGACGCGGGTGGCTTGAAGGAAAGCCTGGCCGACGGCCGCGGCGTGCTGGTGGCGGTGGGCGACCACCAGGCCATGGCGGCCGGCATGGCCCGCTGCCTGGACGACGCCGCGTTCCGTGACGACGTCACGCAGCGCGCCTACGCATACGTGAAGACGGAACACGACGTCCAGGAGATGGGCAACCGCTACCTGGCGCAATTCGAGCGCCTGCTGGGCCGGTGGTAGACGGGACGCCTGGCGTTACCCGCGCACGTCGATCCGCGTCTCGAACTTGGCGCGGTGCACCGAGAAGAACGTGCGCACGTTGCGCACATTCGCCTGGGCCGTGAACGCCCGGTGCACCAGCGCGTGATAGGCCGGCATGTCCTTGACCTGCGCGATCACCACGAAGTCCGGCCCTGGCGACACCCGATAGCACTGCAGCACGGCGGGCTCGACCAGCATGCTTTGCTCGAACGCATCCAGGCTTTCCGCCGCCTGCACGTCCAGCGTGATTTCCACGATCGCGGTCAGCGTGCTGCCCAGCTTGTCGGCAGCCAGGAGGGCGACCTGACGGTCGATGACGCCTTCGTCCAACAGTCGCCGCACCCGCCGCAGGCATGTCGGGGGCGACGCATGCACCCGCGCGGCCAGATCCTGGTTGGTCAACGAGCTGTCTTCTTGTAACTGTTCAAGAATGCGCCGGTCCAGATCATCAAGTTCCGGTAGCAAAATCGGCACGTTTTGCATGTTTAATTCAAAAATGTGGTTTTTAAGAAAGATAATTTAATCACAATTATGTAAGGGAATTAAATTCCACTTATTCGCATATAAAGAAATCATATTTCTTGGTGGGTCGCGCACAATGCGTCGGTACACGAACTTAGCGGAGTCTCTCCTATGTGCGGCATTGTTGGCGCCGTCGCCCAGCGCGACATCACCCCGATCCTCGTTGAAGGCCTGAAGCGGCTGGAATATCGCGGCTACGATTCCTGCGGCGTCGCCGTCTACGCCGACGGCCATCTGCGCCGCACGCGCAGCACGCAGCGCGTGGCCGAACTGGCCGAGCAGGTCGCCGAAGACAAGGTGCAAGGGTTCACCGGCATCGCCCACACCCGTTGGGCCACGCACGGCGTGCCGGCCACGCACAACGCCCATCCGCACTTTTCGCACCTGGGCAACGACGAGCCGCGCATCGCGCTGGTCCACAACGGCATCATCGAGAACCACGACGAACTGCGCGCCGAGCTGCAGGCCGTGGGCTATGTCTTTGAAAGCCAGACCGACACCGAAGTCATCGCGCATCTGGTGAATCACCTGTACGCCGGCGACCTGTTCGAAGCCGTGCAAAACGCCGTGCGCCGCCTGCATGGCGCCTACGCCATCGCCGTGTTCTGCCGTGACGAACCGCACCGCGTCGTTGGCGCGCGCCAAGGTTCGCCGCTGGTGGTGGGCGTGGGCCAGAATGAAAACTTCCTGGCTTCTGACGCGTTGGCCCTGGCGGGCACCACCGACCAGATCATTTACCTGGAAGACGGCGACGTCGTCGACCTGCAGCTGTCGCGTGTCTGGATCGTGGACGCCGCTGGCAAGAACGTGGACCGCGAAGTGCACACCGTGCACGTGCACACGGGCGCCGCCGAACTCGGGCCTTACCGCCACTACATGCAGAAAGAAATCTTCGAGCAGCCGCGCGCCGTCGGAGATACCTTGCAAGACATCGAAGCCATCACGCCCGAGCTGTTCGGCGACGATGCCTTCAAGGTCTTCAAGGACATCGATTCGCTGTTGATCCTGGCTTGCGGCACCAGCTACTACGCGGGCCTGACCGCCAAGTACTGGATCGAGTCCATCGCCAAGATCCCGGTCGCCGTCGAAATCGCCAGCGAATACCGCTATCGCGACAGCGTGCCCAACCCGCGTTCACTGGTGGTGACGATCTCGCAGTCCGGCGAAACCGCCGATACGCTGGCCGCGCTGAAGCATGCGCGTTCGCTCGGCATGGAAAACACGCTGACCATCTGTAACGTGTCCACCAGCGCGATGGTGCGCGAGTGCAAGCTGTCCTACATCACGCGCGCCGGCGTTGAAATCGGCGTGGCGTCGACCAAGGCCTTCACCACGCAGCTGACCGCGTTGTTCCTGCTGACGCTGACGCTGGCGCAAGCGCGCGGCCGCCTGAGCGACGAACAGGAAGCCGAGCACCTGAAGGCGCTGCGCCACCTGCCCGTGGCCATCGGTTCGGTGCTGGCACTGGAACCGCAGATCATGGCGTGGGCCGACCGCTTTGCCTCCAAGGAAAACGCTCTGTTCCTGGGCCGCGGCATGCACTACCCGATCGCGCTGGAAGGCGCGCTGAAGCTGAAGGAAATCAGCTACATCCACGCCGAAGCGTACCCGGCCGGCGAACTCAAGCATGGCCCGCTGGCGCTGGTGACGGAGCACATGCCCGTCGTGACCATCGCGCCCAAGGACGAGCTGCTGGAAAAGCTGAAGTCCAACATGCAGGAAGTGCGCGCGCGTGGCGGCGAGCTCTATGTGTTCGCCGACGCCGACAGCAAGATCCAGAGCGCCGAAGGCATGCACGTGATCCGCATGCCGGAGAACTACGGCAAGCTGTCGCCGATCCTGCACACGATCCCGCTGCAACTGCTGTCGTACCACACGGCATGCGCGCGCGGCACGGACGTGGACAAGCCGCGGAATCTGGCGAAGAGCGTGACGGTGGAGTGAAGCGGCGAAAATTCACCGGTCGTGAAAACTTGAAATAAAGTCGGTCGCAAGGCTAATCGTCGCGCGTAGCGCCGCCTGGGGCGTTTTACAGCTTCCGAGTTGTAAAACGTCAATACAATCCCCGCATTGTATTTGTTCTTTACAACCTAAATTGAGTATTTCGATTTTACTCAACATAATTTGTAAATCAGCAAAACAACGTGAGGCCTGTATGCCCGATTTCACCGTCCGCACGGCGGAGCAGCTGCCAGCGCTGCTCCAGGGTTTTCGCAAACAGTCCGGCCTGACCCAAGCGGATACGGCTATGCGCCTGGGCGTCAGCCAGCAGGCCTTGTCTAATCTCGAGCGCCATGCCGACAAGGTCAGCGCCGACCGCCTGCTGGAGCTTCTGAGCATCCTGGGCGTCGAGCTCGTGCTGCGCAAGACCAGCGAATCGCCGTCGCCCAAGGCGTCGGCTGGCCCAAGCTGGTGAGCCCATGGGTCGACGCTCACACACCCGCACCCTGAATCTCTGGATGAACGGCGAATTCGTCGGTACCTGGAGCGTGCAACCGCATGTCGGAGAAGTCCTGCAATATGCCGACGCCTGGGTGGCTTCCGAGCAGGGGCGCCCGCTGTCGCTGTCCCTCCCCTTCACCCCGGGCAATCCCCCGCACCGTGGCGAAGCCGTGCGCACCTACTTCGAAAACCTGCTGCCGGACAGCAAGGAAATCCGCGAGCGCGTCGCACGTCGGTACCAGGCCGGCTCGACCAACTCGTTCGCCCTGCTGGCTGAAGTTGGTCGGGACTGCGTCGGCGCGCTGCAGGTGGTGCCGGGCCCCGAGGCGCCGGACGGCGTTCAAGAGGTGAACGCGGTTCCGATGACCGACGCCGAGATCGCCCAGCTGCTTCGCAACACCCTGGCGCCAGGCCCTCTGGGCCGCAACGCCGCCGAGGATGAAGACTTTCGCATCTCCATTGCCGGAGCACAGGAAAAGTCGGCCATGCTCTGGTACGACGGGCGGTGGTGCCGGCCGCATGGCGCGACACCGACCACTCACATCTTCAAGCTGCCGCTGGGCCTGGTCGCAAACATGAAGTTCGACTGGAGCGACTCAGTCGAAAACGAGTGGCTGTGCTCCGAAGTCCTGCGCGCCTACCAAATGCCGGTGGCGCGCACCGAGCCCCTGATGTTTGAGGACATGAAGGTGCTGGCGGTCGAGCGCTTCGACCGAATGTGGTGGGAGAACGTAGAGGGCAAGCGCTGGCTCGTCCGGCTGCCGCAGGAAGACATGTGCCAGGCGACGGGAACCCCGCCGCATTCGAAGTACGAGTCCGACGGCGGGCCGGGTGTGCGCCAAATCATGAAGCTGTTGGCCACGTCGCGCGCTCCTGACCGCGACCGTCGCACGTTCTTCCAGGCCCAGGTCCTCTTCTGGATGCTGCGTGCCACGGATGGCCACGCGAAGAACTTCAGCATTTTCCTGCGCCAGGGCGGCACCTACGAACTCACCCCGCTGTACGACGTGCTTTCGGCTTACCCCGTCATCGGCAAGGGGGCGGATCAGCTGTCTCCGTACGACGCCAAGATGGCCATGGCCGTGCGCTCGGAAAACCCCCTCCGTGTCATGCGCGACATCCTGCGTCGGCACTGGATTGCCGTGGGCACCGAGCATGGCGTAGTGAATCACGACGGTAAGGGGGTGGAGCATGTCATTGACGACCTGGTGGCGCGCACGCCCGAGGTCGTGAAGACCGTCCGCGCGCTACTGCCGGCTGGATTCCCCATGCACGTGGCCGACTGCATCCTCGACGGCCTGCAAGAGGCCGCCGACAAACTGGCACGTTAGCGCCAGAGGACCCGCGGCGCGCTTCAAAAGGCATCCCCGTGCCGCACCGCCAGCGCCGCCGCCGCCGCGCGCGTTTCCACGCCCAGTTTGACGTAGATGTGTTCCAGATGCTTGTTCACCGTTCGTGACGCCATGCCCAGAATCTCGGCGATATCCCGATTGGTTTTCCCCTTGGCCAACCAGCGCAGCACATCGGCCTCACGCGGCGTCAGACCGTAGGCCGGCGCCAACGGCGCCTTCTCCTGCAACAGCAGCAACGTCTCGCCGCTACGCCGTGATGCCGACAGACTCAGGGTCAAACGCCCTCGCGCACTGACAATTACCAAGGGTTCAGCCGCCGGTCCGGCCGCCAGATTGACTGCCACCCAATCCGCCAAGGGCACCGGCAGGTCTGCCGCATCCTCCGTGCAACCAAAATACGCTGCCAGCCAGATCCGCGCTTTGCCCGTCTTCCAGATCGGCAGTCCGCGCGCATCCAGCGCCACCACGGCTCGCGCCGCCGCATCGATCGCATCAAAGGCCGCCGACAGGCTGCGCGCATTGCGCAAATGCGTTCGCAGCCTGGCCACTACCACATCCGGGTCCAGCGGCTTGGTCACATAATCCACGCCGCCCACTCGAAACCCCTTCAACACGTGCTCGGGCTCGGTCAGGCCCGTCATGAACACCACGGGAACATCTCCCGCCGCCGGATGCGCTTTCAGGCGCGCGCAGGTCTCGAACCCATCCATCCCCGGCATCACCGCATCCAGCAGCACGATATCCGGCACCACGAAATCCACCCGTTCTATCGCCGACTGGCCGTCGGTTGCCACTAGCACCTGATAACCCGCTGCATCCAATGCGGTGGAGAGCATTTTCAGATTGTCCGGCGCATCATCGACCAGCATGACGAGGTTCTTATCGGGCGTGGGCATGGTGACGCTGTACATGATGTTTGAGCACTTGATTGAATTCACTCAGTTGAAACTCGCCCGCCAGCGCCCGCAGATGCATCGTCAGTTCGCGTGCTTCGGCCCGGCGGCCCTGTATTTCTTCCAGCTTGGCCTGTATGCCCTTGATGTAGCCCATGGCGCCCAGTTCCAGCAGCGCCTCGGCATCCTCGCGCTCCAGTGCCACCCGATGCAGATCCCCCGCCGGCAGCGCCGCTTCCACCTGCGCCACCTGCCAGTCCAGCTTGAGCAAACTGCCGAGTTGATTCAGCAAATCATCAACCATCACGGGCTTGGCAATGAACGCGTCATGCCCGCTTTGCGCCGGGTCTTTCGGATCCAGCCCCAGGATATTGGCGGACAGCATCACGATGGGCACGGCCACGCCTTCATCACGCAGGCACCGCAGGACTTCCCATCCCGTCATGACCGGCATGGACACGTCCATCAATATCAGGGCCGGCCGCAGCGTATGCACGCAGGCCAGGCAAGCGGCGCCATGCGGCGCCTCGTGGACCTCGAAGCCCAGCGGCTCCAGCAGGTCGCGCACCAGGCGTCGCTGTGAAGGCTGGTCATCCACCGTCAGGATCCGCAGCCGCTCGCCGCGATAGCCCACCACCAGCCCCGACGGTCGGGCATCGCGGCGCGGCGAGCGCACCTCCGGCAAAAACAACTTGAGCGTGAACACACTGCCGCGGCCGACGGCGCTGCGCACCGTCAACTCGCCGCCCATGATGCCGGTCAGCATTTGGCAGATGGTCAGGCCCAGGCCCGTGCCGGAATCGGCCTGCTCGACCGCCGCCCAGCTGCGTTCAAAGGGCAGAAAGATGCGTTCCAGATCTTCGGCCGGTATGCCTCGGCCGCTATCCTCTACTTCGAACAACACCATATCCGCCGCCGACTTCACGCGCATCGACACGTGTCCTTCCGACGTGAACTTCAGCGCATTGCTCAGCAGGTTGATCAGAATCTGCCGCAGCCGCTTTTCGTCGATATGCACGATGGACGGCAGTTCCGCCGCTTCATAGCGAAAGATCAGCCCTCTGAGGGTGCTCTGCGGCCGGAACATCTGCACGATCTGCTCCAGAAACGCCGGCAAGCGCAGTTCGCTGTTCTCCAACCTTAGCCTGCCCGCCTCGATGCGCGCGATGTCCAGCAAACCATCGATCAGGCCGATCAAGTGCTTGCCACTGCGATGAATCACATCGATGGCCTCACGCCGCGCCGGTGGCAGGCCCGGGTCGCGCTGCAGAATCTGCGCGTAACCCAGAATGCTGTTCAAGGGCGCGCGCAACTCATGGCTCATGCCGCCCATGAAGCGGCTCTTGGCCAGGTTGGCGCTTTCGGCCGCTTCCTTGGCCTGTTGCAACTGCGCGTCGGTCTGCTTGTGCGCCTCGATTTCGCGCAGCAGCAAATGGGTCTGACGATCCGATTCCTCTTGCGCCACGCGTCGGCTTTCGTGCGCCAGCACCAGCCACCAGGCCACCACGCCGCCGATCAGCAACAAGGCGGCATACAACTTCAAGAAGGTTGGCCGCAAACCCGTGGGGGCCAGGCCGGCCCGCATGTGACTGGCGTATTCCTGGTAGTAGATCAAGCCCAGAATACCGGCTAGCAGCGAGCCCATTCCCGCCACGATCAAGAGGTAGTGGCCCAGGCGGCTATGCAGCAGCGGTGTGACCCGCGCCGGCAACAGCCAGCCCAAGACCGCCTGCACCTGATCCTTCAAACGTCCCTGCTGTTTGCAGCGATCCTGGCAGCGGGCATCCAGCGTGCAGCACAAGGAACAGATGGCACCGTTATAGGCCGGACAATGCGCCATGTCAGGCTGCTCGAAACGGTTGGCGCAGATCACGCAGACATGATCCGAACCCGCGACATCGACCGGCGTGCGCGCCAGGTTGTAGCGCCCGCGCGTGCGCCAGGCGATGACAGGCGCGCAGACAAAAGCCGCCAGCAAGGCCACAAAGGGCGACAACGCCTGCGCCAGCGCGCCCGCCGTGCCCGGAAACACGCCGGCAAAGGCCAGCAGGCCCAGCGTCATGGCGATCAGCATGCTGCCCACGCCGACCGGGTTGATGTCATATAAATAGGCGCGACGAAACTCGATCCGCTTCGGCGACAGACCCAGCGGCTTGTTGATCACCAGATCTGCCACCAGCGCCCCGATCCATGCCAGCGCAACGTGCGAGAACACCGCCAGCACGTGCTCCAACGCGCCAAACACGCCCATCTCCATCAGGACCACGGCGATCAGCACGTTGAACACCAGCCACACCACCCGGCCCGGATGGCTGTGCGTGATGCGGGCAAAGAAGTTGGACCAGGCCAGCGAGCCGGCATAAGCATTGGTCACATTGATCTTGACCTGCGAGACCACCACAAAGGCCGTTACCAGAGCCAGTGCCAGGCCGGGATCGCTGATGACATAGGTATAGGCCGCCAGATACATATGGGTGGGGTCCCCCGCTTTGTCGGCGGGCGCTCCCAGGGACAGGGCCAGCCAGGCCAGAAAGGCGCCGCCCAGAATCTTTGCCGCGCCCGGCAAAATCCAGCCCGGACCCGCGCAGATAAGGGCGAGCCACCAGCGTCTGCGGTTGGCTGCCGTGCGTTCGGGCAGAAAGCGCAGAAAGTCGACCTGTTCGCCGATCTGCGTCACCAGCGAGGCGGCCACCGCTACCGCCGAGCCAAACATCAGCAGATTGAAATTGCCGCCCCGGCCGTCATAGCCCGGAAACCGCAGAAACTCCTGCAAGGTCCCGGGATCCCGGAAGGCGATGAAGGCATAGGGCAAGAGCAGCAGCACCAGCCATATCGGCTGCGTCCATGCCTGCAACCGGCTGATGAAGGTAATGCCGTAAGCCACCATGGGCAGGATGACCACGGCGCACAAGAGATAGCCGATGGACAGCGGCAAGCCGGTGGCCAGCTCGATGGCCAGCGCCATGATGGCCGCCTCAAGCGCAAAAAAGATGAAGGTAAAGGAGGCGTAGATCAGCGACGTAATGGTCGAGCCGATATAGCCAAAGCCCGCGCCTCGCGTCAGCAGGTCCATGTCCAGGCCATGGCGCGCCGCGTAATAGGCAATCGGCAGGCCGGTCAGAAAGGTGACCAGGGCCACGGCGATGATGGCCCAGAAGGCATTGATAAAGCCATAGTTCAGCGCCAGCGCGCCGCCGATGGCTTCCAGCGCCAGGAAAGACACGGCGCCCAGGGCGGTATTGGCGACGCGGAACTCCGACCATTTGCGAAACGACACCGGCGTGAAACGCAGCGCATAGTCTTCCAGCGTCTCATTGGCGACCCAGGTGTTGTAGTCGCGGCGGATCTTGACGATGCGTTGAGGCGCGCTGGCAGACAAATCAGGCTCCGAGGAGTTGGGGATACGTCATTGAACGTAGATGCCGTTGTAACGCCCGGGGGGCAGGCCTGCCTCTACGTCAATCAACGTATGTTGCGCTGCGTCATAGGCTCCTAGTATGCCTTCACCCTCCGGGCTGCGGCATGTGCCGCGCATGCTCGGTTTCCCTGGTCGTGATCCATTGAGGAGTCATCGATGTCTGGCAAAACCCCTTTTGATACTGCCCCGGAATCGCCCTCGCGCCGGCGCCTGGCCCTGGCTTTTGCCTCCCTTCCGCTGTTCGGCATACCGGCGCTGTCGCGCGCGGCTGCCCCGGCCACCTCGGCCATCAACACCACCGGCCTTGCCATTACCGACACCGAAGTCACGGTGGGCCAGTTGCACTCGGCGACCGGCACCATGGCCATCAGCGAAACAGGGTCGATTCAATCCGAGCGCCTGGCCATCGAGCAGATCAATGCCATGGGCGGCATTCTGGGCCGCAAGATCAAGATCATCCAGGAAGACGGCGCTTCCGACTGGCCGACCTTTGCTGAAAAGGCCCGCAAGCTGCTGGTCAGCGACAAGGTCGCCACCGTGTTCGGCTGCTGGACCTCGGCCTCGCGCAAGGCGGTCTTGCCGGTGTTCGAGAAAGAAAACGGCCTGCTCTACTACCCGACCTTTTATGAAGGCCTGGAGCAATCCAAGAACGTTTTCTATACCGGCCAGGAGGCCACGCAGCAGATTCTGTCCAGCCTGGACTGGTTGTCGCGCGAGAAGAAAGCGCGCTCGTTCTACCTGATCGGCTCTGACTACATCTGGCCGCGCACATCAAACAAGATTGCCCGCAAGCATATCGAGAACGTGCTCAAGGGCGAAGTGGTCGGCGAGGAATACTACCCGCTGGGCCACACGCAATTCGGCTCGCTGATCAACAAGATCAAACTGAAAAAGCCCGATGTTGTGTTCGCCGTGGTGGTGGGCGGCAGCAATGTGTCTTTCTACAAACAGCTCAAGGCGGCTGGCGTCACCAGCGGCAAGCAAAAGCTCTTGACCATCTCGGTGACCGAAGACGAATTGCTGGGAATCGGCGGGGAAAACGCCGAGGGTTTCTGGTCGTGCATGAAGTACTTCCAGAGCCTGGACAACGCCAACAACAAGAAATTCGTCGAAGCCTTCAAGGCCAAGTACGGCGCCAACGCCGTGATCGGCGATGTGACCCAGGCAGCCTACCTGGGCCCCTGGCTGTGGAAGATGGCGGTGGAAAAGGCCGGCAGCTTCGATGTCGACAAAGTGGTCGCCGCCTCGGCCGGCCTGGAATTCAAGGAAGCGCCCGAAGGCTACGTCAAGATCGACCCCAACCACCACCTGTGGAGCAAGACCCGCATCGGCCAGATTCGCAAGGACGGCCAGGTTGACGTGATCTTCGAAACCCCGGAACTGATCAAGCCCGATCCCTTCCCCAAGGGCTATCAGTAATCACCTCGATCCGGGCGCCGCGCGCGGCGCCCTTTTCACTGCCGGGAGCCATCCATGGAATCCTTTTCCGAACTCGGGGCCATCCTGCTGATGCAGGGCTTCAACGGTTTATCGGTCTTCAGCGTGCTGTTGCTGATGGCCTTGGGCCTGGCGATCATCTTTGGCCAGATGGGCGTCATCAACATGGCCCATGGCGAGTTCCTGGCGGTGGGCGCCTATTGCACCTATCTCTGTTCCGAACTGGTCCAGCAGTACGCGCCCGGCTTGATGCCGGCCTACTTCTTCATCGCCATCCTGTTGGCCTTTGCCGTGACTTTCGGCCTGGGTTGGCTGGTCGAATGGTTGATGATCCGTCATCTCTACCGTCGGCCACTGGACACGCTGCTGGCGACCTGGGGCTTGTCGCTGGTGTTGCAGCAAACGCTGCGCTCGCTGTTCGGCCCGCGTGAAGTCAGCCCCACGCTGCCCGACTGGCTGATGGGTTCCTGGCAGCCGCTGGACGGCGTGGATATCCCCATCAATGGCCTGTTCGTCATGTCCATCAGCATCCTGCTGACCGGCGGGCTGCTCTTGGCCTTGTTCCGCTCGACCTGGGGCCTGCATGTGCGCGCCACGGTGCAAAACCGCGCCATGAGCGGCGCGGTCGGCATCGATACGAAGCGCGTGGACCGCGTGACGTTCTCGCTGGGTTGCGGTATTGCCGGTATTGCCGGCGCGGCCTTCACGACCATCGGTTCCACCGGCCCGACCAGCGGCTCGCTCTACATCGTCGACACCTTCCTGACGGTGGTGTTTGGCGGCGCGGCCAGCCTGTTCGGCACCATCGCGTCGGCCTTCGTCATTGCGCAGACGCAATCGATCTCGGAGTTCTTCATGACGGGGTCGATGGCAAAAGTGCTGACCCTGTCGGCCATCGTGATCATTCTGATGCTGCGCCCGCAAGGCCTGTTCAGCATCAAGGTACGCAAGTAGGGGCGCATCATGCAGAAATTCTTTCGCAATGTCGTGGGTGGGCGCGAAGGGCTGGCCGGGCTGGTGATTCTGGCGCTGCTGCTCTTTGTGGTGTTTCCGCTAGGCCTGGACGTCTTCCGGCTCAATCTCATTGGCAAATACCTGTCCTATGCCTTTGTCGCGCTCGGCCTGGTGCTGTGCTGGGGCTATGGCGGCATCCTGAGCCTGGGCCAGGGGGTGTTTTTCGGCTTGGGCGGTTACTGCATGGCCATGTTCCTGAAGCTGGAAGCTTCGACGCCGGAGGCCACCAAAATTCAGTCCACGCCCGGTATTCCCGACTTCATGGACTGGAACCAACTGACCTCGCTTCCCTGGCTCTGGGTGCCGTTCAAAAGCTTCTGGTTCACCTTGATGGCGGTACCGGTGCTGCCTTGCCTGCTGGCGTTGATCCTGGGCGCGGCCATGTTCAAGCGCCGCGTGGGCGACACCTATTTCGCCATCGTGACGCAGGCCGTGGCCCTGATTCTGTCGGTGCTCATCATCGGCCAGCAAGGCTGGACGGGCGGCGTCAATGGCATCACCGATCTGAAGACGCTGCTGGGCTGGGATATCCGCACCGACAGCGCCCGGCTGGTGCTGTATTTCATCAATGGCGTGCTGCTGTTTGCCTGCATCCTGTTCGGCCGCTACCTGCTCTCGTCCAAGCTGGGCAAGCTCTTGATGGCCATGCGCGACAAAGAAGAACGGGTGCGCTTCTCGGGCTATGACGTCGCCAGCTTCAAGGTCTTTGTCTTCTGCGTGGCCGCCGTGTTCTCGGCCATCGGGGGGGCCATGTTCACCTTGCAGGTCGGTTTCATGTCGCCCTCCTTCGTGGGTATCGTGCCCTCCATTGAAATGGTCATCTTCGCCGCGGTTGGCGGCCGCCTGTCCCTGCTGGGCGCGGTCTACGGCACGCTGCTGGTCAACTTCGGCAAAAGCTATTTCTCCGAGGCATTCCCGCAGCTGTGGCTGTTCCTGATGGGTGGCCTGTTCATTGCCGTCGTGATGGCCTTCCCCAACGGGCTGGCGGGTCTGTATCACCAATATGCCCAAAAACGCCTGGCGCGCAAAGCATCGCGCCGGCAGGCGGATGGCGCCACGGAGGCCGCATGAACCCATCCGAGTTCGCGTTGTACGTCGAAGGCCTGACCGTCTCGTTCAACGGCTTTGTCGCCGTCAACGACCTCAACCTGTATGTCGATCAGGGAGAGCTGCGCGTGATCATCGGCCCCAATGGCGCCGGCAAGACCACGCTGCTGGATCTGATCTGCGGCCGCACCAAGGCTACCGCCGGCTCCATCCGCTTCAAGGACACCGAGCTGACCGGCCTGGCCGAGTATGAAATCGTGCGCGCCGGCGTGGGCCGAAAATTCCAGACCCCCTCTATCTACGAAACCCTGTCCGTTCGCGAAAACCTGGAAGTGTCGTTCCCGGCCGGGCGCAGCGTGTTTGGCGCGCTGACCTTCCGGCGTAGCGCGGCCGTGATCGAACGGGTCGAGCAGGTGGCCGAAGAGATTTTTCTTGCCGATCATCTGGACCGCTCGGCGGAGTTGCTCTCGCACGGCCAGAAGCAATGGCTGGAAATCGGCATGCTGCTGATGCAGGAGCCCGAGCTGATGATGCTGGACGAACCAGTGGCCGGCATGAGCGTGTCCGAGCGTGAGCGCACCGCCGAACTGCTCAATCGAATCAGCCGCAATCGATCGCTCATCGTGATCGAGCACGACATGGAATTCGTGAAGAACATCGCGCACAAGGTCACGGTGCTGCACCAGGGCCGTGTGCTGGCCGAGGGCAGCATGGACAAGGTGCAGTCCGATCCGCGCGTGGTTGAAGTCTATCTCGGCCACTGAGGCCAGGAGGCAATATGTTCAATATCGCTGGCCTGGTTTCAGGCTATGGCCAAAGCAAAGTCATCCATGGTGTCGACCTGGCCGTGGCGTCCGGTGAAATCGTCGCCGTGATGGGGCGCAACGGCATGGGCAAGACCACGCTGTTCAAAACCATGATGGGCTTGCTGCCCACCATGCAGGGCTCGATCTCGCTGGACGGCAAGGCGCTGGAACGGCTGGAGAGCCATCAGCGCGTGCGCAACGGAGTGGCTTACGTGCCGCAGGGCCGCATGATCTTTCCGACGCTGACCGTTGAAGAGAACATCCGTACCGGCATGCGCGGGCGGGCACTGCGCGACACCATTCCGGAAGACATCTACGCCCTGTTTCCGGTGTTGCACGACATGCGCGGCCGGCGTGGCGGCGATCTGTCGGGCGGGCAGCAACAGCAGCTTGCCATTGCACGCGCCCTGGTCACCAACCCGCGCGTGCTGCTGCTGGACGAGCCCACCGAAGGCATACAGCCGTCCATCATCAAGGACATCGCCCGCAGCCTGCTGGAAATCCGCAAGCTGCGCAATCTGGCCATCGTGGTGTCCGAACAAGTCTTGAGTTTCACCATGCAGATCGCCGACCGGCTCATCGTGATCGACAAGGGCCGCTTCGTGCACGAAGACCCGCGCGAGCGCGTTGACGAGAAGACGATCAGCAAATACCTGTCTGTCTGAAGTCGTTGTCCATCTTAAAGGAGCATGACATGCCTGAAACCCTGATCAAGGTCGACCTGGCCCAATCCCCCTACGAAAACGAAGGCGTGCACAATCGCTGGCATCCCGATATTCCCATGGCGACGTGGGTCAAGCCGGGCGATGATTTCGTGCTTGAAACCTACGACTGGACGGGCGGCGCGATCAAGAACGATGACGATGCCTCTGACGTGCGCGATGTGGACCTGTCCACGGTGCACTTCCTGTCCGGCCCGGTCGGCGTCGAAGGCGCCGAGCCCGGTGACCTGCTGGTGGTGGACTTGCTGGATATCGGCGCCAAGCAGGAAAGCCTGTGGGGTTTCAATGGCTTTTTCAGCAAGAACAATGGCGGCGGCTTTCTGACCGAACACTTCCCCTCGGCGCAAAAGTCGATCTGGGATTTTGAAGGCATGTTCACGACCTCGCGCCATATCCCTGGCGTGCGCTTCGCCGGCCTTATCCATCCGGGCTTGATCGGCTGCCTGCCGGATCAGGCATTGCTGGACACGTGGAATGAGCGTGAACAGAAGCTGATAGACAGCGACCCCGAGCGCGTTCCGCCCCTGGCCAATCCGCCGGCGCCCAAGACGGCGCACATGGGCAAGCTCAAGGGGGCCGAGCGGGATCGCGCTGCCGCCACCGGTGCACGCACCGTACCGCCGCGCGAGCACGGCGGCAATTGCGACATCAAGGATCTGTCGCGCGGTTCCCGGGTGTTCTTTCCCGTCTACGTCAACGGTGGCGGCCTGTCGGTGGGCGACCTGCACTTCTCGCAGGGCGATGGCGAGATCACCTTCTGCGGCGCCATCGAAATGGCGGGCTGGGTGCATATGCGGGTGTCGCTCATCAAGGGCGGCATGGCCAAGTACGGCATTCGCAATCCCATCTTCAAGCCCAGCCCCATCACGCCCAACTACAAAGACTATCTGATCTTCGAAGGCATTTCGGTCGATGAAGGCGGCAAGCAGCACTATCTGGACGTGCACATCGCCTATCGCCAGGCCTGCCTGAACGCCATTGAGTACCTGAAGAAGTTTGGCTATTCCGGCGCGCAGGCGTACTCGATTCTGGGCACGGCGCCGGTGCAGGGCCACATCAGCGGCGTGGTGGACATTCCCAATGCCTGCGCGACGTTGTGGCTGCCGACCGAGATCTTCGACATCGACATCCAGCCCAATGCGCTGGGCGACGTACCGCAGATAACGCGTGGTATGGACATGCCCATCGCCAAAGACCTTTGAGGAGCCGCCATGCCGCTCTATGACTATCGCTGCCAGGACTGCGGCGAGTTCGCCGTCCTGAGGCCCTTGTCGCAATGGCGTGACCCCGCGCCTTGCCCCGATTGCGGTGGCGCCTGCGAGCGCTTCGTCAGTGGCGCGCCAGCGGTCTCGGCGCTGTCCTCGGCAATGAATCGAGCCCGCGCGGTCAACGAACGCGCCGCACATGAACCTCGCAGCACCCGCAGCGGCCACGGCATGGGTTGCGGTTGTTGCTCAGGCGCCAAAGCCACGGGCCGATCACGCCAGACCGCCGACGGCGGCAAAACCTTCGCGGGCGCCCGGCCGTGGATGATCAGTCACTGAAAGCGGGCAGCGACGGGCGCAGGTTCCGAGTGCGCTGGCAAGCTGGACGGACAGGCGGCTGCCGTCCGCTTGCCAATTAGTCCATCTGAATGTTTGCGTGCTGGATGACGGGCGTCCATAGCTTCAACTCACCCGCCATGATCTTGGCGGGTTCTTTCAGGTGATTGATCGATCCTATCCCGGCCGATCCCATGTTGATCGCGTCTGGATGGGCTCTCGCATACGCTACGAACTGAATTCGCCTCGCACTTCTGCCAAGGGGCGGTCAAACACCCGAATACATGACTCGGCCGGCAATGGGCATCGGAGCCCGCAGGATGGATCCCGATTCGGACTCGGTGATGTAAAGCGCTTTTCGGTCCGGGCCGCCGAAGGCGATATTGGTCGTCAATGCACCCAGTGGCGAATTGATGCGCAACATGGGTTCGCCCCGGTTGCTGAAGAGCCAGACCGCACCCAGCCCCACATGTGCCACGGCCAGATTGCCGTCTTCATCAATGGCGAGACCGTCGGGACCGCCGCCGCCGGACATCTGGATGAACGTTCCGACCTTGGTTACGTTTCCTTCCCGGGTCAGGGGCACGCGCCAGATCGCATTCGCGCGCGTCACCGCGACATAGAGTACGGATTCGCTTGGGTCCAGCACCAGGCCGTTGGGGCTCGGGATGTTGTCCAGCAGACAATCGACACGGCCGTCGGCCCGGCGCCGGAAGACCCGGCCCGTCTGGTCGTGCCAGCCGGTCAGCCCTTGATCGGTGAAATACAGATCGCCGTTGGACGCGAACACCAGGTCGTTCACCGCTTTAAGGCGTTCGAGGTGGACGCGTTCGAGCACAGGCGTGGCGTCGCCCGTCGCGGGGTCGAGCTGCATGATGCCGCGCGCGTAATCCGCGATGAAGATACGCCCGTCCCGGTGGATCTTCAGACCGTTGGGTTCGCCGGCGTACTCGGCGATCAGTTCGAACTCGCCTTGTGCATCCACTCGAAACACGCGACCCCAAGGCACATCCACGCAATACAGGCGGCCTTGTGCGTCAAAGGAAGGTCCTTCCAGCAGGGAATGCGGTGGCTGGTTGCCCGGCTGGTAGCGGTGCCATTCGGACGTGCCTTCCGGCTTGCGGAAGGCATCGGGCAGGCGGGCGAACACTTCGGCTTGAATGGCAGGCGGTGCGGCGTACATGGTGTCCCGGCAGTGAGTTGTTTACGGGGGGATGGCAGCGCTTTCTACAAGGGCGTCTCAGGAAATCCTGTCGGTGGTGCCGATGAACTCCAGAGGGCAGTAGAAGCCGCCATGAAACTGGGCGGCGATGGGGTCCTCGGGGATATCCTGGGCGAGTATTTCCGCCGCGAAGATTTCGGAGTCGTCTTGCGGCTCGTACCCAAGAAACTTCACATTGGAGTTGTCCCACCGGTTGCGTAGATTGTTCGACACGCCATAGATCACGGCGAAGTGGTAGGCCTCGTGCTCGATGCAACGGCGCGCCAGCTGCGCCATGTCCCGGTGGCTGAGCCAGGTAAGGAGTTGGCGGGCTTCACTTGGGCGATCGGGCGTGCGGAACGTGCCGATCCGCAGGCAGGCGACAGACATGCCGTACTTGTCGGCATACATCCGGCCCAGAGCCTCGCCGAACACTTTCGATACGCCGTACAGGGAGTCCGGTCGGGGTTCCACGGTGTTGTCCAGGAATTTCTCCCTGCGGTGATAGCCCACGGCATGGTTTGAGCTGGCGAAAATCACGCGTGGCACGTTCTGGCGACGAGCGGCTTCGAACACGTTGTAGCAGCCATCGATATTCATCGGCAGGATCTTGTCCCAGGTGTCCACGCCTGGAATCCCGGCCAGGTGCACGACACAATCCATGCCTTCCATGCAACGCGCGACAGAATCCATGTCGCGCACATCCAGCGTGCAGATTTCCTCGCCCGCTTGCGCGGGTTCCTGTACGGCGATGTCAGCCAGGCGCAACAACGCATAGCGGCCGCGCAGCTGCTCTCGCAGGCACTTTCCGATGTTCCCCGCCGCGCCGGTGATCAGCACCCGCAGGCTTTCAGCTTTGGTGAAATGAGTCATCGCTCTCTTCCTTTCTTTTCCCGGATGGCGGGGCATGGATTATTTCTTGGCCGTGGCCGTGGCCGTGGCCTTGGCGGCGATCACGGCGTCATAAAGCGCCTGGCCGTTAGGTGCATCGCCGACCAGCTTCTTCACAACCGGCCGGGTAGCCTGCACCAGCGAATCGATGTCGCTGGGATAGACCACCGTGACGCCCTTTTCGGCCATGGTCTTCATGCCTTCGTCGTAGACCTTTTTGTAATAGTCGCGGGCATAGGCCATGGCTTCATCGGCCGCCTCCTTCACCATTTTCCGCTCGCTGTCGGAGAGCGAGTCCCAACGCGTCTTGGACATGACCAGCAGCGCCGGATGGATATTGATGTGCGTCATGTTGAAGTACTTGGACACCTCGATGAACTTGTCGGACACGAATTGGTCCGGGGTGGTCTCACCGCCGTCGATGACCTTTTGCTGCAGCGCCAGGTACAGTTCGGAATACGCCATCGGGGTGGCCTGCGCACCCAGCGTTTTGTAGCTTTCGACGTATCCCGGTGACTGAATCACGCGAATCTTCATGCCCTTCAGATCGCCAGCGGAATTGACGGCCCGGTTGCCAAAGACATTGCGTTCGATGGCGGAAAACCAGCCCAGACCGACGAGGCCATACTTAGGCAGAATGTCCATGAACTTGTCGCCCACGGGGCCGGCCAGGATTTCATTGGCTTGCTGCACGTTGTCAAACAGGAAAGGCGTGTCAAAAACCAGAAACTCCTTCACCACATTGTTCAAGGCGGGTTGACCGGTGACGAACAGGTCCGTCGCGCCGGCCACGGCACCTTGGATCATGGTGAGTTCGCCGCCTAATTGCGAATGGGGAAATACCGTGACGTTGATTTTCCCGTTTGATTTCTCTTTGAGGATATCGGCGAATTTCTGCGTGCCGACGTGGAACGGGCTGTCCGTCGTCAGCGTGTGGCCCACATCCATGTTCAATGCATAAGAGGGCGCCGATAGCAGCAAAAGGCTGAGGGATCCGGCTCCAATGATCTTCTTGAGCATGCGCATTGCTTGTCTCCTGGGTGATTCTGGTTTGTTTTTTTAATGAAAATCATGCGACCGCCCGGCGCGCTACCTATAGAAACGCCGTGCTGAGGCTAGGTACATACGAGATGATGAGGATGTCCACGATCAATACCGCCAGGAAGAGGACCAGGTAGCGGGCCAATTGATGCATCTTCAGTTGGGCGACTTCGCACACCACGAACAGATTCACGCCCACTGGCGGGGTTACCATTCCGACCGCCAGGTTGGTGATGACGATCATGCCGAAATGGATCGGGTCGATGCCAAAGGCCACGCTGATGGGAGCCAGGATTGGCACGATAATCAGGATCGCCGCCAGCGCTTCGATGAACATGCCGACCAAGAACAACATAACGTTCACGAGCAGTAAGAAGATGATGGGGTTGGTGGTCACCGAGCCCAGCATGGCGGCGACTCGCTGCGGCACCTGGTTGATTGTCAGGAGATAGGCAAACACCGCGGCAAAGGCGACGATGAGCAAGATGATCGCGGACATCACCGCGGCTCGGCCGAAAATGCCAAGCAGGTTCCTGGGCGTGATTTCCTTGTAGACGAACATCCCCAGAACCAGACCGTAGAGCACCGCGACGCAGGACGCTTCAGTGGGCGTGAACAAGCCGCCATAGATGCCGCCAAGAATGATGACGGGCATCATCAGTGCCAGCATGGCGTCGCGCAAAGCCGTCAGCACGCCTCTTGTCCAATCCTTCAGGCTCAGTACGCGCACGGCGTCAAAACCCTTGACGCTGGCGATCACGCAAACCGTCAGGATCAGCGACAAGGCAATCAGAAGCCCCGGCAGAATGCCCGCAATGAACAGCGCGCCCACTGATACGTTGGCCGTCAGTGCATAGACGACCATGGGAATGGACGGCGGGATGATGGCCCCCAGTTCCCCGGACGAGGCCGCGATCGACGCGGCGAAGGATCGCGGATAGCCCTTTTTCTCCATTTCCGGGATCAGCACCGAGCCGATTGCCGCAGTCGTCGCAGACGACGAGCCGGATACGGTGGCAAATAGCAAGGAGGTGAGCACCGCGACCGCGCCCAGGCCACCGCGGATCCAGCCGACGAACGCATTGGCCAGCTGGACCAGCCTTCGCGCGACACCGCCCGACTGCATCAGATGACCCGCAAGGATGAAGAACGGCACGGCCATCAGGCTGAATGAATCCAGGGACTGGAAGGCCATCTGCACGACGATCAACAGCGATCGATCGCCCGATTGCAAGGCCATCGCGGCGGACAGCCCCAGCGCCGTCATGATGGGCGCGCCGATCAGCATGATCAGGAAGAACGACAAGCCAAGCACCAAAATCATAATGCCCCCTCGACACTGTTCTTGATTTCCATCGCCTCTTCCATTTCCGCTGACTCTCGGTGTGGCAGTTCCACATTCAGCAGCTCTTTGGCCGCATTCGTGAGGGTGTTCGCACACATAAGGAGACAGCCGATCGCCATCGACGCGTACACGTAGGCCATTGGCATTTCCATCGCGGGCGACCATTGCTTGAAGCCCAGTTCAATCAGCCGGATGGATTTCCAGACCAGCAAAAGCGCCAGTGCCAAGGTCAGGAGATGGGACAGCAGCCTCAGCCAGCGGGCAATACGTTCGGGGACAATGGTGACGAAGACATCGACGCCGATCAGGCGCAGGTGGTAGGCGGCCACCGCACCGCCGATAAAGACGCTCCCGATCATCAGGAAGCGCGCGAGCTCTTCGGCCCATGGCGTCGACAAAGAGATGCCGGTATAGGTATAGAGCAGCCGGGAGAAAACAGAAATTGAAACGGCGACGATCATGCCGAGGAGAAAAAGCCCGGCGCATTTTTCTGCGGCGCTGTTGACGGAATCCATCGTCCGTTGCAGCGCCAGGAACTTTCTATGAGAGGCAGAGGACCCGTTCATCGTGCCTCCCCGTTTTTCTTGTCTCGCTTCATCACATCTCCCCTTGATCCTTGATAGGAATCCGCACTGCAGATTTGCGTGGTTGGTCTTCTATGGATGCTGCATGTGCCGTGTAGCGCGTGTCAGTGGGCCGCCTCTTCATCCGACAGGATCCGCGCGGCTTTCAGAAGTGCCGCTTCGTAGCGACGCTGCTCGATCGCCACTTGTTCGGGGGTCCATTGGTAGAAGCCGCGCAACGTGGGCGATTTCACGCCGATGTCGCCGTTGGCGACCAGTTTGCGCATATAGGCGCTGGGTTCCTGGTCGGTGCGAAGGTAGGGATACATCGTCGTTGCCGCCGCGCAATGGATGTCGATGCCGGCCAGGTCCTTTTGCAACAGCGGGCCGGCCGCGATGTAGCGGAATCCGAACCCATAGCGCACGGCGGCGTCCACGTCTTGCGCCGAGGCGAACCCTTCTTCGACCAGGGCGATCGCTTCGCGCATCAAGGCATGCTGGATGCGGTTGGCAAGAAAGCCCGGGATATCGCGCTTGACCCGAATCGGCTTTTTCCCAACTCCGCGCATGATGGCGCTGACGTCGTCGGCGGTCGACGCATCGGAGGCTACGCTGCAGACCACCTCCACCGCCGGAACCAGATGGGCGGGCATGAAAAAGTGCAGCCCAAGCATCCGGCCTTGCGTCGCCAGACCCTTTGCGATCTGGCTTATCGGAAAGCTCGAGGAATTGCTGGTCAAAGGAGTCGGAGCCGGGCACAGGGTTTCAAGTTCAGCGAAGACCGCCTGCTTGAGTCCGAGATCCTCGAATACGCATTCAATGACGATATCGACATCCGTCCAATCGATGTCTGTCAGCGCGCCATGAACGGCGAGCGGGGTTTCGTGTCCATCGGCGCCAAGCGCCTGGGCTGCCGTGTCTACCTTTCCAGGCAAGGCATGCCGCGCCGTCCCATCCGTCTCGACGACGTGGACGCGCCACCCGGCCACATTGAACATGGCTGCGACCGCGCATCCCATCGTTCCGCCGCCTACCACCACCATCTTTCTGATGCTGCTCATCATTTGTTCCTGGTTAGAGGGCTGGACAACTGCTGCACCACAATTTACATACGCGGTAGTGATCGGTAAAATTCAAATAAACGAATAGTGTCTTCGAAAAAATTAATAGTTCACCTGGTGCGTCATCGACATGGAGGGCGGTAATGCTGGGTGATCTCAAGCAGTTGCGCGCGTTTCTCGCTATTGCCCGCCTGGGCAACTTCACCCGGGCCGCGTACGAACTGAACATTTCTCAGTCGGCGCTGACGATCCAGATCCAGCAGCTTGAAACGCATCTGCGTACGCAACTGTTCGACCGCAATCGCCGAAGCGTGACGTTGACGCCGCACGGGCAGGAGCTGTTCCCCCGCATCGAACGCGTGGTTGCCGAAATCGAAGATCTGGTCACCCATGCCCGAGAGGCAAACGACCCCGACCGGGGCACGGTGACTGTGGCGGCGTTGCCTTCGGTGGCTGCGGGGTTGCTGCCTCGTGCGATTCATCGGCTCAATCGCGACTATCCGCGTATCACGGTCCGCATCCGCGACACCGTGGCCGCGCGCCTGAACTACATGATCCGAAACGGGGAAGTGGATTTTGGCGTTGGCAGCCCCGTCAAACGCGATCAGGAGCTGGTCTGGGAGAAATTGATGACCGACCGCTTTTGCGCTTTTGTCGCGCCGGACTACCCGTGGACGACACGGAATTCCGTGACCCTCAAGGACCTGGCCGGTCCGCCGCTTATCCTGCCCGTCAGGGAAAGCAGCATCCGCATGCACATCGAGGCTGCGGCCGACAAAAACAAGATCTCGCTGCCCGCAGCCTATGAGGCCGTCTATAACTCGACCATCATTGCGATGGCGGCTCAGGGACTTGGCGTGGCCATCCTTTCAGAGCTGGTTGTGGGCGGAGGCGATGCACAGCGCCTGCGGCGCATTTCGATCGAGAATCCCCCCCTGTATCGATTCATCGGCATCTTGCGCCGCGCAGGGCGATCATTGTCCCGGCCGGCCGAATTGCTGATTGGCGCCTTGCGGGAAGTGGCAAGCGCGAACTGAGGGTCAAGCCTTGAGCAGCCAAGCGCTAGCGAATTTCGATGCGCACGGCAGGCAGGTATTAAACACAAGGTTGATCGATGTTTCCAATTAAGAGGTGATGGAGGGGTTTGGCCGTGTAAGCCGGGGGTTTACGGGCGTGAGGCCGCGCTGACTCGCGCGCTATAAGCCCAATATGTGGGACGATCAGATCATTTATCCCGTCATTACCCGGGAGTATTAATAAATAGCGCCCGCTGGGGTATTATGTCTTTTCAGTTTGGTTAAACAAAAATAAGAAAAACGCTTTTTAATATTTATTAACAACTTGGCGGCTCGCCAATGTTGCGGTTTGTGTAATGAATGTAATTATTTGAGGGGATTCCCTAGGTTTATTACCGACCCCCCGACTTATTTGCACAGCAATAAAAATTTTTAGAAAGAAGTTTGCTGTGTGACCCATCTACGATTCGTTGGCTCGTCGCCCAACACGTATATCTGGGTATCGAGCTGTAATCAAACTTAAGCAATCTGTCAGCCCAACCCAGGACAAACGTCCTTCGATTTCATATCGAATACGTGTCGTTGGGCGTCGATTTCTAGTGTCTTCGACACGACGAAAACAGTGAGGTCCCCCGTGGTAAAGAGAATCGCAGTGTGTGGCCTTGGATATGTCGGCCTGCCCGTAGCCGTCGCATTTTCCAAGCGCTTTGATGTCATTGGCTTTGATGTGGACAAGCGTCGAATCGCACGGCTGAAAGAGGGTGATGACTGGACTGGCGAAATCGAACGCGACGCATTGCTGGCTTCCCCCATGCAGTTCACCGACCAGGTGACGGAATTGGAAGGCTGCGACTTCTTCGTCGTGGCCGTGCCGACACCCGTCGACGAGAAGAACAATCCGGATTTCTCGCTGCTGGTCCGGGCTTGCCGGTCGATCGGCCCCGTGTTGCGTCCTGGATGCATCGTGGTCTTCGAATCCACCGTCCACCCGGGCGCAACCGAGGAAATCTGCGGCCCCGAGCTGGAGAAGGTGTCCGGCTTGCGCTGCGGCGTCGACTTCAAGCTGGGCTACAGCCCTGAACGGATCAATCCGGGCGACCGTGAGCATCCGCTGGAGAAGATCGTCAAGATCGTGTCCGGCCAGGACGAGGCCTCGCTGGAAGTCATCGCTGGCGTCTACGAGAAGATCATCGACGCGGGCGTGCATCGCGCCTCTTCGATCAAAGTGGCCGAAGCCGCGAAGGTGCTTGAGAACACGCAGCGCGACATCAACATCGCGTTGATGAACGAAATGTCGAAGATCTGCGATCTGGTCGGCATCCGCACGTCGGAAGTGCTGGCTGCGGCAGGCACCAAGTGGAATTTCCTGAAGTTCACGCCCGGCCTCGTCGGCGGCCACTGCATCGGCGTCGACCCGTACTACCTGACGTCCAAGGCGCAAGAGCTGGGCTATCACCCCGAGGTGATCTTGTCGGGCCGCCGCATCAATGACGGCATGGCCAACCACGTTGCCTCGCGGATCGTTCAGACCCTGGCCCGCAACGGCCGCCTGAATGCGTCGACCCGCGTCGGCATCCTGGGGATGACGTTCAAGGAAAACGTGCCCGACATCCGCAATTCGAAAGTGGTCGATCTGTACAACGCGCTGGGCAAGTACGGCATTACGCCGGTGGCCTGCGACCCGATGGCAGACGCGGGCCAGATGGAGCACGAATACGGCATCAAGCTCGTCGAGCGCGGCGAGTTCCGAGACATGGATGTGCTGATCCTGGCGGTTCCGCATCGCGAAACCATGGACGCCATCTGGGAAGACATGCCCAGTCTGGTCAAGAGCGGCGGGATGGTCTGCGACCTGAAGTCCGTGCTTGACAGCAAACGGCTTGCCTCCGACCTCTTGTACTGGACTCTTTAAGTTCGGTCTCGCTACCCATCACTGCAGGAGAGACCCAGAATGACTGCATTTACCACTGCTCCGATTGGCACGTGCCGCATCCATACGCCGCTGCGCGATGCCGTGGGACGCTATCCGATCAAACTGCAACTCGGGCGTAACTACGGTTTCGTGCATACCAGCGCCGAGGCGCTTCAGCAGGCCCGGTTCATGTTCGGCCACGGCGATATTCCCGCCGACGTCCAGCGCCTGATCTTCCGCCCCTCGAATGGCGAGCAGGCTCGCCGCGGAACGCATAAGCCGGCCGATCTCTACATGGTCGAGCTATCTTCGCGCAAGCTGCTGACCATCGACGGTTATCCCATCCAGTCCAACTACGTGGTGCGCTACTTCAGCGAATTCTTCGCCGACCGTACCCGCACCCGGACGTTCTGGTCGATGGCGCATGCTGACCGGCTGGCCGAAAGGCGCGCGTTGCTGGACCAGGATCCGGTCTTCAAGAGCCTGTCGTCCGAGGACCGCGAACTGCTGTCGCGTATCGTGAAGCGCGATCAGACGGATGAAGAGATCGAGGCGGAAATGCGTCAACTGGTCGATCTGATCGGCCGGGACAAGGTGGTGTTCGTCACGCACGTCAACGCCCTGACCCCTGACAACATGCCGATCGAGCAGCGGCAGCAGCTGATCTCCGCGGTGACGGAAATCGCGCAGCGCATCGGCGTGCCTTGCTACGATCCGACGCCGTTGATGAACAAGGTCGGGCAAGCCGAAGCGATGGAAGACGGCGGCCTGGACCTGACCCACTACACCCCGCTCTTTGCCGAGCGCCTGTACGTGGACTGGTTCAAGAATTTCATGCGTCCGCGGATGAGCGGCACCACGCCGCAGGTTGCGGTGCCCAAGCTCGCGGCCGACGAAAGCGTCGAACGTATCGAAAAGATCTGGGATTCGGGCAACTTGCGCGAGGCATCGCGCCGCGTGCGCGACGTGCTTCGCCGCCATCCCGGTCTGCCCGATCATGTGCTGTTGTTCGCCAGGATCCAGGAAGAGCTGGGCGACTACGAAGGGTCGCTTGCACTGCTGGGCAGCGCGGACGGCGCGGACGGCGTGGCAACCGGCAGCAAGGCCGAGCAGATCCTGATGCGCAATCAGTTCAAGCTGGGCCGCTATGACGTGGCCTACTCGCTGGCGGCCGGCCTGCTGGGCGACGAAATCGAGACGCCCGAAATTGTCCGGATCGCCGCCGTGTCCGCGGCCCAGCTGGGCTACGTGGACGAGGCCCTGGGCAATTGGAAGCAGTTGTTCCGCATCTCGTCCCCGGAAGACGCAAGCGCGGTCGAAGCCGCCGATACGGTGCTGTCCATGCTGCAGACGAGCGGCGACATGGAAGCCGCCATCCGCTGGGTACATGAAGTCCGCGCGGTCATGCCCGCATACGGACGCGGCTTTGCCGTGCTGTGGCGTGACCGCCTGCTGGCCGGGGATCGCACCGGACTGCGCACTTTGGCGACCGAATCCCCCGCGCTGGACGACGTCGTTGCGCTGGAGCTGGTCAAGGAAGCCTCGTGGCGCGGCTTCATCATGGCCGCGGCGGCGCTGGCGGCGTCTTGCCACCTGGCCGACAGCGAGCAGCAAGATATTTCGGAATGGCTGCTGGCGCAGTCCACGGCATGGGCCGAAGAAGGCAATCGCGCCCTGGAAGAAGGGCGCCTGCGCGACGCAGCCGAAAGGATTTGCGCGCACCGCCTGCTGAATCCCAACGCCTTGACCGGTGCGCGCGCGCAGCGTGCCTTCGAGCGCGCCATGCGTCTTGGCGTGCGGGCCGCACTGCTGGCGGGCAACCACAAGGAAGTGATCGACCTGACGGATATCGCTATCGATACCCAAGTTGCCTTCCCCGAGCTGGACGCCATGCGCGGCCGGGCAGCCGACGCGCTGGGCGACAAGCAAACCGCCATGCGGCACCTTGCACAGGCCGCCGCCGGCGAATCCGCCCCGTTCAGCGCGCAGTTGTTCTTTGCGCGTGCCGCGTTCAACGGCGGCTGGTACGGCGAAGCCATTGACGCCTACAAGATGGTGCTTTCCCATCCGTCGGCCGACCAGGGCGCCAAGGAAGAAGCAGAACGCCAGTTGGGCAGGCTTGGACCGCGCGCCATTCGTGGCGCCCGTGAAAGCTTGTCCGCCGGCGATCATCAGGCGGCCTGGACCCTGCTGGAGCGCGTTGCGCAGTCGTGGCCCGAGATGACCGAAGTCGACCGTGAAAAGCGCCGCATCCTTACCGTTCTGTATGCCGAAGCGCGCGCGCTTGACCCCGCAAGCGCGACCGAACGCCTGGCGCTTGGCGAGAAGATCGTGCAACTCGTGCCGGAAGATCCGATCGGCCTGCGCCTGGCCGCCGTTGGCGCCATGCGGTTGCATCGCTTCGAGCAGGCCTTGCCTCACTGGAAAAAGCTCCAGGAACGTTCCGATAATCCGGCTCAGTTCGACCATTACATCGAGCGCTGCCAGGTCTGGATCGAGAAGATAAACCGGAGAAAGGCGGCATGAATCCACCACTGATCACCGAGCGTGCGGACGCCAAGTCCGACCTTCAATGGGTTCAGGCCCAATTAGAGGAAATCGTCGCGGCTTCAGGGCGGGTTCAAGTCGCACAGGAAAACCTGGCTCGCGCGAAAGTGCTGGCGCGCGATCACTTGGAAGATTCGAAGGTCCGCTTTCTTCTGCTCAGGCTGAAGGAGTCGGCGGGCTTGAACGAGGGCATGGCGGAGCAGTGGGCAACGCTGTTGCAGGAGTGCCCGGACGACCTTCAGATCGTCCGCTATTGCGCAACCCGCCTGGTGAAGGAACGGCATGTCGACCAGGCGTTGGAGCTGGTTGACCGCCATCTGCCCGAGTCGACGGATAATCCCGACCGCTTGTTCGCGCGGGCCAAGCTGCTTAGCGACATTCGCGCGCACGACCAATCGGACGCGCTGTTCCGCCGGCTGATCACGCAGTACACCGACCGGAACATGCGCGTCGAGTTTGCCAAGCGCTTGCGCAAACGCGGCTTGCTGGCTGATGCGTTCGAGGCGATTGCGCCGGTGGCCAAGCACCTGACGCCGGGCAGCAAGGCGGCGGAACTTGCCGACGGACTGGCAAGCGACTATGCCTTCTACCAGCGCTTCGAGTCCGAAGAGGGGCTGGCCGGAAAGGACATCAGGATCGTGTCGATGAAACACGCGATCCTGCACTTTCGCGATCGGCAGGTTGCCGAGAATTCGCCGGACAAACCCGTGTCCGTGGCGCTGGTTACCGGCAGCCTGGGGCCGGGCGGCGCCGAGCGTCAGCTGACGCGGCTTGCCGGCGAACTGACCCGTCTGGCAGCGTTTCCCGAGCAGCGGCCGGCCGAGGTGCTGATGAAGCCGAAGAAGGTGGAGGTGCTGGTGAAACAGCACACCGAACCACCGGGCTCGCCCAAGAAGCAGGAGCTGGATTTCTTCCTGCCCGTGCTGGTCAAGGCGCAGATTCCTGTCACGGAAATCAACAAGCTGCCCGCCGTGTCCGTGTCCCATCAGCCCGTTCCCGAGGGCAGCCTGGCGCGTTTGCTGGAGCAATTGCCCCCGCCGGTTCACTATGGCGTGACGCGCCTGGCGCCGGTGTTGCGTGCCGTCTCGTTTGACGTGGTAAGTCTGTGGCAAGACGGAACCTGCCTGTTTGGCGCATTGGCGGCGCTGCTTGCCGGCACGCCGACCATTCACCTCGTCTTCCGCGGACTGCCGCCCAATATCCGCAAAGACCGCTTCCGCGAAGAGTATCCCGAGCTCTACCAGGCCTTGGCCCAGGTGCCCGGGGTGGTCTTCGTCAGCAATAGCCGCAAGGCGGCGGAAGCCTATTCCGAATGGCTGGGCATTCCCATCATGCGTTTTCACATCCTGTACAACGGCGTGCCGGATCTGGCGACCGACGCCTCCGACGCCGATAAGGAAAAGTGGAAGGCGTTCCAGGAAAGCACGACGGACGCGACCGAGACCATTGGTGGCGTCTTCCGGCTGGAGCCGGATAAACGTCCACAACTGTGGATCAAGCTTGCCGCGCTCTATCTGAAGGAACGCCCGCAAGCGCGCTTCGTCATCGTGGGCGATGGCCGTCTTCGAGAGAATATCGAGGCACTTGCAGAAGAGCTGAGCGTGACCGACCGGCTGCTGCTTGTGGGCTTATCGAACCACGTCGGTTATTGGTATTCGCAAATGGATGCCAGCGTGCTGCTGTCCCGGTACGAAGGCTTGCCGAACGTGCTGATCGAAGCCCAGCTGCTGGGGGTGCCGGTGATCTCGACGCCTGCCGGTGGTGCGGGAGAGTGTTTCGTCGAAAACGAGACCGGCCACTTGCTCAGCGATGTCGATCATCCCGATCTGCACGAGGCCTGCGAAAAAGTCGCCTCGATGGTGGACCAGGTGCGCAGCAACGAGCAACTGCGGGCGCATAGCCGCCACCGGGCGCAAAAACTGTTTTCGCTTGACGCGATGCTGACCAAGTTCCTGGCGCTGTGCATGCCCGTGTCCGAAAACGACGAGAGCATGGATCTGCAGCCCATGCGCTTGATGCAAGCCTGATTGGCCGCTTATCTTTTCGAGCTGCTAACGCTAAAGGATTTTATGCAAATGAACGTCCCGGCTCCGGGCCTGCGGCGCAACGCGGCCCTGGCCCTGATGCTGCTTTCCGCGCTTTCACTGACGGGCTGCCAACTGCCGCGTTCTGGCCCGATGCTAAGCGAGATGACGGGGGCACACGACGACAAGGATGTCGTGGTGATGCCCGTGTCGCGTGACCTGGTGCAGAAAAGCAGGGTGCCCGACGTGGCTGATTTTCCCGTGCGCTATCGCGATCTGACGCAAGCGGGCTTCGACAGTCTGGTGCCTGGCGATGGTATCAATGTGAAGGTCTGGGAGCGCGGCGGGCTGGGCGTCTTCGCCGCGGACCCGTCCGGCGTGAGCGACCTGGGTAACCAGGAGATCGACCGGTCGGGGAATGTCACCTTCCCGATCCTTGGAAAATTCAAGGCCGAGGGCCTGACGCTGGGCAAGCTGCATGATGCGATCGTTGCGCGCCTGGCCAAGCTGGTCGTGGGCGCCGACGTCAGCGTGACCCGTGCGGCCGACGCGCGCGGACAGATGGTGACGGTGCAGGGCAATCTGACCAAGCCCGGCATGTTTCCCATCACGCAGACCGCGCAGCGCCTGAGCAGCGCGCTGGCGCAGGCCGCGCCCGTGCAGACGAATCCCGAGCAGCTCGTCATCAGCCTGCGTCGCGATAACCAGGTTGCGTCGGTGCGGCTGTCGGATATCTACCGCAACCAGAACAACGACATCCTGCTGCGGCCGGGCGATGTCATCACCGCCTATGACTCCCGCGAATATCTGACCGTGCTGGGCGCGGCGGGCACCCAGGGGCGCGTGGCCATCAGCAAGCGCAACTACAGCGTGCTGGATGCCCTGGCCGATTCCCGGGGGCTTGACGACAAGCTGGCCGACCCGCGCTCGGTGTTCCTGTTCACGCCTGCAAAGGCTGGCGTGGCCGGCAAGCCCGACATGCTGCCCGTGGTCTACCAGTTTGACCTGACCCGGCCGGAGCAGGTGGCGCTGGCGCGCGAATTTACCGTGCAGGAAGGCCAGGCCATCTACATTTCGGATGCGCCGTTTACCCAGGTGCAGAAGGTCTTGTCGGCGTTCCGCGTCACGATGAGCGCAGGCTTCAGCGCCACGCGGGCTATCGACAGCGATTCGGGCTCCAGTTCATCCGGCGTATCGCAATAGCGTGTCGATGAGCAACGAGGATCGGATCAAGGGCTGGCGCTCGCGCCGGAAGGATAGCAATTACGCGGTAGGGTCCGGCGTCGCCGCCTGGCGGCTGGATCCGGCTGCGCTGTTTGAGGAAAAGGCCACGCCAGCCGTGTTGCTCAAGCCGTTGCTGGCGCGCCTTCAGGGCGAGCCGCACGACTCCGTGGCCGCCCGGCGAACGGTGTACGAGGCCGTGCAGGCGGAGCTGGACGCAGAGATCGCGCGTAGCGGCGTCAATGAGACGCTCGCCGACTTCTCGCGGCGCCGCTTGCGGCTTATCGTGCGCTTGCTTGAGCAGGATATCCGCGCGGGCACCGACGTGTTCGTGCCGGGACACATGCCCGCCAAACTGGTGGCGGAAGACGAACGCCTGGCCGCGGCGCATGCGCGGCGCGTCGAGCGGCGCAAGCAGGATGAAGCGCGCGAGGCGCGGCGCCATGCGTCGCGCAACGATATTGCGCTGGAAGTCGAGCTGTCCGGGGACGAGGCCGGCGACCTTGCGATTCTGCGGGATCGCATGGCCGCCTTGCATGAAGGGGGGCACCCCCGGGATGCGGGTCGCGGGCGGCCAGTGGGGCGCACGTTGCTGGCGTTGTTCGTCTATCAGCTGCGGGTGATACACGGCGAGAGCCGGATCGCCTTGCTGTGGGCTCTGGTGGGCCCGGTGGTGCTGCTGACGTTGATTTCGTCGCTGTACATCCTGATGGGCACGCATTACATCCTGGGCATGGACGTGCAGACGTTCTCGCTGTTGGGGGCAACCACTTGGATCATGTTCCGGCAGATCATCTTCAGAAGCAGCGCGGCCTACATATCGGCCCGCGGCCTGCTGAACTTTCAGGGCGTGACGCCATTGATGTGCGCGCTGGTGCAGGCGTTGATCTATCTGTCGGTGTATCTCGTGGTGTTCGGCGTATTGATCAGCGCTGGCCATGCGCTGGAACTCATTACCTTGCCGGAAAGCTGGGCGGGGTTCGTGCTGTTCGTCGTGCTGATGGGAGTCTGCGGCGCGGCGATGGGGGTGTTGTTCGGGTCGATCGCGACCTTCTGGCATTTCTATCTGAGGCTTGCGCCGGTGATCGAGCGGTTCCTGCAGATTTTCTCCAGCGTCTTTTTTGTTTCGGAACAGTTGCCGGAACATCTGCGCCCGTGGATTCTCTGGTCGCCGTTTGCCCACGGCATGCAACTTTTGCGCTCGGCTTACTTCGAGGCCTACGACTCCCAGGATGCAAGCCTGGGCTATTTCCTGACGTCGTTGGTGTTCTTGATGGTGGTCGCCCTGGCAGCCGAACGCCTTGCGCGTCCCAATGTCCAGCCGATGTGAGGGAAGACGATGATTCATTTGAATGGCGTCACTGACGAACCCTATGCATTCGGAAGCCGGCAACCGCTGCTGCTCAATGCCGACCTTGATATACCCGTTGGCCGCTACGCGTTGCTTTCGCATTCGCCGGAACTGCATCGTCAGATCGTCGATGTGCTGTGCTGCCTGCGTCCGCCGCGTCAGGGGTTCGTCAAGCACGACGGCGTCGTGTCTTGGGCGATCGGGCGGCAAGGCTTCATCCGCGGCAAGGCAAGCGGCCTGAGCATCATCGATTTCGTGAGCGAGATGTACGAGATCGATGCGGCGGCCACGTATGAATTGGTCGCGGACCTGATCAGCGATCCCAAGTGCCTGGCCAAGCCGATGGAGCATTGGCCGCTTTACGCACGGCAGGAGTTCTCGTTCGCCCTGGCGCTGGCGCCGGCGTTCGATGTCTACGTCATCGAAGGGGCCATTCCTTTCGAGCCCTGCCGTTTCACCCGCCTCTGGCTGGCTCTCTTTGAAGAGCGGCTGATTGGCCGGACACTTATTTTTTCCAGTTATCGCCAGAATCAGATGGCGGATTACTGCCTAAAAGGCTTGATTTATGAACGAAGCGCTCTCAGCATCGAAGACGACCTCGACCAGTGCATCAGCAGATTCCCCCCGCGACGATCACGGAGCGAATCCGGCACAGGCGACGACGGCTTCGGCGGCGGCTTCGAGGAAGGGCAGCTCGGCCTCTGAGGGCGGGTCCGAAATCGAACGGCGTCGCCGCGAACGGCAGTCGTCGCTGCGCGAGCGCCGCCGCCATCGGTGGATTAACGCCTTCATCGTCGTGGCGCCGGTCGTCCTGGCCTTGGTCTATGTGCTTTGGATCGCCACGCCGCGCTATGAGGCGGAGTCGCGCTTCTTCGTGCAGTCGGGATCCGGCCAGCAAGGCGGCGGAGGCGGCGCGGCAAGCTTGCTCACCACGGGGAACATGGGCGGCATGCTGGGTGGCTTCGTGGATGGATGGGCGGTTGCCGACTTCCTCAAATCGCGCGATGCCATGCAACAGCTGGACAGGAAAGTCGGCCTGCGCCAATACCTGATCCGTGCCGGCATGGACCCGCTCAGCCACCTGGCCGAAGATGCCAGCGAGGACGATCTTTATCGCGCCTACCGGGCGTCGGTCCAGGTTTCGTTCAACGCGTTGGAGCAGATCGACGTACTGCGCGTAAGCGCGTTTTCGCCGGAAGATGCCGCGACCTTGTCGAAGGCGCTGATCGGCCTGGCGGAGGCCTTCGTCAGTTCCATGAACGAAAAAGGCGTGGCCGACAAACTGAAGGTAAGCGAAGAGTCCGTCCGGCTGGCCGAGCAAAAGGCGTTTGCCGCGAGAGAGGCGCTGACGGCATGGCGGACCACGCACGGCAACATCGACCCGACCGCGACGGTGGCGATGTTGTTGAACTTGTCGAGCCAACTCGAGTCGGAACTCAATAGCGCACAGATCAATCTGGACAAGATCCGCGCGCTGGGCAACAAAGACCATTTCATGCTCAAGCCCGCCGAGCTGCAAGTCGCGGCCCTGAAAAAGCGGATCGCGTCGTTGCGGCGCCGTCTGAGCGGCGAAGGCAATACGGAAGCGAAACAATTGAAGTCGTACGAGACCCTGCGCAATACCCAGGCCTTCGCGGATTCAAACCTGACGTTGGCGCAGCAGACTTACCAGCAAGCGGTGACGGATGCGCTGCGGCTGCAGCGGTACTTGTCCATCATTGCGCAACCGGTGCCGACCGATCGTCCCAGCAGCCCGCGCACGGGGATCTTGCTGCTGCAAGCCTTGGCCCTGGGCTTTGTATTGATGTTCATTTTCCGCGTGGCGATGGCATTGTTGAGGGGATTGCGTCATGGTTGAGACGGCTATTGCGAATCGCCAGACCCAGGCTGACGCCACGAAACGGCTGCGCGAGGTCATCAAGAGCATCCACGCCGCCGCCGACCCGGCGCGCGACATGGCGGCGCTTCCGCCCGCGCTGTCGCCGGTGGAAGACGGCTGGCGCGATGTCCGACGATTGCTGGTGTCCCCCTTTGTGCGAGAGGGTAAGTTTGTTCCAGCGATCGCCGCGCTTGAGGTGCTGGTTGCGGCATATCCCTCGCGCATCGATGACCGCCGCCTGCTGGCGAGCCTGCTGGGGCGAACCGAACAGTGGGACCGCGCCATCGCCGTGGCGGATGCCGCCGCGGGCATCGAGCCCGATGCCGCGGCGCTGCACGCCGCGCGAATCCAGTTGCGCGTGCAGGCGGGACGGCTGGCCGAAGCCGCGGACGTCGCGCGCGCGACCGTCGGCCTGGTGCACCGCGAGCCGGGCGATGCCTATTCCTGGATGCTGGCCTTTGTGCGCAACGGCGACGCGGCTGATGCGGCGCGCGTCGCGGCAGCGCTGGATCCCAACGAGCTGCCCAACGAACGCGTGGCGACGATGGCGGTGCGTGCCCTGCTTGAGGACGGCAGGGTGGCGGCGGCGATCCGCCTGGGTGATGCGGCGCTGAGCGCGGGCCACGATTGTGCCGCGCTGCGCTCATCCCTGGGTTTGGCCCACCTGCGGCGCGGGTCCGAGGATGATCGCAAGACGCACGCGCTGACGCATTTTGAGGCCGGCCTGAAGGCATCGCCGGCCGACGTCAGGCTGCTGACGCTCTATGGCGAAACGCTGTTGCGCGCGGGTCGCGCCAAAGAGGCGCTGGCGCCGCTTGAGCAGGCCATCGGCCTGGCGCCGGATCTGGAGCAGACGCGGGCGCTTTATGCGCGTGCCTTGCGTTACACGCTGCAGTACGGCGAGGCCGCCGATCAAATGATGATGCTGGTCGAGAAATCGCCCGACAAGCTGCTGTGGCAGCGTGCCGCCATCGGCGCGCTGTCCCAGGCGGGCCGCAGCACGCAGGCCGAAGCGCTCTACGCGCAGTATGTGGCCAAACGCGGCGCGCATTTGCCGGCGACCTTCCAGGAGGCCCTGGATCAACTGGACGAACGGCTGGATACCGCCCCGATACCGCAGGCGCGGCTGGACTGGGCCTGGTCGTTACGCGGGGATCCCAATGCCGACCGGGCAGAGTGGGAACGCCGCGCGCGTTGGGGCCACCTGGTCGATCACCTTCTGTACGACTGGCTTGAATGCCGCGAAGACAGCGCCGAAGAGGCCATGCAGGTGTTGGGTGAACTCGACACCGGCGAACGTTTCTTTGCACCGTTGTTGGCGGCCGGACGGGGCGTGGTGGTGGCCACCGCGCACGTCGGGCCCATGTATGCAGGGCTGATGGCGCTGGAATTGCTTGGCATCCCGTCGCGCTGGCTCGCGACGGCGCCCAGTGTCGCCCAAAGCAGCTACGCCACCGCCTTGATCTCCACCGCGGACCAGACCGAGGCGCAAGTCGCCAAGGCTTGCATGCGCGCGCTGGGATCGGGTTACGTGCTGTGCCTGGCCATCGACGGCGCGGCCAACCCCGCGGCCCCGCGCACGACCTTCGAAGGGCAGGATGTGACCTACTCCAGTTTCGCGTCGCATCTGGCGCACCGCCTGCGGGTGCCTTCGGTGTTCTACGCGCCTCGCTGGGAGAACGGTCACGTGGCGTATACGCTTGAGATGCTGCCCGCCGTTGAACCCGGCGAGGATGCCGATGCCTACTCGCTGCGATGGCAGAAGGCGTATTTCGAGCGGCTGCGTGAGCACGTGGCCGGCCCGCCGGAGAATCTTCGCCTTAGCGGGGGAATCTGGCGTCATGTGCAGTCCGCGGATCGGTCCGCGCAGCAATAGGAGCGATCGTCGATGAAACCCGCAATGAAGGCCATGCTGGGGCTGCTTGCCTTGGCCCTGTGGCAGGGCGGCGCGGCGGCCGCGAGTGCATCGTGCGAACGCCCCGATGAACATTGTGCGTCGGTCGCGTCGCTGCTGCAGCAACGCGAGGGCTACGGCGCCCGCGCCACGGGCGGATTGGGCGGCAAGTTCATCGAGGTCACGTCCGACCAGGACGCGGGGCCAGGGACGCTGCGCGCCGCGCTGGCGCAGGCCAAGAAAGGCCCCACCTGGATCCGCTTCGCGTCCGACATGACCATCGTGCTGGATTCGCAGCTGCGCGTGCCGTCGAACGTCACGATCGACGGACGCGGCAAGCGTGTCACGCTGATCGACGACGGATTGGGCGTGTACGGCAGCCAGAACGTCATCCTGACGCATCTGACGATAGACGGGCGCCTGAGCCGGCTGACGCAGGCGGTGAATGTGGCCAATGGCAGCCGCGACGTCTGGGTCGACCATATGGACCTGTCGCGGATGTCCGACCGGCTGCTCAATGTGAAGAACGGGTCGACCGACGTCACGATCTCGTGGACGAAGTTCCATAATTCCAACAAGGTCATGTTGCTGAACAACATTACCTCGAAGAACCTCTTCCAGAACTACGAGCGCGATTCGATCGCGCGGGTGACGCTGCATCACAATTACTTCTTCAACACCGTGCAACGCAATCCGCGCGGGCAGTTCGGCACGTTCCACCTTTTCAACAACCTGTTGGAAAACTGGGATTTCTACGGCATGAGTTTCAGCCTGGAAGCCAAGGCGTTTGTCGAGGGGAACATCTTCAGCAACGCCACGCAGCGCAAATGCGTGGAACCCGAGTTTTCCCCCACGGTGGAAGGCATCAAGGTGAATTACTGCCACTACATTCCCATCGCCTCCAAGCGAAGCGCGTTGGAAAATGGCGAATCGGATCGGGGCGCGTACGAGAAGTTGAAGGCCCAGCACGGCTACACGCGCGATTACAAGGCGTTCTTGCGCCTGAAAGACAACCTTTATCTGGGCGATGCAAAGCCGGTACTGGAAGACTACCGCCCTGAATCCGCGCCGACACCGCCGTACTGCTACGGCTACGAGAAGGCCACGCCGGAACTGGCCGAGAAGATCCGCCAGTTCGCAGGTAATACGGCTGGGGATACGCCGTTGCCGGCGTCTCGGACGGGGTCGGGTTGCCCGGGGTGATAGTCGCGCAGCGCGGGGCCGCTTCAGATCCTCCGCGCGCCACGCTGTGATCTATAAAAAGGGCCAGATGCCCTCGATTCGCATCAACTGCTCACATTAGACAGTTCTTGTCATTCCCCGTTACCACGGCGAAAATCCCCTCTTGGCGCGGCGCAGCTAGCGCAAGGACGATGCTGGATCCCGCCGCCGGGGGAATCGCACGTGAAGGATGCTGGCCAGTACCAGACGCACAACGCTACCGTGCTTGAACCCAGTCCGTCGTCGGACTGGCTGTATCACTGCGCGATGAGCCTGCTTAAACACCCGGCCGACGACGCGATTTCGGCGCTGCTGGCATTCATGGGCGAGACCTCGGACGTGGATCGGTCCTGGATGATCGAATACCGCCCCGACATGCTGCGCCTGCGCAATACGCATGAATGGTGCCGGGGCCAGACACAGCCGTTCGTCGCCGAACTCCAGGATGTGCCCACCACCTTGATCGCATGGCTGCACCGGTTCATGGTGAAAGGCCAGGCCGTGGCCATCCACGATGTGAACGACCTGCCGCGCACCGCGCGAGCCATCCAGGCCGAATTCCAGCGTCAGGGAAACAAGAGCGTGCTGAGCGTGCCGGTGTTTCATGACAAGAAGCTCTACGGAATCATCGGTTTCGACACGACCGCCAAGCACAGGACGTGGTCTGCCGACGAGGTCAGGGCGCTGTTCCAATGCGCCAATCTGATCGGGCAGGCCAAGTACGCGAATAGCAGCGATTCCGGCCGCACGGCCAGGTACGACGGTTCGACGGCGGTGATCTATCTGAGCATGCGCGGCGTGGTCCGGGGCGTGCAGCCGGAGGCCATCGTGGGCGTCCGGTCGGCGGGCAACTACAGCGAGATCTGGCTTGAGGACGGGTCGATGGTGCTGGATTCGCGTGCCTTGGGCATGTGGTCGACGTTGCTGCCCGACAAGACGTTCTTCCGGGTCCACCGCACCGCCATTGCGAACGCGTTGCATGTCATGGATGTCGACCGCCGAAGCGTCGACAAGTGGGTGATCAGGATGCGGTCGCTGGATGCCAAATGGCCGGTGTCACGTTCGTACCGGAAACTGTTGCGCGAACGCATTGGCATCTGACCCCGGCGAATCGGCCGGCAACCTGGCCGGCCTATGCAGTTCGTCATGCCGGCCTGTTGTTTCGTCCTGACGAACGATGCCATCGGGCAAGTTTTTGGGATCATCCTGCATGCGGTGGAACTCCCGTTCCCCGGGCTACCTTGTGAGAATCGGCATGCTGGCGTCCCGCGTTTTTCTTCGCATTACTTCCTTGGCGATATCGGCCGCGTGCGTGCTGGGCGCGACGCCGGCTCGGGCCGCCGATCTGGCCTTGCAGGACGCCGTGTCCATGGCGGGCATGCAGCTCTATCTGAACGCGGGCGCGCCCGCGGTGATCATTGCCGTGGTGCGCGGCGACGACGTGGTGATTCAGGGCTATGGCGAGACGGCGCCGGGCAATGGCGTGGAGCCGGACGCGAACTCCATCTTCCGAATCGCATCGGTGTCCAAGGTCTTCGCCGCCGACGTGCTGGCGTCGCTGGCCGCCAAGGGCCAGCTGAAGCTGACCGATCCGCTGGCGAAATACGCGCCGGCCAATGCGCGTGTCGAGACGAATGGCCGGCCCATCACGCTGCTGGACCTGGCCACGCATTCGGCCGGCCTGCCGCGCGAATTGCCGGATCCAAACGCCAAGCCGTCCGACAACCCCTTTGCCGCCTTCGATCGCGCCTACTACTGGAAGTGGATGGGCAGCAACAAGCCGGCCTACGTGCCCGGCACCACCACCCTGTATTCGAATCTTGGCTTCGGCTTGCTGGGCGACGCCCTGGCCAAGGCGGCAGGCGCGGACTACTCGACGGTGCTGGCCAATGAAGTCACCCAACCGGCGGGCCTTGTGGACACCACCAATGTGCTGACCGACGCACAAAAAAAACGCCTGATGACCGGGCTGGACCCGTTTGGCAAGCCGGATCCCAACGCCCCGGTGCCCGATGTGATGTACGCAAGCGCGGGCATTTATTCCACGGGCGCGGACATGGCGCGCTGGATGCGCTGGCATCTGGACGGCGCCCGGCAGGCCAAGGAGGCTTTTGCGCTGGATCATGTGATGTGGCTGCCGTATGACGGGCTGAAGTCGGTCGTGGGCACTGAAGTGACCGACGCCGACGGCATGGGGCTGGGCTGGGTGGTGACGCTGCCGCGCAACGGCGCGCCGTTGCTGCTGGGAAAAAGCGGTGGCCTGGGCGGCTTCATGAGCTACGCCGTGCTGTCGCCGAATCGCGACCTGGGCGTGTTCGTCGTGGCCAGCCGCGTGAATTTCGCCATGTTCGGCAACATCCATTCCCAGGTGCGTGAACTGGCGGCCGAGCTGGCGCGGTGATCGGCCTGGGCCTGCGCGTGGCAATGAAAAAGCGTCTGGGTACATCGCTTGGCGCGGCCGCGATCGTGGCGGCTCTCCTTGCGCAGGGCGCGTCCGCGCAAGAGGCCCGGGACATCTTCAAGACAGAGATATTCCTGACGCCGTACAGCGAGTTGGGCGAAGGCGAGGACACGTATCCGCAGTTGAACGGCCGCTTCCTGCTGATGACGGGATACACCGGCTTTTTCGGCATCAAGGATGACAACGGGCAGATTCCACGGTCCCACTGGAGCAGCGTGCAGCCCACGGCGGAAGCCGCGCTGGTGTTGCAGCTGACGCGGGAATTCTCGATCCGCGCGAAGGCCACGTTCAACTCGTCGACCAATGAAACGAAAGACAATGCCTTCTCGGATCTGGGCGTGGACCTGGACAACCTGTTTGCCGCCTATACCGCCGACCGCTACGCGCTGTACGGCGGCAAGATGGATCTGGGCTTTGGCGACGCCTGGCACGTTGTCGACGGGCTGTACACCGGCTTCAACGAGAATTCGGAATTCCGGGGCTCGATCGGGCTGGGCGGACGCTACACCTTCGAACCCGCCGGTGTCGGGACGCATTCCGTGGCCGCCGTGCTGTTCAAGCGCGACGACACCAGCCTGAACTACCGGCTGAGCCTGGACCAGGGTTTCATCCGGCCGGCGCAGCCGCCGCCGTTCAGCGACCAGATGAAGTCCTTCATCCTGTCATACGATTTTCGCGATCTGCCGGGGTTTGAACGCCTGTCGGGCGGGGTGGACGCGGGACGGCTGCATGTCGATCCCGGCCATGGCAAGAGCGCCAACACCGTGTCCGCGCGGCTTCGCTACGATGCGCCGCTGGGCAATGCGTGGAATGTCGGCTGGTTCAACGAGGCCACGTTCTCCAGCGCCTTTCGCGGCGCGCCGGTCTCCAATGGCAATGCCGTGACGTCGATGTCGTTCTCTCGCGACCGCTGGCAGCTGACCGCGACGGCCGCCGTGCGCAAGCTGTCGGGCAGCCAACAGAAGCTGGCGCGGTTCGGGCTGGAAGACGATACGGATTGGGCTATTTCAGGCGCGGTCACCTACGTGACGCCGGTCGGGTTTATTGTGCAGGCGGGGCTGACGCATCAGCGCGACCAGACCACCCGCATCAACCAGGGCGTTTTTCGCATCGCTTATCAAGCGGGATTCTGAGGGCATCATGACTAGCAAAACATCACTCATTGCCGGCGTATGCGTGCTGGCGCTTGGCGGCCCCCTGGCGGCGTGGGCCCAACCGGTCGCCATCGATAGCGCGCCGAATCCGCCGGCGGACGCCGTGGCCATCCCCGCCGCAAGCAAGACACACGCGGTCCAGGCCTTGCCGGGCATCGTCCAAGACATCATGACGCGCAGCCAGGTGCCTGGCATGGCGGTCGCCGTGGTCATCGATGGCAAGACCGTGCTGGTGAAGGGCTACGGCACGCGAGAGGTGGGCAAGAAGGCGCCCGTGGATGCGCAGACCGTATTCCAGATCGCTTCCATCTCGAAGTCGCTGTCCGCGACGGTGGCGGCGATGGAAATGTCCAAGGGCGCGGTTGCGTGGGACGACCCGGTTTCGCGGTATCTGCCGGACGCGAAACTAAGCGACGCCTATGTGTCCACGCACGCCACGATCGGGGATTTCTTCGCGCACCGGTCCGGCCTGCCGGGCACGGCTGGCGACGACCTGGAAGACCTGGGGTTCAAGCGGGACGACGTCATCGCCCGGCTGCGCCTGTTGCCGCTGGACGCCTTCCGCACGTCCTACCACTACGCGAATTTCAGTACCACCATCGGCGCCGAGGCGGTGGCTCGCGCCGCGGGCCGTCCCTGGGACGCGCTGGCCGATGAACGGCTGTTCAAGCCGTTGGGGATGAAGGCGACAAGCTATCGGTTCAGCGACTTCATGGCGCACGATAACCGCGCGGTGTTGCACGGTTACCAGAACGGCGTGTTCGTGCCCATGGGGCAGCGCGACGCGGATCAGCAGGCGCCGGCGGGCGGCGCGTCGTCGACGGTGGTGGACATGGCCGAATGGCTGAAGCTGCTGCTTGCCGACGGCCAATATCAAGGCAAGCGGCTGATCCGCGCTGGCACACTGCTGCCAGCGCTGAGCGCGCAGGCGTTCAGCGCGCGGGCGCATGACCTGGATTCGCGCGCCGGCTTTTATGGCTATGGCTTCAACGTCAACACCGAACTGGGCGGGCGGCCGTCCATGGGGCATTCGGGCGCGTTCCTGATGGGCACGGGCACCACGTTCAAGATCGTGCCGTCCGCGGGCATCGGCATCGTGGTGCTGACGAACGGCGCGCCGGTGGGCGCGGCCGAATCCGTTGCCGCTTCGTTCATCGACACCGCGTTGTACGGCAAGCCGACGCGCGACTGGTACGCGGCGTACCACGGTGCGATGAAGGGCTTCTTTGAACCGCAGGCGGACCTATCCGCACAGACCAGACCCGCGAAGCCGGCGCCTGCGAAAGCGTTGTCGGCCTACACGGGCCGCTTCGACAATGCCTACTACGGCGCCGCCGACATCCTGGAAGCCGACGGCGGCCTGGCGCTGGTGCTGGGGCCCAAGGGCATGCGTTTCCCGGTCAGGCACTGGGACGGCGATACCTTTGCTTTCTCGCCCGCGGGCGAAGCCGAACTGGTTGATTCGCTGGCGTCCATCGTGTTCAAGACGGAACAGGGCAAGGCCAGCGGGTTCGACATCAAGTTCTATGACGACAACGGCCTGGGGCACTGGGCCGCAAAGTAGATGGGGCCGCTGGAAAAGCGCGCCTGCCGCCCGCTCAAAAACGGTAGGCGGCGCGCAACGTCAACGATTGATCGCGGTATTGGCCATTGCCGCGCAAGGCGTATTCCGTCTTCAGTTCCATGCCCTTGGGCGTGACGTACTCCAGTCCGGCGGACAGGTTGCCATAGGTCTTCGGTATGCCGGACTTTAACGAGAATGGCGTGGTGTTGAATCCGCTTAACTGCATGGTCGTGACGACGTCGCCACCGCCCAGGAAGCTCATCCCGGCCGTCGCATAGGACCGCAGCGTCGCGCCATTGTCCAGATCCGTGCGCGCGCCGACTTCGACCATGGGCGACACCATGAACGACGTCGTGTCGTTGCCGCGCACCTTCAGATTGAACACGCTGGGGCCCTGTTCGCGATAACCGTCCTGGCGGATGTGGTTCACGTCCAGGTCCACATATGGCCGCAGGTACCAGGACGGCTGGCTGAACTCGTAGGCCGTACGCAGCCGGGCAGCCAGGAAAGACGACTCGGGCTTGCTTTTGGCGACACCGTCCAGCGTGCCGCGCGACATCCTGCTTTTCTCGACACCGCCATGCACTGCGACGGCGACTTGCCACGGCGCGTTGTTGTACTTCAAGGCCAGGCCGCCTGCATAGGTGTCGCTGTTGGCCGACAGGCCGGATGACGACGAGGTCTTGCCTGAGGCATAGCTCAGCGATCCGCCCAGGAACCAGTTGGTGACGATTTCACGCTGCGCCCCAATCGTCAACGCCGTCTGGTGGATGCGATAGCCCTGGTCGTTCGACGTGCCGTCACGCGTTGTCCAGTTGGTGTCCAGGCGCGACCACACGCAGTTGCCCTCGCGCAGGATCGTGCTTTCGCCGACGAAACCTGGGCAGCTCATCATGCGGCTCATCGAAGCGTAGGACGCGTGTATCTGATTCGAGGCGCGGGCGAACTGTCCATCGTGGGCGACGCCGTTCAGCGCGTCCCGGTACTGCTGCGTGGTCTGGACGCCGGTGAATTTGTCGAACAGCGAGGCGCTGCTTTTGCTGCCCTGGTTCCACAACGCCTGCAGCGAATTTGCGATGTTCACGCGATCCGCGCTAAGGGGCAGCGCGGCCGGCGTGAAGTCGGCATCGACCGAAATCAACGGGTCACGAAAGCCGCCGCCGCCGTTGTTTTTCATGGCGAACTGGAACAGCGGACTGTCGCTGGCCAGGACCGGAACCTGGGTCTGCGCGGCGTCGAAGTGACCGATGCCCAGCCAGACATTCTTCACGGGATTGCGTAGCACCGGATTGACGGTGCCGGCGAAGGTCGACGCCCCGGATACGGAAATGAAATCGCTGTTGTGGTTGCCGAAATCCAGGTCTGGCCGATAGGTGCCCGTGTGGTTCAGTGCGCCGGTGATCCGTGTCGTCATGAACGTGCCCGGCCCACCGGGGTTCAACGTGCCGGCATTGTTCAGGTTGCCCTGGAATCGGGCGCCGCTGTACAGGCTGGCGCCGGCATGGTTGTTGAAGGTGCTGCCGCTGCCCATCGCAACATCGCCCGCCACGGTGCCGTTGTTGTCGACGATTGTCAGGCCGGACGTGTCGATCGCGGTCTTGGCCTGAATGGTGCCGGCGTTGGTGATGGTGGTGCTGGCCAGCGGCGCGATGGCAAGGATGGCGGTTCCGGATGCGCGGTCGGCGCTTAGCAGGGCGTTCGGGCCGACGTTGACGGTGATGGGCCGGCCGCCGCCGTTGGCGCCATTGCTGACGGCCACGATAGCGGGCGAATTGGCGCCGGTGGCGACAACATACGCGGCCTGTCCAAGCGTGATGGAGATCGGCCCGCCGTACGTCAGGGCGTTGTCCGGGGTGCCGTATTGATACAGCCGGCCGTCCTTGAAGACGCCGCCGCCGCCCACGCTCATCGCCAGGATCGCGGGCGCATTCGCGCCCGTGGTCTGAAGGGTGCCGCCCGTGCCGATGGATACGTTGACAGGGCCGCCATTGCCGGTGCCGCCCGTGAGCCCCGCGCTTTGGATGAGTCCTGTCGTGTACAGCGCCGAAGACGGGTCGCCCGCCAGGCCGCCGCCGCCGCCCACGCTTTGCGCCAGGATGCCGGCGGCGCCGTTGCCGCTGGTGGCCACCATGCCCGAGATGGTCAGGGTAACGCCATTGCCGTCGCCGTCGATGGTGGAAGACGCCACGGGCTTCAGCGTCACCCGGCCGGGCTGGGTCGACAGTCCGGCGATGCCGCCGCCGCCGCCGACGCTTTGCGCGACGATGCCGTGCGAGTTCGTGCCGGACGTGGAGATGCGGCCGCCCACGTCCTGCGTCACCGTGACGGTGCCCGCGGCGCCGCTCATCGGCACATTCGACCCGAAGGTGATGTTCGCGGCATTGGCCGCAGGCTGCGTGCCATTGTCGATGGTGACCAGCCCGCCGCCGCCGCCAATGCTCTGCGCCAGCACCCCGAAGGACAGCGCGCCGGAAGTCGTGATGCTGCCGCCCATGTTGGTAATGCTGACGTTGCCGCCATTGCCGGTCGCCGTTGTTGGAAACAGCTCGTTGTTGTGCGTCCCGATACTGCCCAGCTGGATATCGACGCTGCCCAGCGACGCGCTGGACGAGACGGCGGCCAGCCCACCGCCACCGCCCACGCTTTGCGCCACGATCCCTGGCGAGAACGCGCCTTGCGTCACGATGCTGCCGGTATTGTTGCTGACAGTCACGGCGCCTCCCGACACCAGCGAAAAGTCGGCCCCTCCAAAGCTGCTGGCCGGATATTCACCGCCCAGCGTGATCGCCAGCGAGGCGGTCTGCGGCATGGCGGCCAAGCTGGCGTTACGCAGGAAAAGCGTGCCGATGCCACCGCCGCCGCCCACGCTTTGCGCGATGATCCCCGCGGAGCCGCTGGCGCGGGTTCCAAGCGTGCCGCCATGAATGGCGTTGACGGCGCCGCCGATGCTCAGCTTCCCGCCAGGGCCATGATCGCCCGCCACTCCCAGCGCGATCGTCGAGGTGGTTGCGCTCCACAGGAATAGGGGCTGGTCGACCACCGATATGCCGCCGCCTCCGCCTACGCTTTGGGCGACGATGCCGGGCGCCTGGTAACCCTGCGTGGTGATTCGGCTGGTCGGTGCGCCGGCGTCAACCGTGACCACGCCGCCCACGCCATTGGCGCCGTCCGTGCCGCCATTGCGCACATTGATCAGCGACCCCAGCGCGGAGCCGCCTTTGGTACCCAGGATGCTGATGATGCGGGTGATCTTGTCGAGGATCTGGGGGGCGGCGTCGCCGGCCGCGGCGGACACCACCGCTTGCAGATCCTGCCCGCTGGCCGCGCTGCGGCCGCCGCCGCCGCCAATGCTCTGCGCCACGATGCCGGCCGAACCGTCGCCTTGCGTCGTGATCGACCCGGTGTTCACGACCAGGGCGGGGTCGGATGCCGTGCCGCCTCCTGAACCCGCCGCGCCGCCGCTGCCGCCGGTCTGGTGGGTGATGCTGGTTTGCGGCAAGGCGACGGTGAACACGTTCTGCACGCCCGATTCGGCGGCCTTGACCAGCGCGTCGATGCTGGAGAGCAGCGTGGACGCGCCTGCCGAATCGATCATGCCGGCATTGCCACCGCCACCGCCGACGCTTTGCGCAAGCATGCCCGGCGCATGATCGCCCTGGGTCGAGATGGCGCCGTCGTTGCGCACATTGAAGGGGCTTGCCGACGCGCCGTCACCGCCGTTGCCGCCCGTCGTGACGCCGACGGACAGGCTGACCGCCTTGCTAAGCGCCATTTGCGGGCCGCTTTCCAGCCAACTGGCGGCCTTGTCCAGCAAGCCGGCAAGGTTGGAGGGCGAACCCAGGATGTCATTGAAGGAATTGGCGTCGTGCGCCTGGACGATGCCGCCATTGCCGCCGCCGCCGCCCAGGCTCTGCGCGACGATGCCGGCCGAGCCCGCTCCCGTGGTGGCGATGCTGCCCAAGCCGGAGTTGGCAACCTGCACGCGGCCGCCGTTGCCGCCCTTGCCGCCTTGCGCGCCATGCCGGATGCTCAATTGCAGGTCGATCAGCGAATTGCCGATGGTCGGCGTCTTGACCGGCGCCAGGACGCCGCCGCCATTGCCGCCGCCGCCGCCAATGCTCTGCGCGACCACGCCGTGGCTTTGCGCGCCGGCCGTACTGACGGCCCCGCCGTTCGTGAAGAGGGCCATGCCGCCGTCGCCGGCCCCTTGCCCCACGCCGCCATTTGAAACCGTGAGCGTGACCGTGCCGCTGGGGTTGTCACCCAACGGCGGCGCGATCGTGATGGCGCGGGCGTTCGCCAGCCCGCCGTTGCCGCCGCCACCGCCGACGCTCTGCGCCAGCACGCCATGGCTTTGCGCGCCCAGCGTCGTGATGGTTCCTTGGTTTGCCTGCGTGAACGAGATGGTGCCGGCGGCGCCGCCGCTGCCGCCCGAGCCGCCCGTCGCCACCGTGACATTCAGCCCGACGCCCACGCCGACTGCATTGGCGGATCCGCCGCTGCCGCCGCCACCGCCGATGCTCTGCAGCACGACGCCTGATGCGTTCCCAGCGCGGGTCAAGATCTTGCCTTGCGACGAAAACTGCACCAGGCCGCCGTTGCCGGCCGCGCCGCCGGCTCCGCCGATGGCAATGGCCGCAATGACCCCTGTGGCGTTGGCGTCACCGCCCATGCCGCCGCCGCCACCGATGCTCTGCAGGATGACGGCCGCGCTGTTGTCGCCCGAGGTGTCGATGCTGCCGGCGTGGCTCATGGCCACGCCGCCGCCCGAGCCGCCCGTTCCGCCATGGCCACCCCCCACCCCGATGATTCCGTTGCTGGACGACGCGATGCCGCCGCCGCCGCCCGCGCTGTTGGCGACGACGGCCGCGGCGTCATTGCCGAAGGTGCTGATGCTTCCCGTGTTGGCGATGGTGATCGCCTGGCCTGCGACGGCGCCCGCGCCGCCATCACCGCCTTGCCCGAACGCGCCGTTCGCGCCGCCGGGGCCGCCTTCGCCGCCCAGCACGCTGGCCACGATACCTTTGGCGCCCACGGTGCCAACCGCGCCTGCCGTGATCTGGCCGGTATTGGTGATGCTGATGGCGCCGGGCGAGCCGCCCGGGCCGCCGTTGTGCCCGTCGGACCACGAACCATTGCCGCCATTGCCGCCATCGCCGCCTTGCGTCAGCGCGTAGACGCCGATGGCACGGTTGCCGGTCGTGGTGATCATGCCGCCGTTCGTGATGCTGACCTGCCCCGCGTTGCCGCCCGCCGCGGCCTTCGTGTCGGTGCCGTTGCCGGTCGACGCGCTGCCGGCCAGGGAACGGGCGACGACGCCATGCACGCCATCGCCTTGGCCGGTGACGGACGAACCGGCTGACGACACGAAGGTGACGGTCGACGCGTCGCCGCCCCGGCCGGCGTCCGCGTGCCCGCCGAAGTCGCCGGTGTGCTGGGCGGCGCCGCCGCTACCGCCCGACGAAATCAAGCCGACCGCCGCGCTGACGTCGCCCGGCCCTGGGCCGCGTGCGGTGATCGATGTGCGGCCCTGCAAGGTCACGTACGCCTCGCCGGCGCTGCCCCCGTGCCCGGCGTTGTCCGCGCCGCCGAACCCGCCGACGATTCCGCTGTCCGATCCCCCGCCGCCCCACGATTGAACCGCAACGCCAAAGCCGCTGCCCGTAACGGTGACGGCGTTCAGTGTGACGCCGGCGCGGTGTCCGTCGCCGCCGATGCCGTAGCCGCCATTGGGCCCGTTGGCGTTGCCCCACAGGCCGCCGCTGCCTCCCGCCGAGTAAAGGTCGATGCCGCGGCCGGTGGCGGTGACCGAGCTGCTCGTCAGGGTGTAATCGATGATCCGCCCGCCTCCGCCGTTGCCGCCCCAGTGGTTGGGGTTCGCGTCCCGGCCGTCGCCGCCCCGGCCGCCACTGACGTCGATGACGATGCCGGTTTGGCCGGGCGCGGTCGCGTTGATGTGTTGCTGGCTGTCCTGGTGGACGAAGTCCGACGGCGCCCACTGGCCGTCGTGGCCGTTGTCCGGGTAATCACCGCTAGAGCAACACGTGCCGTCCGCGCCCCGGCTCACATACGACAGCGGCTCCGATTGCGCAAAGGCCGGCCGGCCAAACACGTACAGCGTCGAGATGCCGGCCTGCAGCAGGACGGCAAGCCAGGGCAGTCGCAGGCGGTTGCGGCCCGGGTTCGAGAGAGCTTGCGTGGACATGGATAGCGGCGCATCGACGGGGATAGCGGCAGAGTAGAAATACCCCGCCCCTTCGGACAAGGCCAAGATGACGAATCAACCATGCGGCCTGACGAGTCCCCTTCGGCGCCTGTCACGCCCATGCAACGCCCCGGTGCGCTAATACCGGCGCCGAGGGCACGCGGCGGTCTTGGCGCCGCCGTCTGCCCGATCCTTTCCTTGCGATGCCGCGCGCCGGCACCGCCTTACCGTGGGCATTCCTCGACATGGACCGCAGAAAATTCCTCAAGTGGGGCAGCTTCCTGACCGTCTCGGCGGCCACCGCCAGCCTGGCGGGGTGCAACAGCAGCGATGACGATGACGATGACGGCGGCGGCAATATCGGCGGCGACCCGGGTGGCGGCACGCCGCCCGCCCGCTTCCAGTACCCGCAAGGCGTGGCGTCCGGCGATCCCCGGCCGGACAGCATCATCCTGTGGACCCGCGTGATCGGCGCCGACGACGCAGCGGTCCCGGTGCGGGTGCAGTTGGCGCGCGACGACGCGTTCACGCAATTGCTGGTCGACGCCAGCGTCAGCGCCGAGCCTGATTGGGACCATACGGTGCGCCACAAGGTCACGGGCCTGGATGCCGGCAGCACTTACTACTACCGCTTCGTGGCCGGCGTCAGCACGAGCCCCGTGGGCCGCACGCGCACGGCGCCGGCCGAGAACGCCGCCGTGGCGAAATTGAAGTTTGCCTTCATCTCCTGTCAGGATTGGAGCGTGAACCATTGGGCCGGCTTCGACGAACTGGCCGCGCAGGACCTGGATTTCGTGGTGCATCTGGGCGACTACGTATACGAGACCGTCAAGGCGGGTTTCCAGACGGGCGGCGTCGAAAGCGCGCACGCCCCGCTGTCGTTGCCCGACGGCACGGCGCGGGCCGATGGCGCGGTCTACGCCACCACGCTGGCCGACTACCGCAGCCTGTACCGCAGCTACCGCTCGGACCCGCGCCTGCAAGCGTTGCACGCCCGCTTTCCGATCATTGCCATCTGGGACGACCACGAGTTTTCGGACGATTGCTGGCAGGACCGCCAGACCTACGACATCGCGGACGACGAAACCCCCAGGACGTCTCGGCGCCGCAGCGCCAGCCAGGCCTGGTTCGAATTCATGCCGGCCGATGTCTCGCTGGATCTGGCCAACCCGTCGTTCCAGAACCTTCAGATCTACCGCGCGTTCCGCTTTGGCAGCCTGGCCACGCTGTTGATGACGGATGAACGCCTGTACCGCGCCGACCATGTCCTTCCCGAGCAGCAGGCAGGCAGCGAAATCGGCAGCCGCTACTTCGTTCCCAAGCGCCTGCTCTCGCAAGTCGAAGCGCTGAAGATCAGCAACGCCGGCGGACAACTGACGCCCGTCTCCATCCTGGGCAATACCCAGCGCGACTGGTGGAAGGCGCAGCTGGGCGCAAGCACCACGGCGTGGAATCTGTGGGGCAATGAAGTCTCACTGCTGCGCATGCAGTTCGATGGCACGCAGGCCGTTGCCGGCTTGCTGGCCCAGGGGCTGGCGGCGGCGCAGCCCGGTTTGCGGCCCTTGGTCCCTTTCATGACGACGGCACTGGCCCAGGACCTGGCGGGCGCAGACCACAGCAGCGGCAAGCCCGTCACCGCGTATCCCGCGTTGTCGGCGTTGCTGGACGCGCAGGCGGGCATTCCCGCGACCGTGTTCGCGGCGCAGATCAAGCCTTTGCTGGACGCGCAATTGCCGCCGTCGCTGCTGCTGGACCAGTATCTGCTGAATGCCGACCAATGGGATGGATACAACGCCGAACGCAAGGACCTGATGGCCTTTGTGCGCGATGCGGGCGTGCGCAACCTGGTGGCGTTGACGGGCGATATCCACGCCTTCTTCGCCGGCCCCGTGATGGACGACTACGACGCCGCGACGCCCAGGCCCGTGATGGTGGACCTGGTGACCGCGGGCATTTCCAGTAATTCGTTCTTCAGCTACTTCAAAAGCGTCGTCGACACCGACCCCACCTTCGCGCCGGCCAAGCCGCTGATCTACACCCAGGCCGCAGACGTGGTGAAGAACGCGTTCAACGATACGTTGAAGCAGTTCAACGCGAATTGGCTGCGCTACATCGATACCGACGCGCAAGGCTTTGCCGTGGTGACGCTGACGTCAACGGAACTGCGTTGCGTCTTCAACAAACTCAAGCCCCTGGACGGCACGAAGGCGCCCGCGCTGCCGGCGGTGGCGTCGCAAACGGTGCTGACGGTGGCGTCCGGCACGCCCGAGGTAACCGTGGCGGCCTGATCGGGATTGGGGGCGGGTGGTATCTTGTGGCTGTTTTCTCCACCTGCCCTGCCCAATGCCCGACACTACGTACCCCGCCGATTCCTCGCAACCCGATGAGCCGGCGGCCATCCACCGGCCTTTCGTCCAGAACACCGGCACCCGCCGCACCCTGCATTTCACGCAGAAAGAGATCCAGAGCAGCATGTCCGTGCTCAATCCCGATGCGCTGGAGCTTGAGTACACGCGGATGATGATGGGCTTCGTGCTGTTCAACCCCGAACCCGCCCGCATTCTGATGGTGGGCCTGGGCGGCGGTTCGCTGCCGAAGTTCTGCTACCGCCATTTGCCGCGGACGGCGATCGAAGTGGTCGAGATCGATCCCGCCGTCATCGCCCTGCGGGACGCCTTCATGGTGCCGCGGGACGATGCGCGCTTCTCGGTGATCCAGGCCGATGCGGCGGTGCATCTGCGCGGGCTGTCGGATCATGCCGACGTGATTTTCCTGGATGGCTTCGGCGTGGGCGGCATTCCCGATGCCCTCTGTTCCGAGGCGTTCTACGCCGACTGCCACCGCGCGCTGCGCGACGACGGCATCCTGGTCATCAATTTCCACGTCAACCACCCCAAGCACCACGATTACCTGAGCCGCGTGCGCGCCGCCTTCGGGTCCGCGATGTTCGAAGTGGTGGACGACGACATGACCAACAGCATCGTCTTCGCCTGCAAGGGCGACCTGCTGAACGACCCCGCCGCCGCGGAACTGACGCGCCCCGCCTCGATCGCGAAGGAGGCGTGGCGGCAGCTGATGCCCACCCTGCGGGTGATCGGGGCGACGCTGGAGCTTCGGTAAGAGGCGGTGGCGATGGCGGCTTAGTCCCAGGCGGCCGCCAGGCCTTCCGGGCTGACTTCGCGGCCGTTGCGTTCCAGCGCGGCGATCGCGGCCATGTCGTCCGCCGTCAGCTTCAATTGCGTGGCCAACAGGTTGCTGGCCAGATTGTCGCGCTTGGTCGACGACGGAATCACGGCATAGCCCAGCTGCAGCGCCCAGGCCAGTGCGACTTGCGCCGGCGTGGCGTCATGACGGTCGGCGATCTGGCCGATCACGGGGTCTTTCAGCACCTTGCCGTAGGCCAGCGTCATGTAGGACGTGACGGGGATGCCCTGCTCTTTCAGGAAGGCGGTCAGCGCGGCGTTCTGCAGGTACGGGCTGAGTTCGATCTGGTTGGTGGCGATCTGTTCGCGGCCAACGGCGGCGATGGCCTCGCGGGTTTCGGCGATGGGGAAGTTCGAAATACCGATCTGGCGGGTCAGGCCTTGCGCCTTGGCCTCGGCCAGCGCCGTCATGAATTCCGCGATGGTCACGCCATTGCCCGGCGCGGGCCAATGGATCAGGGTCAGGTCGACGTAGTCGGTGCGTAGCTTGGCCAGGCTGTCTTTCAGGCTGGGCGCAAGCTTGTCCCGGGCATAGTTGGGCACCCAGATCTTGGTGGTGACGAACAGGTCTTCGCGGGCCACGCCCGACTCGGCCATCGCCTGGCCGACGGCAGCTTCGTTTTCGTAGATCTGCGCGGTGTCGATGGCCCGGTAGCCGACGTCCAGCGCGTTGCGCACCGAATCGATAGCGGCCTGGCCTTGCAGGCGGAACGTGCCGACGCCAAATGCGGGAATGTTCATGTAAAACTCCATGGTAGGGGGTGCGGGCCGGCGCGTGTCGTCCGGGAATGCAGCGAGTGTGCCCGGGTGATACTTGCTGAAAAAGCCCTGTATCAGCGAAAGACTTTTGATATAACGTCAATGATGAAAACCACGCTCGACGAAATGCAGGTCTTTATCGCAGTGGTCGACAGCGGGTCGATCACTGCTGCCGCCGACGTGCTGGGGCAGACCATTTCCGCCACCAGCCGCACCATGAGCCGGTTGGAAGAGAAGCTGCAGACCACGCTGATGCGCCGGACCACGCGCCGGCTGGCGCTGACCGAAGAGGGCAAGACCTATCTGGAACAGGTGCGGCGGATCGTGGCGTCGGTGGAGGAAACCGAAGACCTGATGAACGTGCGCCGCAACCAGCCTGCCGGCCTGCTGCGGGTGGACGCGGCGTCGCCCTTCATGCTGCACGTGATTGCGCCGCTGGTGCCCGGCTACCGCAAACGCTATCCGCAAGTGGAGCTTGAACTCAACAGCAACGAGGGCAATATCGACCTGCTGGAGCGCCGCACGGACCTGGCCATCCGCATCGGGCGGCTGAAGGATTCGTCGTTGCATGCGGTGTCGCTGGGCCCCAGCCGTGTGCGCGTGCTGGCCAGCCCCGGCTACCTGGCCGCGCACGGCACGCCCAAGCGCGTGGCGGACCTGGCCTCGCACACGCTGCTGGGCTTTTCCCAACTGGAACTGCTGAACGAATGGCCGTTGCTGGACAGCGATGGCCAGCCGTTGCACGTCAAGCCCGGCGTGCGGGCCTTCAGCGGCGAAACGCTGCGGCAGTTGGCGTTGAACGACGGCGGCATCGTTTGCCTGTCGGATTTCATGACGCGGGGCGACCGCGCGTCGGGGGCGTTGCAGCAGCTGCTGGTCAAGCAGACGCAGGACGTCCGGCAGCCGATCAACGCGGTGTACTACCGCAACACCGCGATCTCGTCGCGCATCAAGTCCTTCATCGATTACGTGGTGGAGGCCATCGGCAAGGATGGCTTGCTGGAGCCGGCCGGGCGGTGAGAGATGTGTCCATTGGCGACATCGCGGGTGTGGGCCAACGGGGCAACCGTATACTGCCCCCGTTTATTTTCCAGGTCCCCGAATCATGAGCATCTTCTCCCGCTTCTTTGGCCGCAAGGAAGAAACCGCGGACGCCTGCGCGCTGTCCGCGAATCCGGCCATCGAGAATCCCCTTAGCTTGCAGGTGCTCTTCGCCGGGCCACTGGCCATCGCCGAAGACACGCTGACGGCGGCGCTGCGCGCCTATCATCCCTCCATGGCCCAGGCGCGCACCGAGATCGCGCCCGACATGCCGGAATGCCTGGGCCTGGCCGGCTGGGACAAGCACGTCGTGCGGATGGTGGGCTTCAATGCGCCCTATCCCAAAGACGCATTGGAAGCCTGCGTGGCGCCCGCGCACTACCCGGCCACGGTGAAGGACGAGATTCGTGGCCACGCCAGCCACGTCATCCTTTACTACGCCGGGTTTGAAGAAGACCCGCTGGAGCAATACGTGGCGCTGGCCGCCGTGGCAGGCGCGCTGACGGGCTTCGGCGCGATGGCGGTGCTGAACGAGCATGCGCGAGCGTCGTTGCCGGCCGGCGTGTTCGAGGCCGAATCGCTGGGCGAAGAAAGCCTGGACCTGCTGCGCACGTTGCCGCTGAACATGCTGTATTGCGGCTTCGTGAAGTACGAGGTCGAAGGCGTGGATGGGGTGTGGATGCGCACGTTCGGCGGCGACGTGTTCGGCTTGCCCGACTTCGCGGCGCTGGCCGACGGCCACCATGAAGGCGAGACCTACTCCAACATGTTCAACAACATCATGGGCTACCTGCGCGAGAGCGGCGCCGAACTGGCGGCGGGCCATACGATGCAGATCGGCGAAAACGCCTACATGAAGCTGCGCGACCCCAGCAAGGAAGAGTATTTCCTGGACGGTCCGGGCCAGGTGCTCGTGGCGGAAATCATCACGGCCGACCAGATCAACTCGCCGGAATAAGCCGCAGCGCGCCGCCTAGAGCAGCCCCGCGCTGCGGGCGCGCGCCACGGCCTGGGTCCGGCTGTCCGCGCTGAGCTTGACGTTCAGATGGCGCAGGTGGGTGCGCACGGTGCTCTCCGAGACGAACAATTGTTGGGCGATCGCGCTGTTGGAATGGCCTTCGGCCAACAGGCGCAGCACGCGCAGTTCCTTCGGTGTCAGGGCTTCCGCGCGATCGGGGCCGGGCGCGGGCGCAACGGCGTCGGCGTCGGCGGGCGCCTGCGCCTGAAAGCGCGCCCACCAGTCGCGCGCGCCGTCGGACGTCATGCCGGCGCGGCCCGCCGGCGTGGCGGCGTGGCGATGGATCAGGCGATGTAGCAAGGCGCCCTCATCCACCAGCACCCGGCACAGGCCTTCCGCCTGCGCGATGGCGATCACCGCAGTTAACTGGTCGCCGGCCTTCGCGTCCTCTCCTGCCCGGTCCAGCGCCACCGCGCGGAACAGCTGCAGCTTGTACGCCCGGCGCATGCGCCGCGTGGCTTCCGCCTGGCCGATGTCCAGGTCCAGCTGGCGCAGCGCGGTACCCGGGTCGCCCGCGTATGCCTCCCACCGCAAACGGCCAAGCCGGGGCGTCAGCAGATCGTTGGCGGGCAGGCGCAACGCTTCCACCCGGCTCCACAAGTCCGCATCGTCGGCGCGCCGCAGCTCGTCGCGCGCCGCTTGCGGGTGGCCTTGCAACAACAGCACGCGCGCGCGTTCGACGCGGGCGCTAGCCGCAATGCGCGGCAGGCGCCGCTGGTGGCCCAGGTATTCCAGTTCGCCCAGCAAGTAGAAGGTCTGCTCGACATCGCCGTCGTAGAACGCCACGCGCGACAGCATCAGGTAGCCCATGATCAGATGGTCGGGGTGCGCCACGTCGCGGCCCAGCGGCACATAAACCTGCAATAGCCGCGCGGCCTGCGCCAGGTCGCCCGTTTCGTACACCCACGCGGCGTACAGCACGCCGGCCCAGGCGTTGCCGTTGGCCTGGCCATAGGCGCCGTTGCGAGTGGCGCGCACCGCCATGCGAAAGCGCGCGCCCGCCTGCCTCATGCGTCCTTCCTGCAGATCGATGATGCCCTCCACCGCCTCGGAGTACATCAGATTGAATGTGCCGGCTGCGCCGCCTTGCGCGCGGCGGGCGGTGTCCAGCAGCATGCGCGCTTCGTGATACCGGCCCAGCACCGCTGCGACGTTGGCCATGGCGTTGGCCAGCGCCGTTTCGGTGAACGACAACGTGGCGCCCAGCGCCTGGACGCTGGGCATGCCGATGGCGTAGGCGTCTTCTTGCCGATCCATCATCGACAACAGCAGCGGCTGCAGCGCCCGCACGTGCGCCTGCACGCCGGGATCGGGGCTGCGGGCAAGACCCAGGTCTTCCAATTGCTGCGAGGCCTCGCTAGGGCCGCGCGTAAAGCACGTGGCCCATATCTGCACCGCCAGCAGATGCGGCCGCGTGGCCAGCACCGCAGGCGGGACTTGCGTGAACCACCGCGCCAGCAGCCGCATGCGGCCCTCGGCCAGGAGGGCGTCCGCATGGGTCTGCAGCAGCGACAAGGCGCGCTCGAAGTCGCCGCCGTCAATCGCGTGGTCGATGGCGGGAACGGGCCGGCCCTGTTCGGCGTACCAGCGCGAAGCGGCCAGATGCAGCCGCGCGATATCGCCGGGCGCTTGCGCCCGCAACTGTGATTGCAGGTAGCTGGCGAACAGGCTGTGATAGCGGTAGTGGCGCGCGTCCGTGGCCGAACGCGTCAGCAGCACGTGGCCATGCTCCAGCTGCGCAAGCAGCCGCGCGCAGTCCAGGTCCGGCAACAGCGCCTGGCATAGCGGCGCGCTTAGCTGCTTGAGCAGGCTGGTGTGCAGCAAGAAGCGCTGCAGCTCGGGCGGTTGGCTGGCCAACACGTCTTCAGCCAGATAGTCGGCCACGGATTGGTCGCTGCCTGAAAAGCGCTCGATAAAGGCGGCGGCGGACGGCTGGCGCGACAGGCTGGCGCCGGCCAGGCATAGCGCGGCGATCCAGCCTTCGGTCTTGCGATGCAGTTGCGCCACCTCGGCAGGCGTCAGCGCCGGCAGGCGGCGCGAAAAGAAATGGTGCGCTTCGTCCACGGAAAAGCAGAGCTGCGCGGCATCGATCTCCAGCAGCTGGTCGGCGGCGCGCAGCCGTCCCAGCGCCAGGCCGGGCGTATGCCTCGACCCGATCAACAGCCGGCCATGCGCGGGCAGGCTGCCGATCAGGTCCTGGACCAAGTCCAGCACGGCGGGCGCGGTGATGGCTTCGAATTCGTCCAGGATCAGCGCAAAGGGCGCGGACTGCGATGCGACGGCTTCGACCAGCGCCAGGGCCAGCGTGTCGTCCGGCCCGCCGCCTTCGCGCAACGAGGCCGCGGCGGCGCCCGACAGCGGGCCCAGCGCCGCCGTCAGGCACCGCAGGAACCGCGACAGGTCATTGTCGGCGCGGTCCAGCGTCAGCCACGCCGTGCGCATGGGCCGCGCCAGCATCAGCGCCTGGCATTGCGCCAGCAACGTCGTCTTGCCATAGCCCGCCGGACCCCGCGCCACGACGACCTTGGGTCCGTCCGGGCGGCAGATCTGTTCGCATAGCCGCTGCCGGGCGATGTGGTCGCCGTGAGGCGCCGGCGCGCTGAACTTGCCGCTGGCCAGCGCGTGTTCCACCGAATACGAATGACGCATGAGCTGCCTGTGGGACGAAGGGTCTGTGCAGTGCGGCATCGCCCCGGGTTAACCCGCGCGGAACTGAAAAATCGTCGCTTTGGACGAAGGCGAAAACGCGTGCCTACGATACAAAAGGACGCTCCCCAGAGCAATACGCCGCATAGACGGCGCCAACCGACAACGGAGACAAGTCCATGGCAATTCTGAAACTGACGTTCGCGCTGGCGGGCGCGGCCCTGGCCGCTGGCAGCGCGCAGGCGCAACCCGCGGCGGGCCCCGTGAAAATCGGCGTCATGGCCGACATGAGTTCGGCGTATTCGGACATCGGCGGCAAGGGTCTTGTCGAAGCGGCGCGCATGGCGGTACAGGACTTCGGCGGCTCGGTGCTAGGCAAACCGATCGAACTGGTGTTCACCGACGGGCAGAACAAGGTCGACGTGGCCAGCGCGGCTGCGCGCCGCTGGATCGACCAGGACGGCGTGGACATGATCACCGACCTGCCCACATCGGCGCTGGCCCTGGCCATCAGTGAATTGGGCCGGGAAAAGAAGAAAGTCGTCATGGTGACCAGCGCGTCCACGTCGGAGCTGACGGGCAAGGCGTGTTCGCCCTACACGGTGCACTGGACCTACGACACCTACGCACTGGCCAACGGCACGGGCGCGGCGGTGACGGACCAGGGCGGAAAGAACTGGTACTTCCTGACGGCGGATTATTCGTTCGGCTACGCCTTGCAGGGCGACGCGTCGGCCGTCATCGAAAAAAAGGGAGGCAAAGTGCTGGGTGCGGTGCGCTCGCCGTTGAACTCGCCGGATTTCAGCTCCTATCTGTTGCAGGCGCAAAGCTCCAAGGCCGGCATCATCGGCCTGGCGCTGGGCGGCAACGACGTCATCAGCGCCATCAAACAGGCGGCCGACTTCGGCATCGGGCGCCCGGGCAGCCCGCAGAAGCTGGTGGCGTTGCTGGCGTTTCTATCAGACGTGAAGTCCATCGGCTTGCCGTTGGGGCAGGGGCTGCTGCTGACCGAGGCCTTCTACTGGGATCAGACCGACGCCACGCGCGCCTGGTCGCAACGCTTCCAGGACAAGGTGGGCCGCAAGCCCACCATGACGCAGGCGGGCACGTACGGCGCGGTCACGCACTACCTGAACGCCGTGAAGGCCGCAGGCACCAAAGACGCCGACGCGGTCATGGCGAAGATGCGCGAGACGCCCGTCAACGACTTCATGACTAAAAACGGCACGCTGCGCGTGGACGGCCGCGTCGTGCGCGACATGTACCTGTTCCAGGTGAAGAAGCCCGAGGAATCCAAGGGGGAATGGGACCTCTACAAGCAGGTCGCCATGATCCCCGGCGACGTGGCGTTCCGTCCGCTGGACAAGGGCGGCTGCGCGCTGGCCAAAGCCGCCGGAGGCGCGGAATGATCAGCTACGACGTTGCGGCGTTCGGCGAGCCGCTGGCCCGTCATGAATGTCCAACGCCGGCCCCGGCCGGCGCACAGGTGTTGTTGCGGGTGCTGGCGGCGGGCGTGTGCCACACCGATATCCATACCTGGGAAGGCGCTTACGACCTGGGGGGCGAGAAGCGCCTGCGCATGGCGCAGCGTGGCGTGACGCTGCCGTTGACGCTGGGCCATGAAACCGTGGGCGAAGTCGTCGCGGCCGGTCCCGATGCGCCAGATGTGCGGCCAGGGCAACGCTTTCTGGTCTACCCGTGGATTGGTTGCGGCGAATGCAAGGTGTGCCGCCGCGGCCGCGAAAACCTGTGCGCCGCGCCGCGGTTCCTGGGCATCTTCCGGCCGGGCGGCTATAGCGATCACATCATGGTGCCGGACGCGCGCTATCTGGTCGGCATCGGCGACCTGTCGCCCGCCCAGGCCGCGCCCTATGCCTGTTCGGGACTGACGACGTACAGCGCCATCCAGAAGATCCCGGCCGAGGTGTTGAAAGAAGAGAGCGTCGTGGTGGTGGGCGCGGGCGGCCTGGGCCTGATGTGCGTTACCTTGCTGTGCGCGCTGGGTTGCCGGAATGTCGTCGTGCTGGAGCCCGACGGCGCGCGACGGGGCGCGGCGCTGGCGGCCGGGGCACACGCGGCGGTGGATGCCCGTGCGACGGATGCGCCGGATCAGGTGCGGCAGGCGGCTGGCGCCGTCTGGGCAGTGATCGATTGCGTGGGGGCGGCGGCGACCGTGCAGCAAGGCATGGACCTGCTGACCAAAGGCGGGCAGTTGATCCTGGTTGGCCTGTTCGGCGGCGAACTTACCGTGTCGCCCGCGCTGATCCCCATGCGCGCCATCAGCATCGAAGGGTCCTACATTGGAAACCTGGACGAACTCAAGGCGCTGATGACGCTGGTGCGCGAGCGCAAACCCCGCGCCATTCCCACGGCATGCCGGTGCCTGGACGATGCGCAATCCGCCCTGGCCGACCTGGCTGCGGGGCGCGTCGTGGGACGGCTGTTGCTTACCCCCGGTGCGCTCGGCGCCGATGCGGCCTCTATCACCTCTTCTCAGGCTAATCACCCATGACGTTGAATCTGGATTCCGATTACACGATGACGCTGGACGGCCGCGGCGAGTCTTCCGCGCAGACCTTCGATGTGTTGAACCCGGCCACGGAGGCGCGCATTGCCGCGGCGCCCGACGCGTCGCTCGAACAATTGAACGCCGCGATCGCCGCCGCGCGCGCCGCGTTCGGCCCGTGGCGCGACCGGCCCATCGCCGAGCGCCAGCAGGCCTTGCGTGCGATGGCGGACCGCCTGGAGGCGCATGCCGACGGGTTCATGCGCCTGTTGACGCGTGAACAAGGCAAGCCCCATGCGGACGCCAGGTCGGAAGTGGGCCGGTGCGTCGTGTGGCTGCGCGAATTTGCCGCGCGCGAGCTGCCGGTGGACCGCTATGACGACGGCGCGGGCCATCTGTTTGAAACGCGGCGCGTCGCGATCGGTGTAGTGGCGGCGATCTCGCCCTGGAACTTCCCGATGACGCTGGCCATCTGGAAAATCGCGCCCGCGCTGCTGGCGGGCAACACGGTGGTGCTCAAGCCTTCGCCGTACACGCCGCTGACTTCGCTGAAGATGGGCGAGCTGTTCCGCGATGTGTTGCCGCCCGGCGTGCTGAACGTGATCAGTGGCGGCGACCGTCTGGGGCCGTGGCTGACCGAGCATCCGGGTATCGACAAGATCGCCTTCACCGGGTCGACGGTCACGGGCCGCCGCGTGATGCAAAGCGCCTCGGCGCGTCTGAAGCGCGTGACCCTGGAACTGGGCGGCAACGACGCCGCCATCGTGCTGCCCGATGTGGACGTGAAAGACACGGCGGCCAAGCTGTTCTGGGGCGCGTTCCGCAATTCGTCGCAGTATTGCCTGGCCACCAAGCGCCTGTACGTGCACGAGTCCATTTACGACGCCTTCGCCGATGCGCTGGCAACGGTCGCGGCCGGGGTGGTGGTGGGCGACGGCGCGCAGCCCGGCACGGGGCTGGGCCCGATCCAGAACCGGGTCCAATACGAGCGCGTGAAGGAGTTGATCGCCGATGCCCACCGCACCGGCGTGCGCTTTCTGACGGGCGGAGACGTGCCCGAGGGCAAGGGCTATTTCGTGCCGGTCACCATCCTGGACAACCCGCCCGATGATGCGCGCAGCGTGGTGGAAGAGGCGTTTGGCCCGGTGCTGCCCTTGCTGAAGTACCGCGACGTCGACGAGGCCGTCCGCCGCGCCAACGACACCGAGTATGGGCTGGGCGGGTCGGTCTGGTCCCGTGATGTGGCCCGGGCGCAGGCCATCGCCCGTCGGCTGGAAACCGGCACGGTGTGGATCAACCACATCCATGTCATGTCGCCAAACGTGGCCTTTGGCGGCCACAAGCAGTCCGGCGTGGGCGTGGAGAACGCGTTGGACGGACTGCTGGAATACACCAACGTGCAGACGGTGTCGGTGCTGGCCTAGGCGCTTATGCCGCGCAGCGGCTGGCGGTGCGGTTGCGGCAGACGCCTGGCCACACCCGCAGGGCCAGCGCCGCGGCCGCCGCGCCGGTTGCCACCAACGTAACGCCAGTCCAGCCCCATTGGGCCAGCGCCAGGCTGCCCAGCGCGCCGCCGGCGGCCATGCCGATGAACACGCCCGTCATCAGGATGGCGTTGAGCCGGCTGCGGGCGGCGGGGTCGATGCCGTAGACGATGCTTTGATGCGCGATCAGCGACGTCTGAATGCCCAGGTCGAACCCGATGGCGCTGCCCGCGATCAACCACAGCGCGGCATGCGGCGGCAGCAGCGGCAACAGGAACATCGCGGCGAACGACACCATGGTCAGCCCGGCGCCCAGGCTGGCGACGGCTTGCGGACCCCGCGTGTCGGCCACCCGGCCGGCCAGCGGCGCGGCCAGGGCGCCGGCCGCGCCCGCCAGGCCGAACGCGCCTGCGGCGCCCGCGCCCAGGTGGAACGGCGCGCCGTGGAGCATCACGGCCAGGGTCGACCAGAACGCGCTGAAACCCAAAGACAGCAAGCCTTGCGCCATGGCGGCGCGGCGCAGCGCCGGATGTTGACGCCACAGGGTCGCAAGCGAGCCCAGCAGGGCACGGTAAGCCAGTTGCGTGGTGGGGACGAAACGCGGCAGGCCGCGCCAGAGCGCCACGCCCAGCGCCACGATGGTCACGGCCGCGGCGACGAACATCGCGCGCCAGCCGAACTGTTCGGCCACGAAACCGCTGACCACCCGCGAAAGCAGGATGCCCAGCAGCAGGCCGGTCATGACGGTGCCGACGATCTTGCCCCGTGATTCGGCCGGCGCCAGGTGGGCGGCGGCCGGCACGATGTCTTGCGCCAGCGTGGCCGACAGGCCCACGGCGAAGCTGGCCGCCAGCAGCAGGCCGATGGACGGCGCCACGGCGGCCGCCAGCAGCGCCAGGCTCAGCACCGCCGCCTTGATCAGAATGATGTGCTTGCGGTCGTGGCGGTCGCCCAGCGGCGCCAGCAGCAGAATGCCAAAGGCATAGCCCAGCTGTGTCAGCGTGGGAATCCAGCCCAACGTCGCGGCGCTGGCGTCGATGTCCGCGCCCAGCACGCCCAGCATGGGTTGGCTGTAATACAGGGACGCAACCGCCAGGCCAGCGCCGACGGCAAGAAGAAGAACCAGGCTGCGGGACAGGGCAGCGGGAGAAGTCCGGGAGGTCATGTTGGCTATCCGATGGATCAGGTACGGAACGGATTCTGGGCGCCGCGCCCCGGTTTTGGTAGCCGATCCCAAGGTACATCCGTTATACGATAGACGTATGACCACCTCAGCCCTGAACGCCGCGGCCGGCACCGACCGCCTCCTGCTGATCGAAACTTTCGTGCGCATCGTCGAGGCGGGCAGCCTGTCGGCCGCCGCCGCGCAGATGGGGGGCACGCAGCCCACGGTCAGCCGGCGGTTGCAGTTGCTGGAACGCACGATGGGCGTGCGGCTGCTGCAGCGGTCCACCCATGCGATCCGCCTGACGGAAGATGGCCAGCGCTGCTATGAGCGCGCCAAGGACCTGATCGCCACCTGGCAGTCGTTTGAAAGCGAGGTGCGGGGCGCGGGCGATGAACCCATCGGCACGCTGCGCGTAGTGGCGCCGCATGCCTTCGGTCAGGACCAGTTCGTCGAGCCGCTGGCAAGGTACCTGCAGCAGTATCCGAACATGAGGGTGGAATGGCTGTTGCACGACCGCATGCCCGACCTGATCGCCGAGAACGTGGATTGCGCGATCCGCGTGGGGGCGGTCACCGACCCGTCGGTGATCGCCGTGAAGCTGGGCGACGTTCCGCGCATCGTCGTCGCGTCGCCCGCCTTGCTGCAAGGCGCGCCCGTGCCGCAACGGCCCGCCGAGTTGGCGCGCCTGCCCTGGCTGGCGCTGCGCACGTTCTACCGCACCGAAGTCAGCCTGACGCATTGCGGGTCGGGCGACGCCGAACGTTTCGGCATCCAGCCGCGGCTGTCCACCGATGGCTTGCATGCGCTGCGCAAGGCGGCCGTGCTGGGACTGGGCGTGGCGCTGGGGTCGGCGTGGGCCATGCAGGAAGACCTGGCGGCGGGCCGGCTGGTGCATCTGGCGCCGCAATGGCAGGCGGACCCGCTGCCGGTGTCCCTGGTCTATGCGCCCTCTCGTTTCCAGCCCGCGCGGCTGCGCCGCTTCATCGAAACCATGCGCGAACACCTGCCCATGGAATTAGCCGGCGGTTGACGCAACCTGCGCGTCTCCGTTGAGACGGGCGGGCCTGCCAATGCGGCGCCACCCGTCACATCGGTGTCTACGAGGCCTTGGCGCTATCTGATGCTTGCACCGCTTCATAGACCAGCGTGGCCAGCGTCAGGTCTTCCAGCGCGCTGCCCACCGCCTTGAACACCGTGATCTCTTGCGCGTTGCGCCGGCCCGGGCGTTCCCCCGTCGTCAACTGGCGCAAGTCGCCCTGGATGGCCTCGCGCGTCAACACGCCGGCCTCGAACGCGGATAGCAGGTCGCCCGATTTGGTCGGCGCCTCGTCGGTATCCACATAGACGGTCGTGCCGTCGAAGCAGGCGGCGTCGGTCTCGCGCATTTCGGGTTTGAAACTGCCGATCAGGTCCAGGTGCGTGCCGGGGCGCAGCCATGCGCCCTGGATCAGCGGCACCGTGGACAAGGTGGCGCAGCTGATGATGTCCGCGTCGCGAGCGGCCGCTTCCAGGTCGGTCGTGGCCTGGGCGTCGAAACCCTGTTCGCGCAAGCCTTGCGCCAGCGCTTCGGCGCCCGCGGCTCGCACGTTCCACACCCGCACGCGCTGGATGGGGCGCACCGTGCGCATGGCCTGCGCCACCAGCCCGGCGATGCGGCCCGAACCCACGATCAGAAGCGTGCTGGCGTCCGGGCGGGCCAGGTAGTCCGCGCCCAGCGCGGCGGCGCCGGCCGTGCGGTAGACGGTGACGATATCGCCGTCCACCTGGGCGATGGGCACGCCGGTCCTGGCGCTGTACAGGTTGTACGTCGCGTGCAGGCCCGGCAGGCCCAGGTGCGTGTTTTCGGGAAAGATGTTGATGATCTTCACGCCAAAATAGCCACGCTCGCTCCAGGCCGGCATGATCAGCGACGTGCCATGGGCCGTGCCGGACTGAATGGCGTGGACATGCCGCCCGGGCACCGTCGCGCCGTCGCGGAAAGCCTCGCGCAAGGCGGGGATGACGGCGTCAAAGGACAGGGCGTCCCGGGTCTGTTCCGTGTCGATGAAGCGCATGGGATCACTGCCTGAAAGGGGTCAATCAATCAAAGGGCCGCAGGCAGTCTAGCACCGCGCCTTATTCGATCGGCGCCACCGGCAGCGGGTCGCCGGCGCCCGTGCGCTCCGTGATCAGCTTGTAGTGGTGCGGGCTGCGGTGTTTGGCGAAATTGAAGACGTGGTCGCGAAATAGCTGGCCCATGCCCAGGTCGATCTTTGCCGTGATGACTTCGTCTTCTTCGCCGCTTGCGCGCGCCACGATCTCGCCGGAAGGCGCCACGATCATCGAACTGCCAATCATGTGGTGGCCATCTTCGTGACCGCACTTGGCCGCGGCGCCGACCCACACCGCGTTCTGGTAGGCGCTGGCTTGCAGGACGATCTCGTGCGTGGTGGTGCGCAGGTGCGCTGGCTCGTTCCAATGGATGTTGAGCGACGGCGTGTTATAGCCCAGCACGATCAATTCCGCGCTTTGCAGTGACATTACCCGGTACGTTTCGGGCCAGCGCCGGTCATTGCACAGGCACATGCCGATCTTGACGTCGTTGGTTTCCCACACGCCGAAGCCCAGGTCGCCTACTTCGAAGAACTTCTTCTCCAGGTGTTGGAAGGGCGCGCCAACCTTGTGGTCCGAATGGCCCGGCAGATGGATCTTGCGGTACTTGCCGATGATCTTGCCGCGGCGGTCCACCAGAATGGCCGTGTTGAACTGACGGCCTTCCGGCGTCAGTTCTGCATAGCCCAGATAAAAGCCGATGCCGAGTTCGCGGGCGGTGTCGAACAGCGGCTGCACGTCGGCGTTGGGCATCGTCTTTTCGAAGAAGCGGTCCACGGCCTCGGCGTCTTCCATCCAATAGCGCGGGAAGAACGTCGTCAATGCCAACTCGGGGAATACGACGAATTCCGCCTGCCGGGCGGCGGCCTCGCGCATCATCTCGACCATCCGGCGCACCACGGTGGCGCGGGTATCGGCAAGGTTCACGGCGCCCATCTGGGCGACCGCCAAGCCCATTTTTCGGGCGGGGGTGGCGTGGCTCATGGTGTCAATCTCCGGAAAATTTCAGCCTGCAAGCATGCATGCGCGTGCCGAAATCCGATAGCGGAGGGGACACCGCCGCGACGCGGGGCGGTACGCGTGCCCGCTGCCGCTAAGGCGCTGATTGGATTGATATTTTGCGGGAGGGGCGGCCCCGCGTCCGGGGGCGGGCATAACGCCAGCTGATAGACGGCATGCAAAGTTCTATATGGGGTTTACCCGCTATTTCCGGCGGGCGCCTGCGCCCTAGAACGCTTTGAACGTCTTCAGGTGGATGCTGGTTTCCGTGGCTGAAATGCCCTTCAGCGTGCGCAGGCGGTCCAGCACTTCGGACAACTGTTCGATGGTGGGCACGCGCAATTCGGCCAGCAGGTCCCAGCGGCCGTTGGTGTCGTGCAGGCCGGCGACGCTGGGTTCGCCCATCAGCAGGTTCACGATCTTGCGGGTTTCATGGCCTTCGACGGCGATGCTCATCCAGGCCACGATGTCTTCGGTTTCGACCTCGGGGCGCAACCGCACGGTATAGCCGACGATGATGCCCCGCTCTTCCAGTTTGCGGATGCGGTTGTCGATGGTGCCGCGCGACACATCCAGCTTCTTCGCCAGCGTGGCGACCGATAAGCGGGCATTGGCGCGCAACAGCCCCAGCAGACTCTGGTCTAACGTGTCCATTGTGAAAAGTGCTAAATATTGCTGTCGTATTGCCAGAATCTTAGCGTTTCGTATTGAATGTTGTCACTATGAATTGGTTTGGCCGTCCGCCAGAATTTCTATTCCATAACTAGGGGAGAACATTTTGACGACACTGCTGACGACTTCGGACGTAGCCAACATCGTGGCCCTGCAAGGGCCGCGCAAGGTCTTCACCGCCCTGCTGGACTATGTGCTGGCCGACTTTCTGCGATGGCAGGAATTCGATAAATGCCCACGCGTGGCCAGCCATTCCGCCGCCGGCGTCATCGAACTGATGCCCACCGCCGACAACGAGCTCTACAGCTTCAAGTTCGTGAACGGCCACCCTGGCAACCCGCTGGCCGGCCTGTCGACCGTGATGGCCTTCGGCGCCCTGGCGCAAGTCAGCACGGGCGAACCGCTGCTGATCAGCGAACTGACCCTGACCACCGCCTTGCGCACCGCCGTGACCTCTGCCTTGGCCGCGCGCGCCCTGGCCCGGCCGGATTCCCGCACGATGGCGCTGATCGGCAACGGCGCGCAGGCCGAATTCCAGGCGTTGGCGTTCCATTACATCCTTGGCATCGACACGCTGCACGTCTATGACGTGGACCCCGAGGCCACGCGCAAGCTGGAAAGCAACCTGGCCGCCGTCGCGCCGTCCCTGCGCGTGGTGCGTTTCGACGGCACGGCCCAGGCCGTGCAGGGCGCCGACATCGTCACCACGGTGACGGCCGACAAGGCCTACGCCACCATTCTGACGGCCGACATGGTCAAGCCCGGCATGCACATCAATGCCTTGGGCGGTGACTGCCCGGGCAAGACGGAACTGCATGCCGACGTGCTGCGCATGGGCCCGGTATTTGTCGAATACGAACCGCAGACGCGTATTGAAGGCGATCTGCAACAGATGCCCGCTGACTTCGCCGTGACGGAGCTGTGGCGTGTCCTGACCGGCCAGCGCGGCGGCCGCCAAAGCGCTGCCGACGTGACCATCTTTGACTCGGTCGGCTTTGCGCTGGAAGACTTTTCGGCCCTGCGTTGGCTGCGCGATAGCGCGGCCCGGCACGGCATCGGCGCTTGCATTGAAGTGGCGCCGCACTTGCAGGACCCCAAGAACCTGTTCAACGTGGTGCGCACGGCCCGCAGCGGCCAGCCCGCCCTGGCGCAACGCTAGGCTCGGGCAGTTTTCGCTAAAAAGAGACGCCCGTTGCCGATGATGGGCGTTTTTTTCTGGGTGGAAGGACGGGTTCCGGTTACATTGCCTTACGCGCTGTTCTCCGTCGTGGATACGCGCGGTGCCAGCGTCCCCTTCCTTGATGTCACGTTTCCGAATTGCGGCTGCAGTCCTGTCGATGTCGACGCTGGGTTTCCTGGCGGGACTGGCAACCGGACGTCTGATCGAAGTCAACCAGGTCGACGACAGGCTTGCCGGGCACAATACGCGGCTGCTGGCGCACGCCGTGCGCGTGACCCAGGAAAGCCAACGCCTCATCCAGGCGGCCACGCATAGCGCCGACCTGTGTTCGGAGTCCGACGTGGCCACGTTGCGGGTGCTGCTGTTCAATGCGACGTTCCTGCGTGACATTGGCCGCCTGAGCGACGGCATGCTGGTGTGTTCCGCTGCGTGGGGCGTGCTGGCCGCGCCCCACGCCCTGCCCCCCGCCACCTTCACCACAAGCACCGGAACCTCCTTGTGGACCGGGGCCGCCAATATCATCGACCGCCGCATCATCGGGGACATGGCGGCACGCAACGACGTGATCGTGTTCACGGCGCCGGGCGCCTTCGATGGGTTCCCGGAGCCCGGTTCAGGGATCGATGCCCTGGTGATGACCCGCGACGGCGCGCATGTTTTCCGCCGCTTTGGCCGTACGGACGGCCTGGCGCTCTATCGCGGCGACAGCCCGTCTGAAAACAGTTTGCGGGCCGAGCGCCTGATCGCGGAATGCGCCCCGCCCGCGACCTCCGATACATGCGCGGTGTCGCGCGTCAGCTCGCATGACTGGTTCACGTTGCCCGCGCTGATCCTGGCGTGCACGGGCGCGCTGGCAGGGGGCTTGCTGGCCGGCCTGTGCGTGTTGTGGCGTCAGCAGGCCAAGAGCGAGCGGGCCGCGCTGCGCAAAGCCATCCGCCGCGGCGGCGTGCAAGTCCGTTATCAGCCGCTGCGCGAGCTGTCGACGCGCCGCCTGGTCGGCGTCGAGGCGCTGGCGCGCTGGCGGGCGCGCGACGGATCGGAGGTGCCTCCCGCGCTGTTCGTGCCGTTGGCCGAAGAGATGGGCCTGGGCCGCGAGTTGTCCCGCGTGGTGACGCAGCAAGCGCTGCAGGATCTTGCCGGCCGGCTGCGGGACGCCGCCGGGTTCTACGTCAGCATCAACGTGTCGGCGCAAGACCTTCAGGACGATGCCTACCCCGACTTCCTGCTGCGCACCGTGAACGAACAAGGCATTGCCCCGCCGCGCGTGGCGCTGGAAATCACCGAAGGCTCGCCGCTGTCGGACGGTCACGTGCGGGGCATCGTCCGGACCTTGCAGCGCCAGGGGTTCCGTATCCTGATCGACGACTTTGGCACCGGAAATTCCAACTTGAACTACCTGGCCGAAATGCAGGCCGACGCCATCAAGCTGGACCGCCGTTTCACGCAGGCCATCGGCGCGGAACCGGCGGGCACGCTCATCATTGACCATGTCATCGATATCTCGCGCGCGTTGGGCGTGGGGCTGATCGTCGAAGGCATCGAAACCGAAGCCCAAGCGCAATATCTGTCGGCGCGCCAACCGGCGGCCGTCGGCCAGGGATGGCTGTTGGGCCGGGCGGTGAGGCCGGAGGACATCCCGCCGGAATGAGCCCCGCGCCGTCAAACCTCAAACTCGGGCCGGCGCTTCCGCCGGCGGCGAGCCGTCATGGAACATGCCCTTGAGCTGCGTGCGCAGTTCCGGTGAATCCGTGTGCTTATGCACCGTGGTGGCATGCTGCACGGCGGCTTCCAGCAATTCATCGTCGGAATCCGCCGCCAGCGCCACCGAGCAGTTCATCTCGCTCGGGTACTCGCGGCAGTCGATGTATTTACGGGTCATGGCGTTCTCCCGACGCAGCGCGCCAAGGGCGGCTTGCGTGATGGAACATCCGACGCGCGGCGTGGAGGGCATCGGGCCGATGGCGCGTCGCAGCGCGCCCGATGGTGAGAAAAGTATAGGCTTGTCGGCGCCGGGTTGGGGCCCGGAATGCGGGGTCGGCCCCTGTTTGACGCCGGTTGGTGGGGGCGCGCCGAGCGGGGTTTCCGCAGGGCGCGACAGGCGCTAGGCGTAGGACGCGATGATGGCCTTGGATTCCACCAGCTCGCTGACGATCCAGTCTTCCACCAGTTTGACCTGCCTGCGATGGCGCAGCGCGGGTTGGCGCACCAGGTAATACGACACGCCGGTAGGTACCGCGCGGCGAAGCGGCACGACGACCCGGCCATCCCGGATGGCTTGATCGGCCAGCACGACGTCCGCGATGGCCACGCCCAGGCCGGCCTCGGCGGCGCTCAACGCCATGTCCAGCGCGTCGAAATCCAGGCCGCCTCGGGTGAATAGGTCGATGCCGGTCTTCTCGGACCACGTGATCCAGTCCTGGTGATCCGGCAGAGGATGCAGCAGCGTGGATTCCTGCAAGCCGCGCTCGGGGTCGGCCGCATCGATATGGCCGGGCGCGCACACCGGCACGATCCATTCGGCGTAGAGCTCGGTGGCGTCTTCGTGCGAAAAATTGCCCAGCGCGTAACGGATCCCCAAGTCGGAATCCGTCTCGTCGGCCGTCATGTCGTTGAGCCGCGTGCGCACCACGACCTTGATCATCGGGTACTGCTCGTGGAAGCGCCGCAGCCGGGGGAAAAGCCAGCGCAGCGCGAAGGTGGGGATCACCCGCAGCGTGACGATGTCCTGGTCGGTGTGCGTGGGGTCGATGGCGTTGGCGATATGGTCGAACGCTTCTTTCACCGTGGTGGCCAGCTTGCGCCCGGCCTCGGTGATCTCCAGGCCGCTATGGGTGCGCAGGAACAGCGTTTGCCCCAATTGTTCTTCCAGGATGCGCACCTGGCGGCTGACCGCGCTTTCGCTGACATTCAGGATCTGGGCGGCCTTCTTGACGCTGGTATGGGCCGCCACGACTTCAAAGCAGCGTAGCGCGTTCAGCGAGGGCAGGCGTCGGTGCATCCCATTCTCCAGGGCTTGGGGGTTAGGCTCGGCTCGGATCAAGGGGTACCGGCTGGCGCGCCCGTGGCATTCGTCACTGGCTGCGCGGCTCGAGTATATTGCGCAGCCCTTCGCCCATGAAATTCACGCTGGTCACGGTCAGCGCGATCGCCACGCCGGGCACGATCGCCAGCCAGGGCGCCGATGTCAGGTAGATCTGGGCGTTGTTCAGCATGTTGCCCAGGCTGGCGACCGGTGGCTGGATGCCATAGCCCAGATAACTGACGTAGGATTCAAGCAGGATGGCGCGCGCCACGTTCAGCGTGGCGACGATGATGATCGGGCCCATGGCATTGGGCAGCAGTTCGACGACCATGATGCGCAGGCCCGAAGCGCCTGCGGTCCGGGCCGCGGCGACGTACTCCGTGTTGCGCAGCGACCGGTACTGGCCTTCGACCAAACGCGCCACTTCCATCCAGCAGGTGGCCGAAATCAGGATGGTCGTCGAGACAATGCCCGGCTTGACCAGCATGGCCAGGGCCAGGATCAGGAAGATGGTCGGGAACGCCAGCATGGCGTCGACAAAGCGCATCAGCAGGGCGCCCACGAAACCGCGCCGGTAGCCGGCGACCATTCCCACAAGGGTGCCGATCACCACCGAAATCAGCATGGCCGCGAATCCAATCACAAGCGAGATCCGCCCGCCGGCCATCAGGCGGGCCAGCACATCGCGCCCCAGTTCGTCCGTGCCCAGCAGGTGGCCGCCCGTAAGCGGCGGGGCAAAGCGGTTCAGCACGTCGATATAGCTGGCGTCCAGCTTCAGGACCAGCGGCCCCGCGAAGCACAGCAGAATCATCAGGACAAGGGTGGCGGCGCCGGCCGCCGCCAGCTTGTGGCGGGTCACGCGGCGCCAGCCGGCACGCAGGCCGCCCGGTGGACAGTACGGCGCGCCCGCCGCGGCCGTTTCGGGAATTCCAGGAGCTTTCATCATGCTCAATCCATCCGGATACGAGGGTCGGCGATGGCGTACAGCACATCGGCCAGCAGCGAGCCCAGCATCACCATGATGGCGGACAGCATCAGAATTCCCATCACCACGGGGTAGTCGCGGTACTCAAGCGAATCGAAGAACAGGCGGCCCATGCCGGGCCAGCTGAAGACCGTTTCGGTGATCAGCGCGCCGCCCAGCAAGGTGGGGAATTGCAGCCCGACAAGGGTGATCATGGGCAGCAGCGCATTGCGCAACGCGTGCGACAGGATGATGGCGCGGCCGCCCGCGCCCTTGGCGCGCGCGGTGCGGATGTAATCCTGCTCCAGCGTCTCGATCATGGACGAACGCATGAAGCGCGCCCACACCGCGGTCTCGACCAGCGCCAGCACCATGACCGGCGCGATCATGTGGTGCGCCAGGTCCAGAAACGAACCGTCGCCGAACGTCTGCTGGTTGCCGGCCGGCAGCCAGCCCAGCTTGATGGAAAACAGGTAGATCGCCATCAGGCCGAACCAGAATGTCGGGATGGACAACGCGATCATCGCGCCCACCGACGACAGCGCGTCCATCAGGGAATGCCGGCGGACCGCGCCCCAGATGCCGATCATGCCGCCCAGCAGCGCGGCGATGACGGTGGACACCGCCATCAGCGACAACGTCGCCCCGATGTGCGATCCGATGGTGGCCAGCACGCCGATGCCGTCCCGGTACGACGCGCCCCAGTCGCCACGCACCATGCGCAGCAACCAGTCTCCGTACTGGATCAGGAAGGGGCGGTCCAGCCCCATGCTGCGGGTCAGGCGGTCGATATCCTCTTGCGCCATGTTCGACGATTGCGCCAGCTGCGACAGCGGGCCACCGGGCGACAGGTACAGGATGCCGAAGCCGATCAGCGAAACCAACAGCAGCAGCACCAGGGATTGGCCGCCGCGCTTAAGCAGGTATTGGGTCATCTGGAGGTTCCGGCCCGTCAGCTTGCCCAGTACCAGCTGCGCATGTTCCAGCAGTTGGATGAGCTGTTGATATTGTTTTCGTAGCCGACGAGCTTGTCCTTGACGGCTTCAATGATGACCGTTTGGGAAACGGGCAACAGCACCAGGTCGCTCCTGACGATCTCCTGGATCCGATGATAGATGCGCTTGCGCTCGTCCAGGTTGAATTCCCGGGTGCCCTGCAACAGCAACTGGTCCATTTCCGGATTCTGGTATTGGTAGGTGTTCAGGCCGCTACCGCCCTTGGCAGGAATCGACGCGCTGGAAAAGCGTGCGGTCACGTCGGGGTCGCTGCCCTGGAGGAAGTTGGACGCCACCATCACCGACTGGTATTGCGACTTCTGCCAGAAATTGCCCCAGATGACGGCGGCGGGCATGTTTTCGATGGTCATCTCCACGCCGATCTGCCGCCAGTCCTGCATCAGCAACTGCTGGGATTGCTCGCGCGCTTGCGCGCCCGCCGTCGTGGAATTGGAGAAGGCCAGACGCTGGCCGTTCTTCACGCGGATGCCGTCGCTGCCCGGCACCCAGCCAGCCGCATCCAGCAAAGCGCGGGCGGCCTTCGGGTCGTAGCGGTGCGCGGGCAGTGCGTCGTTGTAGGCCCAGTGGCCCTTGGGCACATAGGATTCCGTCGGCAGCGGCCGGCCCTGATAGATGGCCTTGATGCGCGCTTCCTTGTTCATGCCCAGGTACAGGGCTTCGCGCACGGACTTGTCCGCGAACGGGGCGAAACCCAGGTTCAACGCGACGTGCTCGATGAATGGGGTGGGTACCGGCATGATGCGCGCACCGCGCAGCTTGGCCGCCTCTTGTTCGAAGCTGGGCTGAATGCCGGACAAGCCCAAATAGTCGATCTGCCCGCTACGGAACTGCGTATACAGCATCGTCTGGTCGGGGATGTACTTGAAGATCACCCGCAGCAGATAGGGGCCCTGGCCATGGTAGGCCGGGTTGCGTTCCAGCTGGATGTGGTCGCCGGCGCGGCGCGCGCCCCAGCGGAAGGGGCCGGTGCCGACGGGCGCCTGGTTATACGGCGCGGTATTGGGATCGGCGGCCGTGCCCAGGATGTGCTCCGGCACCATGAAGGTCTGGGACAACACGGACATGTAGGGCGTGAAGCTGCTTTCCATGCGCCAGTGGATCTCATCGTCCGCGACCACGGTGATGTCGCGCACCAGGGAATGGCCGACGCGGTTGCGGGCGCGGAACGCCGGGTTATTGATTAATTCCAGCGTGTACTTCACGTCGCGCGCGGTGAACGGCTTGCCGTCGTGCCAGGTCGCGCCCGCACGGAGCTTCACTTTCCAGACCAGCCCGTCGGCCGACAGCCCGCCGTTGGCAACCGACGGCACCTCGCGCGCCAGGTCCGGCACGGTATTGCCTTGCCCGTCGATGAACCACAAGGGGCTGAACAGCTGCCACCAGACGCCCTGGTCGACTTCGCTGCCCGGCATCAGCGGGTTGAATACCGTGGGTTCTTGTGAAATGCCGGCGATCACCTGGCCGCGCGGCGCGGCGGGCGGCGTCGGCGCCGATTGCGCCCAGGCGGGCGCCGCCAGCAGCGTGCCGGCGGTGGCCGACAATTTCAGGAAGTCGCGTTTGGAGAGCTTATGGTGGATCATGGCTTCCGTTTCCCCGTTGTGGTTGTGCTGGTTGGTCTATGCCGGAATCAGTCGGATGCAAGCGTGGCGCGGTCGGGCGACAGCGCCTCGGGCGTCAGGCCTTGCGCGCGCAGCGCATCGGGCAGCGCCTGGCCTTGCGCCAGCGCCGCCACCGCCTGCCCCATCGCGGGAGAGGTCAGCACGCCGCAACCGCCCAGGGCGGCGTACCAGATGAAGCCAGGGCTGTCGGCGCGCGCGCCGCAGACCGGGTTACGGTCACGCACGTAGCTGCGCACGCCCGCCCAGACGCTGATGGGGCGCGGAACGCGCAACGTCGTTTCCTGTTCGATGTTGTAGATGCCCTGCGCCACGTCCAGTTCGTCCGGATAGACCTCGCCGGGCGCAACCGGCTGCGCGTCGGCGGGCGAACCCATGAAGCAACCGTGTTCCGGCTTGACGTACCACTGGTAGTCCGCGTTGCACACATGCGGCCAGCGCGCCCCTTCCGAGCCCGGTAGCAACGGGAAGGTGAAGGCGGTGCGTTTGTACGGCGTGATGCCCACGGGCGCCACACCCGCCATGCGGGCGATGGCGTCGGCCCAGCCGCCCGCTGCGTTGACCATCACGCCGGCGGTGTAGTCCTCGTCCTGCGTGCGGATGCGCCAGTTGCCTTCGTGGCGCTCGATACTCTGCACCGGCGCATTGGTCGCCAGCACCGCGCCGTTGCGCTTGGCGCCTTTCAGATAGGCCTGAAGCAGGGTATTGACGTCGATGTCCTGCGCGTCGGTCTCATGGACGCCCAGGTCGAACTTGTCGGCCAGCAGCGCGGGAAACAGGGCCAAGGCCTGCTCCCGGTCTACCCATTCGGCGTTGCCGCCCGCCTGTCCGATGCGCTCGTGCAGCTTGTCCAGCACGGCTTTCTGGCTGTGGCGGCCCAACGTGAGGCTGCCGCGTTGCTCGATCAGGGGCAGGTCGGCGAAGCCCGCTGGCGGCGCCTGGAAGAACGCCCGGCTGGCAGCGGCCATGGCGCGCATCTGGTCGGCCGAAATGCCGACGGTGAACTGGCCGGCGGTACGGCCCGAACTATGGAAGCCGAAATGCGGCTCTTGTTCGATCAGCGCCACTCGCCCGGCCTGGGAAAGGAAGTAGGCGGCTGCCGCACCTGAAATCCCGCCGCCCACAATGACAAAATCCACCTGCATCCTGTGTTCCCCTTTCGTCTGGAAAGCCGCTGGTTCCGTGCCGCGGCGCCGGGCTGTTCCCGGAATGACCCGATTGAATCCCAACGCCTTCGACAGTGTCGAGTCGAATAAATGGAATCGAAACCGCAATAATCTGCACCGGGTCCGGGCTTGCCCACGCGCCAGGGAAAACGCTACGGGAAAACCATGACCGCGCAGCCCCCCTCCTTTGCGCCCGGCCCGGCTCGCCCGCCGCCGTCGTTCTATTAATTGCATCCAGCCCTCGATTTTTTGACATCGACGGGGCAACGCCTTTTGCGCGATCCTGCTCGCCAATGACGCACTCCTGGATGAAAACCGACATGAACGACAACACGCGTGAACGCAGCGGCCGGCAAGCCATCTACTCGGGCAGCGAGTATGAACGCACTTACAGCTATGCGCGCGCCGTCGCGCTGAACGGCCACGTCCGCCTGTCCGGGACGACGGGCTACGACTATGTGGCCGATGTGCTGGCCGATGGCGCGCGGGCGCAGACCGAGCAGATTTTCCGCAATGCCCAATTTGCGTTCGAGCAGGCGGGCGCGTCGCTGCGCGATGTGGTCCGGGTGCGCATCTACATCGCCCGGCCCGAAGACTACGACGCGGTCATGGACGTATACGCAGAGGTGTTCCGCGGCGTGGACCCGGCTTGCACGACCGTGCAGGCCGGCTTGTTCGATCCTGCCATCCGGGTCGAGATCGATATGGACGCCATTGTCGATGTCGCCGCTTAACCTGTTGCGCCATGCGCCGGCGGACGCGGTGTCGCGCCTGCTGGACAGGAGCGAACCCCTGCCGGCCGCGGCCGACGTCGTCATCATCGGCGGCGGCATCATGGGTTGCAGCGCCGCCTGGTACCTGGCCCGCGCCAACTTGAAAGTGGTGCTGCTGGAAAAGAACCGCATCGCTTCGCAGCAGTCGGGGCGCAATTGGGGGTTCGTGCGGTCGCTGTACCGCGATCCGGCCGAGCTTGCCCTGGCCGCCCAGGCGCTGTCGCTTTGGCCCGGTCTGCGGGCCGAGCTGGGCCACGAGACGGGCTGGACGCGCAGCGGCTGCCTGTTCCTGTGCGCGGACGAGGCCGAGCGGCGGTCCTACGAGGCGTGGCTCGCCGAGGCCGGCGGGCGGGTCAGCGATACGCGGATGCTAAGCGCCGACGAAGTGTCGGCGCGGTTTCCGCTGGTATCGCCGCGCACCGAAGGCGGCATCATCGCCGAATCGGATGGCCAGGCCGAACCCACGCTGGCGACCCTGGCATTTGCCCGCGCGGCCGTCGGCGCCGGCGCGGTGGTGCTGGAAGATTGCGGCGTCAGCGCCCTGGACGTCGCGGGCGGCAGCGTGCGCGGCGTGCAGACCGAGCATGGCCAGGTGCGCGCGCCCATCGTCATCTGCGCGGCGGGCGCGCAGACCTTCCGCCTGTTGCAGGGGTTGGGCGTGCAGTTGCCCCAGAAGGTCGTGCGCAGCACGGTATCGCTGACGGCGCCCCTGCCCGCCATGGGGCTGCCTTGTTTCGTGGGGTACGGGCTGGGCCTGCGCCAGCGTCCCGACGGTTCCTGCATCATTGCCACCGACGCCGGCACGGATATCGACCTGACGCTGGATTCGCTGCGCGCCTCGCGCTATTTCGTGCGCGAAGTGATGCGCAACCGCAAGGGGTTTTCGTTCCGGTTGGGCAAGCCCTTCGTCAACGATCTGTATACCCGCCTGTCCGTCCCGAAGTCGGATTGGGCGATCAAGCCTCGCGATCCGGAGATCGCGCCCAACACGCACCGCGTGCGCGACAACCGCAAGCGGTTCGCGGAATTGTTCGCGGGCATGCCGCCGGCGGACATCGTGAAGTCCTGGGCCGGAAACATCGATGTGATGCCGGACGCGCTGCCGGTGATCGACGCGGCCTGGCCGGCCGCCGGCCTGATCATCGCCACGGGCTTTTCGGGGCACGGCTTCGGGCTGGGCCCCGCGGTGGGCAGCACGCTCGCCGCGCTGGCCCGCGGCGCCGAACCCAAGACAGACCTGGCGCCGTTCTCGGCCGACCGTTTCCTGCGGGGGGCGTATTCGCGCCCCTACGCGGCCATCTGATACCCGGAGCAATGATGTCCGATACCGCCCTGACCCCTCCCAGCCATGCAGAACTGCAGCGCATCGCCGCCGGCCTGCGCCTGCCGGACCGCGCTTTCCTTGACGGCGACTGGTCGGCATCCGACAACGGCGCGCTGTTCGAGACCGCCAACCCTGCCACGGGCGCCGTGCTGAGCACGCTGGCCCACTGCGGACAGAAGGACGTGGACCGTGCGGTCGCGGCGGCGCGGGGGGCTTTCCGCAGTGGCGTCTGGTCGCGCTGCGCGCCGGAAAAGCGCAAGGAAGCGCTGCTGAAGCTGGCGGCGCTGATCCGGCGCGACGGCGTCAGGTTGGCCGTCATGGAAAGCCTGGAAAGCGGCAAGCCGATCCGGGACTGCCTGCGAGAAATCACGCAAGAGGTCCCGGCCATCTTCCAGTGGTATGGCGAACTGGTGGACAAGAGTTATGGCCACGTTGCGCCGACCGGCCAGGAAGACTGCGCAATGGTCGTGCGCGAACCCATCGGCGTGGTGGCGGCAGTGCTGCCCTGGAATTTCCCGCTGCTGATGGCGACGTGGAAGCTGGCGCCGGCGCTGGCCAGCGGCTGCTCCGTCATCGTCAAGCCGGCCGAAGAGACGTCGTTGACCGCCCTGTCCCTGGCGGCCCTGGCCATCGAAGCGGGGATCCCCGCGGGCGTGCTGAACGTGCTGACGGGGCCGGGCGAGACGACGGGCCGGTTGATCGGCCAGCATCCCGACATCGATTCCGTGTCGTTCACCGGGTCCACCGACGTGGGGCGGCTGTTCCTGCAATACGCGGGCTCCAGCAACCTGAAGACCGTGGGGCTGGAGATGGGCGGAAAAAGCCCCTTCATCGTGCTCGACGATGCGGACCTGACCGAAGATCTGATCGACAATGCCGTGATGGCCGCTTTCTGGAACGGTGGCCAGAATTGTTCGGCCAACATGCGCCAGCTGGTCGCGCGGTCGCGCCAGGATGCCTATGTGGAGAAGATCATCGCCCGCACCAAGCAGATCGTGATCGGGGATCCCCTGGATCCGGCGACCGACATGGGGCCGCTGATTTCCGCGGGGCAGCGCAACCGCGTGCAGGCATACGTGGCCAAGGGCGTCGAGGAAGGCGCGCGGCGCGTCCTGGAAGCTGGCGTTCCAAACGGGCGGGGCCACTATCTGGGCCCCACCGTGTTCGCGGACCTGCGTCCGGAAATGACGATTGCGCGCGAAGAGATCTTCGGGCCGGTGCTGGGCGTGCTGCCGGTGGACAGCATGGACCAGGCGCTGCAGATCGCCAACGGCACCGACTACGGCCTGCACGCCACCGTCTATACCCGCGACCTGGACCGCGCGATGTACTTCGCCCGCCGCCTGGAGTGCGGCACGGTCGCCGTCAACGGCTTCACGGAAGGCGACATCAAGACGCCCTTCGGCGGCTATCGCCGGTCGGGGTCGCTGGCCCGTGACAAGGGGCTGGAAGCCATGGCGCAATACCAGCAGATCAAGACGATCTGGTTGCGCTTGTCCGCGATGGGGCTGAGCGCGTGAACGCGCCCGTGCTTCGCGTTGCCGGCCTGCACACCCGATTCCGCGTGGCGGGCGGGTGGAAGACGGTCGTCAACGGGCTTGATTTCGACGTGGCGCCGCGCGAGACGCTGGCGGTCGTCGGGGAATCGGGCTCGGGGAAAAGCGTCACGGCCATGTCCATCATGCGATTGCTGAACCCGCGCGACACGCAACTGTCCGGCAGCGTTCTGCTGGACGGGCGCGACCTGCTGGCATTGCCCGAGCGCGACATGCGCAAGATCCGCGGCGCGGACATCGCCATGATCTTCCAGGAGCCCATGACCAGCTTGAACCCGGTGCGCACGATCGGCTTTCAGGTGGGCGAATCGCTGATGTTGCACCGGGGCCTGGATTGGGCCGCGGCGCAGGCCGAGGCGCTGCGCCTGTTGGAGAAGGTGCGCATCCCGGCGGCGGCGACGCGACTGAAAGACTATCCGTTCCACTTGTCGGGCGGCATGCGTCAGCGCGTCATGATCGCCATGGCGCTGGCGTGCCGGCCGCGGCTGCTGATCGCCGACGAACCGACCACGGCGCTTGACGTCACGATCCAAGCGCAGATCCTGACCCTGATCCGGGAATTGCAGCGCGATGACGGGATGTCGGTGCTATTCATCACGCACGATATGGGCGTGGTGGCGGAAGTCGCGGACCGCATGGTGGTGATGTGCGGTGGCGAACAGGTTGAATGCGGCCCCACCGCGCGCATTTTCGATGCGCCGGCCAAGCCCTACACCCGGGCCTTGCTGGCGGCCGTGCCGCGCCTGGGCGCCATGAAGACCGTGGCGCGCCCGCTGCCATTCCCGGCCATCGACCGGCAGACGGGCGTGAAGACGGCGGCGGCCGAGACCGCGGACACCGTGCGCGCGGACGCGCCGCCGGCGCTGGAAGTCCAGGGCCTGACGATGCGCTACCGCATGGGTTCCGGCCTGCTGTCGCGGGACCGCGGGATGGTGCATGCGGTCGAGAATGTGTCGTTCAGCGTGCAGCCCGGAGAAACGCTGGCGCTGGTGGGCGAATCCGGCTGCGGCAAGTCCACCATCGGCCGCAGCATCATGAACCTGCTGACGCCGACGGCGGGCCACGTGCGGGTCAACGGCCACGATATCCACGCGGCGGCGCGGCGCGACCGCGGCGCCATGGCGCGCCATGTGCAGATGGTGTTCCAGGACCCGTTCTCAAGCCTGAACCCGCGCAAGACCGTCGCGGCAGCCGTGGCCAGTCCCTTGATCGTCAACAAGGTCTGCAAGGGCGACGCGCTGCGCGCCCGCGTGGCTGATCTCCTGGCCTGCGTGGGGCTGGACAGCGACGCCGGCGCCCGGTATCCGCAGGAGTTCTCGGGCGGGCAGCGGCAGCGCATCTGCATCGCGCGCAGCCTGGCGCTGGGCCCGTCGCTGCTGGTGGCCGACGAAGCCGTGTCCGCGCTGGACGTGTCCATCAAGGCGCAGGTAATCAACCTGATGCTGAAGCTGCAGCAGGACATGGGGCTGGCCTATCTGTTCATCTCGCATGACATGGCCGTGGTTGAACGCGTCAGCCATCGCGTGGCGGTGATGTACATGGGGGAAATCGTCGAGATCGGTTCGCGCGCCGCCGTCCTCTACGATCCGCGTCACCCCTATACCCGGCGCTTGCTGGACGCGGTGCCGGTGGCGGATCCCGGCGCGCCGCGCACCGCGCGCAGCCTGGCGCAGGACGAGATCCGGCACACGCTGCGCCCGCCCGGCTACACGCCGCCACAACGACGCTACCAAGAGGTCGCGCCAGGACACTTCGTGATGCGGGACGACTAACGCGCGCATGCCGCGCGCCGTCCCGCCCTTCCATGCATTCAATTCGGAACCTGCCATGCCCATGACTCCCGCCCTGAAATCGCACCTGATGCGGTTCTACGACGGCACCCTGCTTCCCGACGAGCTGACGCTGGCGCTGTCCAGCGACCCGGGTTGGTTCGCGTCCGACACCGTGGCGCGCGGCAAGCGCGTGCGCGACCTGCCGCTGCGGGCCGGCGGGCTGCCGGCGCTGCGCATCCAGGATCAGGGGCGCGTGTTCGACCTGTACGACTATCTGGCGGTCAATGGCGTGGCGGGGTTGCTGGTCATGAAGGATGGGCAGGTCGCGTTCGAGACCTACCAGCGTGGCATCGCGCCGGAAACCCGCTGGAACTCGTGTTCGCTGGCCAAGTCGGTGGCGGCCACGCTGGTGGGCGTGGCGTTAAAGGAAGGCCTGATCGATTCGCTTGACGACCCGGTGACCCGGTACGCGGAGCTGGGCGGCGTGTACCGCGAGGTCTCGTTGCGCCAGATGCTGCGCATGTGCTCGGGGGTGCAGTGGAATGAGGATTACGGCGACCCGGCTTCCGAGCGCCGCCAGTTGCTGGATATCCAGACCCGGTGGCAGCCGGGTGGTATTCGCGATTTCATGAAACGCCTGCCGGCGCGCCAGCCCGCCGGACAGGCCTGGGCCTACAACACGGGCGAATCATATCTGCTGAGCGCGGTGATGGAAGGCGCGACGGGGCAGCGGCTGGTGGATTACCTGCAATCCCGCTTGTGGTCGCGCATCGGCATGGAATCCGACGCCACCTGGTGGGCCGAATGCCCCGGGGGCATGACGATCTCGGGCAGCGGCATGAATGCGACGTTGCGCGATTACGCGCGGTTCGGGCAATTCGTGCTGGAAGGCGGGCAGGTGGACGGCGAGCGGCTGCTGCCGGATGACTGGGTCGCGCAGGCAGGCTCGCCTTACCGCATTGGCGATACCGAGATACCGTATGGCTACATGTGGTGGGTGCCGGAATTGAAAGACCCCGCCCTGGCGGGCGCCTTCCAGGCCGAAGGCATCTACGGCCAGTTCATCCACATCAACCCGGCGCACAAGCTCGTTGCCGTGGTCCTTAGCGCGCGAAACAAGCCCAGCTATAAAAAGCGCGTGGAGATCAACGACGACGCGTTCTTCGCCGCGCTGGCCAGGGCGTTCTGATCGCCCGGGCGCTGCCGCGTTATAGCCCCAGGCGCGGCCGCGCTACAGCTTTACCCGCTGCTTCAGCGCCTGCGCGATCATCCCGATGTCGATGTCCTTGCCGGGATTCTTCTGGCAGAAGTCGTACAACACCGCCACGTAGGCGTTGCCCAGCAGCTTGGTGATGGCGCCGGCGGTGGTGGCGGCGATGGTGCCGCCCACCGCGCTGCCCGCGCCCGGGATGAACTTCAGCATGCCTGATACGACCGAGCGCCCGATCAGGGTGGCGGCGGATGCGCCCAGCGTGGATGTCACCAGGGTCGTGATCGCGGTGGTGTCCAGCTCCATGCCGAAGGTGATGCCGATCTTGGCGATCATCCCCACCTGGATCGGCACCAGCGCGAACGCGTCCGAGAACGGAATGGGCGCGGCGGCGGCCGACGCGGCCAAGCCCGCTGCAACATTCACCTCTATCTCAGCCCGCTTTTTTTTTACTTCCAGGGCCTTCTTGTTGCGCGTGGACAGCGCGTTGGCGTAGGCGCGCTGCTGCCCTTCGGGGATGTACTCGGCGGTGACGCCGATCAGCGCGTCCAGCCCCATTGGCGGCAGTTCGGCATCCAGCTCTTCGATCCATTCCGGCAGCGCGCGCACCGCCACCACCTCTTTGGCGCGCGGCAGCAGCTTGCGCGCCTCATCCACGAAGGGGCTGCCCTTGCGGGCCTTGGTCAGCACCGCGATGACGGGGATGCCGGCATTGGCCAGCATGTCGCACAGCTCGATCTCGGCGTCTTCGACGCGGTGGCTGCTGTCCTGGATGCAGAGCCAGGCCACGTGCAGGTGCTTGTCCTGGTCGTCGGACGCGACGCGCTCCTGGATCAGGTCGGCCAGCTGCTGGCGCGAGCGCGCGTAGTCGCCGACTTCGAGGCCACGGGTGTCGATGATGGTGAGCGGATGGCCGGGCCGGCTATAGGCCTGGGTGGACTGGGTGACGGGCTTGCCCGCGCCGGTCTTGGCCAGTTCGCCACGGAACACGGCATTGATCAGCGTGCTCTTGCCTACGCCCGTCTTGCCGGCGATCAGGATGTTCACGCGGCCCGCGCCACGCGTCGCCGTGCTGATGGCGTCGGCGATGGCGTCCTGCAGGGCGGGTGAGTCAGGGCGAAGGGCGTTCATCAGTCAGTTGCGGAAAAGCCGGGGGAATGTGGGGAACGATATCAGATGCGTCCCATGTTCGCGTGGCTATCGGGGTCCTGTGGGGGCCACCGGGCGCATCCGAGCTTTCCCGTGCTTTGGCCTCGCGGCGCCGCGTGATTCACTTTCAATACCCTATCGCTTTGGCGCAAAACGTAATGGAAAGTACGGGCGCGGCGGGCGCCGCGCCCAAGCCGGGGGTATAGCAGAAAGGGTGTCCATGCACGGAAATGGTGCGAATACGGGCGCGTGATTTCGCTTTGTTCCGGAATGTGGGACACCCCCGACGCGTCCGCCAAAACACGCAAAAAAAGGGCGGGAACAGCGCCCACCAATGCAGTTACATCTCAAATGTTTCTAACCGGCCGCTGGCGCGGGGGGCTGCGTAGAATCAGGCGCTCGTAAGGTTTCGCCGCGTTTTCCGTGGCACCGTTCATGCCCCGTTTTGCCCTCGTTCCCCGCCTGCTGCGCTCGCGTCCCTTGACCAAGGGCTTTCGATATTTTTACCGCTATACGCGCCCCGCGGCCTATCGGCACAACGAGACGCTGTGGCCCCTGGTGAAAATTCGGCGCGATGGCAACGAACGGCTGGTGGGATGTGATCTGGTGGGCGTGAAAGGTCCCGCGACCTTGCCGATGGACGACGTGCCGCGCAATATCGAAGGTGATGCGCACTTGATCCTGAGCGGTCCGTCGATCGCGCAGATCGACTACGCGCAATGCCATCTTCGCGCCGTCATGGGCGTCAATGGTTCCATCGCGCTGCGCCGCCAGCACCCCTCGCTGCGCTTTGACTACTACGCGATGCTGGACGCCGGATTCGTCAAGCGGCGGCGCGACCTGGTGGCCGAAGTGCTGTCGCAAGACCTGCTGCTGTTCGTGACGGCCGAGGTGTACCGATGGATTGCATTCCTGTTCGCGGCGGACGACATCCGTTGCCGCATGGTCTTGTTCGAAGAAGTGCATCAACGGGCGCTACAGCCACGGCCAAGCCCGGAAGCCCTTGAGGCGCAATTGGCCGGCGACCCTGAACTGGTGCTGTTCGACGCCCATCACCCGCAGCACGCGCACGGTTTCAGCCTGAACCCCGCACGCGGGCTGTTCGGCGGAGGCACGGTCGCGTACACCGGCTTGCAGTTGCTGGCCTGGATGGGCGCCCGCACCTTGTACGTGCATGGGCTGGACCTGACCGCCAGCGCCGGGCCGCGCTTCTACGAAAACGCGGGCGCGCAGCTTGCCACGGCATTGGACCGCCAGTTCGCCGGCCATATCGAACCCGCGTTCCGCCAGGCCAGCCAGCTGCTGAGCGCGCGCGGCGTCAAGGTCTACAACTTGTCGCCGGACAGCCGGCTGGGCGACGACGTGTTCGAAAAACGCCATTGGAGCTGTTTGCTCAATCAGGCGGAATCCCCGCCTTCCCCGCTTTCCCCGCATTTGCTTTCGAGCCTGACATCATGAAGATCCTCTACACCAACTTTCACCAGGGCGACGGCGGCGGGCACACGACCTATGTCATGTCGCTGGCGCGCATGTTGCGCCAGCGCGCGCAGATCACCGTTGCCGCGCCCCGCAGCAGCCGTTTGCTGGCCGAAGCCGACGCCTTGCCCGGCGTGCAATCGATCGACCTGGAATTCAAGGGCCGGCCGTTCCAGCAATTGACGGCGCTGCGCCGCCTGCGCGCATTGCTGCGCAAAGAACAGTTCGACGTGATTCATGTGAACGGATCCGCCGACCATCGTCTGTGCATGTTGGCCACGATGGGCATGGGCGCCAAGCGCCCGTTCATCGTGCTGACCCAGCACACCGACCGCACCGCCAACAGCCTGGGCGTGCGCATGCGCGCCAAGTGGGGCACGAACCGCGTCATCTGCGTTTGCGGGCATACGTTCCGCCGCATGAAGGACTCGGTATTCCGCGACGAGGACCTGCGGGTGGTGCATAACGGGGTCGATACCACGCAGTTCCGGCCGGCCAGCGCGCGCGATGCAGAGCAGGCGCGCGCCGCGCTGCTGCCCGCCGCCATGCGGCGCCGGCTGGTGGTCGGCAGCAACGCCGGCACCGCCAGCTACAAGAACTGGCTGGACATGGTGGCAGCCGTGTCGCTGCTGCCCGATCCCCTGCGTGATCAGGTCGTGGTCCTGATCGCCGGCAAGGAGCCCGACGACGGTCAACGCCAGCGCGTGGCCGAGCTGGGCATGACGCACCAGGTGGTGTTCACGGGCCTGCTGGAAGACGTGCGCCCGTTCCTGTCCGCGCTGGACGTGGGCTTCGTGCTGTCGTCAAGGCTGGAAACGATCTCGTTTGCCTGCCGAGAAATGATGGCCGCCGGCAAACCCGTCATCGTCAGCAAGGTGGGCGGCCTGACCGAGAATGTCACGGACGGCCGCAATGGCTGGGTGGTGCCGCCGGGTTCCGTGAGCAGCGTGTTCAAGACCCTGGTCGAGATCCTGCAGAATCGCAGCCTGGTGGCGCAGATGGGCATCGACGCACGCAACACGGCGCAGCGCGAGTTTTCGCTGGCGCAGTTTGTCGGGCGAACCGAAGAGGTCTACCTGGAACGCCCCACGGGCGCCCGCAGCCAGCTGCGGCTGACGTCCTGAACGCGGGCCGGGCCCGCCGGACGTTCACGCCGCCAGATTGAAGGCCAGGAACATCAGGCACGACCACAGCAGCAATGCGATGTGCGTCAGTTGCAGCGTGTCCTGGCGGATCCAGTAGCCAAACCACAAGCCGCTCAGATGCATGGCCAGCAGGCACGCAGACAGGGCGGCCAGCGCGCCGTTCAGCCAGGGGCGGGCCGCTTCCAGATCGCCCTGGATCATCAGCGCATGGCAGCCGGCCCAGGCCAGGGCGGCGCCAGCGGTCTGGACCATCAGCAACAGCCCCAGTGCCGCCCGATGCAGTGCCGGGGCGCGTTGTGCGCGGCTGAGCAAGGGTGTGGGGATGCGCGGCTCTTGCGTCAGCGGCAGCATCGCCATCGTGGCACCGACCGCGGCTGCCGCGCCGGCGAAATCGCGCCGGTTGTTCAGCGCCGCAAGGGTCAGCCATAAAGCCAGCCCCAGGGCCTGGACGGACAGGAACAGCCAGATAGCAGTGGATGAACTCAAAAGACGGCCCTCATATTATGCAAGCACTTCCTTGCATAATATGAGGGCCGTCCGGTTAGCGCAATAATGACCCTGCGGTCAGATCAGGGGCGCGGCGGTCACTCGCTGTACGTCTTGGTGCTGTACAGGCTGACGGGCAGCAGGTTCAGTACCGGCAGGCCGGATACCGGGTCCTTGGCCTGCTTGTCGATATAGCTTTGCAGCACGTCGGCATCCAGCACGCCGATGTCCTGGCGCCGCACGGCGGGGACGTTGGCCAGGGTTTTGTAGCCGTCGCCGCCCGTGGCGTTGAAGCTCAGCACGAACAGCTTGTAGGTGCGCCCCGCGTCCAGCGGCAACCAGTTGCCGCTGGCGGCGTCCCGCACTTCGATGTTCGTCACGCGGCTGCCCTGGGCCTGCGCCGCGTTCACGTCCCAGCGCAACCCGCCGGCATACGGGTACGGGCCGGTCGAACCGCCCGCGCCGTAGACGGCCTGCATGCCGTCTTCCAGCATGCTCTTGACCTCGGCGCCCGTGACCTCCAGGCGCCAGAGCATGTTGCCGAACGGCACCACTTCGATGACGTTGGCGGCCGTCACGTTGCCCAGCAAGGGCACGCGCACGCCGCCGCCGCTTTGCAACGAGATATCGGCGCCGCCGTAGTTGGCGTTGGCGACCTCCAGATAGGCTTGCGCCACCAGCTGTTGGATATCGCCGCCGCGCAGGCTGACGCTGCCCAGCGTGTTGCATGCGGCGCTGGAGCGACCGTAGTCGCGCGAGCCCGGGCCGCCCGGCACCCGGCGCGAGCACAGTTCCTGCGGCACCGAGGCAACCAGGCTGGCGCTGAAGGCGTCGACGCGGGCCTTGAACGGCTGCAACACGGTCGTGGCCTGCGCGTCGGGTTGCTGGATGCGCAGGAAGCCGCTGGCTGCCACGTCGGCCAGGATGGCGGCTTTGTCGGCGGGGGCGGGTGTGGTGCCAGCCACCGTGAACGCGTCGCCCATCAGCACGTGCGGCGTGCCGGCGCAGGCCGTGACGTCGCCGTTGGCGTCGAAGCTGACCTTCAGTTCGCCGACCACTTGCGAATATTCCCAGGCCTGCACCAGGCACACGCGCTTGCCGTCCTTATTCTGGAGCACGGTGGGGTAGGCGCCCGCCGGCGAACCCACGCCGTAAGCCGTCATCGCGTCCGGGCCCAGCAACGTGTGGGAGTCACCGCCCACCACCACGTCCACGCCGCTCAGATTGGGGATGATCTGCTTGTCGTAGCCGTAGCCGACGTGGCTCATCACCACGATCTTGTTCACGCCCTTGGCGCGCAGTTCGTCGATTTGCACCTGCGCCGCCGCCGTTTCATCCGAGAACAGCGTGCCGACGTCCGGGCTGGACGATTGCTGCGTCTTGTTGGCGATCGTCAGGCCGACGATGCCGATAGGCTGGCCGTCGCGCTGCAGCACGATGGAAGGCTTGACCAGGCCGGGCGCCCGCGACGGATTCAGCGCCGACGCGGCGGCGAACGTGACGTTGGCGCTGAGCAGCGGCGTCTGGCAGGCGCCGGCATGCAACAGGTCGATGAAGCGCTTCAAACCGCTGTCGCCCTTGTCGAACTCATGGTTGCCGAGCGTCATCGCATCAAAGCACACCGTGTTCATCATGGCCGCGTCGGCCTCGCCGGCTTCGCCCGCGCGGTTGAAGTACAGCGTGCCGGTATTGGCGTCGCCCGCGTGCAGTTTCAGCACGTTGGCCGACTGCGCGGACAGCGCGTTGAAGGCGCCCGTCACGCGCGGAAATCCGCCGACTTCCACGTTCACGGCCACCGCCGCGCCGGCGGCGTTCTTGAGCTTCAGGTCTTTCTTCTTGCTGTCCAGGTTGGAATGGTGATCGTTGATGTGCAGGATCGTCAGTTCCATCGGCCGGCTGGCGGCGGGCTGCTCGGGCGCGGGCTGTTCCGGCGCCGGGCTGGACGTCTCGTCGTCGTCGTCATCGCTGCCGCCGCAACCGGCCAGCAACAGGGCGCTCAGCATCGCGGCGCCTGCATTCCTCTTCCACGTAATCATTCGTGTGATCCCTCGTTATTGGAAGGGCGAATGGTTGCGGCCGAAGATGACGTCAAGATGAATGACAGGGTTGTCATGCGCGGGCGCCGCGCTGTCTTGTCCGTGTCACAAAAAAACAGGCCCGGCGCATCGCGCCGGGCCTGTCGGGTGCCGCCAGTGGGAAGGCGGGCTTAGAAGTGGATCACGGTGCGGATCGACTTGCCTTCATGCATCAGGTCGAACGCCTCGTTGATGCGCTCCAGCGGCAGCGTGTGCGTCACGAACGGGTCCAGGTCGATCTTGCCGCTCATGGCGTCTTCCACCATGCCCGGCAGTTGCGTGCGGCCCTTGACGCCGCCAAAGGCGGAGCCACGCCAGACGCGGCCGGTAACCAGCTGGAACGGACGCGTGCTGATTTCCTGGCCGGCGCCGGCCACGCCGATGATGATGCTCTCGCCCCAGCCCTTGTGGCAGCATTCCAGCGCGGCGCGCATCACGTGCACGTTGCCGATGCACTCGAACGAGAAATCCACGCCGCCGTCCGTGAGTTCGACGATGACGTCCTGGATGGGCTTGTCGTAGTCCTTGGGGTTGATGCAGTCAGTGGCGCCCATGGCGCTTGCCAGCACGAACTTGTTCGGGTTGGTGTCCACGGCGATGATGCGGCCGGCCTTGGCTTGCACCGCGCCCTGGATCACGGCCAGGCCGATGCCGCCCAGACCGAACACGGCGACGGTATCGCCCTCTTTGACCTTCGCGGTGTTGTGCACGGCGCCCAGCCCGGTCGTCACGCCGCAGCCCAGCAGGCAGACCTTTTCGTGCGGCGCGGCCGGGTTGATCTTGGCCAGCGAGATTTCGTTCACGACGGAGTATTCGCTGAACGTCGAGCAGCCCATGTAATGGTAGAGCGGCTTGCCTTCGTAGCTGAAGCGCGAGGTGCCGTCGGGCATGACGCCCTTGCCCTGCGTGGCGCGCACTTTCTGGCACAGGTTGGTCTTGCCGGACAGGCAGAACTTGCACTCGCGGCATTCGGCCGTGTAGAGCGGAATGACGTGGTCGCCCGGCTTCAGGGACGTGACGCCCTCGCCGACTTCCACGACGATGCCGGCGCCTTCATGGCCCAGCACGGCGGGGAACAGGCCTTCGGGGTCGTCGCCGCTCAGGGTGAAGGCGTCGGTGTGGCAGACGCCGGTGTGCGTGATCTGCACCAGCACTTCGCCGCGTTGGGGCGGCGCGACGTCGATTTCAACGATTTCCAGCGGTTTGCCGGGTCCGAATGCGACTGCTGCGCGTGATTTCATAGCGTTACTCCACGAATGTCGGGCTTATTTCAAATAGGAACGGACGATGCGCATCAGCTGATCGACCTCGGCTTCGGCATCGATCGCGGCGTCTTGCGGCCCGCCCTGGGCGGATTGCAGGAAGGTTTCCCGGAGATGGCTTTCCAGCACTTCGGCCATCAGGCCGGTGGCGGCGCCGCGTAACGCGGCCAGCTGCTGCAGCAGGGCCCCGCACTCCGTGCCAGCGTTTACCGCGCGTTCCAATGCTAACGCCTGCCCCTGGATGCGGCGCAGGCGGGTGACGACACGTTTTTTCTCTTCCGGCGAATGCGGCACGGCAGGCTCCGAAAACGATACAGGGGGGGAGTATAAGGAATCCGACGCCATCCGTCCACTGCCGGGGGGTGCTGCCCGGGCGCTGCCCGGGTGCTGCGGGGGCGGTCGACAGGCTCGCCACCCCATCCGGGCAGGCGGCGGGGCCGCAAGACATCTGTACCTGTCTATACTTGACGCTGACCGATTGACTCAGCCTTGCAGTGCACAACAGGAATTCCCGTGGCCGCTTCCCCTCCCAGATTGCCCGCCCAGGCCAATGCCCTTCCCGCCCCGCTTTATGCGCAGGTCAAGCAGATGATCGCGCAGCAGATACGCAGCGGCGCATGGCCGGCGCACTACCGCGTTCCGTCGGAAAGCGAACTGGTCGATGAACTGGGATTCAGCCGCATGACGATCAACCGCGCGCTGCGCGAACTGACCTCGGAAGGGCTGCTGGTGCGCATGCAGGGCGTGGGCACGTTCGTGGCGCAACCCAAGGCGCGGTCGGCGCTGTTCGCCGTCAACAACATTGCCGACGAGATCGCCGCGCGCAACCACCGGCACCATAGCCGCGTGGTGCGCCTGGCCGAAGAGCCGGCGGGCGCCGAACAGGCGCAGGCGCTGGAGATCCGCGCGGGGCAGCCGGTCTACCACTCGGTCATCGTGCACTACGAAGACGACATTCCGATCCAGCTGGAAGACCGCTATGTGAATGTGCGCCTGGCGCCCGACTATCTGAAGCAGGACTTCACGCAAAGCACGCCGTATGAATACCTGACGCGCGTGGCGCCGCTGAGCGAGGGCGAACACGTCGTCGAGGCCATTCTGGCCAAGCCCCGCGAGTGCCAGCTGCTGCAGATCGAGCGCGAAGAACCGTGCCTGCTGATCAGCCGCCGCACCTGGTCCGGCGACCGCGCAGTCACCCTGGCCCGTCTGATCCACCCCGGGTCGCGCCACCGTCTGGAAGGCAAGTTCTCGTCATGATGCAACCCGAAGTCCGTCTCTACCGCGCCGCCGATTACCCGCGCATGCCGTGGCGCAATGGCGCCGGCACCACGCAGGAAGTGGCCTGCAACCCGGGCGGCAGCACCGCCGCCTTCGACTGGCGCCTGTCCATCGCCGATGTGGCGCAGGATGGCGGGTTTTCGGCGTTTACCGGGTATCAGCGCATCATCACCGTGCTGGAAGGCGCGGGCATTCAGCTGACCGTGAACGGATGCGAGCAAGCCCCGCTGACGCCGCGTCGGGCCTATGCGTTCGCGGGCGAGGCCGAGGTGCGGTGCCGCCTGCTTGATGGTCCGATCCGTGACTTCAATCTGATCTACTCGCCGGCGCGCTGCCATGCCCGCCTGCAATGGGTGACGGGCGCCGGCCCCTGGACCTTCCATAGCGCCGCGCGCAGCGTGCTGGTGCTGAACGCGGGCGACGCGATGTCGGTGCGCGTCGATGCCGCGGCGCACGCGCTGCCGTCGCGTTACGACTGCCTGCATGTCGAAAGGCAGGAGGGCTTGGCCGAATACCGGCTGGAGGGCGCGGCCGCGCTGGACGCCTGCGTGATCGAACTGCTGCCGCGCGCAGCCTGACCCCGCGCAAGTTGCTTTACGCCGCCTTCGGGCGGCATTTTTTTTGCGCACGCAAGGTGCAAGGGCGCGTGCCTCGTCGCGCGTTATCGCTAGGGAAATCCCTGATCCAAATTCCAGTCTTACTATCTTGTATATACAATCATAGGCGTCCTATGATGCAGGCAACCGGCGCGCAGGCAATGGGCGCGCGAATGAACTGATCAAGGAGAGCCTCTTGGACCAATCGAACCGATACCGCGATGTCGTCATCCGCGCCCCGCGCGGCAATAAGCTGACGGCCAAGAGCTGGCTGACCGAAGCCCCCTTGCGCATGCTGATGAACAACCTGGACCCCGACGTCGCCGAGAACCCGACGGAACTGGTGGTCTACGGCGGCATCGGCCGCGCGGCCCGCAATTGGGACTGCTACGACAAGATCGTCGAATCGCTCACGAACCTGAACGACGACGAGACCCTGCTTGTGCAATCGGGCAAGCCGGTCGGCGTTTTCAAGACTCACGCCAACGCGCCGCGCGTGCTGATCGCCAATTCGAACCTGGTGCCGCACTGGGCCACCTGGGAACACTTCAACGAGCTGGATGCCAAGGGTCTTGCCATGTATGGCCAGATGACGGCCGGCAGCTGGATCTACATCGGCAGCCAGGGCATTGTGCAAGGCACCTACGAGACCTTCGTCGAGGCCGGCCGCCAGCACTACGGCGGCAACCTGGCGGGCCGCTGGGTGCTGACCGCCGGACTGGGCGGCATGGGGGGCGCGCAGCCGCTGGCCGCCACGCTGGCGGGCGCCTGCTCGCTGAACATCGAATGCCAGCAGACCAGCATCGATTTCCGCCTGCGCACCCGCTACGTCGACGAACAGGCCCAAGACCTGGACGACGCGCTGGCACGCATCGCCCGCTACACGAAGGAAGGCCGCGCGGTCTCCATCGCCCTGTGCGGCAACGCCGCCGAGATCCTTCCCGAAATGGTGCGCCGCGGCGTGCGCCCCGACATGGTCACCGACCAGACCAGCGCGCACGATCCGCTGAACGGCTACCTGCCTGCGGGCTGGACATGGCAAGACTACCGCGAGCGCGCCAGGCGCGAGCCGGCCGCCGTCATCAAGGCCGCCAAGCAATCGATGGCCGTGCACGTGCAAGCCATGCTTGCATTCCAGCGGCAGGGTGTGCCCACCTTCGACTACGGCAACAACATCCGCCAGATGGCTAAGGAAGAAGGCGTGACGGATGCGTTCGATTTCCCCGGCTTCGTGCCGGCCTACATCCGCCCGCTGTTCTGCCGCGGCGTCGGCCCGTTCCGTTGGGCCGCGCTGTCAGGCGATCCCCAAGACATCTACAAGACCGACGCCAAGGTCCGCGAACTGATCCCGGACGACGCGCACCTGCACCATTGGTTGAGCATGGCGCGCGAACGCATCAGCTTCCAGGGCTTGCCGGCGCGCATCTGCTGGGTGGGCCTGGGCCAACGCGCCAAGCTGGGCCTGGCATTCAATGAAATGGTCCGTTCCGGCGAACTGTCCGCGCCTATCGTCATTGGCCGCGATCACCTGGACTCGGGTTCGGTCGCCAGCCCCAACCGCGAAACCGAATCCATGCGCGACGGGTCGGACGCCGTGTCGGACTGGCCGTTGCTGAACGCGCTGCTGAACACCGCCAGCGGCGCGACGTGGGTGTCGCTGCACCATGGCGGCGGCGTGGGCATGGGCTTCTCGCAGCACGCCGGCATGGTCATCGTGTGCGACGGCACGGACGAGGCCGCCGAACGCATCGCCCGCGTGCTGGCCAATGATCCCGGCACGGGCGTGATGCGTCACGCCGATGCCGGCTACGACATCGCGATCGATTGCGCGCGCGAACAAGGCCTGAACCTGCCGATGGTCACTGGCAACCGCTAGGCGGGCATCCCGCCGCAACCCTAATCCCGCGGGCACCGCGACCGGCAACGGGCGGTCTTCCCGCATCCCACGAGGCAATGCGATGGCAGAGGACAGCGAAGCGGTACAGGCGCCGCTGATCGAGCGGCGCTCCATTGATTTCATCCCGGAATCCGAGCGGCACGGCAAGCTCTACAGCCAGTTCACGCTCTGGATGGGCGCCAACCTGCAGATCACCGCCATCGTCACGGGCGCGTTGGCCGTGGTGCTGGGCGGCGACGTGTTCTGGTCGTTGATCGGGCTGTTCATCGGACAGGTGCTGGGCGGCGGCGTCATGGCGTTGCATGCGGCGCAGGGGCCCAAGCTGGGGTTGCCGCAGATGATCTCCAGCCGGGTGCAGTTCGGTGTCTACGGCGCGGCGATCCCCATCGTGCTGGTGTGCCTGATGTACCTGGGCTTCACGGCCACGGGCACCGTGCTGTCCGGGCAGGCGCTGGGCCAGCTGTTCGGTGTCAGCGACACCACGGGTATCCTGATCTTCGCGGCGGTGATCATCGCGGCCACCTTGTTCGGCTACCGGGTCATCCACATCATCGGGCGCATCGCGACCGTCCTTGGCATCGTCGCGTTCGTCTACCTGTTCAGCCGCGTGATGGCGTTGGGCGACGTGGGCCAGTTGCTGCAGATCCGGCATTTCAGCTGGAGCTCGTTCTTGCTGGCGGTATCGCTGGCGGCGTCCTGGCAGATCGCCTACGGCCCCTATGTGGCGGACTATTCGCGCTATCTGCCCAGCGCCACGTCGTCCACGAAGACGTTCCTGGCGGTGGGGCTGGGGTCGGTGGTGGGGGCGCAGATTGCGATGGTGCTGGGCGTGCTGGCCGCCGCGATGGCCGCGGGCCAGTTCGCCGGGCGCGAAGTCGCCTACATCGTTAGCCTGGGCGGCACGGGCACGATGGCGGCGCTGCTGTACTTCAGCATCGCCTTCGGCAAGATCACGATTTCCACGCTGAATTCCTACGGCAGCTTCATGTGCATCGCCACGATCGTCAGCGGCGTCAAGGGCCAGGTCCAGATTACGCGCCGCCAGCGGGCGATTGCCGTGGTGTTGATCGTGGCCGCGGCCACCGCCGTGGCGCTGATCGGCCAGCATTCGTTCCTGAATGCGTTCAAGTCGTTCATCCTGTTTTTGCTGGCGTTCTTCGTGCCCTGGAGCGCGGTGAACCTGGTGGACTACTACTTCGTGAACCGCGGGCAGTACGACGTGGCCGCGCTGTCGGATCCGAACGGGCGCTACGGGCGCTGGAACCTGCCCGGCATCCTGGTCTACGCCTTCGGCGTGCTGGTGCAGATGCCGTTCATCTCGACCAAGCTCTATACGGGCCCGATGGTCGAACGGCTGGGCGGCGTGGACATCTCGTGGATCATCGGCCTGATCGTGCCCAGCATCCTTTACTACCTGTTCGCGCGCCGCGACGCGCGGCCCGTTCATCACGACCCGGCGGAAAAGCCGGCGTGACCATGAAATTGCATGATGCCGGCAACCGGCACAGGAGACCCAGAATGGATTTGCATTTGAAACCCGGCCATTTGACGTTGTCGGATCTGCGGCGCGTGTACCAGCAGCCGGTCCGCGTAACGCTGGATCCCGGCGCGGGTGAAGCCATCGACGCCAGCGTGGCAACCGTCGAGCGCATCATCGCCGAAGGCCGCACCGTCTACGGCATCAACACGGGTTTCGGCCTGCTGGCATCCACCAAGATCGCCCGCGAAGACCTCCAGGCGCTGCAAAGCTCGCTGGTGCGCTCGCACGCCGCCGGCGTGGGTGAAGCGCTGGACGACGCCATGGTCCGCCTGATCATGGTGCTGAAGATCAACAGCCTGGCCCGGGGCTACTCCGGCATCCGCCGCCACGTGATCGACAGCCTGATCGCGCTGGTGAACGCCGAGGTCTATCCGCATATTCCCCTGAAGGGCTCGGTGGGCGCCTCTGGCGACCTGGCGCCGCTGGCCCACATGTCGATGGTGCTGCTGGGCGAAAGCCGTGCCCGTCATCAGGGGCAATGGCTGCCGGCGCACGATGCGCTGGCCCGCGCGGGCCTGGCGCCGCTTACGCTGGCGGCCAAGGAAGGCCTGGCGTTGCTGAACGGTACGCAGGTGTCCACCGCGTATGCCTTGCGCGGCCTGTTCGAGGCCGAAGACATGATGGCCGCGGGTCTCGTGTGCGGCAGCCTCAGCGTGGAAGCGATGCTGGGCTCGCGCGTACCGTTCGACGCCCGCATCCATGCAGCGCGCGGCCAGCTTGGGCAGATCGATGTGGCGGCCGTCTATCGCGGGCTGCTGGACAGTGACAGCGAGGTCGGCCATTCGCACGTGGATTGCGAAAAGGTGCAGGACCCCTATTCCCTGCGCTGCCAACCTCAGGTGATGGGCGCGTGCCTGACACAGATCCGCCATGCCGCGCAGGTGCTGCAGATCGAATCCAACGCGGTGTCTGACAACCCGCTGGTGTTCGTGGATCAGGGCGACGTGATCTCGGGCGGCAACTTCCATGCCGAACCCGTGGCGATGGTGGCCGATAACCTGGCGCTGGCGCTGGCCGAAATCGGCGCGCTGTCGGAACGGCGCATCGCGCTGATGATGGACAAGCACATGTCGCAACTGCCGCCGTTCCTGGTGGCGAAGGGCGGCGTGAACTCGGGCTTCATGATCGCTCAGGTGACGGCGGCGGCGCTGGCCAGCGACAACAAGGCGCTGGCGCATCCCGCCAGCGTGGACAGCATGCCCACGTCCGCCAACCAGGAAGACCATGTGTCCATGGCGCCCAACGCGGGCAAGCGGCTCTGGGCCATGGCCGAAAACGTGCGCGACATCCTGGCGATCGAATGGCTGGGCGCCTGCCAGGGCCTGGATTTCCGGGAAGGCCTGAAGACGTCGCCGCAGCTTGAGCAGGCGCGCCGCGCCTTGCGCGAACAGGTGCCGCACTACGAAGAAGACCGCTTCTTCGCGCCGGACATCGCCGCCGCCAGCGGCCTGATCGCCGCGCAGGTCCTGAACGGCCTGATGCCGGCAGGCCTGCTGCCCAGCCTTTAAATCCGATACCGCGGCCCCGAGAGGGGCCGCATTGATTTCACGCCTGATGACAGCGCCCGCAGATGGCGCGCGCCGGGCGGTTGACGGTGCTCGCCTATTACAAGTGCATGGAGACAGGAATGCAGGCAAAAACACAGGCAACAGCGCAGGACCTGAAACGCGGGCTCACTGCCCGGCACATACGCTTCATGGCCCTGGGGTCCGCCATCGGGACCGGGCTGTTCTACGGGTCGGCCAAGGCCATCCAGGAGGCCGGGCCTTCGGTGCTGCTGGCCTACCTGATCGCGGGCGCCGCCGTCTACATGGTGATGCGCGCGTTGGGCGAAATGGCCGTGCACAACCCGGTGTCGGGATCATTCGGGCAGTACGCCACCAGCTACCTCGGGCCGGTCGCGGGCTTTCTGACCGGCTGGACATACGCCTTCGAGATGATCATCGTCTGCCTGGCCGACATCACGGCCTTCGGGCTGTACATGGGCTTTTGGTATCCCGATGTGCCGCGCTGGATCTGGGTGCTGTCCATCGTGTGCTTCATCGGCGCGATCAACCTGTGCTCGGTCAAGGTGTTCGGCGAACTGGAGTTCTGGCTGTCGCTGTTGAAGGTGGGCGCGATCATCGCGATGATCGCGGGCGGGCTGGGCATCATGCTGTTCGGCTTCGAGCTGAACGCGGACAGCGCGGCGACCGGCGTGCATAACCTGTGGGCGCACGGCGGTTTCATGCCTAACGGCGTGGGCGGACTGATCGCGTCGCTGGCGGTGGTGGTCTTCGCGTTCGGTGGCATCGAGATCATCGGCATCACCGCGGGCGAGGCCAAGGACCCGGGCCGCACGTTGCCGCGCGCCATCAACGCGGTGCCCCTGCGCATCCTGCTGTTCTACGTGCTGACGCTGTTCGTGCTGATGTCCATCTTCCCGTGGACGCAGATTGGCAGCAAAGGCAGTCCCTTCGTGCAGATCTTCGACAGCCTGGGCATCAGTTCGGCGGCCACGATCCTCAACATCGTGGTGATCTCCGCAGCCGTGTCGGCGATCAATAGCGACATCTTCGGCGCGGGCCGCATGCTGTATGGCATGGCACAGCAGGGCCAGGCGCCGCGCGGCTTCGGCGCGGTGTCGCGTAACGGCGTGCCGTGGATGACTGTCGTCGTGATGTCGGCGGCGCTGCTGCTGGGCGTCGTGCTGAATTACCTGATCCCCGAAGGCGTGTTCGTGCTGATCGCCTCGATCGCCACCTTTGCCACGGTCTGGGTTTGGCTGATGATCCTGTTGTCGCAAGTGGCGATGCGGCGCAAGATGAGTCCGGAAGCGGTTGCGGCGTTGAAATTTCCGGTGCCGTTCTGGCCCGTGGGGCCGATCGCGGCGATCGCGTTCATGCTGTTCGTATTTGGCGTGCTGGGCTATTTCCCCCGGACGCAGGCGGCGCTGGCCGTGGGCGTGGTGTGGATCGCGCTGCTATGCGTGGCGTACCGCATGTGGGTGCATCCCAACCTTCCGTCTGGCGGCATTCCGGTGCCGGTAGCGCAGGGTTCGGATTGATGGACGATTTTCAGGAGAAAGGGATGAGACAGGTCTGGCGCAATTGCCACGCCGCCACGATGGTGGATGGCGTCTATTCGGCGATCCCGCACGCCGCCATTGTGACGCTGGCCGACCGCATCGAATGGATCGGCTTAGACACAGACTTGCCTGCCGTCGACGCCGCGCAGGTGCATGACCTGGGCGGCGCGTGGGTCACGCCGGGGCTGATCGATTGCCACACGCACCTGGTGTTCGGCGGCAACCGCAGCCTGGAGTTCGAGCAGCGCTTGCAAGGCGTGGACTACGCCACGATCGCGGCACAGGGCGGCGGTATCGCCAGTACCGTGCGCGCCACGCGCGCCGCCTCGGAAGATGCGCTGTACGTCAGCGCGCGTCAGCGCGCCTTGCACCTTCTGCGCGATGGCGTCACCACGCTGGAGGTCAAGTCGGGCTACGGCCTGGACCTGCCCAACGAACGAAAGATGCTGCGCGTGGCGCGGCGCCTGGGCCGGACGCTGCCGCTGACGGTGCAGGCCACGTGCCTGGCCGCGCATGCCCTGCCGCCGGAATATGCCGGGCGCGCCGACGACTACATCGACGAAGTGGCGCGCCGCATGCTGCCCGTGCTGGCCGCGGAAGGCCTGGTCGACGCGGTCGACGCGTTCTGCGAGCACCTGGCGTTTTCGACTGAACAGGTCGAACGCGTGTTCAAGGCCGCGGCGCATCTGAGTCTGCCGGTCAAGCTGCATGCCGAACAATTGTCGTCCTTGCATGGGGCGACGCTGGCGGCACGTTATGGCGCCCTGTCGGCCGACCATCTGGAATACCTGACGGAAAGCGATGTGGTGGCGATGGCGGCCGCCGGCACCGTGGCGGTGCTGCTGCCGGGCGCCTTCTACGCCTTGCGTGAAACGCAGTTGCCGCCGCTGGACCTGCTGCGCCGGCACGGCGTGCCCATCGCCATTTCAAGCGATCTGAATCCGGGCACGTCGCCCGTACTGTCGTTGCGGCTGATGCTGGGCATGGCCTGCACGCTGTTCCGGATGACGCCCGAAGAGGCGCTGGCCGGCGTCACCACCCACGCGGCCCGCGCTTTGGGGTTGCAGGCCACCCACGGCGTGCTGGCCCCGGGCAAGATCGCCGACTTCGTGGCGTGGAATGTTGCCCATCCGTCCGAACTGGCCTATTGGATCGGCGGCGATCTTCCCAAGCGCATCATTCGGCACGGCGGCGTGGTGGACGTGGCGGGCCTGCACTGATCGCCCGCCATGGCCGAGCCCGGCCACGGCTGCGGCAAATTCGGACCAACAGGCGTCCGATCCGGACCTGATGCGCCAGCGCCGTGCCGGGGGCCGGCGTGGTGTTCTACGATGTGGCGGGAAGGCGCTCGATGGCGGGCGCGCATGGCCAAAGCGTAGAGGAAAACGTATGCGGATCTGCATGATGGAAGGGCCCGTGGACCTGGCGCCGGAAGGCGCGACCTGGGAGGGCATCGCCGACCGCATCGGCGAACTGGCGCCCGACTTGCTGGTTACCAACGAGATGCCGTTCGGCCCCTGGCTGGCGGCGCTACCCGCCTATGATCCGGCGCTGGCCGCCGAGTCGGTGCGGCTGCACGAGGCCGGCTTGCGCGCGTTGGCGGCGCTGGAACTGCCCGCCGTCGTGTCGTCGCGTCCGGTGCCGGCCGGCGGCCGCCTGGCCAACGAAGCTTTCGCCTTGCAGGGCGGGCGCTACACCCCGCTGCATCACAAGCAGATGTTCCCTGAAGAGCCGGGCTTCTTCGAGGCCACCTGGTTCCAGCCCACGATGCAGGGCTTCGAGGTCTTCGAGGTGGGCGGCATCCGCCTTGGCGTGCAACTGTGCACCGAGCTCATGTTCAACGAACGCGCGCGCCGTTACGGGCGGGACGGGGCCGAGCTGATCGTGGTGCCGCGCGCAAGCGGCGCATCCGTCGGCCGCTGGCTGACGGCGGGCGCGATGGCGGCGCTGGTGTCCGGCTGCTACGTGGTCAGTTCCAACCGGGCGGGCCGCACGGCCGACGGGCAGGTGTTTGGCGGCCGCGCGTTCGCTTTCCAGCCCGACGGCGAGCCGCTGGCCCAGACCACCGACAGCGAATCGATCGTGGTGGTCGACGTGGATCCGGCCCGCGCCCGGGCGCAGCAGTCACGATACCCCTGCTACGTGCGGGAGTGATGCCGGGCGGACGGGGCGCGGCGCCGACGCCTTTGGCGCCCGCCGGCGCGCCGCTCAAGCCGCTATCGCGACGCCCCGCGGGTCCCGGATCAGCGCGGGCAACCGGAACGCGCTGACCGCCTCTTGCAGCCGTTGCGCCTGGGTCTCCAACGAGGACGCCGCCGCGGCGGCTTCTTCAACCAGCGCCGCGTTCTGCTGCGTCACCTGATCCATCTGGTTCACTGCCGTGTTCACCTGATCGATGCCGGTCACCTGTTCACGCGAGGCCGTCGCGATGTCGCTGACCAGCAGCGTCAGGCGTTCGACGGTTGCCAGGATCTCTTCCATGCTGCGGCCGGCCGTCTCGACCTGGGCGGCGCCGGCCTGCACCGTGGCGCCGGACTCGTTGAGCAACTGTTTGATCTCCTTGGCGGCGCTGGCGCTGCGTTGCGCCAGCGACCGGACTTCGGCGGCCACCACCGCAAAGCCCTTGCCTTCCTCACCCGCGCGGGCAGCTTCCACCGCCGCGTTCAGCGCCAGGATATTGGTCTGGAAGGCGATGCCGTCGATGACGCTCACGATGGCTTCGATGCGGCCGGCGTCCTGCGCGATTTCGCGCATGGTGCTGACCGCTTCCTTCACGGCCAGGCCGCCGCGCTGGACCACATCGCTGGCGGTGGCCGCCATCTGGTTGGCCTGCCGGGCGTTTTCGGCGTTGCTGGTGACGGTGGACAGCAACTGCTCCATGCTGGCCGCGGTTTCTTCCAGAGACGCCGCCTGCTGCTCGGTGCGGCTGGACAAATCCTGGTTGCCGGCGGCGATTTCGCTGGAGCCCGCATTGATCTCGACCACGCCGTCGCGCACGGCGTGGACCGTGCGCACCAGGCTGGCCTGCATCTCTTGCAGGTAGGGGATGATCTGGCCGACGCAGTTGTTGCCATACGGCGCGATGGGCGTGGTCAGGTCGCCCGTGGCGATCCGCCGGAAATGGCCCTTGATCGAGTCCAGCGGTTGCCGCACGAACGTCACGACGTAGCGGTCGCCCAATGCCAGCAGCAACAGGCAGACGCCCAGCACGACGCCCATTCCGATGTAAGCCTGCTGGCGCTTGGCGGCGGCCGCTTCCCACAGCAACGTTTCGCGTTGCTTGGCATAGGCCTCATAGCTTTCGATGCTCTTGCCGAATGCGCGGCTGGCCGTCACGACGGCGCTGGCCGCGTGCGCCCGGGCGCGGGCGATGTCGCCGGCTTCCAGGTGCTGGCGCTGCACGGCGATGCCGCCCGTGACAAGCGCGTTGAAACCGGCCTGCATGGATTCCATGACGGCGGGCGGGGCATCCTTCTGCGCCAGGTCCACAAATATCGCTTGCTGGCGTCTGGCTTCGTCCAACGCGGCGTCGATGCTGCGTCCTTCTTCCGCGGCCTGTGCGGTCTGGCCTTCGCTGGCGTACTCCAGCTGGCGCGACAGCCGCAGCCGCGCGCGCATGATTTGATCGTTGACCCGGGACAGGGCGGAGACTTCGTGAAGGAGTTCGTTGCTGGCGGTGAGCGCTTCGCCCGCGCTACGCAAGCCGTTGACGCTGATGGCTGACAGGCCAGTGAGCAAGGCGCTGATCATGAGCAGGGTGCACAGGATCATGCGGCGGATGGTGATGTCTTTCAAGAACTGTGTCATACGAGTCGTATCCCTGATACAGCGAGTGCTGCACCAGCAACAACGACCCGGCTTCACCGATATTTAGCAGCTGTTTCACAACTTACGAATATATCGGCTAGATGCCCGTATATATCGAAAAATAACGCAACATTGTTGCTCGTTAGCGTTTTCACGCGGCGAAACGCAAGCGGGAAAAACTGGCGATGCAGGCCAGCGCGGCGCACAAACCGCCCAGCCACAAGGCGGCGATCGCGCCGTGTGTCGTGGACACATGGAAGCAGGCGGCCACCAGCGCCGCGCCGCTGGCTTGTCCCAGCAGGCGCACGGTGCCGATCATGCCGCTGGCGCCGCCCGCCCGCGAAGCAGGCGCCGACGTCATGATGGCGCGCAGGTTGGGCGATTGGAAAAAACCGAATCCCGCGCCGCAGATGGCCATGCGCCACGAGATGTCCCAGGCCGACGGCGCGGCGGGCATCAAGGCCAGCAATACCATCCCCAAGGCCAGCAGCGCCAGGCCGACGCCGCCCAGGATGCCGGCGGGATAGTGGTCGGACATGCGTCCGGCGATCGGCGCCATGATGGCCACCACGACGGGCCAGGGCGTGATAAGGAAACCCGTGTGCACCTGGCTGTAGCCCAGCACGGACTGGAACAGGAAGGGCAGCGATACGAATGCCAGCGCCTGCGCCGCGAAAGCGCAGACGGCGGTGGCGGCAGACAACGCGAACAAGGGGCGGCGCAGCAGGTCCACCGCCAGGATCGGCGCGGGGTGGCCTGCCTGCCGGCGCATCAGCAGCCACAGGCTGGCGATGGCGCCGCCCCATTCCAGCGCGATGCGCGGCCACGGCGCGCCGTGCGCCAGTTCATTCGAGCCCAGCACGAACAGGCCAAGCGTCAGCGCGCACAGCAAGGCAGCGAAGCCGTCGAAGCCGTGCGGCGCGCGGGCGGTTTCCGGCAGGCCGCGCAGGGCCAGCACGGCGGCCACGATGCCGATGGGCACGTTGACCAGGAACAGCCAGTGCCACGATCCCAATAGCAGGATGGCGGACGCCGCGGTGGGGCCGGCCGCGAACGACAGGCCGACCACCATCGCGTTCAGGCCCAGCCCGCGGCCCAGCATGTGCGACGGATAGATGAAGCGCAGCAATGCGCCGTTCACGCTCATCACGCCGGCCGCGCCCAGCCCCTGCAGGATGCGCGCCACCACCAGCACGGGCAACGACGGCGCCAGGCCACAGGCCAGCGACGACACGATGAACACCACCAGCCCCACGATGTAGACGCGCCGGTGGCCCAGGATCTCGCCCAGGGCGGCCGCGGGCAACAGCCCCGCCACCATGGCCAATTGATAGCCGCTGATGACCCAGATCGACCCCGCGTCGCTGGCCTGCAGGTCGCGCGCGATGGTGGGCAGCGCGGTATTGGCGATGGCCGTGTCCAGGCTGGCCATGCAGACCGCCAGCATGACGGCCAACAAGGCGCCCTGGCGTTCGGTGGCGGGCAGGCCGGCGCCAGCCGGATAGACGGTATTGCGGGAGAACGAGAGCATGGGGCGGGGTGGGGCGAGGCGTCCGGACGAAGCGTCCGGAATCAGGAAAGCTGATTCTAATGCGGCATCGGAATTCAACGCTTCGTCAGTAAGGGGCGCGGCCGCGCAGCATGTCGGTCAGTTCCGCGTAGCAGCGTTGCACGGCGGCCCGGGCCTGCGTTTCGGGGGCGCGGGTCATCAGGCAGATGCGGCGCGTCATCTGCGGGCGTTGCACGGGCACGATGGCCAGGCCATCCAGGCGCTGGCCTTGCGTGTACAAGCGCGAGATCAGGCCCACGCGCAGCCCGGCCCGCACCAGGCTGTAGAGCGTGTCGGTGTAGTTCAAGGTGTCGGTCGCGGCCAGGCCGGCGCCCTGCTGACGCAAGGTGGATACGATCATCTCGTAGGTGCTGCCGCGCGACAGTACCGCCAGCGGCTCGTGCTTCAGGTCCTGCCAGGTGACGGCGCTGCGGCGCGATAGCCGGTGCGTGTCGGCCATTACCGCGACCAGCTCGTCTTCGGCAACGAAGGCGGCGGCCACGCCGGGCATCAAGCCGAAATCCAGCCCCAGGCCGATGTCGAGTTCGCCGTTGTCCAGGGCGGCCATCAGTTCATCGTTCAAGTGGTCGCTCAAGATCAGCACGGTCTCGGGATGCCGCAAGCGCCACTGCGCCACGGCGGGCGCCAGCAGATGCATGGTGGACGGAATGCAGCCGATGCGCACTGTGGCGGCCTGCGTGTCCAGCAGGCGTTGCAGGTCGTCGGCGCCTTGCGTGTAGGTATTGAGCAGCCATTCGATCTGCGCCCGGGCGGCAAGCCCCGCTGGGGTCAGGCGCACATGATGCGTGCTGCGTTCAAACAGCGCCACGCCCATCAGCGTTTCCAGCTCGCGGATTGCCGAGGACAGGGCGGGCTGGCTCAGCGCCAGCGCCTGGGCCGCGCGGCTGAAGCTGGCGTGCCGGGCCACTTCTTTGAATCCGCGCAGCTGGCGTAGCGTCGGCTGGCGCGGCGGCGTGGCCGGGCGGTCCGGCTCGGGGCGCTTGGTCATAGATTTACCTGATGAATCTATAAAAATATACCATTTCAGTTATTACCCCGAGCTGCGTAGGATGGCGCCGTCGCCTCCTTGCGCGCCCTGCCTTTCGCGCGCGTATCCGTCCCGTTCGCCCTCATCATGCTCAAACGCCTGTTCCTGTCCGTGTCCGCGCTGGCGGCCGCGCTTTGCCTCGCCCCTGCCGCGTGGGCCCAGACGCCTTGGCCCGGCGCGAAGCCGTTGACGCTGATCGTGCCGTTCAGCCCGGGCGGCAACGTGGACACGACGGCGCGCCTGGTGGCGCAGAAGCTGTCGGAACGGTTGAACCAATCGATCATCGTGGACAACGTGGCGGGCGCGGGCGGCGTGCTGGGCGTGGCCCGCGCCACCCATGCCGCGCCCGACGGCTACACGCTGGTGATGGGGTTCGACGGCCCCATCAGCGTGGCCCGGCTGATCAATTCCGCCGTGAAGTACGACGCCGAGAAAGACCTGGCGCCCGTCGCCCTGGTGACCACCGCGCCCGTCGTGCTGCTGGCTCGTCCGGGCCTGCCCGTGAACGACATGGGCGAGCTGATCGCCTTGGCGCGCGCCAAGCCGGACACGCTGACGTATGCGTCGTCGGGGGTTGGCACCGTGCTGCACCTGTCGATGGAAGTGATGCAGGACCAGGCCAAGGTGAAATTGGTCCACGTGCCCTATCGCGGCGGCGCGCAGATCACCAACGATGTGATGGGCGGCCAGGTGGACCTGGGCTTGCTCGTGACCACCAGCGCCACGCCGCTGGTGCGGCAGAACAAGCTGCGCGCGCTGGGCGTGACGTCGGCAGCGCGCGTGGCCACGCTGCCGGGCGTGCCGGCCTTCGGCGAAACGACCCAGCTGAAAGGCTTTGAACTGAACACCTGGATGGGCGTATTCGCGCCCACCGGCACCGACCCGCAAATCGTGCGCCAGCTGAATCAGGCCGTGAACGCCGTGCTGCAGCTGGACGACGTGCAACAGCGCCTGGCCGAAGGCGGTGCTATCGCCGGTGAAGGTTCGCCGGCGGACTTTGCCGAATTCCTGAAAAAGGAAAAGGCCGTGTACGCGCACATTGTGAAAAGCGCCAATATCCAGCAGGAATGATGCTGCTGACTTCCCAAGGATGTGCCACGACATGAATGATTCCGCGCTGGGGCCCGTGCTGCCTGAAATCCGGGTGATCCAACAAGAGATGGTGGCGCTGCGCCATCGGATTCATGCGAATCCTGAACTGGCCTACCAGGAGGTCGCCACCGGCGATCTCGTGGCCGAGCGCCTGGCGGCCTGGGGCTACGAGGTGCACCGCGGCCTGGGCGTGACCGGCGTGGTCGGCACCTTGCGCCGGGGATCGGGCGCGCGCCGGCTGGGCCTGCGCGCCGACATGGACGCCCTGCCCATTCACGAGACCACCGGCCTGCCCTATGCAAGCCAGCACCCCGGCAAGATGCATGCCTGCGGGCATGACGGGCACACCGCCACCCTGCTGGCCGCGGCCCGGGCACTGGCGCAGCGCGCGCAGTTCGACGGCACCGTGCACCTGATCTTCCAGCCCGCCGAAGAGGGCCACGGGGGCGCGCAGAAAATGATCGCCGACGGGTTATTCGATCGCTTCCCGTGCGACGCCGTGTACAGCTTCCACAACGAGCCCGGTTATCCGGCCGGGCACTTCGGCTTCCGGTCCGGCGTGATGTACAGCTCGTCCGACACCGTGGTGTTGACGGTCTGCGGCGTGGGCGGGCACGGCGCGATGCCGCACGTGGCCGTGGACCCGATCGTGGCCGCCGCCAGCATCGTCCTGGCCTTGCAGACCATCGTGTCGCGCGAGGTCGATCCCAACGACATGGCGGTCGTGACCATCGGCGCCATCCACGGCGGCGACGCGCCCAACGTGATCCCGAAGTCGGTGGAACTGCGCTTGACGGTGCGCGCCCGCCGCCCCGAAACGCGCGTGCTGCTGCGCGAACGCATCACCGCGATCGCCACGGCGCAGGCGGCGGTGCACCGTGCCACGGTCAAGGTCGACTACCTGTGGCGCTATCCGCCGGTCATCAACGACCACGACGCGACCCAATTCGCCGTCGCGGTCGCGCACGAGTGGCTGGGCGCCGAACGGGTGATCCCGGACCTGGCGCCCCTGCAGGCCAGCGACGACTTCGCCTTCATGCTGGAAGCGGTGCCGGGCAGCTACTTCATCGTCGGCAATGGCGAGGGCGAAGGCGGCTGCATGGTGCATAACCCCGACTACGATTTCAACGACGACATCCTGCCGGTGACGGCCAGCTATTGGGTCACGCTGGCAGAGCGCTTCCTGACTGCCGGCTCGCCCGCGTTCTGAACCCGGCGTTTTCCGTATGACCGCTTCCGCTATGCCGCCCGCCGATCGGGCCCCGGCCTTCGACGCCACCACGAACTACTGGCAAGAGATCGTTGCGGCCGACGCGCTGTCCGTTCCGGCCGCTCCGCCCTATTCCCGTGGCTATCCCGCGCGCTTGCCCGATGGCCGCTATCTGGTGCTGCCGCTGCGCGGCGTGCCGGGCGATCCCGACCGTTGCGTCGCGTCGCTGATCGCCAACCACGCCAGCCTGGATGTCGTCGAGACGCTAGCCGGGTTCATGGCCGACCGGGCGCGGGTGTTCGGCGCGGATGAGGTCGTGGGGCTGCCCACGCTGGGCCTGGCGTTTGCGCCGCTGGTGGCGCGCGGGCTGGGTTTCACGCGCTACGTGCCGTTCGGCTATTCCCGCAAGTACTGGTATGACGAAAGCCTGTCCGTGCCGGTGCAGTCCCTGACCACGCCCGAGGCCGGCAAGCGCTTGTATGTCGACCCGAACCTGGCGGGCATGCTGCGGGGCCGCCGCGTGCTGGTGGTGGACGACGCCGTCAGCACGGGGCAGACGATGGCGTCCGCGCTGACGCTGCTGGCGCGTTGCGAAGCCGAGGTGGCGGGCATCGTCGTGGCCATGCGCCAGGGCACGCGTTGGCACGGGCGGCTGGTCGACGCAGCGGGCGTGCCGTTGCCCGTGGCCTGCGCATTCGAGTCACCGCGCCTGCAACGGGTCCCGGGGGGCTGGGCGCCCGAAACCCAGGCTTAAACGCGTTCGGGGGCCGGCCGGGGCTTGACCGGCCAGAACAGCGTTGCCGGCCGCTGCCAGATGCGCTGGCGCACGCTGGCGGACAGCGAATCGCGGTCGCCGCGGCGCAGGTTGCGCGAGCGCAACGCCACATTGAACGCCAGCGCGAAACTCACGCCCACGTTCAGCAGCCCCGTCATGGCGGTGCCCGCCACCGCCATCCAGAACACTTGGGTGTGCACGACCTCCCATCCCAGCGTGCCCAGCGCGGTGCCGATCTGGCCCGCGCTGAGCGTCACGTGGCGAACTTCCACGTGCGGGCCGAAGAAGCTCACGATGGCCGGGCCCAGGCCCAGCATCAGGCCTAGCGACACGTTGCCGGCGATGCCCGAGATGTTGCGTTGCCAGAATCCGGCCCAGCGCGCCGCGCCGCGTTCACCGAACAGGTGCCGGGCGCGCCGGTTGTAGGCCATGACGTCATGCACGCGGTGCAGTGCGAACCAGTTGTCGGCCCAGCCGGCGATCAGGCTGGACAGCCACAGCAGCACGCCGGTGGCCGCCGCATAGATGGGCGTCGCACCCCAGATCGAAAACGACGCCAGCGTTTCGTGCGCCTTGTCGGCGCTGATCAACGGCCGGTCCAGGCCGTGCACGGCAATCCATTGCACGGCCCAGGCCAGGGGAAAGACCACGGCCAGGTTGCCCAGGATGGCCGCCGCGTTGGAACGGATCATGGACAGCGTGTCGTCCAGGAACGCGTCGCGACCTTCGGGCGTATAGGCGTCATCCAGCCGATGGGCCAGCGCGGGTCCCGTCATGGCGGGCTGCTTGGTGGCCAGCGTGAAGTGCGCGAAGTGGATGGCGAGGAAGCCGCCGGCGTAGTTCAACGACGCCAGCAGCCCTTCGATGAACTTGTCCAGGTGCAGCGAGACGATGAAGAATTTCAGGTAGACCGTGAACACCATGATGAAGCCGCCGCCCAGTGACGCCTTCAACATCGTCAGGTACTCGGCGGCGTCGCGCGCGATGTAGTGTTCGCCGGTTTCGGCGGTGCGCTCCATGACGCGTCGCGCCAGTTGCGCGAACGACGAGGCGGCCAGGTGCCGGATGCTGCTGCGGGCCTGGGTGGAGCGGATCAGTTCGGCCGTCAGGTGCACGTATTTGTGGCGCTGCGTGGGGTCCACCCACACGCTCAGCAGCAGTTCTATGCGGGCCAGCCGCAGCTTCATGCGTTCGATCTGGAACACCACTTCGACGGATACGCCGTTTTTCTCCAGTTCGTCGTAGACGCCTTGCGTGGCGGTGCGGCAACCGTCCAAGAGCGCGCGGAACATGTTCAGCCGCCGGCCGAACACATCGCGCGGCGTGTCCGGCCCGCTATCGCACAGTTCGGCCGCGGCGGCGGCCAGCGCGAAGAATGGCGTGTCCTGCACGCGGCCGGGCAGGCGCGAGCGGATGTCCTGGCTCAAGCCCGTCGCGCGGACTTGGCTGACCAGCACCTGGATGCTGCTGGTCAGCGCCTGTTCAAGCCGCGGGGCGGGCGGCGCCGGCGCGGCGGGGTCCGCGCGCGCCACGCCGTCGCCGTGGCGGTACAGGGCGCGCATGCGGGCCAGGGTGTCATCGTCCAGCGATTCGATCCAGCGCGCGTCGCCGGCGCGGCGGAAGATCAGCGAGAACAGGCCGAACATGTCGCCGCGGTTGGGGGGTGGAGGCAGCAGCCGCGCCTGCGCGCGTTCCCAGAATTCGCCCCAGAAGCCGGGATGCGAGGCCACGCCCGTATCGCACAGGAGCGAGGTGGGGTCGTTGTCGGCCACCAGCGAACGCAGGGTGGCGGCGACGGGGGCGGCGCGGTCCGGATTGTTTTCCAGCACTTGCAGCAGGTAGCGCAACCGCGTGTGCTGCGGGTGCCGGACGGCATCGGGCGGTGTATCCGACGCCGTGTCGGCGGAAGGGGACGCCGCCGGTCGGCCAGGGCGGTCCAGCCAGCGGCTCAGATCCACCATCCACAGGTTGCGCTCGGCTAGCGGGGCGTCGGGATCGGCGCTCGACAAGATGATGTCCAGCTGCGGGCCGCCATGCCGCGAGGCCCGCCACTTGCGCCAAAGGGAGGAAAGCATGGGCGGGCCTCGCGGGTCATAGGGATTCGGGGTCTCGGCGCAGGGAGAAGCCTTGCGCTTCGTTCATGGCCAGGTAGCTGACGTTGCGCGACACAACCGGCGGTTTGTCGCCGCTGTGCAGGGCGCGCACTTCGTCCAGCACCATCTTGTCGGCCAGCGTCATGCGGTCGATCATGCGCAGGTATTGCATCCAGCTTTCCACCAGGAACACTTCACGCCACACGCCTTCGCGTTCCAGGTCGCGGAACAATTGCCATTGCTGCGCGCCGTTGCGCAGGCGCAGCAGCCGCAGCGGATGCGCGGCGCCGATCAGCGCGGATAGCTTGTCGTGTTCGATCAGGTATTCCACCGCCACCAGGACCGCGCCGTGCTGGGTGTTGAAGCCGGCCGCGGCCATCGCGGGTTCGGTGCTGTCGACGCGCGCCAGGGATTGGGTGTCCACGTGTTCGGGCAGGCGCGAGCGATACAGCAACGCGACGGTGATGCCCAGCATGATGCCGGCGGTGCTGAGCGCGCCGGATACGCCCATGGTGCCTGCGAAGTGGCCCCACATGAACGAGCCCGCCGCCAGGCCGCCGAAGATGGCCGTCTGGTAAAGCGCCAGCGCGCGTGCCTTGACCCAGTCGGGCACGAGCATCTGGACGGTGGTGTTGTAGGTGGCCAGCACGCCGATCCAGCAGCTGCCCGACACCAGCAGCGCGGGAAAGACGACCCACAGGGTGCTGGTCAACCCCAGTGCCAACAGGCAGGCGGCCAGCAGCGCGGCGGCCACGGTGACCAGTCCGCCCGCGCCCCAGGCGGCCTGCACGCGGCGCACGAAGGCGCTGCCCAGGATGGCGCCGACGCCTAGCGCGCCCAGCATGTAGCCGTACAGCAGGGCGCTGCCTTCTTCGTGGTCGTGGGCCAGCAATGGCAGCAGCGCCCACAAGGCGCTGGCCGACAGGCCGAAGGCAAACGAGCGCAGCATGACGACACGCGTCACGGTGGAGTGCTGGGTGTAGCGCAGCGCGGCGACGACGCCTTCGAACAGGCCTTCGGGCGGCAGGCGGCGCACGGGCAGGTCGCGCCGCCAGCGCCAGATCGCCCAGATCAGGCCGCCGTAGCAGAAGCAGTTCAGCAGGAAGACCCAGGGCGCGCCCAGGGCGCCCAGCAGCAGGCCGCCGATGGCGGGGCCGACGGCGCGCGCGACGTTGTAGTTGACGCTGTTGAGCAGGACGGCGCTGCCGACGTGGGCGCGCGGAACTTGTTCGCCGACGGCGGCTTGCCAGGCAGGGGTGACGATGGCGCTGCCGATGGCGATGCAAAAGACCGAGGCGATCAGCGTGATCGGATGCAGCAGGCCGGCGAACGCCAGCAGGGTGATGAAGAGGCCGCCGGCCAGTTCCAGCAACATGCCGGTCAGCATGACCTTGCGGCGGTCGTAGTTGTCGGCCAGCACGCCGGTCAGGATGGACAGGGCAACCAGCGGGAAGGCGGCGGCCACCTGGATCATGGCGACCATCAGGGGGCTGCTCTGTTCGGTGGTGATGATCCAGGCGGCGGCGACGGATTGCGCCCAGGTGCCCAGGTTGGCGAACAGGTTGGCGATCCAGATGATGCGGAACGCGGGGAAGGCGAAGGGGGAAAGCGTGCTGACCGTGAGAGGGGCGGCGGGCGCTGCGGGCGCGCCAGGGGGGAGGTCGGCGGAGGGAGAGACGGGGGTGAGCATACGG
>NZ_PCOQ01000017.1 GCF_002975275.1 Achromobacter sp. MYb9 | reverse complement strand
CCTCCCACCCGTTCCCCCCGCTTGACGCCGACCGCCTGTGGGCCCGTGTTGAAGCCCTGTCGCGCTTCACGCTGCCCGACGTCCCCTGGACGCGGCGCGCCTTCTCGCCGCTGTTCGACGAAGCCCGCGCCTGGCTGCGCGGCGAGTTCGAAGCCGCAGGACTGGCCACCCGCGTGGACGCCGGCGGCAACCTGATCGGCACCCGCGCCGGCCGCGACGCCGCCCGCAAGCCCATCGCCACCGGCTCGCATTGCGACACCGTCATGGCCGGCGGCCGCTTCGACGGCATCATTGGCGTGCTGGCCGGCATCGAAGTCGCGCACACCCTGCAAGACCACGGCATCGAACTGGCGCATCCGTTCGAGGTCATCGACTTCCTGTCCGAAGAGCCCAGCGATTACGGCATTTCCTGCGTGGGCAGCCGCGCGCTCTCGGGTCAACTCAGCGCCGACATGCTGGCCGCCCGCAACCCGGACGGCGAGACGCTTGCCCAAGGCATCGCCCGCGTCGGCGGCGACCCGGCGGCGCTGCATGCGCCGTTGCGCGGCGCCGGCGGCACCGCCGCGTTCGTCGAGCTGCACATCGAACAGGGCCCCGTGCTGGAAAGCCGCAACCTGCCGATCGGCGTGGTCACCAACATCGTCGGCATCCGCCGCGTGCAGATCGTGGTGCAGGGCCAGCCCGACCACGCGGGCACCACGCCCATGGACATCCGCCGTGACGCGCTGGTGGGCGCGGCCCGCATCATCGACGCGGCCAGCCGCCAGGCCAGCGCCGCCAGCGGCAATCCGCATTACGTGGTGGCCACGGTCGGCCGGCTGTCCATGACGCCCAACGCCGCCAACGCCGTTCCTGGCCGGGTGGAACTCACGCTGGAAATGCGCAGCGACAGCAACGCCGTGCTGGACACGTTCCCGGAAACGCTGATGGCCGGCGTGGCCGACGACCTGAAGGCGCTGCGCCTGACGGCGGGCTTCACGCCGTTGAGCCGCGCGCAGCCCACCGACTGTTCGCCGCTGGTGATGGATGCGGTCAAGGCGGCGGCCGACCAGCTCGGCTACGCCTCGATGCGCCTGCCCAGCGGTGCGGGCCACGACGCGGTGTACATGGCGCCCACGGGCCCGATCGGCATGATCTTCATCCCGTGCCTGAATGGCCGCAGCCACTGCCCGGAAGAGTGGATCGAGTCGGCGCAACTGCTGGACGGCACCCGGGTCCTGTACCAGTCGGTGCTGGAACTGGACCGGGTATTGCGCGACGGGCTGCGCGGCGCCTGAGCCCGCACACCCATTCGGCGTCCGAGGGTATCGCCGGCCCCCGGGCGCCACGCTGCCATAATGGACGCCTTGCGCCCGGTTGGTCTGGCGCCCACGACACGCTTGCCCCGCCCCCATGGAACAGATTGAACTCAATGACAGCACCGCTGACCGCTTCCTGCTGGATGCGCCCGGCCTGACGCTGCTGGTCTTCCACAGCCGCACCTGCGGCACCTGCCGCATTGCGCGCGAGCAGCTTCCCGCGCTGGAATTGCCCGTTGAACGCGTGTGCTGGGTGGATGCGGGCGACAACCGCGGCCTGGTCGAACGCTACGAGGTCTTTCACCTGCCCGCCATGTTCGTCACGCGCGACGGCGCCTTCTTCGGACCGGTGCAGTCGACGCTGGCCGAATGGGACCTGCGCCAACAAATCGGCCTGGCGCTGGATAGCTACCCCGCCGAACTGCCGTGAGCGCGCCCGCCGCCAAGCCCACGCGTTTGCCGCTGGACGCGCTGGCGACCAGCGGCATGCTGGCGCTGTGCGTGTGCTGGGGATTCCAGCAGATCGCCATCAAGCTGGTGGCCAGCGACATAGCGCCCATCATGCAAATCGGCCTGCGCTCGACGTTCGCGGCGCTGGTGCTGGCGGTGGTCGTGTGGCGCGCGGAAGGCCGGCGCGCCTTCCGCGACGGCACCGCCCTGCCCGGCCTCGTCGTCGGCTTGCTGTTCGCGGGCGAGTTCCTGTTCGTGGCGCAGGGCCTGCTCTACACCACGGCCTCGCACATGTCGGTGTTCCTGTACACCGCCCCCATCTTCGCCGCGCTGGGCCTGCACTGGCTGCTGCCCGAAGAACGCATGCAACCGCTGCAGTGGCTGGGCGTCGCGATCGCATTCGGCGGCATCGCGATGGCATTCCTGGGAAAGCCCGCGCAGGCGGGCGCCGCCAATATGCTGTTGGGCGACGCCATGGGCCTTGCGGCGGGCCTGCTCTGGGGCGCCACCACGGTCGCCATCCGCAAGACCTCCCTGTCTGAAGCCGCGCCCTCCAAGACGCTGTTCTATCAGATGGGCGTGGCCGCCGCCGTGCTGCTGGCGTATGCCGCCGCGACGGGCCAGGACGCCATCCGCTACACGCAGGCGGCGGTGCTTAGCGTGGCCTTCCAATCCGTGGTGGTGGCGCTGTCCAGCTACCTGGCATGGTTCTGGCTGCTGCGCCGCTACCTTGCGTCGCGGCTATCGATCCTGTCGTTCATGACGCCGCTGTTCGGCGTGAGCTTCGGCGTGCTGATCCTGGACGAACCGCTGGATCCCGGCTTTGTCATCGGCGCCGCGCTGGTGCTGGCGGGCATCACGCTGGTCAGCGGCAGTGAAATGATCAGGAACCTGTTGCGCAGGCGACGCGGGTAGCCGGCTTACGGCCCGATGGGTTGGAACAGGATGGGCCCGGGCAAGTCACCCCCGCCCCCTGCCGAGATTCAGCACGATGAGCGCCGCGCCCGCCAGCACGAAGGCGAATCCCCACCAATCCGCCGCGGCAGGCCGATCGCCCACCAACGCCATTGCACCCAGCACCCCGACGACCGGCACCATCAGGGTCGTCAACGCCGCGACCGTGGCGCTGACCTTTTCGCTCAGCACGAACCACAGCCAATACGCCACGGCCGTACCCAGAATGATGTGATACGCCAGCGCGCTGGCCACTTGCACGTTCCAGCCTTGCATTGGAAACGATTCGCCCACGATCAGCATGCCCGTCAACGCGCAGGCCGCGCCCACCACCAGTTGCCAGGCCGTCACCACGATCCGGTTGCCGGCCACCGGCCAGCGCTTCAGGTAGACCGTGCCAGCCGCCCAGCCGAAGGCGGCGATCAACGGAAAGGCCAGGCCCTTCGTCGCGGCGATGTCGTGCTGGGCGAAGACCGCGCGCAGCACTGGCCAAGCCAGGATCGCCACGCCCACCGCGCCCAGCCCCAGCGCCACGGCGCGGCGCCGGTCCGGGCGTTCGCCCAGCACGGCCCAGGCCAACACCGCCGACATCATCGGCATCGTGAAGGTCAGCACGGCCGCGCGCGATGTGCTGGTGCTAAGCTGCGCCCACGCCACCGCCAGGTTGAACACCGCCACGGCCAAGATGCCGCCCACGACGATGCCCGGCCATGACGCGCGCGGCGGCAGCAGCGCCACCCGCTTGGCGCGCGCCAGCAGCAGCAACAGCACCGCGCCGCTGCCCAGGCCGATGACACGCAGCGTGAACGGCGGGAAGATCGACAAAATGATCTTCACCGCCGGCCAATTCAGCCCCCAGAACAACGCAAGCGCGACCGGGATCAGACGCACGCGGCCTTTTCCCGGGCAATCCGTTCCGCCAGACCCGTGCGCTGATTGCCTTCGGCGTCGAAGTTCGTGGGGTTCAGCCAGTGTTCGTAGGCGGCACGCAGCGCCGGCCATTCGCCGTCGATGATCGAAAACCACGCCGTATCGCGGCTGCGGCCTTTATAGATCGTGGCTTGCCGGAAGATGCCCTCGAACTGGAATCCCAGCCGCGCGGCCGCCTTGCGCGACGGCGCATTCAGGCTGTCGCACTTCCATTCATAGCGGCGATAACCCAGTTCGTCGAAGGCGCGGCGCATCAGCAGGAACTGGGCCTCGGTCGCGATACGGGTGCGTTTCAGCTGGCGCGAAAACGACACGAAACCCACTTCGATCACGCCGTTGGCCGGATCAATGCGCATCAGCGCCAGCGTGCCGATGGCGCGCCCCGTTTCCAGGTCGATGATGGCGTGATGCAAGGGGTCGTTGCCCGCCTGCACGGACTCGGCGAACGCCCGGTAGGCCGCCTCGTCGGCAAACGGGCCGACGCCCATGTACGTCCAGTCGCTGTCGTCCGGCGCCTGGCTGAACGCCTGATACAGATCCGCGGCGTGGCGCTCGGCGGACAGGGGTTCCAGCCGGCAATACTGTCCGATGGCGGGGGTCAGGGGCGGACGCGCGCGCGGCGTCCAGCCGGGAACATCGGGGCCGACGGGTTGTTGGAAAGCATTGACGCGGGGTTGCATGCTACAGAGCCTCATCCTGGTTAGCGCGCGTCGCCGGGCTGTGGCGGAACGCAACACGCATGACCTCACGATATCGGAATCGTGGCATCATAAAAAGCACCACGATCCTTGAATTTAATAGGGCCATGCCCCCCCTTTCCCCCCAGGGCGTCCCCAAGGACGCGGCACTGCTATCCAGCCCGCTCGCGCGCGGGCCCGGCGCGTTACCCCGGCAGCGCCAGTTGATTCAGCGGCTCAAGCAGGCCATTCTGGCGGGTCAATTGCCCGCCGGCGGCAAACTGCCGTCCTCGCGCGCGTTGTCCGAAGACCTGGACATTTCGCGCAACACGGTGCTGATCGCCTACGAACAACTGACGGCCGAAGGCTATGTCATTGCCGACCGGCAAGGCACGCGCGTGGCGCCCTTGTCGGCGACGGCCAGCAACGCCGCCAGGCACGCCGCGCCGCCGCCGGCCAAGGCGTCCTTCACCGCCAAACGCCTGTCGCGCATCGTATCCACGCGGTACCTGCACGATGGCTCGCTGCCCATGACGCCCGGCACGCCGGCGCTGACGCAGTTTCCGGTGAATGCGTGGCGCCGCGCGCAGGACCGGGCGCTGCAGGCCGCCCCGGCCACCACGCTGGGCTACGGCCACCCGGTGGGCGAACCCGCGCTGCGCGAAGCCATCGCCCAGTACCTGCGCGTATCGCGCGGCGTGCGCTGCGACGCCTCGCGCATTGTCATCACCGAAGGGGCGCAGGGGGCACTGGCGCTGTGCGTCCAGCTCCTGACCAACCCCGGCGACACCGCCTGGCTGGAAGACCCCGGCTACCGCGGGGCCAAGTCAGCCTTCCATGCGGGCGACCTGGACGTCGTGGCGATGCGCGTGGATGCCGATGGCATGGTGATCCCCGAATCGGCGTGGCAGACGTGCCCGCCGCGGCTGATACAGACCACGCCGTCGCACCAGTACCCGACCGGCGCGGTGCTGTCGGTGGCGCGCCGGCTGGACCTGCTGGACCGTGCGCGGCGCGCGGGCGCGTGGATCATCGAAGACGATTACGACAGCGAATTCCGCCACCAGGGCGAACCCATCGCGGCCATGCAAGGCCTGCTGCCCGACGCCCCCGTGCTGTATGTGGGCACCTTCAGCAAGACCATGTTCCCCGCCCTGCGGCTGGGCTTCCTGGTGTTGCCCGAAACCATCGCGGCGCAAGCCATGCCGTCCGTCATCGAAATGCTGCGGGGCGGCCATCGGCTGGAACAATTGACCATGGCCGCGTTCATCGACAACGGCCAGTTTTCCCGCCATCTGGGCCGCATGCGGCGGCTGTACCGCGAACGCCAGGCGGCGCTGCGCGACGCGTTGGCCACGCACCTGGAAATCGATCACGAAGTTCTGGGCGGCCATAGCGGATTGCATCTGACCGTGCGGCTGCCGCCGGCGTTTTCCGATGTGGAGATCGTGGAGCAGGCGCGCAAGCTGGGGATGAATCCCGGCGCGCTGTCATCGTTCGCGATCACGCCCCGCGCCGAAGACAACGGGCTGGTGATCGGATATGGCAACACCGGGGCCGAACGGTTCCCTGCGTTGGTTGGCCGGCTACGGGAGGTTGCATTGAAAACCCGCCGCTGACCCAGGACGTCGGGCTCCAAGCGGCGCACCTTCAGTGTGGGCCGGCCTTAGTCCACCAGGCCGCCCAGCACCAGCATCGCCAGGACCAGCCAGAAGAGGAACCCCACGATGGCGCGGCGCAGCAACGCCTTGACCGCCGCCCACAGGAACATCAGGCCCAGCACCAGCAGGACGAAGTTGAAGAGGGATGGGCTCATGCCCATCGCACGGGCCAACCCGGCATAGAAATCACCCAAGGCGCCGCCCAAGCCGCCCAGCAGCCACTGGATGCCGGACACGATGCCCCGCAGGGCTTCGCCGAGCATGCCGCCCAGCGACGCGAAAAAACCGTCGTCCCGTTCCATCAGCGGCGCGTATCCATGATCATGCGCACGGCAAGGCCGGCCAGCACCGTGCCCATCAACCAGCGCTGCACCACCATCCACAAGGGACGGCCCGCCAGGAAGCCGGCGATCGAGCCCGCCATGATGGCGATGACGGCGTTGACCGACAGGCTGATCACCACTTGCGTCATGCCCAGCGCCAGCGACTGCGTGAAGACGCTGCCGTGGTCGGGCTGGATGAACTGCGGCAGCAGCGACACGTACATGACCGCGATCTTGGGATTCAGCAGGTTGGTCACCAGCCCCATCGTGAACAGCGTGCGCGGGCTGCTTTTGGGTAGCTCTCGTACCTGGAACGGCGAACGGCCGCCCGGCCGGATCGCCTGCCAGGCCATGTACAGCAGGTACAACGCGCCGCCGATGCGCAGCGCGTCATAAGCCAGGGGCACCGTCAGCAGCAGGGCCGTGATGCCGAACGCCGCGCACAGCACATAGAAGATGAATCCTACCGCCACGCCGCCCAGCGAAATCAGGCCGGCCTGGGGGCCTTGGGAAATGGACCGGGACACCAGATAAATCATGTTGGGCCCAGGCGTGAGCACCATGCCCAGCGCAACCAGGGCGAACGTCAGCAAATGAGTCAGGTCAGGCATGATGAGCCGGCAGGCGCCGGGCGAAGTCGGATTCGAGGCCTACACGTTATCGCAAAACTGTATCGGAACAGTGTTTTTTTGTCATCGTGCCACCCTGCCCCAAGAACGGCGAATCCAGGCCGGCACACCCGCAACGCGCGGGCGGCGTGGGGGCATATCTTTGAACTTCGCAAAGGGTCGAATTGCCGTATCGCGGATGCGACAACTGCGCCGGCATGACAGCCCGATCCGGCCCGCCAGGCTTTACGACGGCATGCGCGCGGCGATACAGTGGTCAGGTTCTTCCGACTGCATGGAGCACCTGGACATGCCGCATCGTCACCCGTCCGTGGTGGAAAGCCCCCCCATCATCCGCGTCGGCATCGGGGGTTGGACCTACGCCCCCTGGCGCGGTCCGTTTTATCCCGAAGGCCTGCCGCATGCGCGGGAACTGGAATATGCCAGCCGCCAATTGACCGCCATCGAGATCAACGGCACTTACTACAGCACCCAGAAGCCGGCCACGTTCGCCAAGTGGCGCGACGAGACGCCGGACGGCTTCGTGTTTTCGCTGAAGGCGTCGCGCTACGCCACCAACCGCCGCGAACTGGCGGGCGCCGGCGATTCGATCCGGCGCTTCGTGCACAGCGGCATCGCCGAACTGGGGCCCAAGCTGGGGCCGGTGGTGTGGCAGTTTGCCCCCACCAAGACCTTCAACGCCGACGATTTCGGCGCGTTCCTGGAATGGTTGCCGGACAAGGTGGACGGCCTGCCGCTGCGGCACGTGCTGGACGTGCGGCATCCCAGCTTTGCCTGCGACGAATACCTGGAGCTGGCCCGCCGCCATCGCGCGGCCACCGTCTACACCGACAGCGAGGATTTCCCGGCCATCGCCGACCGCACGGGCGATTTCGTCTATGCCCGGCTGATGCGCGCCAGCCCCACCTTCAAGGCGGGCTATGCGCCCAAGGTGCTGGACGCGTGGGCCGACCGGCTGCACACCTGGGCGCGCGGCGAAGATCCGGCCGACCTGCGCCGCATCGGCCCCAAGCCCTTTGCAGCGGCGCGGCCGCAGGACGTCTATGCGTTTTTCATCAATGGCGCGAAAGAGCGCGCACCCGCCGCGGCGCGCGCCATGATCGAACGGCTGTAGCGCGCGCCGTCTCGTCCGCGACGCCCTATTGCGCGACCGGCGTGCGCAGCGTGACGAACTCTTCGGCTGCCGTGGGATGGATGCCGATGGTGTCGTCGAACACCTGCTTGGTCGCACCCGCCTTCAGCGCCACCGCGATGCCCTGCACGATTTCGCCCGCGTCGGGGCCCACCATGTGCACGCCCAGCACGCGGTCAGTCTGGGCGTCCACGATCAGCTTCATCAGCGTCTTTTCCTGCGACTCGGTCAGCGTCAGCTTCATGGGCCGGAAACGGCTTTCGAACAGCTTGATCTCGTAGCCGGCTTCGCGGGCTTCTTCGGTGGTCATGCCCACGGTGCCGATGTTCGGCAAGCTGAACACGGCGGTCGGGATCAGCTTGTAGTCCACCTTGCGGTATTCCTCGGGGCGGAACAGGCGGCGGGCCACGGCCATGCCTTCGGCAAGCGCCACCGGCGTCAGCGGCACGCGCCCGATCACGTCGCCGATGGCCAGGATGGAAGGCTCCGCGGTGCGGTATTCGTCGTCCACGTCGATGAAGCCGTCCTGCTTGAATTTGACGCCCGTATTCTCCAGGCCCAGGTTGTCCAGCATCGGACGGCGGCCCGTGGCGTAGAACACGCAATCGGTCTCGATGACGGAACCGTCCTTCAGGCTGGCTGCCAGCGACCCGTCGGCCTGCTTGTCGATGCGCGTGACTTCCGTGTTGAAGCGAAGGTCGATGCCCTTCTTGCCGAGTTCGTCGCGCAGGTGTTCCCGCACGCCTTGGTCGAAGCCGCGCAAGAACAGCGGGCCGCGATAGACCTGGGTGGTCTGCGCGCCCATGCCATTGAAGATCGAGGCGAATTCCACGGCGATGTAACCGCCGCCCACGACCAACACGCGGCGCGGCAGCGCCTTCAGGAAGAAGGCCTCGTTCGAGGTGATGGCGTGTTCCTTGCCTGGGATCTCCGGTACCTGCGGCCAGCCGCCGGTGGCCACCAGGATATGGCCCGCGCTGTGGCGCTGGCCATTGATCTCGACCGTATGCGGGTCGACGATGCGGGCATGGCCTTCCAGCAGCGTCACGCCGCTATTGACCAGCAAACTGCGGTAAATGCCGTTAAGGCGCTCGATCTCGCGATTCTTGTTGGCGATCAGGGTAGCCCAATCGAACGACGGCTTGCCGGCCGTCCAGCCAAAGCCGTGCGCCTGTTCGAAGTCTTCGCTGTAATGGGCACCGTAGACCAGCAGTTTCTTGGGCACGCAACCCACGTTCACGCAGGTGCCGCCCAGGTAGCGGCTTTCGGCCACCGCCACGCGCGCGCCGAAGCCCGCCGCGAAACGGGCCGCGCGCACGCCGCCGGAACCCGCGCCGATCACAAACAGATCAAAATCGAATGCCATGATGTTTCCTTCGCGACAAGCCCTGCGGCCACGCGTTCACTGTTCGGGAAGACCGTATTTAACACCACCCGGCGCCCGGGCATTCCCAAAGCGATGCGATTGGCCTACAGTCACCGGCATGGCTGTCCGGCAGCCGCCCCTTATCCTTGATCGGAGCACGCATCCCATGTCGCTTGAAACCTGGCTGGCCTTCCTGGGCGCCTCGGCCCTGCTTGTCATGTTGCCCGGCCCGACGATTCTCACCGTCATCAGCTATTCCATCACGCATGGCAAGCGCGCGCGCCTGCCGCTGGTGCTGGCCGTGGCGCTGGGCGATTCCACCGCGCTGGTGCTGTCCCTGGTGGGCCTGGGCGCGTTGCTGGCGGCGTCGGCGTTCTGGTTCACGGTGGTCAAGACCGTGGGCGGCCTGTATCTGCTGTACCTGGGCTTCAAGCTCCTGCGTGCCGGCGTGGCGCCCGCCACGCTGCCCGAGGCCACGGCGGCGGGCTCGCGCTGGAAGTTGTTCGCCAACACGTATCTGGTGACGGCGCTGAACCCCAAGGGCATGATCTTCTTCGTCGCCTTCCTGCCGCAGTTCATCGACCCGGCGGGCGACGTGACCCGCCAGCTGTGGATGCTCTCGGCCACGTTCGTCGCCTGCGCCGGCATCAACGCCGCCGCGTACGCGGTGTTCGCGGGGTCCGCCCGCCGCCTGCTGGCATCGCCCCGCGCCCAGCGCGGCTTCAACCTGGGCGGCGGCGCCATGCTGTCCGTGGCCGGCGTCTGGGCCATGCTGGCGCGCCGCGTCTAACGCCCGGCACGCCACGCGCGCCCTATGGCAACGCGGCCCAGACGGCTTCAGCGTCGATGCCGTAGCGGGCGATGGCCTCGGCCGTCTTCACGCGTTCAACCAGGCCGTCGTCGGCCAGCGCCTTCAGGGCCGCCACGACGATATGGTGGCGGTCCACTTCGAAGAACGAGCGCAGCGCCTGCCGCGTATCCGACCTTCCGAACCCGTCCGTCCCCAGCGTCACATAGCGGCGGCCCGCCATGAACGGGCGAATCTGTTCGGGCACCATCTTCATATAGTCGGTGGCCGCCACCGCCGGGCCGATGCTGCCGGCCAACGCGGTCTCGGCATAGCCGCGGCGCGCGTCAGCCAGTGGATGCAGGCGGTTCCAGCGCTCGGCCTCCTGGCCATCGCGGCCCAATTCCGAATAGCTCGTCACGCTCCAGACGTCGGCCGCCACGCCGAAATCCTGTTGCAGCAGGTCGGCCGCGGCCAGCGTTTCGCGCAGGATCGCGCCGCTTCCCAGCAATTGCACGCGCAGCGCGCCCGGCATCCCTTCGCGCAAGCGATACATGCCTTTCAGAATGCCCGCCTCGGCGCCCGCCGGCATGGCCGGATGCGCGGTCTTTTCGTTGATCAGGGTCAGGTAATAGAAGACGTCTTCCTGGTCCTGGTACATGCGGCGCATGCCGTCCTGCACAATCACCGCGATCTCGTAGGCATAGGCCGGATCGTAGGCGCGGCAGGACGGGATGACGGAAGCCAGCACGTGGCTGTGCCCGTCGTCGTGCTGCAGCCCTTCGCCTTCCAGCGTGGTGCGCCCCGAGGTCGCGCCCAGCAGGAAACCGCGTGCGCGGATATCGCCCGCCGCCCACGCCAGGTCGCCCACGCGCTGGAAACCGAACATCGAATAGAAGATATAGAACGGGATGGTGGCCACGCCGTGCGTGCTGTGGGAGGTGGCCGCCGCGATCCACGACGACATCGCGCCTGACTCGTTGATGCCTTCCTGCAGGATCTGGCCCTGGCGGTCTTCGCGGTAGACGCTAAGCTGGTCGGCGTCCTGCGGCGTGTAGAGCTGCCCCACATGGGAATAGATGCCCACCTGCCGAAACATGCCGTCCATGCCGAACGTGCGGGACTCGTCGGGCACGATCGGCACGATGCGCTGGCCGATTTCCGGGTCCTTCAGCAATTGCGCCAGCACGCGCACGAACGCCATCGTGGTCGAGAACTCGCGCCCGTCGCTGCCCTTCAGGTGCGTTGCGAACGCGTCGAGCGATGGCGTGGCCAGCGGCCCAGGGCCGGCGGCGCGTCGCGGCAGATGGCCGCCGGCTCGCGTGATGGCGGCATCGAAATAGGCCTGCTCGGCGCTGCCCGGCGCGGGCTTGATGTAGGGAATCTGCTCCAACTGGTCGTCGGGCACGGGGATGGCGAAGCGGTCGCGGAACGCGCGCACCGCCGGGTCCGCCATCTTCTTCTGCTGGTGGTTGGTGTTGGCCGCCTCGCCCGCGGCGCCCATCCCATAGCCCTTGACGGTCTTGGCCAGGATGACGGTAGGCTGGCCGCGATGCGCCAGCGCCGCGGCGTAGGCAGCATAGACCTTGGCGACATCATGCCCGCCACGATTCAGCGCGCCGATCTCGTCGTCCGTCAGGTGCGCCACGCGTTCCCGCAACACGGGATCCGTGCCAAAGAAATGTTCGCGCACGTAGGCGCCCCCGCGTGCCTTGAACACCTGGTATTCGCCATCCAGGCACTGCATCATGCGGCGGCGCAGGCGGCCGTCGTGGTCCGCTGCCAGCAGCGCATCCCAGCCGGCACCCCAGATCACCTTGACGACGTTCCAGCCAGCGCCCCGGTAAACACTTTCGAGTTCCTGGATGATCTTGGCGTTGCCCCGCACCGGTCCGTCCAGCCGCTGCAGGTTGCAATTGACCACGAAGATCAGGTTATCCAGCTTTTCACGTCCGGCCATCGCCACGGCGGCCAGCGTTTCAGGCTGATCCTGTTCGCCGTCGCCCAGGAATCCCCACACTTTGCGGCCTTGCTCGGGGATCAGCTCGCGGTCTTCCAGGTACCGCATGTAGCGCGCCTGATAAGCCGCCATCAAGGGCCCCAGGCCCATCGACACCGTGGGGAATTGCCAGAAGGACGGCATGGTGCGCGGGTGCGGATACGAGGCGAGTCCGCCTCCGCCGATCTCGCGCCGGAAGCGGTCGAGCTCGGCTTCCGAAATGCGGCCTTCCAGATAGGCGCGCGCATAGATGCCGGGCGCCGAATGCCCCTGGATATACAGCATGTCGCCCAGGAACTCCGGCGTGGCCGCGCGGAAAAAATGTCGGTAGCCCGTTTCGTACAGCGTGGTCGCCGACGCATAGGTGGCGATGTGACCGCCCACGCCCGAGGTCTTGCCCGCCCGCAGCACCATGGCCATGGCGTTCCAGCGCAAGTAGGCATCCAGCCGCAGCTCGATGCCGACGTCGCCCGGAAACCGCGCCTGTGCCCCGGGCGAGAGGGTGTTCACGTAGGGCGTTGCGCCCGGCGCCGCATAACGGCCGTTGGCCGCGCGGTCCTGGTTGATCAGTTGGTCCAGCAGATAGTGCGTGCGCGGCAGGCCTTCGTGGGCCAGCACGGCCTGCATGGCTTCAAGCCATTCCTGGGTTTCCTGCGGGTCGGCGTCGATCGGGTCGATCGAGGTGTCCATGGGCGTCCTCCTTGGGGCGTGTGGGCGGCGCCTGGGTCGCAATAGCCGGCGCCGTTATTTCACATCGTGAATTGCAATTGCATAATGTGCAATTGCAATCGTAGGGAGGTTTTTAAACAATTGCAAGTGCAACTGTTCCATCCCGCCGCCGGCCAGCGGGATGGCGCCCTTGCCCGACGGAACGATCAGCGCGGGATCGGGCCCGGCGCTTTGATCTGCCGCATCAGGTCGTTATTCCATTCGCCTTCCACCTTGATGTGTCCGGCCGCGCCCAGCTCGAACGCTTCAATCAGGTTGTGGTTCAGGTAGGCGTACACGCCCGGCTGCTTGAAGGTATAGAGCGCGGCCCCGGCGGAACCGCCCCGGATGAACCAGGTCTCGAGGTTTTTCTGGGGCGGGTTGCCGAACTTTCCGGTCTCCCAGACCCAGTCGCCATGGCCGCCGATCAGATGCGGCCGCGTGTCGCGATTGGCCTGCGAATGGATCAGGAGTACGGTCTCGCCCACTTTGGCCGTCAGCGCGTTGTCGCCCATCAGCGCGCCGACCTTGCCGTTGAACACGATGTGCGAGGGGGTCAGCGTGCGCATGACTTCCAGGGTGTCCGCATAGCTGTCGGCCAGGGTCGCGTAGTCCTTGTACTTGCCGTTTTCGTCCTTCGGGATGTAGAGGTCGAATTCGCCGATGGTGTAGACGCGGTCGTAGCGCAGCGGCTTGCCCTGCGGGTCTTTCAGGCCGTCGCGCGGCAACACCATCAACGTGCCGCTCATGCCCGACACCACGTGCCAGGGCACCATGCCGGTCGGCGCACAGTGATAGACGAACGTGCCGCTGCGGTCCGCCTTGAAACGCAGCGTCGCCTGTTCGCCCGGATTCACATTGGTCAGCTGGGCGCCGCCCAGCGCGCCAGTCGCCGCATGGAAGTCCACGTTGTGCGGCATCGCGTTGGTGGCAGGGTTCACCAGCGTCACTTCCACGTAGTCGCCCTCGTGCACGACCAGCGTCGGGCCCGGCAGCGAACCGTTGAACGTCATGGCCTGCAAGGTCGTGCCCTGGCCATCGATGACCATTTTCTTTTCTTCGATGGTCATGACGAATTCGATCACCTTGGGCCCCGAACTGGCCACTTGCTCATGCGGGTGGACAAGCGGCGGCGCAACCAGCGCGACCTTGGCGCGTGGCAATTCATCGGCGTTCCGGGCGCCGGCCAGGCCGCCCGCCAGCGTGAAAATCAAGGCCGTGGCAATCACGGTGGGACGCAACGCATTCATGTGCAACTCCTCATTCCGATTCTTCAGCGCCGAGTCTGTCGGCAAGCCCATTGAAGGCCGCGCGCACTGATCCTTCTTTGCTGTAGCGCAAACTGGCGGCCAGGCATCGCCCGCGCGCGCATTGCCGGCACAAGGCGGCGGTGTCACCATCAAGCCGTGGAAACTGCACCACGCCTTCAAGCGGAGCACCGCGATGTCGTCGCCCCTTTGCCACACGCTGTTGCGCAACCTGGACTTGTTCGCCCCCCTGTCCGATGCGCAATTGCGGGCCGCGCTGCAAGGCGCCACGCCCTGCCGCCTTCAGGCCGGGGCCGTGGCGTATGGCCAAGGCGCGCCCGGCGCGCACTTCTTCGTGCTGCTGCACGGTTGCCTGAAGGTCACCCAGGTCACGCCCGACGGCGAGCAGATCATCGTGCGCTACGTCAACCCGGGCGACATGTTCGGGCTGGCCTGCGCCATGGGGCAGGCCTGTTATCCGGCCACCGTGGCGGCCGTGCAGGAAAGCGTGTGCCTGGCATGGCCCGCGTCGGCCTGGACCCGCTTCACCGCCAGCCATCCGCAACTGGCCTCCGCCGCCTTGCACACAATGGGACAACGCCTGCAAGATGCGCACCAACGCATCCGGGAACTTGCGAACGACGACGTCGAACAACGCGTGGCGCGCACCCTGCTGCGGCTGGTCGAGCAGACCGGGTTGCGCACCTGCGACGGCGTCGATATCGGCTTTCCCATCACGCGGCAGGACATTGCCGAAATGACGGGCACCACCTTGCACACCGTCAGCCGGCTGCTAAGCGATTGGAAGCAACGCGGCATCGTCGGGGGCAGCGCACGCATGCGTATCGTGCTGCGGTCGCCAGCGGCGCTGGCCCGCCTGTGCGGACACGTCCCCGCCCTCGCGGATTGCGCCGCGTGCCTGTCGTGCCGGGACGGCGCGCCCCCGGCCTCGGCTGCCCTGCCCCATTGACCCTTACCGAGCCTGCATCACCAGGCGCAGGCCCAGGTTCGCGGGTGGCACGCCGACCGAACACGCGCCGTTCTTGGGGTGTCGGATAAAGTCCGGCAAATACGCAATGTGCCGGCCCGCCGCCACGCGAATGCCGCAATTGCCGCTCGGGACGCCCTGGGACGGCCCGTCGCCTGCCGGCTCTTCAGGCGCGCTCAGCTCGCGGCGCACATGGCAATCCGATGTCCAGTCCCACACGCTGCCGGCCATGTCCTTCACGCCGTTGGCGTTGACGCCGAACGCGCCAAACGGGCGCACCGCGTCATCCGTCCGCGCGCTGCCTTGCTGCGCGTATTCCGCCAGCCAGCGCCGCGCGGGGTCTTCGCGGTCCGGAAACACGGTCGCGGGCGCCTCGCGAAACACCTCGCCCGCCGCATACGCCCACTCGGCGTACGTCGGCAACCGGAACGGCTGCCCCGTGCGCGCCGACAGCCACGCGGCGTAGGCGTTGGCGTCGGTCCAGCTGATGCCGATGGCGGGCCGGTCGAATGCGGACGCCCGCCGTTGCCCGGCATCCAGGGCCTTGCATCCGCCCGCCGCCACGCATGCCGCGTATTCCGCCTGGCTCACCTGGCGGGTCATGATGGAAAAGCCCTTGGGAAAGCGCGCAAGCCGCGGTACGGGCGTTGCGGGGAAACCGTCTTGCAGCACCTCGCCGGGTGGCAGATGGCGCAGTTCGCCCGGGGGCAGGCGAGTCAGTTCCGGCAAGTCGGAGCGGGCCGGGTCAGCCGGCCCGCAAGCGGCCGTCAGCAAGGACAGGACCGCGATGGAAAGGAAGCGCATACGAGGCTCCGGAGGTCCCGCGCCGAGCCGGCGCGGGCAAGTCTCCATTGAACCGGCGGACGGGCCCCGCGACGTTGCGCTGGCGCAAACGCGGGGCCGCTGCCCTACCCCCGTGCCGTCCTGGTTTGCAGGCGCGGTTCGGCCAGCGCGGGTCTGGCGCTCAACAGCCCCAGGATCACCTGCAGCACCATCGCCAGCGCGCCCAGCAGGAACACCACGTCGCCAAACGTCCGGCCCCAGCGCAGTGTCTTCAGCAGGTCTTGCTGCATGAAGGCTTCGCTGCGGGCAAACCACAGCCCTTCGCTGACGCTGGCATGGAACTGGATCAAGCCGATCGGCAGCAGGCTGGTGAAGATCATCAGCGCCAGGCCGATGTTCAAGCCCCAGAACGCCAGTTTCATCAGGCCGGCGCTAAGCGCGTACTGCGGACGGATGTAGCGCAGCACCAGCAGCGTGAACCCCAGCGCCAGGAATCCATAGACGCCAAAAAGTGCTGCGTGCGCATGCACGGGCGTCGTGTTCAGGCCCTGGATGTAGTAAAGCGAGATCGGCGGATTGATCATGAAGCCGAACACGCCCGCGCCCAGCATGTTCCAGAACGCCACGGCCACGAAGCACATCAACGGCCACTTCAAGTCGGCCATCCACGGGGCGCGCGTTTTCAGGCGCCAGTTTTCCCAGGCCTCGTGACCCAGCACGATCAGCGGCACCACTTCCAGCGCCGAGAAGCTGGCGCCCACCGCCATCACGGGCGTGGTGGTCCCCGCGAAATACAGGTGATGGAAGGTACCCGGGATGCCGCCCAGCATGAACAGCGACGCCGAGGCCAGGCTGGCCGTCGTCGCCATGCGGCGCGACACCAGCCCCAGCGTCGAGAAAATGAACGCCAGCGCCGTGGTCGCGAACACTTCAAAGAAGCCCTCGACCCACAGATGCACGATCCACCAGCGCCAGTACTCCATCACCGTCAGGTGCGTGCGTTCGCCGTAGAAGAAGCCCGCGCCGTAGAACAGGCCGATCGCACCGACAGAGGCGGTCAGCAGCGCCAGCAGGTTCTTGTCGCCGCCCGGCTTGCGCAAGGCGGGCACGATGCCGCGCAGCATCAGCACCAGCCAGAAGCAGATGCCGGCGAACTTGCCGATCTGCCACAGCCGGCCCAGGTCCACGTATTCGTAACCCTGATGGCCCAGCCAGAAATTCAGCTCGGGCGGCATGATCTGCGCAATCGCCAGATAGTTGCCGGTGAACGACCCGGCAACCACCAGCACCAAGGCCCAGAACAGGATGTCGACGCCCGCCTTCTGGAACTTTGGATCGCGCCCGCCATTGATCAGCGGCGCCAGGAACAGGCCCACGGCCAGGAAGCCGGTGGCGATCCAGAACAAGGCGCTCTGGATGTGCCATGTGCGCACCAGCGAATACGGGAACCACTGCGACACGTCGATGCCGTAGAACTTCTGGCCTTCGACCGTGTAGTGCGCCGTGAAGCCGCCCAACAACACCTGGAAGCCAAACAGCGCCACCACCAGGAACAGGTACTTGCCCAGGGCGCGCTGCGACGGGGTCAACGCGAACGTGGTCAGCGGATCACGCTCGGGGGCCTTGGGTTCGTCTTCCTCTTTGCCCCGCAAGAAGGCCCACGCCCAGACCAGCAGGCCGATGCCCGCCAACAGCACCACGACGCTGATGATGGACCACATGACGTTTTCGGCGCTGGGCTGGTTGCCGATCAGCGGCTCGTGCGGCCAGTTGTTGGTGTAGGTGACGGATTTTCCTTCCCGCTCGGTTGCCGCCGCCCATGCCGTCCAGAAAAAGAACTGGGTCAGCTGCGTTCGGCGCGCCGCGTCAGGCAGGGTGTTTTCCTTCATCGCGAAGCTCTCGCGGCTTGTGTGCAGCGCAGGCGCATCGGAAAACAGCTGATCGTAATAGCCGGCGGTCTGGGCAATGGCGCGCGCCCGGCGCGGGCTGACGGTCAGCGTATCGGTGGCGGCGTCGCTGCGGTTGGACCGGTATTCGGCCTTCAGCGTTTCGCGCAGGGCCGCCTGCGCGGCGGGCGCCAATTGCGCGTAGGCTTGGCCATGTTCATCGCGCGCGGCCAGATCCAGCCATGCGGTCAATTCGCGGTGCAGCCAGTCGGCCGTCCAGTCCGGGGCCTGGTAGGCGCCGTGCCCCCAGATCGAACCCAACTGCATGCCCCCCACGGATTGCCAGGCGGTCTGGCCGTCCAGGATGTCGTCGCGGCCAAACAGGCGCGTGCCGTCCGCGGTGGCGACCGTGCCCGGGATCGGGGGTGCGTGCCGGTAGACCTCGCCGCCATAAAAGCCAAGCAGTGCGAAGGTGATCGCCACGACGGCGATCAAGGTGAACCATAATTTCCGATACGGACCCATGATGGGAACGCCCTCCAGTGTTGCGGTTAGTGGGGTGTGTCCTCCCTTGCGAATTCCGTGCCAGGAAAAAACGGCGTCAAATCAACCGCTTGAAATCTGGACGGTAGTTTTGACCCGAACCAGAAAGGGTATAAATCACTACCAATAGGTTCTTTCTACCCTGACACGTCGGGTCCCGCCTTCTACAATCGTCCGCAGCACCCCTGTCTTTCAACCCAAAGGAACCGACCGCATGGCCACGGGCAAGCCCGACGCGTGGAGCCTCTTTCTGACCGCGCATGCGCTGGTGGTGGAGGAAATAGAAAAGCGGCTATCGGCCGCCGACCTGCCGCCGCTGGCGTGGTATGACGCCCTGTGGGCGCTGGAACGCGCGCCCGACGGTACGGCGCGCATGTTCGAAATGGCGGAACGCATGGTGATCGCGCGCTACAACCTGACGCGCCTGATGGACCGCATCGAAGCCGCGGGCCTGGTGGAACGGTTCCGGTCGGACGAAGACCGACGGGCCACCTATGCCCGGCTGACGCCCAAGGGCCGCGCCCTGCGGCTCCAGATGTGGAAGGTGTACGGACCCGCTATCGACGAGCTCTTCCTGTCGCAATTGCCCGCGCCGCAACAGGCGGCGATGGCCGAGAGCTTCCGCCACATCGCCCGCCACGTGCGTGCCTTGAACAAGGCCCCTTCCGAATGAACACCCCGCCGCTACACATCGGTATCGTCGCCTGCTCCGCCGAGGGCGCGGCGCTGTGCTACCGCACGTTGTGCGCCGAAGGCGCGCAACGCATGGGGCCGCACGCGCACCCTGAAATCTCGCTGCACACGCATTCCCTGGCGGACTACGTGGCGTGCCTGGACCAAGGCGATATGCCGGGGGTGGGCGCGCTGATGCGGTCGTCGGCGGACAAACTGGCGCGTGCGGGCGCGGACTTCCTGATCTGCCCGGACAACACCATCCACCAGGCGTTGGCGCATGTGCTGCCGCAGTCGCCGCTGCCCTGGCTGCACATCGCCGAAACCGTCGCTGCCGAGGCCGTCGCGCGTGGTTACCGGCGCGTCGGCATCCTGGGCACCCGCTGGCTGGTGGACAGCAACGTCTACCCCGACAAGCTGGGCGCGCTGGGGCTTGCGGCCGTGCGCCCCAGCCAGGAAGACCGGACGACGCTCGCCCGCATCATCATGGACGAGCTGGTGTACGGCGTGTTCAAGCCCGAATCCGTGGCGCGGCTTGCCCGCATCATCGCGACGCTGCAAGACGCCGGCTGCGATGCCGTGGTGCTGGGCTGCACCGAGCTTCCGCTGGTACTGAACGACGGCAATTCCTGCCTGCCCACGCTGGATTCCACCCGTATCCTGGCCCGCGCCGCCCTGACCCGCGCGCTACGGCGCGGCTAGGCCTTTTCAGATCTGATCGCGCCCGTATTGCCTCAGGCGATCCAGGCTAAGGACCTTGATCTGGTTGTACGCCAGCGCAAGCATCCCCAGGTCGGCCAGCGCCTGCAACGCCTGGTTGACCCGCTGGCGCGACAAGCCGGTCAAAAAGCCCAGTTCTTCCTGCGAAATGGCCAACGTCAGGTCCGTGGACGGATACAGCTGCGGGTTGAACAACTGGGCAAGGGACTGCGCCACGCGCGCATCCGCATCCAGCAAGCGGTGGTTCTGGATGGACGCGATGAATTCGCCCATCCGGTCATTCAACTGGCCGATCACGAAGTGAGAAAACGGCAGGCTGGCCGACAACAACGCATGGAACGTGGCCACCGGTACCTCCATCACCAGTGACGGCTGAATCGCCACCACGTCGTACTTGCGGAGTTCGCGCTTGATAACGCTGCCTTCGCCGAACCACCCGCCCGGCGGCACGCCCGAGAACGTGCAACTGCGTCCCGACTCGTTGTAGATCGCCAGCTTCAACAGGCCGGCGTGCACGCCCAGCCAATAGTCCGACGGCGCATTGCGCCGCGCGATCCACGCACCGCTGGCCACGTGTTCGGCGCGCGAGGTCGCCAGCACCAGGTCCTGGTGGCGGGCGTCCAGCGCACCGAACCAGGCGCATGCCTGGAACAGCCGGGACAGTTCGGTGGCGGAAACAGTGTTTGAAACATCGAACATGGGCAGAACCGTGTAAAACTTGGATTTCGCGGGTCGGCCGGCGGTCTGTCATGCAGGCGACAGACAGTATTTTCCGGCCCGTCCTAAGCTGGCGCAAGCGACGGGAATCAACGTTCCCGAAATAGATAAGGGGCCCCCTGCGCCCCGCCCGGAGACAACGCATGAGCAGCAGCATGTTCGACCACGGCCTGACGCGCCGCGACGCCAACTACGAAGCCTTGACCCCCGTGGATTTCATTGCGCGGGCGGCGGAGGTCTACGGCCACCGCCTGGCCGTGGTGCACGGCACGGTCCGGCGCACCTGGGCGCAGACGTATGAACGCGCTCAGCGGCTGGCGAACGCGCTGTCGCAGGCCGGCATCCGCCGCGGCGACACCGTCGCGGTGATGCTGCCCAACATCCCGGCCATGGTCGAGGCGCATTTCGGCGTGCCTATGCTGGGCGCCGTGCTCAACACGCTGAACACCCGGCTGGACGCGCCCAGCGTGCTGTTCATGCTGGGCCACGGCGAAGCCCGCGCACTGATCGTCGACACCGAGTACGCCGACGTCGCCCAGCGCGCGCGCGCCGAATTCCCGCATCTGAAGATTATTTCCGTGCACGACCTGGACGGCGCGCCCGCCACCCTGCCGGGCGCAACCGACTACGAGGCCTTCCTGGCCGGCGCCGCGGCCCGCTACGACTGGCAGCCGCCCGCCGACGAGTGGGACGCCATCGCGCTGAACTACACGTCCGGCACCACCGGCGACCCCAAGGGCGTGGTCTACCACTACCGCGGGGCCTACCTCAACGCGGTCAGCAACATCCTTGAATGGGACATGCCCAAGCACGCGGTCTATCTGTGGACCCTGCCGATGTTCCACTGCAACGGCTGGTGCTTCCCCTGGACCGTCGCCGCCCGGGCCGGCGTGAACGTGTGCCTGCGCAAGTTCGACCCCAAGACCGTGTTCGACCTGATCCGCGACGAAGGCGTCACCCACTACTGCGGCGCGCCCATCGTGCAAAGCGCGCTGGCCAATGCGCCGGCCGAGATGCGCGCCGGCATCACGCATACCGTGCGCACCATGGTGGCGGGCGCCGCGCCCGCGCCCGCCGTCATCGCCAAGATGCGCGACATCGGCTTCGAACTGACCCATGTGTACGGACTGACGGAAGTCTACGGGCCGGCCGCGGTCTGCGCCCGCCAGGACGCCTGGGACGCGCTGGACGACGATCGCCGCGCCCTGCTGACCGCTCGCCAGGGGGTGCGCTACCACTTGCAGGCCGGCATTTCAGTGCGCGACCCCGACACAATGCAAGAGGTGCCCGCCGATGAGCAGACCGTGGGCGAGATCATGTTCCGCGGCAACATCTGCATGAAGGGGTACCTGAAGAACGAGCGCGCCACCGAAGACGCCTTCGCAGGAGGCTGGTTCCATACCGGCGACCTGGGCGTGATGACCGCCGACGGCTACGTCCGCATCAAAGACCGCAGCAAGGACATCATCATCTCGGGCGGCGAGAACATCTCCAGCATCGAGGTCGAAGACGCGCTGTACCGCCACCCCGCCGTCGCGGCCGTGGCGGTGGTGGCCATGCCGGATCCCAAATGGGGCGAAACGCCCTGCGCCTTCGTCGAACTCAAGCCCGGCTGCACCGCCACCGCCGAAGCCATCATCGCGCATTGCAAGCTGCTGCTGCCGGGATTCAAGGTGCCTCGCGCCGTGCGCTTCGGCGAATTGCCCAAGACCTCCACCGGCAAGATCCAGAAATTCGAACTGCGCGCCGCAGTGGGCGCGACCCGGGCCATCGACGTCGCCGCGCCCGGCCCCGCACCGGATTCCAAACCCGGTTCCAAACCCGATCAGGCCGGCTGAACACCGGCCCCGTACAACCCTATCCAGGAGCTCCGACGCCATGACGTACCAAGCCCCCGTGAAAGACATGCTGTTCGTGTTGAACCATCTGGCCGGACTGCCGCAAGTTGCCGCCCTGCCCGGTTTCGAGGAGGCCACGCCCGACACCGCCCAGGCGGTGCTGGAAGAATCCGCCCACTTCACCGCCGACGTCCTGGCGCCGCTGAACCACCCCGCCGACCGCGAACCCAGCGCCTGGCGCGACGGCGCCGTCACCACCTCGCCGGGTTTCAAGGAGGCTTTCCGCCAGTACACGGAAGCCGGCTGGCAGGGCATGTCGCATCCGGTCGAGTATGGCGGCCAGGGCCTGCCCGGCTTGATCGGTTCGCCGTGTTCCGAAATGCTGAATGCCGCGAACCTGTCATTCGCGTTGTGCCCGCTGCTGACCAATGGCGCCATCGAGGCGCTGCTGACGGCCGGATCGCCCGAGCTGAAAAAGCGCTTCATCGGCCCCATGATCTCGGGCCAATGGACCGGCACGATGAACCTGACCGAGCCGCAGGCGGGCTCGGACCTGGCCATGATCCGCACCCGTGCGCAACCGGTGGGCGACGGCACCTACCGCCTGTCGGGCACGAAGATCTTCATCACCTACGGCGATCACGACCTGACCGAGAACATCCTGCACCTGGTGCTGGCCCGGTTGCCCGATGCCCCCGAAGGCGTCAAGGGCATTTCGCTCTTCCTGGTGCCCAAGTTCCTGGTGAACGAAGACGGCTCGCTGGGCGCCCGCAACGACGTCGCCTGCGTGTCCATCGAACACAAGCTGGGCATCAAGGCCAGCCCCACCGCCACCTTGCAGTTCGGCGACGAAGGCGGCGCGCTGGGGTACCTGGTCGGCCAGGAGAACCGTGGGCTGGACGCCATGTTCATCATGATGAACGCCGCGCGCTATGCCGTGGGCGTGCAGGGCATCGCCATTGCCGACCGCGCCTATCAGCACGCGCTGGCCTATGCCGCCGAGCGCGTGCAGAGCCGCCCGGTGGACGGATCTTCGCGCGAGGCCGTGGCCATCATCCAGCATCCCGACGTGCGCCGCATGCTCGGCACCATGCGCGCCTTGACGGAGGCCGGCCGCGCGCTGGCCTACGTCACCGCCGGCCATGCCGACCAGGCGCACGCCAACCCCGATCCCGACGCGCGCCGACGCCATCTGGCCGTCCAGGAATTCCTGGTGCCCATCGTCAAGGGCTGGTGCACCGAAATGTCCATCGACGTGACCAGCCTGGGCGTGCAGGTGCATGGCGGCATGGGCTTCATCGAAGAAACCGGCGCGGCCCAGTACTACCGCGACGCCCGCATCCTGACCATCTACGAGGGCACGACCGCCATCCAGGCCAATGACCTGGTCGGCCGCAAGACGCTTCGTGACGGCGGCGCCGTGGCTCAAGCACTGCTGGAAGCCGTCCGCCAGACGGAAGCGGAATTGGAATCGCGCAGCGAACCGGCCGCCACCCTGGTGCTTAAGCCGTTGCGCCAGGCACGTCTGGCATTGGGGAATGTGGTGGACTTCGTGCTGGCCAACGCCGCCAGCGCCCCGAACGCCGTGTTCGGTTCGGCGGTGCCCTACCTGCTGCTGGCCGGCACCACCCTGGCCGGCTGGCAGATGGCGCGCGCACTGCTCGTCAGCCTGGACCGCCAGCATGAAGACCCCGAGTTCCACCAGGCCAAGATCGCCACGGTCCAGTGCTATGCGCTGCACAAACTGACGCAGGCGCCGGGGCTGGCCGCCGTGGTGCTGGGCGCCAAGGACTACGACATCCAGCCGTAACCGTACTTGTAGACGCCAGACCGAAAGACCGCGATTTCGCGGTCTTTCGCATTGGCGCGCAGGGCTTGCAGGACTGCCGCTTCAGCACCGCAGCGCCGCTGCCGCCGTCTTGCGCGGCAACGTCACCGCCCAAAACAGCAGCGCCGCCACGCTGATGCCGGCGCCCAGCACGCAGACGCCAAGCCATCCCGCCCGCGCATAGGTCGCCGTCGACGCGATGGCCCCCAGTCCGCTGCCGACCGCGTAGAACATCATGTAGGCCCCCACCAGGCGACTATGCGCCTGCGCGCTGATGCTGAAGATCATCGTCTGGTTGGTCACGTGCAGCGCTTGCAGCCCCACGTCCAGGATCAATACGCCCAGCGCCAGCGCCCACAGGCTTTGGTCGAGCATGGCGATGGGCGCCCACGCCAGGCACAACAGCAACAAGCCCGCCGCAGTGGTGCGCTGGCCCAGCCCGCGGTCCGCCCACCGGCCGGCGCGCGCCGCCATCAGCACGCCCAACACGCCCACCAGCCCGAACGCGCCGATGGCCGTGTGCGACAGGGAATACGGCGGCGCGGCCAGCGGCAACACCAGCGCCGTCCAGAACGCGCTGATCGCCGCGAACATCAGCAGCGCGATCATGCCGCGCACGCGCAACACGGGTTCTGTTGCCAACAGCGCATACAGCGACCGCAGCAGCGCCCAGTACGACAGGTTCGCCACGGGCAAGCGGCGTTGCGGCAAGCGACGCATCAGCACCCAGGCCAACAGAGCCGCCAGCGCCGCCGACACGAGATACACCGCGCGCCATCCCCACGCATCCGCGACCAGCCCGGCCACCGTCCGCGCCAACAGCAGGCCGATGACCACCCCGCCCTGCGCGGCGCCCACGACCCGGCCGCGTTCCGCCGGCGCCGCCAGTGCGGCGGACAAGGCCAGCAAGCCCTGCGTCATCGCGGTGCCCAGCAGGCCCAACGCCACCATGCCCGCCAACAGCCACGGCGTGCTGCCCGCCAACGCCACGGCGCCTAGCGCCAGTACCAGCAACCCCAACTGTCCGATCATCAGCCGGCGGCGGTCCAGCAGATCCCCAAGCGGAACGACGAACAACAAGGCCAGCGCGCACCCAAGCTGGGTGGCGCTGATGACGATGCCCACGGCGCTATCGTCCAGCATGAACTCGCGTCCGATGGCGTCCAGCAAGGGCTGCGCGTAATACACGTTGGCCACGCTCAGTGCGCAGGCCACCGCCAGCAGCATCACCAGCCATGTCGGCATCGGCGCCGCGGCATCGCGTTCGGAGGCGTCGGATAGGGAAGGCATCGGATTTCCAATATGGTTTTATTACGAAACCAGAATGCTAGATCTTAAGGTTTTATAATGCAACCATTAAGTTCGATCCGCCGTCATCGCCATCCTCTTGTTGAAAGGGCCCGACATGGTCAAACGCACCAGCCTTGAAGGCGCCGCCTGCCCGGTGGCCCGCTCGTTAGACGCGATTGGCGACTGGTGGTCGCTGTTGATCGTGCGCGACGCGTTCGACGGTTTGCGGCGCTTCGGCGAATTCCAGAAGAGCCTGGGGGTGGCCAAGAACATCCTCAGCGACCGGCTGCGCACGCTGGTCGCCCACGGCATTCTTACCGCCGTCCCCGCATCGGACGGCAGCGCCTACCAGGAATACGTGCTGACGGAAAAGGGCCGCGCCCTGTTTCCGGTGATCGTGGGCTTGCGCCAATGGGGCGAAGACCACTACTACGCTCCCGCCGAAGCGCACTCTACGCTGATCGACCGCAAGCGCGGCCAAACGGTGCGCCGGCTGGAGATCCGCGCACAGGACGGGCGGCTGCTGGACCCGGAAGACACCGTGGTGCAAAAGACCACGCCGGGCGCTTAGGGCCCGGGCGCCTGCCCCGACGAATCGGCATCGGCCGCCGGCCACTGCCCCGTGGCCAGCGCCGTCGGCGAATACGCATCGAACGTCCACCGCAGCGCCAGCGCCCCCGGCCGCCACACCGCGCGGCGCACGTCCACGCGCCACAGGCGCTCTGCCCCGGCGAAGGCATCGATCTCGGGACTATCAAGGATCACTTCCGCCCGTCCCGACAGTTGCAGGATGTCGCCGCGCGCGAAATCGATGAAGACCAGACCCGCGCGCGGATTCGCCGCCAGATTGCCCAGCGTGTTGAAGAAGCGGTTGCCCGAGAAGTCGGGAATCGTCAGCACGTTGCCGTCGACGCGCACGAAGCCGGGTTTGCCGCCGCGATGCGACACGTCCACCGCGCGACCGCCGCGCGCGTCGGCGTCGACATAGCTTGCGACAAAAAACGTATCAGAGGCCGAGATCAATGCGCGCCCCGCGTCGTCCAGCCCATCGCGCACGCGTGCCGCGCCAGGAAAGCGCAATGACGGCGCGCGCGAAAAATGGAAATCCCGCGACTGGATGTATTGCGGGCAATTGCCGAACGATTGGGCCACGGCGACATCGAAGCGCTTGCCGTCCCAGGCCGCGACCCGGCCATTCATGCGGTTGCGGCGCCGGGTATGCAGTTCGATTCCCAGCAGACCGACTGCCTGGTCCGGGCCCAGGCCGGCAAGCAGGGGATCGTCGGCATCCGGCACGGCCGCCACGCGCAGGGTTCGCGCGTCGGGCGACACCGCAAATCCCGGCAGCCCTTCCAGCACGCCCGCCCACGGATCGCCCTGCTCATCCACCGTGCCCATCACTAGGAAAGGCAACTGGGCGAAGAACTCGCGATGCTGGTCCGGCATATAGTCGCGCACGACCTTGGGGCCTATTTGCGCCATGCGGTCGGCCACGCCCGCGCGGGCTTGCAGCCGCCGCTCGCCTGCGTGCCAGGGCGGCGAATCCAGGACAGGATCAGAAACGTTCATGACGTGCTCCTTGCCGGCATGGCGCCGGTGTTCAGGCGGCTACCAGACCCGCGGCCGTGCTGGCCATCGGCACGAAGCGCGGCAGGCTTTCGATGCGGGCCAGCCACGCGCGCACATGCGGATAGTCCGCCAGCGACACGTTGCCTTCCGGCGCATGAGCCACGTAGGTATAGCAGGCCACGTCCGCGATGGTCGGCGCGTTGCCTGCCAGGTATTCGTGCTGCGCAAGCTCGCCGTCCATGACGGACAGCAAGGCATGCGCACGCGCCAGCGTGGCCTCGACATCGAAAGACGCGCCGAAGACCGTCACCAGTCGGGCCGCGGCCGGGCCGCTCGCCAAGGGGCCCGCGGCCACCGACAACCAGCGTTGCACGCGGGCCGCGCCAGCGGGATCCTCCGGCAGCCAGGCCCCACCGCCATGGCGCTTGGCCAGATAGACGAGGATGGCATTGGAATCCGCCAGCACGACACCGTTGTCGTCGATCACCGGCACTTGGCCGAACGCGTTCATGGCCAGGAATTCAGGACGCTTCTGTTCTTTCTGACGCAGGTCCACATCGACGCGGCGGTGCGGCACGTCAAGCAGGGACAGCATCAGCGCGACGCGATGCGCGTGGCCGGACAAGGGAAAGCTGTAGAAGGTCAACGGAGCGGTCGTCATGGAATTTCTCAAGAGGATGAATCGTGGCTCCATCTTGATCCTGCATGCGCGGGGCGAGAACAGCCAGCCGCCGCAAGACACTCTTGCGCACGGTGAAAGAAACGCTGGGGTCGTTCCGAAAAAGTGACGGGGAAGTGGAGGATCGCGGCGCGTCAGGCCGGTAGCGCGGCCAGGTCGCGGCGCAAGGCCTGCACGCAGAACTCAACAAAACTGCGCACCTTTGCCGAGCTTTTCCGGCCCTCGGGGTACACCACGTGCACCGGCAACGGGGGCAGTTCGAAGTCGCGCAGCACCACCTGCAAGGCGCCGCTGGCCAGATGCCGGGCCACCTGATACGACACCACTTGCGTCAGCCCCCAGCCTTCACAGGCGGCCAACACCGCCGCCTGGAACGACGTGACCGTCAACTGCGAATCCACGTTCACCCGCCGGGGCTGGCCGTCTTGCTGGAAGCGCCATTGCACGCCGCGCCCTTCCATGGCCGCGGTGATGGTGCAAAAACGCGGCAACGCGTCCAAGTCCCTGGGCGCGCCGTGTTGGCGCAGAAAATCCGGCGCGGCGCACACCACGCGGCGCACGTGCCCCACCGGCACCGCGGTCAGGCTTGAATCCGGCAAGGCGCCGATGCGCACGGCGACATCGACGCCTTCGTCCAGCAGGTTCACGACGCGGTCCACCAGCAAAGTGCGCACCGACACGTCGCGGTGCGCCCGCAGATAGCCCAGCACGACCGGCATCACATGCAGCTCGCCGAAGAAGGCGGGCGCGGTGATGCTGAGCGCGCCGCGCGGCGCCGCCATCACCCCGGCGGCGGCATCGTCAGCCTGTTCCACCTCGTCAAGAATGCGGCGGCAGTCGGCGGCGTAGCGCTCGCCGGCTTCGGTCAGGCGCAAGCTGCGCGTGGTGCGAACCAGCAGCAGCGCGCCCAGACGCCGTTCCAGCGCCGCGACGCTGCGCGTCACGGTGGGCGCGGACATCCCCAGCCGCCGGGCGGCCGCTGCAAAGCCCTGCGCCTCGGCCACCGCCAGGAACACGGTCATTTCATGGAATCGATTCACGGCGGGTATCTCCGGCCAACGCGCGCGGGGCGCTGTCATGAATGCACTGCCGCACGATATCGCCCAGCGCGGCGGCCACGGGGTCGGGCTGCGCCTGGGCCCAATACAGCGAAAGCGCGATTGACGGCAGGGCCGGCAAACCGTGCTCGCCCGGCGTCAGCGCACGGACGGTGGGGGGCAAGCCCAACGGCGTACGCACCGCCAGCCCCAAGCCCGCGGTAACGGCCGCCCACAAGCCCGCCAGGCTGGGGCTGGTGAAAGCCGCCATCCAGGGCTGATCCGCGCGGTCCAGCGCCTGGGTCGCGCCATCTCGAAACAGGCACGGCGCCTCGAAGGCCACAAGCGGCAGATCGCCGTCGTCGTGAAACAGGAACGCGGCGGGCGACGCCGGCCCGATCCAGCACATCGGAAGCTCCAGCAGCCGCTGGCCATGCGGCATGCGCGCGTCGTGGTCCCAGGCCAGCGCCAGGTCCAGTTGCCCCAGCGTGACGCGTTCCAGCAAATCGGCATTGCGCCCGACGCGCGCTTCGATCCTGACCTTGGGATGCGCCCTTGCGAACTGGCCCAGCACCTGCGGCAACAGCATTTCGCCGAAGTCTTCCTGCAAGCCCAGGCGGACGCGCCCTTGCAGTTCGGCGCCGCGCACGGCGCGCGAGGCCTGGTCGTTCAGGGCCAGCAGCCGGCGGGCGTAGGCCAGCATCGTTTCGCCCGCCTCGGTCAGCGCCAGGCCGCGGCCTTCCTTGCGAAGCAGCGGCACGCCGGCCTGCTCTTCCAGCTTCTTCAATTGGGCGCTGACGGCCGACGTGGAACGCCCCAGCCGGTCCGCGGCGCGCCCGAAACTACCCAGGTCGACGCCCGCGACAAAGCTGCGCAACACATCCAGGTCGAAGGTGACCGCTCGCATCAATAGTCCTGAATTTCTGAACTGTCCAAACAATATTTCCTGATTTTCAAAACGATAACAGAAGCACAGACTGGCCGGGTCGATTTCTTTGACGTCTGGGTTGACGCCTTGTCGCCCCCTTTTTTTATGCCTTTTTTGGCGCTTTCGGAGCCTTGCATGATCCCGCCTCTCCCCCACGCTTCAACGGCCGATGCGCAACGGCCCTCCCATCGCTGGAAGGTGCTGGCGGTGGGCGTTGCCGCCAATGCCGCCTTCTCCGCGGCGGCGGCCGGCCTGCCCACGACGGCGGTGTTCATGCGGTCGGGTTACCGGCTGGACAACGATCAATTGGGCCTGGCGCTGGGCCTGCTGGGGCTGGGCGTGGCGCTGTTCGAATTGCCCTGGGGCCTGCTGACCGATCGCTGGGGCGACCGGCCGGTGCTGCTCACCGGCCTGGGCGCCACCGCGGCGGCGCTGGCCTGGATGAGCGGGTTCGCCTCGCCCACCGCCAATGGCGTGCCCGCGCTGTGGCTGCTGGCGCTGGGCCTGGTGCTGGTCGGCATCCTGGGCGGCAGCGTCAACGGCGCTAGCGGACGGGCGGTGATGGCCTGGTTCGACGAAGGCGAACGCGGGCTGGCCATGAGCATCCGGCAAACCGCCGTGCCGCTGGGCGGAGGCCTGGGCGCCCTGCTGCTGCCATGGCTGGCGGCACACGCGGGTTTTGGCGCCGTATTCGGCGCGCTGAGCGTGATGTGCGGCCTGGCCGCCGCGCTGGCAGCGGTGTGGCTGCGTGAACCGGAGCGCGTGCGGGCAGCCCCGGCCCGGATTGCCAGGACGGCTCAAGCCGACTCGTCCGCCACCACCGCTTCGGCGCGGGAGGCCGCCTCCCCGCTGCGGGACGGCCGCGTCTGGCGGGCCGCTGTCGCCATCGGCATCATGTGCTGCCCGCAATTCGCGGTACTGACGTTCGCCACGGTATTCCTGCACGACTTCAGCCACGCCGGCATCGGCACGTTGACGATGGTGATGGTGGCCGTGCAATTGGGCGCCATGGTGGCAAGAATCGCCAGCGGCCGTTGGACGGACCGCCGTGGCGACCGGCGCGGGTTTCTGCGCCGCTGCGCCTGGCTAAGCTGCCTGCTGTTCGCGGCATTGGGCGCGACGGCGTGGGGCGTCGAAGGCGCGCCGGCCGGCCCCGGCGCGGTGCTGGCGGCGGCCAGCCTGCTTGCCGCGGCGGGGATCTGCGCATCCGCCTGGCACGGCGTGGCCTATACCGAGTTGGCGACATTGGCCGGCGCGCCCCGCGCGGGTACGGCGCTGGGCATGGCCAACAGCTGCGTCTACCTGGGCCTGTTCCTGACGCCGCTGGCGATCCCCCACGTGGTCGCCGCAAGCTCCTGGCCAGCCACCTGGGTGATCGCCGGGTTGTGCATGCTGGCTGCGCTGCCACTGCTGCCGAAGTCCATGCCGAAGTCCATGCCAGGCACGCTGGGCACGACCGGCCGCGCTATGCCTGGAACTCGCGGCTCAACCAGTCCAGGAACGCCTTGACGGGCGGATGGCGTTCGCGGCCCGGCGCGCACAGCGCGGTATAGGCGGACCCGGCCACACGCACATCAGGACGATACGCCGTCAGCGTGCCCGCCCCCACGCTGTCCGACACCATGACGGAACTGGCCAGCACCAGGCCCTGCCCCGCGATGGCCGCCTGCAGGGCGTAATGCTCTTCGGTATAGGCATGCACCGCCGCCGGTTCGCGCCACGACGGCAAGCGCGCCGCTTCGCACCAGGCCTGCCAACCTTGGTCATACAGTTGCGAATCGCGCCAGCGCACCGTCACCAGCGCTGGCGCGCGCTTTCCGGCTTGCGCGACGAGCGAGGGCGCGCCGTACACGCCGAACCATTCGGGCAACCGGCAGGCGGCGTGCAGGGCGGGATAGGCGCGCGGGCTGTACCGGATCGCGACGTCCACGCTGGCGTCCTGCAGCAAGTCCACGGGATCCGCGCCAGCATCCAAGCGCAACTGGTATTGCGGATAGGCATCGTAGAAGCGCCCCAGGCGGGGCACCAACCACAGCGCCGCGAAGGAATGCGTGGTGGAAACCGTCAGCGCGCCAGACGCGGGCGCCGGCCGCAAGGCATCCAGCGTCTGGGCGATATCCAGCAATGCGCCATGCACGCTGACGAACAGGCGCGCGCCGGCATCGGTCAGCCGCACGCCGCGCGGCACGCGATCGAACAGCGCGATCCCTACCTGCCGTTCCAACGCCTTGATCTGATGCGACACCGCGGTGGGCGTCACCGCAAGCTCGGCCGCGGCGGACTTGAAGCTGCGCAGCCTGGCCGCCGCCTCGAAGGCCCGCAGCGCCGTGACAGGAAGGGAAGCAAACATGGACGTGGCCAACACATGAAATGAATTCATCTTAGCCAAGGAATCGTCATTTGTCGCCGGGTTCGTGCATGCCTACAGTTGCCCCTTCCTACGAAGAATCCCCCGAACCCCGAGGACAAGGCATGAATTCAAATCACCACAAGCACAAGCTGCTCATCCTGGTGGGCAGCCCCCGGCGCGACGGCAACAGCGCCGCGCTGGCAGCGGCCGCGCAACGTGGCGCCGATGCGGCGGGCATCTCCACCACCCTGCTGTTCCTGGACGACTACATCCAGGGCTTCCTGCCCGACCTGCGGCGCGGCTCGCCGCCCGCGGATCGCTACGCCGAACTGTTCCTGGAACATTTTCTGCCGGCCGACGGCCTTCTGCTCTGCACGCCGGTCTATTGGTATGGCATGTCCGCACAGGCCAAAGCGTTCTTCGACCGGTCGTTCACTCATTACGCCGGCTCGGGCGCCGAACCGGAACGGGTCAAGGCCGCGATGACCGGCAAACGGCTGGGCCTGACGGTCGCGTCCGAAGAGACCTATCCCGGCGCGGCGCTGGGCATCGTGCACCAGGTGCAGGAGTACGCGCGCTACACCCATTCCGACTTTGTGGGCTATGTGCATGGCGCCGGCAATCGGCGCGGTGAAGTTGCCGCGGATCCCCGCCAGCCGCTGCTGGCGGCAGAGCGGCTGGGCGCCGCATTTTTCACGCAGAAGTACTCCGACTACCGGATAGAGACGCCCCGCGCTCACAATGTGTGGGACGCGCCAGCCCTTTGCAGCACGCCTGGCGTGCTGCCGTAGACCTGCTTGAACACGCGGGTCAGATGCGCCTGATCCGCGAACCCCACCGCCTGGGCGGCCTGCGCCAACGGCAAGCCGTCGCGCAGCAGCGTCCGCGCGCGCGCCACTCGCCAATTGCGCAACCAGGCTTGCGGCGGCAGGCCGTAGCGACGGGCAAACTGTTTGACGAGCGTCGTGCGGTGGCGATCCTGCGCCTGCGCCAGCGCTTCCAGGTCAGGCGCGCAGGACGGATCGGCGGCCATGCGCTCGCGCAGCAGCGTGCAGACGTCGGGCACGTCGGCCCGCGCCGGGTCGCCGGTTTCGGCGTGCTCGGCCAACAGCCCGAACAACGCGGCGGAAAGGCGTTGGCGCCGGACCGCATCCGGCATCGGGTCCGGTGCCAGCGCGGCCAGCCATTGCGCGCAAAGGCCGGGCGCGGTAATGACAGGCCCCGGCAATCGGGCCCCGTCGGCAAACAAGGCACGCGCATGGTCGTCGAACCACCGGGCGTCGATGTACGCCATGCGGTACGCCAACGGCGTGGCCGAGGTGCCCCCGGTATGGACCTGGCCGGGCGCGATCACCACCAGGTCGCCCTCGCCGGCCGCATGCGCCTGGCCATGCACGCTGAACGTGCAATTGCCGTGTTCGATCGCGCCGATGGACCACGCATCGTGGAAGTGCGGCGCATAGCGATACGCGCGAAGATCCGCGATCAGCACGTCGGCGGGCAAGCCCGCGCCGCAATGCCAGATATGTTGAGAAACCGCCATGGTGTACAAGCCCTTGCGGCTAGCTGAAGTAGCTCCCGTCCGAACCCAGGGAGCGGGCCAGCAGCCACGCGTTACGGGGATTTTCCCCCACCCGGCGGATGGCATACGGCCACCAGTCGCCGCCGAACGGAAGATAGACCCTGACGTTATAGCCCAAGCCGCGCAGGGCCAGCTGCCAATCGGGCCGCACGCCATAGAGCATTTCGAATTCAAAACCGTCCGGCGCCCAGCCGCGCTCACGTGCCATCGTCATGATCGCGCCGGCCAAACGGTCGTCGTGCGTGCCGAAGACGGGTAGAAAGCCCGCCTTGCGCGCCTCGGGCGACAACATGATGGAGGCCGCGTCCAGGTACGCCTGGTCGATGCGCGCGCGACCGTCGTGGTCCAGTTCGCGCTCCGGGAAAGCGCCTTTCACCAGGCGCAGCGAAGTCCGCTGCCGAATCGCCCAGTGCAGGTCTTCCGGCGTGCGCCGGCGCCGCGCCTGCAGGGTCAGGCCAGCGGGCAAGCCCGCTTCCAGCAAGCCGCGATGCAATCCGCACGTGCGATCCCGGATGCCGGAATCTTCCATGTCCAGCACCACCCAATCCTGCCCGCCACCCGCGGCCCGCGACACCGCCGCGCCGATGCGCCGCGCGTTCGCTTCGCCCCGCGCGTCGCTGTCCATGTAGCCGATGGCGGTGGGGTCCACCGACACGTGCACGTCCAGGCCCGCCCTGCCCAGCGCATCGCAGGCGGCAATGGACTGCGTGACGTTGTGTTCGATGGCGGCCGGATCCGCCACGTACTCGCCCAGATAGAAGAGCGAGGCCCGGATGCCGTGCGCCTCGCGCAACCGCAAGGCGGTCCCGACCGCGGCATCCACATCCGCGCCACCGACAAAGCGGCTGGCCAGTGACGACCGGGCCGCCATCGCCCGCATCGCGCGGCCCATCATCGGGCTGCGCGCCAGGGCAATGGTGGTTCTCTGGAAAAGGCTCATGAGCGCTCCCGCTAAAGAGCCGCACTATCGCGCAACGGGAGGCGCTTGTATTGAACGCCCGTGAACGGGCGCGCCAGCGTGAACCGCCGTGAAGCGGCTTGCTAGCGCTTGGCCGCCGCGGCGGCGGTGAGCGGCGCGGCGGGCGCCCGGCGCATCAACGGACGCTGCACCGTCTGGGCCATCAGCACACCCGCCAGCGTTACTGCCCCGCCCAGCAGGTGATACGCGTGCAACTGCTCGCGCAGCATGACGAATGCCGCCAGCGCCGTAAACAGCGGCAGCAGGTTGATGAAAATGCTGCAACGGTTGGGCCCCAGGCGATGCACGCCTTCGATCCACAGATAGGACAGCAACACCGACGAAAAAATGCCGGCATAGAGAATCAGGGGAATGGTCTTCACGTCCAGCGCGGCCTGCGCCGCCGGCACGCGCAGGTACAGCGGCAGCATGTACAGCAGCGCGAAAATCGACTGCACGAAGGTGGACTGCCAGGCGGGAACCGGCACCTTCCAATAGCGCAGCAGCACCCCGTACAACGCGTACGACAAGGCGGCCAGCAGCATCAGCCCATCGCCGGCATGGATGCCGTGCTGGAACACGCTGAGCATGTCGCCCTGCCCCACCAGGTACAGCAGCCCCAGGAACGACATCACCCCGCCTGCGGCCATGCCCAGCGTAAGGGGGTCGCGCAGGATGACGACGCTAAGCAGCATGCTCAGCAGGGGGATCAGCGCCGTCAGAATGGCCATGTTGGTGGCGGTGGTGGTTTCCGCCGCGCGGTAGGACAGCGCCTGGAACACCGCCGACGACAAGGCGCCATAAAGCGCCAGCTTGGGCCAGTGCCGCAAGATGGTCTTGCGGTTGCGCCACGCCGGGCGGGCCGTGAACAGTCCCATCAGGAACAGGGCCAGCACCAGGCGATAGAACGTGATCGCGGTGGGAGAGATGGCGCTGGCCGCCAATTTGGACACGATGACATTGCCCGCCCAGAACAAGATGGCGAACAAGGGGAACAGAAAGGACATGATGAATGCGCTCGCAGAAAGGGATCGGGTCCCGCCCGCCCGCGTGCCGTCAAGGCGCGTGGCGGGGGAACAATCGCTATCCTATTAAGCGCGCGAAGGTCCGTCTGCCGATGAAAAGGCGGCAGCTATCGCAAAATGGACATATCCGCCCATCCCGGCGCAAGCATCACGGCCGGAAAGGCGCGGGGTCCAGCGGCAGTTCCAGGCCCGCCATCTGCGCGGTCAGCAATGCCGCGCTACCGCAGGCCAACGTGAATCCCAGCGCCCCCTGGCCGATGTTCAGCCACAGGTTGTCCGCCGCGTCGCTGCGCCCGATCAGCGGCTTGCCCGTCGGCGTGGCGGGACGCAGACCGGCCCAAGGCACGGCCTGGCGCAAGTCCAATGCCGGAAAGGCCTCGTGCACCTGCCGCTTCAACAATGCCACGCGCGCCGGTTCGATATCGGCGTTGGCGCTGCCGATATCGACCATGGCCGCGATCCGCAGCACGCCGCCCACGCGGGCGTAGACGATGCGCCGTTCATAGTCGGTCACGCTGATGTGCGGAGCAACGGCGTCGTCGGCGGATAGCGGCACGCTCAGGCTGTAGCCCTTTAGCGGGTACAAGGGCACGTCGCGGCCCAACGGCTTGAGCAAGGCGCGCGTGCCGACACCGGTGGCCAGCACGACCGCGTCGGCGCCGATGTCGCCCTCGCGGGTGTTCACCGCGACGATGCGCCGGCCTTCGCGTTGCAGGCCGGACACCGGATTGGACATGGCGCATTCCACATTGCCCAATGCCTGCAGGCGGTCGAACAAAGCCTCGGTGAACTGGCGGCAGTCGCCCGCCTCTTCGCTGGGGGTGTAGATCGCGCCGGCCAGCTTGTCGCCCATGGCGGCCAGCGCCGGCTCCATGGCCAGCGTCTGCGCGGCGTCCAGCACTTGCTGGTCGGCGCCGTGCCCCGCTTGGTACGCCACCAGCGCGCGCGCCTTGTCCAGCAAGGCGGCGCTGCGATAGGCAATCAGCTTGCCGTTCTTCAAATGGCCAAAATCCAGGTCTTCCTGCGCCAGCAAGGTATGCATGACGTCGCGGCTCAAGTAGGACAGGCCCAGCAACTCGGCCGTCGACGCCCGGGCGACCGACGCGCGGCACGCCAGCGCGAACTGCAGGCACCAACGCCATTGATGCAGGTCCAGCCTGGGCCGGAAACGCAGTGGCGAATCCTGGCGCAACAACCAGCCGGGCACGCTGGGCAACACGCCCGGGCCGGCCAACGGCGCCACATAGCTATAACTGAGCTGGCCGCCGTTGGCGTAGCTGGACACTTCCGCCGGGCGCGCTTGGCTGTCCACCAACACCACATCGTGCCCCTGGCGCGCCAGGAAATAAGCGGAGGTCACGCCAACAACACCCGCACCAATTACGCAAACGCGCATGCCCGAGTCCTAAAAAAAAAAAAGGGTTTATGCCCCCACGCCGCGCACACTGCGTGTGCTTGCTGCCCCCCGAGGGGGCGCTTTTTGCCTTGGGGCGGCCCGGCGGCAAAAATAGCCCCCACGCCGCGCACACTACGTGTGCTTGCTGCCCCCGAGGGAGATAAGCCGCTATTCTGGAACGTTCAGCGCCCGCACGGCAAATGCCAAAGCGGGCAGCATCCATAACAAAACGTCATGCCCGCCTCAGGCGGCGCGGTGCAGCTTGATGATGGCCGCGGCGGTAGGGTCCCGCACCAGGTCGGCCAGCGTGTAGGCGTTAAGGGCGTCGTAGAAGGCGTTCAGGGTTTGCGCCAGCACGCCCGACAGGCGGCAGGAGCCGTCCAGGGCACAGGGCGGTTCGCGGCAATCGATCAAGGGCCCCTGCTGCTCGAGTTCGCGGATCAGGTCGCCCACCCGGTACTCGGAAGCTGGCCGGGCCAGGCTCAGGCCCCCGCCCTTGCCGCGCGTGGTGTTGACCCATTCCCGCTGCGCCATGAAGTGCACCACCTTGACCAGGTGATTGCGGGACACGTCGAAGCGTCCGGCGATCTCCGGGATGGTGACGGCGGCGGGCCGGTCGCGGCATTGCGTCAGATACATCAAGACGCGCAGGCCGAAGTCGGTGAATCGGGTCAGTTGCATAGGAGGAAGACGGGTGCCTGGCGGCCCAGGCGGATCAGGCCGCCAGGATACACCGTCAGGCCGGCGCGCCGCCGGTGCCGAAAGCTTCGGCATGGATGCGGTCAGGCCCCACGCCTAGCGCCAGCAGTGCTTCGCGCTGAGCCAGCATGAAGGGCGCGGGTCCGCACAGGTAGTAGTCGGCGCCGGGCACGATGACGTCATCGCGGATGGCGCGCAAATCCAGGCGGCCGGCGTGATCGTAGTCGCGCCCTGGTTCGTCGTCGTGGCCGATTTCTTCATAGAACACAGCCTTGCGCACGTTGCCGCGCTCGGCGGCGATGCGGTTGACGTGGTCTTTCATGGCATGCACCGACCGGTTGCGACAGCCGTGCACGAAGCGGATCTGGCGCTCGTCGTTGTTGCGGACCAGATGGTTCAGGATCGACACCATCGGCGTCAGGCCAACGCCGCCACTGAGCAGCACGACGGGCGCGTCGCTGTCTGCCTTCAGGTGGAAATCGCCTTGCGGCGGCGCCACGTCCAGCACGCCGCCCTCTTCCAGCCGGTCGTGAAGGGCATTGGACACGCGCCCCGCCGGCGTCTGCGCCCCGGCGGGTTCGCGCTTGACCGAAATGCGCAGGCGGTCTTGCCCGGGTGCGTCCGACAGGCTGTATTGGCGGGGCTGCATCAGCCCCAGTTCCGGCACGTAGACGCGCACGGACACGTATTGCCCGGGTTGATACGCGGGCACGGCGCCGCCATCGGACGGCGCCAGGTAGAACGACGTGATCTCAGCGCTTTCGGCCTGCTTGCCCACCACGCGGAACGCCCGCCAGCCCGTCCAGCCGCCCGGCTTCCCGGCGGATTCGGCGTACAGGCGCGCCTCTTCGCCGATCAGCAGATCCGCCAACTGACCATAGGCGGCGCCCCAGGCGTCGACCAGTTCGTCGGTGGCGGCCTCGCCCAGCACCTCGCGAATGGAGGCCAGCAGGTGCTTGCCCACAATGGCGTAATGCTCGGGCCGGATGCCCAGGCTGACGTGTTTGTGCACGATGCGAGTCACGACCGGCATCAGCACCGAAGGATCGTCGATGTGTTCCGCGTAGGCGGTGACCGCGCCCGCCAGTGCGTGCTGCTGCTGCCCACCGGCCTGGTGGGCCTGGTTGAAGATGTGCTTCAACTCGGGATTGTGTTCGAACATGCGCGCATAAAAATGGCGCGTCAGCGCCACGCCGTGCGTCTTCAGGACAGGGGCCGTGGCTTTGACCAGCGCACGGACTTGGGGGCTCAACATCAGGGGGCTCCTTGCGTTGCGAGCGGGCTCGCTTTTAAAGATATATTTATAATACATCTTTAAAAGCGCATGGCAAAACGCCCGGGCGCGATCACCCTGCGGCAGACGCCCAATGACCGATAAGCGTCACCGGCGGCAACGGACAGACGGTTGGCGCCCGCCACTGCGGTGACATTGCGTTATCACTGGACGCCAACCAGACCATCGACGCCATCCATGCGCCCCCCACCCGCCAACTGCATGCCCGCCACGCGCCCGCCGGCGCGTTCAGGCGCCACTCCCCGCCCGCGTCCGGCGCCAGACCCACGGACGCCATGTCCGCCGGAAAGTCCAGGTTGGCCGCCTTGATGAAGGCTTCTTTCAAGGTCCAGAGCAGATAGAAGCGCTCTCGTTGCGCGTCACCGTCCAGGGCCGCCAGCGCGGCGGCTTCGGCCGGTGAACAGACCCAGTCCGCTAACCGGAGGACGTCGCGCGGCCGCATGTGTTCAAGGTCGGCCCCCAATTTCCAGCCTGCCGGCGCCTGGGCGCAGATGGCATGGCCGCCGCTGTGGCTCAGCGACAACACCGCGCCAGGCGTCATCGCCGACCTGGCTTCGTGCAGCAAGACGCGGCTGACCTGCCAGTCGTCCTTTCTTGCCTGCCGGCTATCGCTCGCGGGCAGCCGGCGCGCGTCCTCGTCGGACACGTTCTCTTCCCGATAAAGACCGGCGGCGCGTTGGTCCGCCCAGTACATGAATAGTTCCTGAATTTCCACAGCAATACGTAACCAGTTATTCCAGCCAAACAGATGCTTACAGTGACGAATTGGCCATAAAGTAACCATCCAAAACAAAATCAACGGGTAGCGGCATAGTAGAATCGCGCGCTATGTTGACGTTCTCAATCGCGCAATGGCAGGGGTGGGCGCAAGGAATCGATACGCCCACCGACTGGTTGCAGTGGGCCGAACATCCTTACTGCCCCCTCGCGGACCAATGCGCACCCCGCCTGGATTTCCTGCCTCCGATGCAGCGCCGCCGGCTCAGCTCGCTAGCTCGCGCCGTGTTCGCGTGCGCCTGGCCGCTGGCTGCGGAAGGCGCGGGCATGCCGCTGGTATTCGCGTCGCGCCACGGGGAAACCACCCGCAATTTCGGCCTGTTGCAGTCGCTGGCGGCCGATGAGCCGCTATCGCCCACCGCCTTCGGCCTGTCCGTGCACAACGCCATCGCGGCGCAATGGTCGATCATACGCCGCGAAACCACTGAATCCATCGCCCTGTCCGTGGAAGACGATGGGCTTGAGCATGCCTTTATCGAAGGCGCGATGCTGTTCGCCCAGGGTCACGAAGACGTCCTGGTGGTGCTGGCGGAAGAACGCCCTCCCGCTCCCTACGCCCCCTGGATCGACGACGTGCCATATACGTATGCGACGGCATTCCACCTGCGCCCCGGAACGGAATGGACGCTGGCGATGGCAGCCACCCCGGACGGCACGCCGCCTGACGCCGCGCAGGCCTGGCCCAATCCGCTGAACCTGCTGCGCCACCTGACTTTGAAAACTCCCGCCTGGACGCATCAGAATCACGCCCGACGCTGGACCTGGACACGCACGGCATGACAAGCGCCCCACAATCCCGGCAGGACTTCTGGCTTTGGCGCCTGGTCGCCACCGGTATGGCCTTCACGATGTTCGGGCTGGGCGGCGTGCTGCTGCGCGTGCTCGTCTTTCCGCCGCAGCGCCTGCTGCCGGGCGGCAAGGCGGACCGCCAGCGCCGCGCGCGGTCGGCGCTGAACCGTACTTTCCGGTTCTTCATCCGTTTCATGGTCCGCGTCGGCATCCTGACGGTGGAGTTCAAGGGCGCCGAGCGCCTGGGCAAGCCGGGCCAGATGATCCTGGCCAACCACCCCTCACTGCTCGATGTCGTGTTCCTGGTCGGCCACGTCAAGAACGCCAACTGCATCGTCAAGCACGGCCTGGCCACCAACCCGTTCACGCGCGGCCCGATCGCCAACGCCGGCTACATCACCAATGATGAAAGCTTCGACATGTTCGACCGCGCCGCCGACGTGCTGCGCAATGGCGAAACACTGATCGTCTTCCCAGAGGGCACGCGCACGCCTCCCGATGCGTCGCCGCAATTCCATCGCGGCGCCTGCGCCATCGCCCTGCGCGGCGCCAAAGTCGTCACGCCCGTGATCATCCGGATGACCCCGCGCAGCCTTACCAAAGGCGAGCCCTGGTACCGGATTCCACCGCGTCGCATGCGCTATGTGATCCAGGTGGGCGAGGATATCGACCCGGCCGTGTGGGGCGACGCGCATCCTCTGCCGATCGCCGGGCGCAAAATGAATGCCTGGCTACATGCCTATTTCGAAGCCGAGCTGGCGCGCCCCGCGCCGGCCGGCGCTCTCATGAACGAACCCACCCAGCACGGTGGTAGCGGAGTCTAAGCGGGATGAATGAATTGGAACTTGAGCTCAAGATGCTCGTCATCGAATCGCTGGGGCTGGAAGACATGACGCCCGCCGACATCGCGTCCGACGACCCGCTCTTCGGCGACGGACTCGGGTTGGACTCGGTGGACGCACTGGAGCTTGGTCTGGCGGTGCAAAAACGCTACGGCATCACCATCGATCCCGAAACGCGCAACATGCGCGATCACTTCACCAGCATCAATAGCCTGGCGGCCTTTGTCGCCGCGCAACGGCGCGCCTAACGCATACGGAGTCCACGATGCATACCCGCGAGGACATCTTCAATACGCTGCGCGATGCGCTGGTCGAACTCTTCGAGATCGAACCGGATCGCGTCACGCCGCAAGCCAATCTGTATACGGACCTGGAGATCGATAGCATCGATGCCATCGACCTGATCGACCACGTCCGCCGTCAAACCGGCCGCAAGCTGGACGCCAACGATTTCCGCACGGTACGCACCGTCGAAGACGTCGTCCAGGCGATGTGGCAAAAGCAGGCGCCCGACGCATGAAACGCGGCGTCGCGGCCGGCCTCGCCGCCGCCGGCGTCGCGTACCCCTTTGCCGTCTACGCGACGCTGGGGCACGTGAATCCAGCCTGGCTGGCGCTGCCGCTGGCCGCGCTGTGGCTGGCGCGCGGCCTGACCGCGCGCGCCGCGCAACCCGGCGGACGGTTGCTGCCCGCCGTCGCCGTCGCGTTCTGCCTCGTGCTTGCCGCGACCAACTCCGAAGCCTGGCTGCGCTGGTATCCCGTGCTGGTCAACGCCATGATGCTTACCGTTTTCGGCATCAGCCTGCGGGTGGGCCGCCCGGTCATCGAGCAGCTGGCGCGCCTGCGCCATCCCGACCTGCCGCCTGAAGGCGTGCGCTACACCCGCAACGTAACCCGCGTGTGGTGCGCGTTCTTCGCGGTGAACGGCGCCATCGCGGCGAGCTTGGCCGCGTGGGCGCCCTGGAGCTGGTGGGTCGCTTACAACGGGGCCGTCAGCTACGGCCTGATGGGCCTGCTGATCGCGGGCGAATGGCTGCTGCGCCCGGCAGCCGCCCAGGCGGCCTGAGCATGCGCTGGACGCCGCTGGAACGCCTGTTGCTGCCGTCGGCCGATGCCGGCGGCGTGCCTGTCGCCGACTCCCCCCCATTGACGCGCGCCGCCTTCGCAGAAGCCAGCCTGCTGGCCGCGGGTGCGCTGCGCGCGCGCTCGGTGCGCCGGCTGGCGCTGTGGTTTGATGACGCCGCCGCACTGGCCACCGCCCTGTTTGCCTGCTGGCGCGCGGGCGTGGTCGCCGTGCTTCCCGGCGATGCGCAGGCGCAGACTTGCGCCACGCTGGACACGGACGTCGACGCCTGGTTGACCGACAGCGCTCTGCCCTTGCCCGCCGAAAGGCAGTGGCACTTGTCCGGCCTGCACGACGGCGACGCCATGACGCCCGCCCAGCTGGATCCCTCCCTGACGCTGGTGCTGTGCACCTCGGGTTCAAGCGGCAGCCCCAAGCACCTTGTCAAACAATGGCGGCAACTGGCGGCGGAAGTCTCCGCGCTGCAACAGCAATGGCCCGAGCCAGACTCGCCGGTGTTGGGCAGCGTGTCGGCGCAGCACATGTACGGCCTGCCGTTCCGCGTGCTGTGGCCGCTGTGCGCGGGGCGGCAGATCGACCGCCGCCAGCGGCTCTACCCCGAAGAGCTGCAGCAGGCCAGCCTGCGCTACCCGTCCTTCACCTGGATCGCAAGCCCCGCGCTATTGCGCCGCCTTGGGCAACGGCTGGACTGGGCCCAGCTGCGCGGCCGGCTCGTCCGCATCCATACGTCGGGCGGCGCCTTGCCCATCGAGGTATCCGACACCATCGAGCGCGACCTGGGCCTGCGCCCCACCGAAATCTACGGCAGCTCGGAAACCGGCGCCGTGGCGTGGCGCACGGGTTCGGCCGATTGGCAACCGTTGCCTGGCACGACCGTCAGCCTCAACGCCGAAGGCGCCTTGCGCGTGCAGTCGCCGTGGGTGAATCCGGCCGACCAGCAAACCTCCGACGGCGCGAGCCTCACGCCAGGCGGCTTCCAATTGCTGGGCCGGCTGGACCGCATCATCAAGATCGAAGAAAAGCGCATCTCGCTGCCCATGCTGGAGCAGTTCCTGATGCGCCATGCCTATGTGGACGACGCCCGGCTGGGCCGGCCTTCCGGCGCCGCGCGGCTGACAGGGCTGGTCGCCTTGTCAGCCACCGGTTTGCACGCTTTGCGCAACCAGGGCCGCAAAACGGTCGTGGACACCTTGCGCGCGCACATGGGCACCGGCTTCGAATCGCTGGCCATTCCCCGCAGCTGGCGCTTCTATCGGCACCTGCCCGTCAATGCCCAGGGCAAGCTGCCGCAGGCCGACTTCGACACGGCGGCCGGCGCACGCGCCGTCGATACTATCGTGGTGGAATTGCCCGACCAGCCCGCTGGCGAACGCCGCTACGCGCTCGACATTCCCTACGACCTGGCGCACTTCAGCGGACATTTCCCGTCGGTGCCCGTCGTGCCTGGCGTTGCCCAGATCGGTTGGGCGGTATCGCTGGCGCAACGCGACCTGCGCCCGGACTTGCGCGTGGGCGGCATGGAAGCCCTGAAGTTCCAGAAGCTGCTGCGCCCGGGCGACGTCGCCGTAATGGCGCTGCGCTGGGACGAAACGAAGCAGAAACTGTATTTCACGTGCACCGTCGACGACGCGCCTTGCTCGTCGGGCCGCATTCTGCAGGCGGGCAGCCATGCCGGCACATAAGCTCTGCGCGGTGATCCCGGTCTACAACCACGGCGCCACGGTCGCGGCCGTGCATGCGCGCCTGGCCGCGCAGGACCTGCCTTGCGTCCTGGTCGACGACGGCTCGGACGCGGACTGCGCGGCGGCCCTGGACGCGCTGGCCAGGCTGCCGCGTACGCATCTGCTGCGCCGCGCCGTGAACGGCGGCAAGGGCGCCGCGGTGCAAGACGGGCTGCGCGCCGCCGCCGCGCTGGGATACACCCACGCCTTGCAGGTGGACGCCGATGGACAGCATGCGCTGCCCGACGCCACCGCGTTTGCCGATGCCTCGCGGGCCCGGCCGCAAGCCGTGATCTGCGGCGCACCCGTCTATGGCGACGACGTGCCGCGCAGCCGCCTTTACGGCCGCTGGCTGACACGCATCTGGGTCTGGATCAACACTCTGTCGCTCGACATCCCCGATGCCATGTGCGGTTTTCGCGTCTATCCGCTTGCACACGTGCTGCCGGTGATCGACGGCGCTCGCGTGGGTCGCCGCATGGACTTCGACATCGCCATCCTGGTGCGCCTGCATTGGCGCGGCGTCGCCATGACGTGGCTGCCCACGCGGGTGGTCTATCCCGAAGGTGGCATTTCGCATTTCAAGGGCCTGCGCGACAACCTGCTGATCAGCCGCATGCACGCGCGGCTGTTCTTCGGCATGCTGGTCCGTTCGCCCGCCCTGCTGTGGCGCCGACTGGCGCGAGGGCCGCGGCCTTGAGCGCCGCCGATCCCCATTGGGCCGCTCAGGCCGAACGCGGCAGCCCCGTGCTGATGCGCCTGACGGCGTGGGCGGCCCGCCGGCTGGGCCGCCGCGTGGTCGCCCCCGTGGTCTGGCTGGTGGTGCTGTACTTCTACGCCTTCGGCGGCCGCGCCCGGCGCGCCATCGCGCAATATCAGCAACGGCTGACCCAAACCGGCGGATTGCCCGCGCCGCTGCCGCGCGCCGCGCCCGTGTACCGCCAGTACCTGGCGTTCGCCCACGCCATGCTGGACAAGCTGGACGTATGGCAAGGCAAGATCACGCTGGCCGACCTGGACATCACCGACCCCGACGGCCTGCACGGGCAAATGGGCACCGGGCGCGGTCAGATCCTGGTGGGATCGCACCTGGGCAACATCGAAGTCTGCCGTGCGCTGGCGGAACGGTCCGGCGCGCTGCGCCTGAATGTCCTGGTCCACAGCAAGCACGCCGTCCACTTCAATCGCCTGCTGTCGGAAGCCGGCGGGGGCCCGCGCATGATCCAGGTCAGCGAGCTGGACGCGCCAGCCATGCTGGACCTGGCGCAGCGCCTGGATCGCGGCGAATGGCTGGCCATCGCTGGCGACCGGGTACCGCTGCAAGGCGACCGCACCACGCCCGTGCAGTTCCTGGGCGCCAGCGCCCCGCTGCCGCAAGGGCCCTGGCTGCTGGCCGGCCTGCTGCGCTGCCCGGTCAACCTGCTGTTCTGCACCCGCCACGGCGCGCGCTACCGCGTCGCGATGGAACGCCTGTCCGACGGCATCGAATGGACGCGCGCCACGCGCCAGGCGCGCATCGCCCATTGGGCGCAGCGCTACGCCGACCGCCTTGCCGCGCATTGCCGCGAGGCGCCGCTGCAATGGTTCAACTTCTACCCCTTCTGGAAAGACGATGCGTAAACGAGGCCTTATCGGCGCCGAAGTGGAAGTCCGCGTCCCGTTCTTCGACGTCGACTCGCTCAACGTCGTGTGGCACGGCCACTACGTGAAGTACCTGGAGCAAGCGCGCTGCGAGCTGCTGGACCAGTTGGGCCATAACTACGACGCCATGCGCGCCAGCGGTTACGCCTGGCCGGTCATCGATATGCATCTGCGCTACGCGCAGCCCGCCCAATTCGGCCAGCGCCTGACGGTGCGCGCCGAACTGGTCGAATGGGAAAACCGCTTGAAGATCAACTACCTGATCCTGGATGCGGCAACCGGCACCCGGCTGACGCGCGCGACCTCGGAACAGGTCGCGGTCTGCATTGAAACGCGTGAAATGCAACTGGCGTCGCCCGCCGCGTTCGTGGAAGCGGTGCAACGCAAGCTGCAATCCCTGGAGGTCCGCGCATGACGATGGCTTTCCTGAAGACGGCGACGCGCCTGTTCCTGCTGCTGGCGTTGACCGCCCTGCCCTGGACCGCCCGGGCGTTCGACCTGAACGACTTGCAGGCCCAGTTGCGCGCCACGCCGGTGGTCCGTGGCCATTTCGTGCAGCAGAAATTCCTGCGTTCGCTACCCCAGCCGCTGACCAGCCGCGGCGACTTCACGCTGGCGGCCGGCAAAGGGCTGCTGTGGCTGCTGCGCACGCCCATCGCCCAGGACCTGCGCATCAACGCCAACGGCATTTCGCGGCGCGACGAATCCGGCGCCTGGCAGGCGCTGCCGCAACAGACGGGATCGGGCCGCGAAAACCGCCTGTTCCTGTCGGTGCTGGCGGGCGACACCAGCGGGCTGCAAGAGAACTTCGACCTGGCGCTGACGGGCCAGGCCGATGCTTGGCAATTGCTGCTGACGCCGCGTTCGGCCTTGCTACGCCAGATTTTCGACACCATCCAGATCAACGGCGGCAAACTCGTCGACCGCATCGAACTGCGCGAAACGCAAGGCGACCGAAGCGTTCTGCAGATGACGGACGCGGCCGCCGCCGACCGGTTGAGCCCCGAGGAGCAACGTGCGTTTTCAGACTGAACGCTGGCTGCCGCGGCTATTCAAGCTGGGCCTGCTGCTGGTGCTGTGCGCCGGCGTCTGGCAGTGCCGCAACGGGTGGCCGGTATCCGCCAACCTGATGGACCTGGTGCCGCAGGCAACGGCCGACGCCACGCGCCAGCTGGCCGAAGCCCGCATCCAGGAACCGCTATCGCGCCAGATCGTGGCGCTGGTGGCGGCGCGGCCGGACGCGGACCCGGTGGCCCCTGCGCGTCTGCTGGCCGAACGCTGGACCCGCAGCGGGCTGTTCTCGTCCGTGCAGATGGAACTGAACGTGGACGTTGCCGCGTTGCGCGCGCAGTTGCTTGCCGGCCGCCTTGCCATGCTGCCCGCCGCGGACCGCGAACAGTTGGCATCCGACCCCACCGCCTACGCCCAGCGGCGTGCCCGCGAACTGTCGGACCCGTTCTCGTCTTCCGGCCTGGTGCCCGCCGATCAGGACTGGCTGGGCCTGACGCGCCGCGCCGAACAAGCGCTGCGTCCCGGCGGCGCGGTGCAGTACGACATGGGCACCGGCACGCTGCAAGCCGAACACGGCGGCAAGCGCTGGGTGCTGATACGCGCCGAAACCCGCGCCGACGCCTTCGACAGCGACGCCCCTCAGGGCATTTCGCAGCAGATCGATCAGGACCGCCAGGCGCTGCACGCCAGCGGCGCCCAACTGCTGGTGGCGGGCGGGCCGCTCTATGCGGCCGCCGGGCGCGCGCAGGCCGTGGCGGAAAGTTCCTGGATCGGTTCAAGCGCCATGGTCGGCATCGTGCTTGTGCTGCTGCTGGCCTTGCGCCGCGCGCGTGCGCTGCTGGCGTTCGTGCCGGTCGCGGTGGGCCTGTTGACCGGCGCCGTGGCCTGCGTCGCGGTGTTCGGTTCGATCCACGTGCTGACGCTGGTGATCGGCGCCAGCCTGATCGGCGTGGCGGTCGACTTCCCCATGCACTGGCTCGGCAAAAGCTACGGCATGGCCGACTGGCAGGCATGGCCGGCGCTGCGCCGCGTCTTGCCGGGCCTGACGATCAGCCTGGCCGCCAGCCTGGTGGGTTACATCGCGCTGGCCTTCACCCCCTTTCCCGCGTTGACGCAGACGGCCGTATTTTCCGCGGCCGGGCTGTTGGGCGCCTATGCCTGCACGGTGTGCCAATTGCCCGCCTGGATGGACGGCTGGCGTCCCCGGCCCTGGCCCCCGCTGCTGTACGCAGCCGATGCGGCGCTGCGCCTGCGCGCGCGCCTGGCCAGCCAGCGCGCCCTGCTTGGGGCGGGCGCGCTGGTGCTGGCGGCGGCAACCATCGGCGGCATCAGCCGGCTGGCCATCCAGGACGACCTGCGCCAGTGGCTCAGCCTGCCCGCGCCCCTGCTGCAACAGGCGCGCCAGATCGGCGACATCACCGGCTTTACACCGACCAGCCAGTTTTTCCTGGTCCGCGCCGACAGCGAAGACGCGCTGCTGCGCCGCCAATCGCAGGTCGCCCAAAAGCTGGACGTGCTGGTCAAGCGCGGCGACCTGGCGGCCTACAGCGCCCTGAGCCAACTGGTATCGCCCGCCGCGGATCAACTTGCGCTGGGCCAGCGGCTGGCCGCCCTGGCCTTGCAGCCCGGCACCTGGAAGCCGCTGACGGACATCGGCATTCCTTTCGACCTGCTGCGCCAGGAGCTGCAAGCGATGGCCTCGCTACCCGCGATCACGATCGACGCCGCGCTGCAAGGCCCCCTGGCCGAACGCTGGCGCGCGCAATGGCTGGGCGTGCGCGATGGCGAAGCGGCGGGCATGGTCACGCTGCTGGGTCTGCGCGATGCGGCCGCGCTTGAGGGCATTGCTGATGGCCTGCCGGGCGTCATGCTGGTGGACCGCAGCGGCGACCTGAACCGGATGTTCGCCTCGACCCGCATCGAAGCCGCCGAACTCAAGCTGCTGTCGTACGCGGTGGCCGCGGCGCTGCTGCTGCTGACCCTTGGGCGCGCCGCCGCCTGGCGCATCCTGGCGGTGCCGCTGGCCGCCACCGCCTGCTCGCTGGCCGCCCTGGGCTACCTGGGTCAGCCGTTGACCTTGTTCAGCCTGTTCGGCCTGCTGCTGGTGTCCGCCATCGGCGTCGACTACGCCATCTTCATGTATGAGCGCGTCGCGGGGGCCGCCGCCAGCCTGGTGGGCATCTTGCTGGGCGCCGTCACCACGCTGCTGTCATTCGGGTTGCTGGCCATCAGCCAGACGCCGGCCATCGCCAACTTCGGACTGGCGGTGGCCCTTGGCGTGGCTTTCTCCTTGCTGTGGGCTCCCTGGATCCGTCCGCCGGGCACAGCCTGAGCCCCTTCCTCCCCTTTTCTTCGTACCGACATGGAATCAATCCGCATGGAACATCGTGAAGTCGTCGTCATCGGAGCCGGCCCCGCCGGCGCCGTCGCCGCTGCCCTGCTGAAACGGCAAGGGCACGATGTGTTGATGCTGGAGCGCCAGCAGTTCCCGCGCTTTTCCATCGGCGAAAGCCTCCTGGCGCACTGCCTGGAATTCGTTGAGGAAGCCGGCATGATGCCCGCCGTCGCGGCGGCGGGTTTCCAGGTGAAGAACGGCGCCGCCTTCGCGCGCGGCGACCAATACACGTATTTCGACTTCCGCGACAAGTTCACCGCGGGCCCGGGCACGACCTTCCAGGTGCAGCGCGCGCAGTTCGACAAGGTGCTTGCCGACGATGCCGCCCGCCAGGGCGTGGACGTGCGCTACCTACAGGAAGTCACCGCTGCCGATTTCAGCGGCGACGGCCCCCTTCTGGACGTGCGCGGCGCAGACGGCGCCACCTACCAGGTCAAGAGCCGCTTCGTGCTGGACGCCAGCGGCTACGGCCGCGTGCTGGCGCGCCTGCTGGATCTTGAACGCCCGTCGTCGATGCCGCCGCGCAAAGCCATCTTCACCCATATCGAAGACCGCATCGACGACCCCGGTTTCGACCGCGAAAAAATCCTGATCAGCGTGCATCCCGAGCAACCGGGCATCTGGTATTGGCTGATCCCGTTCTCGAACGGCCGCTGCTCGTTTGGCGTCGTCGGCGGGCAAGACCTGTTCGGCGCGCCCGACCAGGACCTGATGAGCACCCTGCGCGCCATGGCCGACGCCGCGCCCAACCTGAAGCGCATCCTTGCGAACGCGGTCTGGGATACGCCCGCCAATACCATCGGCGGCTATTCGGCCAGCGTCACGCGCTTGCATGGCCCGGGCTACGCGCTGTTGGGCAATGCCGCCGAATTTCTGGACCCGGTGTTCTCGTCCGGCGTCACCATTGCCCTGCGGTCGTCCAAACTGGCCACCGACGCCCTGCACCGCCAACTGGGCGGAGAACCGGTCGACTGGCAACGCGATTTCGCCGATCCGCTGATGGTGGGGGTCGAGACGTTCCGCGCCTACGTGCAAGGCTGGTATAGCGGCGAATTCCAGGATGTGGTCTTCTACAAAAACGCGCAACCGGACATACGCCGCATGATCAGTTCGATCCTTGCCGGCTACGCCTGGGACGCCGACAATCCTTTCGTCGCCAGCCCGCAGCGCCGTCTGCGCATGCTGAGCGAACTTTGCCGCGGCGCCAATGCGCAGGCGGAACCCGCCTGATACCGACATGCGCTCGTCCTTGCCCCTCCTGTCCCCCTGCCGCGTCATCGCCGCGGTGATCGCCATCGCGCTGCTGGCGGGCTGCGCCGGCGCGCCGCCCGTCCCTGCGCGCGAAACGGCCTTCACGGTGCCGCGCCAGCTGCACGTGGTGCAAACGGCCGCCGGCCAGCCGTCACTGGATACGATGCTGGTGGTGCAACGCGAAGGCGCCGCGCTGCGGTGGTCGCTGTTCGACCCGATGGGCGTGCCCCAGGCCCGGCAGATGTACGAGCACGGACAGTGGCGCAACGATGGATTTCTGCGTCCGAACGCCCAGGCTCGCAGCCTGTTCGCGGCCCTGATGTTCGCCTGGACGCCGCAAGCCGAACTTGACGCCGCCTATGGCGCCGGCGCCTGGCAGGCCCGCCACGCTCCTGACGGCGCGGCCGAACGCAGCTTGCGGGATCGCGGCGCGGCGCGCTGGACCGTCCGCTGGCCGCGGGCCGCCGAACCGGACGTCTTTTCCATCACCGGCGCCGACGGCGTCACCTGGCGGATCGCGCCGCTCAAGGAGCAGCCATGAACAGCTGGCTGGGCACACCCGGCATCGTCTGCGCGCTGGGCGCCGGCATCGATGCGGCGGCGCAAGCCGCTTTCAACGGCGATACGGGCGGCATGGTGGCCCAGACGGGCTGGGTCGACGGCCGCAGCCTGACGCTGGGCGGCTACACCGGCGCCTTGCCGGCGATACCCGACACGCAGCCCGCGCAGCATCACAGCCGCAACAACCAATTGCTGCTGGCCTGCGCCGCCCAGATCGAACCACAGCTGCAACGTGCCATCGACCGCTATGGCCCGGCGCGCATCGCCGTCGTACTGGGCACCAGCACGTCGGGAGTCAACGACAACGCGCCCGCCTTCCGCCAGTTGGCCGCCCAGGGAGCCTGGCCCGCCAGCTACGACTACCGCCGCCAGGCCCTGTCCTCGCCCGCGGCCTTCCTGGCGGCCTATCTGGGCGTGTCGGGGCCGGCCTACACGCTGTCGACGGCCTGCACGTCAAGCGCCCGCGCGCTGTTGTCGGCGCACCGGATGCTGGCCGCCGGCCTGTGCGACGCCGTGGTCTGCGGCGGCGCGGACACGCTGTGCCGCTTGACGATCAACGGCTTCGCCACGCTGGAAGCCGTGGACGACGCGCTGTGCCTGCCGTTCTCGGCCAACCGCCGTGGCATCAACATCGGCGAAGCCGGCGTCCTGTTCCTGATGGAACGCGATGCCGCCGACCCGCACGCCGTCGCCCTGCTGGGCGGTGGGGCCAGTTCCGACGCCTGGCACATGTCCGCCCCCGAGCCCTCCGGCGCCGGCGCGCGCCTGTCCATGCAGGCCGCCCTGCGCGCCGCGGACGTGTCGCCCGCCGACATCGGCTGGGTCAACCTGCACGGCACGGGCACGACCCACAACGACGCCATGGAAAGCCAGGCCATGCATGCCGTGTTCCCGCAAGGCGTGCCCTGCGCCTCCACCAAGGCGCTGACCGGCCACACGCTGGGCGCCGCGGGCGCCATGGAAGCTGCGCTGGCATGGATCACGCTGTCGGCGGGCAACCCCGACGGCCGCTTGATGCCCCACGTCTGGGACGGCCACCCCGACCCCGCGCTGCCCGCGCTGGACTTCAGCACCGGCCAGCACCGCTACGCCCAAGGCCGGCCGCGCATCGCCATGAGCAACTCTTTCGCCTTCGGTGGCAACAACGCCAGCCTGATCTTCGGAGCCCGCGCATGAGCCCATGCCCCTGGCCCGTCGCCACCCTGCTGCCTCACGCCGGCAACATGATCCTGATCGACGACGTGCAAGCCTACGACGCCGACAGCCTGAGCGCGCGCGCCGTCGTTCGCCCCGGTCCCTATTCATGGCCCGACGGCTCGCTGCCGCCCTGGCTGGGCATGGAACTCATGGCGCAAGCCGTGGGCGCCTGGGCCGGCTGTCAGGCGCGCCAGGCAGGCCAGGCCGTCAAGCTGGGCTTTCTGCTTGGCACGCGGCGCTACGACTGCCACGCTGACCGCCTGCCCGCCGGGGCCGCGTTAACCATCCATGTTCGACGCGGCCTGATCGACGCCAGCGGCATGAGCGTCTTCGAATGCGAATTGCACGACCAGACCCGCCTGCTGGCCCAGGCCCGGCTGAATGTCTATCAGCCCAAAGATCCCACCGCATTTATCCAGGAAGCCCCCCTTCAATGAGCGCTGCCCCTATCCTCGTAACCGGCTCCAGCCGCGGCATCGGCCGCGCCATCGCGCTGGCCCTGGCCGACGCCGGCCATGACCTGGTGCTGCATTGCCGCCAGCAGCGCGACCAGGCCGAGGCCGTGCTGGCCGACGTCCTGGCCCGTGGCCGCCAAGCCCGTATCCTGCAGTTCGACGTGGCGGACCGCGCGCAATGCGCCGCCGTCCTGCAAGCGGATGTCGATGCCCACGGCGCCTACTATGGCGTCGTGCTGAACGCCGGCCTGACGCGCGACGGCGCCTTCCCCGCCTTGACGGGCGACGACTGGGACCAGGTGCTGCGAACCAACCTCGACGGCTTCTACAACGTGCTCAGTCCGCTTGCGATGCCGATGATCCGGCGCCGTGCCGCGGGGCGCGTGGTCTGCATGGCTTCGGTCTCCGGGCTGGTGGGCAATCGCGGCCAGGTCAACTACAGCGCATCCAAGGCCGGTTTGATCGGCGCCGCCAAAGCCCTGGCCGTTGAACTGGCCAAGCGCCAGATCACCGTTAACTGCGTCGCCCCCGGCCTGATCGATACCGACATGATCGACGAACACGTGCCCGTGGAAGAAATCCTGAAGGCAGTACCGGCCCAGCGCATGGGCCGACCTGAAGAAGTGGCCGCCGCCGTGGTGTTCCTGATGTCGCCGGGCGCGGCCTACATCACCCGCCAGGTCATCGCCGTCAACGGAGGCCTGTGCTGATGAAGCGCGTCGTCATTACCGGCATGGCCGGCATCAGCGCCCTGGGTTCCGATTGGGCCCACATACAACAGGCGTTCGCGTCGGGCCGCAGCGCCATCCGGCACATGCCGGACTGGTCCCGATACGCCGAACTGAATACCCGGCTGGCGGGCCCCGTCGAAGATTTCCAGGTGCCCGCGCACTGGACCCGCAAGCAATTGCGCAGCATGGGGCGCGTTTCGCAGTTGGCCGTCCGCGCCGCCGAACTGGCGCTGACCGACGCCGCGCTGCTTGGCGACCCGAGCATCACCGACGGCCGCATGGGCGTGGCCTGCGGGTCTTCCGTGGGCAGCACGGCCGAAATCCGCGCCTTCGGCAACATGCTGCTCAACGGCGTCACCGAAGACCTCAACGCCAACTCGTACGTGCGCATGATGCCGCACACCACCGCGGCCAACGTCGGCATCTTCTTCGAACTGAAGGGCCGCATCATCCCCACGTCCAGCGCCTGCACGTCGGGCAGCCAGGGCATCGGCTACGCCTATGAAGCCATCCGCTACGGCCGCCAGGAAATGATGCTGGCCGGCGGGGCGGAAGAGCTCTGCGCCAGCGAGGCGCTGGTGTTCGACGCGCTCTACGCCACCAGCCAGCAGAACGACACGCCGGAACTCACGCCCCGCCCCTACGACCGCGACCGCGACGGGCTGGTGATCGGCGAAGGCGGCGGCATGCTGGTACTGGAATCGCTGGACCACGCCCTGGCCCGCGGCGCCCGCATCCACGCCGAGGTCGTTGGGTTCGGCAGCAATTCGGATGGCACGCACATCACCCGCCCCGAGGCCCGCACGATGCGCATCGCCATGGAAATGGCGCTGGCGGACGCGGCGTTGCCGCCGCAGGCCATCGGCTATGTCAACGGACACGGCACGGCGACCGAACAGGGCGACATCGCCGAAACGCAAGCCACGCACAGCCTGTTCGGCAGCGGCATGCCCATCAGTTCGCAAAAGAGCTACCTGGGGCACACCCTGGGCGCCTGCGGCGTACTGGAATCCTGGTTCAGCATCGAGATGCTGAACAGCGACTGGTACGCCCCCACGCTGAACCTGCGCAACGTCGACCCCCGCTGCGGCGAACTCGATTACGTGCAGGGCGAAGGCCGGCGCATGAGCAACGAATACGTCATGAACAACAATTTCGCCTTTGGCGGCATCAATACTTCCCTGATTTTCCGGCGGTGGCCCTGAACACGGCGCCCGCCCCTTTTAACTTTCCATCCATGGAGCGCGTTTGATGACCTTCCCTTCCAGGCTGCTTGGAGCCCTGTCCCTTTCACTGGCTTGCTCGGCACAGGCGCTGGCCGCCGACCGCACCGTGTTCCTGCCGTTGCAGCCCGCCATCGATGCGGCACTGGCCGCCGGCAAGATCGACGGAAGCGTCAAGTTCTATCTGGCAGGCACCGGACCCAAGGGACGGGTCCTGGAAGCTGGCGTCGTGACCAACCGCAAGACCAATGCCTTCGCGAAGAAAGACGCCGAGGCCTGCGAGTGGGTGGCGCAATCCGCCGTCATCGCCCTGCACGAAGCGGCCAAGAAGGCCAATGCGAACGCCGTGACCAACATCGTCAGCTACTATCGCAAGAACGAATACACCAGCAAAACCGACTACGAATGCCATGCGGGCGCGGTGGTCGCTGGGGTGGCCCTGCGCGGCGACCTGACCCAATTGAAGTAGGCCCGTCCGGGTTTACACTTCCCGTTTGCCGCAACACCACACAAAAGGTTCCCCGATGAGCACTGCTACGCTCAAGACCCGCCTCTCCGATTCCGTCAAGGATGCGATGCGCGCCAAGGCCGCCGAGCGCCTCACGACGCTGCGTTTCCTGCTGGCTGCCGTCAAGCAGAAGGAAGTGGACGAACGCCGCGACCTGACCGACGCTGAAATCACCGCCATCATCGAAAAGCAGGTCAAGCAACGCCGCGAATCGATCGCCGCGTTCGAACAGGCCGGCCGCACGGAAACGGCAGAGCAGGAAAAAGCCGAAATGGCCGTGCTGCAGGAGTTCCTGCCGCAAGCCGCCACGCCCGAGGAAGTGGCCGCCGCCATCGACGCCGCCCTGGCCGAAGTTGCCGCGCAAGGCGTGACCGGCGCGCCCGCGATGGGCAAGGTCATGGCGCTGCTGAAGCAGGCCCTGGCCGGCCGTGCCGACATGACCGCGCTGTCCCAGCAAGTGAAAGCCCGCCTGGCCTGATCCAGCCAGTCAGAACGCGCCGCCGAACAGATCCGGCTGGCGCGACTGCTCGGCGGGATCGGCAAAATTGCTCATCCCGACCCCGGCCAGCCGGTACAGCGTTTCCGGCGGCAATTCCACGCGTTCGCACAACAACCGCGCTACGGCGGCCAGCTCGGCCGCCGATGCCGGCGGATTCGGGCTGGTCTGGCTGCGCGTCAGAATGCGGAAACGGTCCGTCTTCAACTTCAGCACCACCGTGCGTCCCAGCGCGCCTTTTTTCAGCGCCTGGTCCCATACCCGATCGGCCATGCGGTCGATCGCGTCGCCCAGCGCATCCAGCTGGATGTCTTCCGAAAAGGTCGTCTCCGCCGAAACCTGCTGCAACGGCTGGTCGGTCTGCACCTCGCGCTCGTCGATGCCGCGCGCCAATTCGTACAAGCGCCTGCCATAGCGGCCAAAGTAATGCTCAAGCTCTTCGGCGCTGTGCGTGGCCAGATCGCCCACGGTAAGAATGCCCAGCTGCTCCAGCCGGGCCTGCGTCACTTTGCCCACGCCGGGCACCTTGCGCACCGGCAAGGGCTGCAAGAAGGCCAGCACCTTGCCGGGCCGAACAACGAACTGCCCGTCGGGTTTGTTCCAATCCGACGCGATCTTGGCCAGGAACTTGTTGGGCGCGATGCCCGCCGACGCGGTCAGCCCCGTCTCTTCCCGGATCTGGTGCCGGATGACCTGCGCCACTTCCGTGGCCGACGGCAGCCCGCATTTGTTGATCGTGACGTCCAGGTAGGCCTCGTCCAGCGACAGCGGTTCGATCAGGTCGGTATGGCGGGCGAATATCTGGCGAATCTGGCGCGAGACTTCGCGGTAGCGGTTGAAGTCCGGCGGCACATAGATGGCCTGCGGACAGAGCCGTTCCGCCCGGGCGGCGGACATGGCCGAATGGATGCCGAAGCGCCGGGCCTCGTACGACGCGGCGCACACGACCGAACGCGGGCCGGTCCATGCCACGACCACCGGCTTGCCACGCAGTTCAGGGTTGTCGCGCTGCTCCACGGACGCGTAGAACGCATCCATGTCCACATGCACGATCTTGCGCATTAATTGAGACATTCCGCTCGGAACACCGTGGCCGGCGCAGCGATGCGCTGGCGGCCACTGCAAAAAAATATATTATGACCGGCTGATCCCGCTATCCCTTTCCGCTCACAACCGTTCCATGACCGCACCCGCCCAAACTGATTACTTCGGCCTGACGATACCCTTCATGAATTTCATCGGCCTGGTGCCCGAGAGCATCGCGCCGGCTTACGCCCGCACCACGCTGCCGTGGCGCCAGGACCTGACCAACAGCCGTGGCGACGTGCATGGCGGCACGCTGATGAGCGTGCTGGACTTCACCCTCAGCGCCGCGGCTCGCGGTTCGGCCGACGCCACCGAAGGCATGGCCACCATCGACATGAACACCACGTTCCTGTCGCCTGGCACGGGCGATCTGGTCATTGAAGCGCGCTGCCTGCGCCGTGGCGCGTCCATCGCCTTCTGCGAAGGCGACATCCGGCGCGCCGACGGCGAACTGGTCGCCCGCGCCACCGCCACCTTCAAGATCATCCGCCGCCGTCCCGGCGGCGATTGACGCTAGTTCGGCAGGTCGCGCGACGGTTTGACCGGCGGCCGCGGATCCAGCGGCATGTAGGTGCTGCATGACGTGATGCTGTAGTAGATTGCGTCCTGCATCGCGCGCATCGCCGCGGCGTCCCAGGTGCCCTTGCCCCACATCACGATGCGTACATCCGTGGACTTCTCGCCCGCAGCCTTCAGGTCGACCCGCGACATCTCGTTATCGCTGTACGGCGCCAGCACGCGCACCACGGCCGACTGCGCGCCTTCGTTCAGTTCGGGGATCACGCGGTAGGCGTTGTCCGTGCTGCGCAGGCAGTTGTTCGACTGCCGGATCACCGTGGCGTAGGCATCCTTGAAGGCGACCGGCGCCTTGAACTCGCTGTGCGGCGACGCGCTGTCCTGCGAAATGCCCAGCGAGCAGCCCGCCAGGCCCAGCGCCAGCGCCGATGCCGCGACCAGATTCCTGTACATGTAATTCTCCAGATGAATTGCCGCGATTATCCCGCAAACCGTCCGGCGGCATAAGTGGGGCCGGTTCGACACCGCCCGCGCGACTATGGCATTATCGACGAGCCGCCGGCGCCCGGCGCCGGCACGCGCCGCAGTCCGCCAATGCCCATCACGTATTGCCATAACGTAAGGCATTGAAATCACGGAGGTCTCCCCTTGTTTTCATTCATGACGCGCACCGTTCTCGCCGCCAGCATCGTCGGCACCACACTGGGCGGATGCGCCACGCCGCCGCCCCCTCGCGCCTACCCCCTGAAAGATTTCTTCCGCAATCCGGAACGCGGTTTCTTCCGCCTGGCCGAAGACGGCCAGACGCTGGCGTTCATGCAGCCCACCAGCGTGGATGGCAATCCGGCCCGCATGAACATCTATGTGCAGCCGCTGGAAGGCAGCAAGCTGGTGGGCGAGCCCCGCCAGCTGACGCGCGAAACCGCCCGCGACATCAGCAACTATTTCTGGAAGGGCGGCGACGTCGTGCTCTACCAGAAGGACTTCGGCGGCGACGAGAACTACCATGTGCTCGCCGTCAACGCCAAGACCGGCCAGATCACCGACCTGACCCCGTATGAAGGCGCCCGCGCCAGCATCGAAGACGACCTGGAAGACGATCCCGACCACGTCCTGATCAGCCACAACCAGCGCAACCCTGAAGTCTTCGACGTCTACCGCGTCAACGTCCATACCGGCGCCGCCGTGCTGGTGGCGCAGAACCCCGGCAACATCGTCGGCTGGCAGACGGACCACGCGGGCAAGGTGCGCGCCGCCGTCACCAGCGACGGCCTGAACACCACCCTGCTCTATCGCGACGACGAAGCCTCCGAGTTCCGTCCGCTGATCACGACCGACTACCGCACCAGCGTCAGCCCGTCCTTCTTTACCTTCGACGACAAGAAGATCTACGCGCTAAGCAACCGGGGCCGCGACAAACTCTCGCTGGTCGTTATCGACCCCGCCAAGCCCGACGCCGAAGAAGAAGTCTTCACGCCGGATACCGTGGACCTGGACGGCGCCGGCTATTCGCGCAAGCGGCGCGTGCTGACCCTGGCCGCCTACCAGACCGACAAGCCGCAATACAAGTTCTTCGACGCCCAGTCCGAAGCGCTGTTCAAGACCTTGTCGACAAAGCTCAAAGGCTATGAGGTCGCGCTGCAAGGCTCCAACCGCGATGAAAACAAGTTCATCGTCGCCGCCTACAACGACCGCACGCCCGGATCGCGCTACATCTACGACGCCGCCACCGACACGCTGACCAAGCTGGCCGACATCAACCCGGCCATCCCGGAAGCGGACATGTCGCGCGTGCGTCCGATCAGCTACCAAAGCCGCGACGGCCTGACCATCCACGGCTATCTCACGCTGCCGGCCGGCCGCGACCCGAAGAACCTGCCCTGCATCGTGAACCCGCATGGCGGCCCGTGGGCGCGTGACGGCTGGGGCTACAACCCCGAAACGCAGTTCCTGGCCAACCGCGGCTTCTGCGTGCTGCAAATGAACTTCCGCGGATCGACGGGGTATGGGCGCGCTTTCTGGGAAGCCAGTTTCGGGCAATGGGGCCTGAAAATGCAGGACGACATCACCGACGGCGTTCAATGGCTGATCAAGGAAGGCATCGCCGACCCCAAGCGCATCGGCATCTACGGCGCCAGCTACGGCGGCTACGCCACGTTGGCCGGCGTGGCCTACACGCCTGACCTCTATGCCGCCGCGGTCGATTACGTGGGCGTGTCGAATCTGTTCACGTTCATGAAGTCCATTCCGCCGTACTGGAAGCCCATGCTGGACAAGATGCAGGACATGGTGGGCCATCCGGAGCGCGACCGCGACCGCCTGGCGGCCACGTCGCCGGCGCTGCACGCGGACAAGATCAAGACGCCGCTGTTCATTGCGCAGGGCGCCAAGGACCCCCGCGTGAACAAGGATGAAAGCGACCAGATGGTCAAGGCGCTGAGGGCCCGCGGCATCGAAGTGGAATACATGGTCAAGGACAACGAAGGCCACGGGTTCCACAACGACGAGAACAAGTTCGAGTTCTACGAGGCAATGGAAAAGTTCCTGACGGAACACCTCAAACCCTAGGCCCCTGCCCACACCAGGAGGCGCCGGGGCTGCTAGTCCCCCGATGCCTCCTGGACGGCCAACGGCGCGTTGGCCGCCTGCCCGGTTACGTGCACCCGGCCGACGCCACGGCCTGAAAAGGCCATCTCCACACGGTCGCGCCCTTGCTCCTTGGCGCGATACAACGCCACGTCCGCGCGCGCCAGAATCACATCGGCGCTGTCCCCCGCCTGGTAGGACGCCAGGCCCCCGCTGGTGGTCATCGGCACTTCGCATCCCTGCAGGTACAGCGGCGTATCCCGCAAGGCGTCGCACACCCGCTGCGCGTGGATCAACGCCTGCGCCGGATCGCAGTCGTACATCAGCAGTACGAATTCTTCGCCTCCCAGCCTGCCAAATCGGTCCGACGCCCGCACCGCGTTCTGCACCACGTGCGCGTAGTGTCGCAGCGCCGTGTCCCCGGCCGCGTGGCCGTAGCGGTCGTTGATGGATTTGAAATGATCGATGTCCAGCACCAGCACCGCCAATTGGCCGCCCGTGCGGCTGCATCGCAGCAGCTCATGCTCCAGTTCGTCCAGGATGCTGCGACGGGAGTAGGCGCGCGTCAGGCTGTCGAACGTCAGCGCGGCCTGCATCTGTTCCGACAGGCTGGTCTGAATCAGCAGCAACAGCCCCAGGAACAGGGCCGGCACGGTGGCCGACCCGCATACGATGAAGAACAGCCCCCATGCCGACGGCTGCAGCAGCGACACCGGGGGTTCCAGGCCGGTGCTGTAGACCACGACGCGCAGCCCGTGCAGGCCGGCCAGGCCGCCCGTCGCCAGCATCAGATAGAGCGTCACGCCGCGGGTCAGGATCTGCTTGCGCTGCTGGAAAATCACCCGCCCCGCCATCGCCATGTACCCGCAGGTGTAGATGGAAAACAGCATCATGCGCCCGCTCATGTTGTCGTTGCCGTACAGCATCAGCGCAAGCGCCAGCAGACAGGCCGCGCCGATGCCGACGGTACGCGCGATGTGGGGACGCAGGCCGAAGAACTGGCGCAGGCCCACGTAGACCAGGCCCACCGCGCACACCCACGCGGCGTTGGACACCATCACATAGACGCCGGGCGTCACGAAGTCGCCCGACGCATACGACAGCAGGGACAGCACGGCCAGCGCATTCGCCACGATGAAGGCCCGGACGCCGCCCACGCCGCGCGCCAGGAACGGCAGCAGCAGCGGCAACGCCAACGCCGTGGCAAGCCCCCACATCAGGAAGAACAAGGAAGTCGTCATGGTTTTTACGGCTTGCGCCGCAGGGCGCTTACCGTCGCTTGGAATTGCCGTTGCACTGGGTTCGTAAGTGGAGACGCGTTACACGTCAGCATTTTTGATGCTTTTTGTTACCAGACGGACAAATAGCCGCATTGCACGCAAGACGGCCAATGGCCGACGCGAGGCGAATGCGATGTGTCCAGAACCTTTACTACCCGCGCCAGGACGATTGCACGGTATGCGACGAAGAATACGCCAAGGGCAACGCGCCTGGCCCCCCCCTTTGCAGTAATTGACAGTTGAATTGGCGGAAAACCCCTACAGTCTCGCTTGTCGAAGAAGCCACAAGAAGCTCCTCGACCACGCCCCACGGGCGTGGCGCGTACTAGCCATGCACCCGCCTCAGCGCGCGTGCGAAGGTCCCCGTAGCGGGCGCCGCGCAGTCCACACCACATGTTCGTTTCGCCTTCCGAGCGCGCCTTGCGCGCCGCTCGCGTCGCTGCCGGTTCGTCCGCCAGCGCGCCCGCCGGGAGGCGGAGCCATGAACATCCCTAGTCGCAACTGCGGAAGTACAACGATGCAAAGTAGAGGCCCCAAGCAGCCCCAGGTTGCCCGAACGACACTTCGCCGCCTGGCCGCCTGCGCGGCCCTGGCTCCAGCCCTGGCCCTTGCGGGGCCGTCAGCCGATTACGACGCGCTGATCCTCCGCGCCCGCGCCGGCGACTACGAACCCGCGCTGGCCATGCTGCGCCAGCAAGGCCCGACGGCCAGCACACGGGCGATCCACGATCACATCATCATTGCCGGTTGGGCCGGCAAGCCCGCCGAAGCCATCACGGCCTATGAACGGCTACCGGCCAGCGCGGTTCTGCCCGCCGACGTGCAGTTGGCGGTGGCCCGGGCCTATCGCGATGAACAGCGTTGGCAAGATGCCCTGGCCCGCTACCGCGAAGGGCTGCGCCGCCATCCGGCGCAGCCCGCTTTCGCCGCGGGTGAAATCATGACCCTCGCGGACGCCGGCCAGTTCGACGCGGCCCGGGCCGCCGGGCTGAAATGGGTGGCGCGCCAGCCCCGGAACCCGGACGCGCGGCTGGCGTTGGCCTATGTCCACGCCCGCCAAGGCCAGCCGTTCGAAGCCCTGCACCAGGCAGACTTGGCGCAGGGCCTTGCGCCCGAATCCCCTGCCGTGCAGCGCGAGTACATCTACGCGCTGCAACGCGCACGCATGGCCGACATGGCGCTGGAACGCGCGCAACGGCGCCCGGACCTGTTCAATGCCGCGCAGATGCGGGGCTTTGAAGCCGACGCGCTGGCCCAGCAGGTGCGCCTGGCCGCAATGCCGACCCGCAGCGAGGCCGAACGCTTCGCGATCGCCGACCGGGCGCTGGCCGGCTATGACGCCCTGATCCCCGCATGGCGGCAACTGGGCGAGGCGGCCCGCGACGATGTGGCTCGTGCCCGCATCGACCGCCTGCACGCCTTGCATGCCCGCGCGCGCATGGCGGACCTGACGCAGGAATATGAAGCGCTCATCGCCGAAGGCATCAGCGTGCCGCGCTACGCCTTGAACGATGTGGCGTCGGCCTATCTGTACCAGCGCCAGCCCGAACGCGCGCGCGACCTCTACCGGCAGGTTGCCGCGGACGAGGCCTTCGACCACGACGACCCCGAGCAGCGGCTGGCCAACCAGACCGGACGCTACTACGCGCTGGCCGAAGGCGAGCAATACGACGAGACCGGCGCCGTGACCGAAGCCGTGCAGTCGGGCTACGCCCCGTGGCTGTACCCCAAGGGCCAGGCCACCCGCATTCCCAACGACCTGAAGCTGGAAAGCAGCCAGACCCTTGCAGCGGCCCGGCTGCAGGCCGACGATACCGTCGCCGCGCAGCAGCACCTGGAAGACATGGTCGCCAACGCGCCCAACAATTCCGGCCTGCGCAGTGACCTGGCCATCGTCTATCGCGCGCGTGAGCTGCCGCGTGCTTCAGAGGCGGAGCTGAAAATGGCGGAAACCCAATCGCCCCGCAGCCTGGGCGTGGAAAACGGCCAGGGCTTCACCGCGCTGGACCTGCAGGAATGGCGGCAGGCGGAAGCGCTATCCGCCGACACGCTGGCGCGCGCGCCGGAAAACCTGACCAGCCGCCGCCTGGCGCGCGAATGGGAAGTCCACAACAAGGCCGAACTGCGCATTAGCGGCTACCGCGGCCTGGCCTCGGACAGCCCCGTCAACGGCAATGGCGACTTCGGCATCGACGCCGTGCTCTATTCATCGCCCATCCACTACAACTGGCGCGTATTCGGCGGTGGCGGCTATGCAACCGGCGACTTCGAGGAAGGCCGCGGCGACTACCGCTGGCTGCGGACGGGCGTGGAATGGCGGGGCCGCGACCTGACGGTCGAGGGCGAAGTCTCGACCCACGATTACGGGCATGGCGTGAAGCCCGGGGTGCGCCTGTCGGCCGCCTACGACCTGGACGACCACTGGCAAATCGGCGGATCGGGCGAAATCATGTCGCGCGACACGCCGCTGCGCGCCTTGACCAACGATATCTCGTCGAACCGCTTGACGGGGTACGTGCGCTGGCGCGCCAACGAACGGCGTGAATGGACGCTGGCCGTGGCGCCTTCCCGGTTCAGCGACGGCAACCAGCGATGGGAACTGGGCATCAACGGCCGCGAACGCGTCTATACCGCCCCCCACCTCAAGGCCGATCTGGAACTGGAGCTGTCATCCCAGCGCAATACGCGCGACGACGCCCCCTATTTCAACCCCAGCGCCGACTTCATGGCGGTGCCCGGCGTGCGCCTGACGCACACGCTCTACCGCCGCTACGAAACCGCATGGGAACAGATCGGCACGCTGGGCGCCGGCGCCTACAGCCAGCAAGGCTACGGCACCGGCGGCGTCATCGCGCTGGGCTATGGCCAACGCTACCGCGCCAACGACGTGCTGGACATGGGCGCCATGGTCACCGGCATCAGCCGGCCCTACGACGGCGTGCGCGAACGCGAACTGCGCATCGTGTTCGACCTTGCCTACCGTTTCTGAACCTCCATCCGAACCCGGACCCGGAACCCGTCATGCCGCTTAACACCCCTACCCGTTTGATCCTGGCAGGCTTGCTGCTGCTGGTCATCCTGGCGTTGACCGCCTGTGCCAAGGACATTCCTGTCTACACGCCGCCGGCCGAACGCCCCCTGGCCGCCTCGGAACAGCCCTGGAAGCCTGACCAGTTCCTGGCGCTGGCCTATCACGACGTCGAAGACGAAGACCCCGACCAGGGCTTTCTCAGCGTGCGCACCGACCGGCTGGTCGAACAGTTGGCCTGGTTGCGCGCCAACGGCTACCAGGCCGTGTCCGTCGACCAGATCCTGACGGCGCGCCAGGGCGGCAAGCCGCTGCCCGACCGCGCCGTGCTGCTGTCGTTCGACGACGGCTACCGCAGCTTCTACACCCGCGTCCTGCCCATCCTGAAAGCCTATGGCTGGCCCGCGCTGCTAGCCCCCGTCGGGGTCTGGATGGACACGCCGGCAGGCCAGCCGGTGGACTTCGGCGGCAGCCCCGAGGCGCGCAAGCGCTTCTTGAACTGGGACGAAATCCGCGAGATCTCGAAATCCGGTCTGGTGGAGATCGCCGCGCACACCAACGCGTCCCACTACGGCGCGCTGGCCAACCCCCAGGGCAATACCGAACCGGCCGCGGCCATCCGCGCCTACAACGCGCAGACGCGCCAGTACGAAACCGAAGCCGAATTCAACGCCCGCATGGGCCGCGACGTGGCTGCCATCACCGACAAGATTCGCCGCGCGACCGGCCGCGCGCCCCGCGTGTGGGTCTGGCCTTACGGGGCGGAAGGCGGCTCCACGCTGCGCATCACGGGGGAACACGGCTATCAACTGGCGCTGACGCTGGAAGACGGCGCCGGCCGGCTGGGCCGCCTGATGTCCACGCCACGGTTGCTGCTGGCCAGCGACCCCGCGTTGAAACCCTTCGCCAACAGTGTCATCGGCATGGAAGCCAGCCCTTTCATGCGGGTGGCGCACATTGATCTGGACTACGTCTACGACCCCGATCCGGCGCAGACGGACCGCAACCTGGGCGAATTGGTGCAGCGCATCCTCGACATGCAGATCAACACCGTTTTCCTGCAGGCCTATGCGGACCCCGAAGGCGACGGCCTGGTGAAGTCGGTGTACTTCCCCAACCGCTGGCTGCCCATGCGCGCGGACCTGTTCAACCGCGCGGCCTGGCAATTGCATAACCGGGCCAACGTGATGGTCTACGCCTGGATGCCGGTGCTGGCGTTCGACCTTGATTCGTCCTTGCCGCGTGTCACCCGCTGGGAACCCGACTCGCAGGCAGCGGCGCAGCCCGACCCCGATCAGTACCGCCGCCTGTCCCCCTTCGACGCCACGGTGCGCACGCGCATCGGCGACCTGTACGAAGACCTGGCGCGCTACGCGATCTTCGACGGCGTGCTGTTTCACGACGACGCCCTGTTGTCCGACTTCGAAGACGCCAGCCCCGCCGCGCTTGCCGCCTACCGCGCGGCCGGCCTGCCGGGAAGCATCGAGGCGCTGCGCGCCGACCCGGACACCCTGCAGCGCTGGACCCGGTTCAAGAGCCGCGCATTGGTGGACTTCACCGCCCAACTCGCGGAACGCGTGCGGGCGGTGCGCGGCCCGCAGATCAAAACGGCGCGCAACATCTATGCGCAACCCGTGCTGAATCCCGAGTCCGAGACCTGGTTCGCGCAGAATCTGGACGACTTCCTGGGCGCGTACGACTGGACCGCCCCCATGGCGATGCCCTTGATGGAAAACGTGCCCAAGGGACGCGAGAACGCCTGGCTGGATTCGATGGTGGACGCCGTCGGCCGCCGTCCGGGCGCGCTTGGCAAGACCGTGTTCGAACTGCAAAGCCGCGACTGGCGCGCGGGCCCCGGCCAGCCCGACGGCGCGCCGGTGGACACCGCGGTGCTGGCCGGCTGGATGCAGCGCCTGCAACGGCGCGGCGCGCTCAGTTTCGGCTACTACCCCGATGACTTCTCGCAAGACCAGCCCCGGTTGCAAGACATCCGGCCCGCCATCTCCGAAGCCTGGTATCCCCTCCGATGATCGACCGTCTGCTCGCCCTGATAATTCTTTGCGCGGTGCTCGGCGCGCCGTTCGGCTTCACGTTGATGCTGACCGGAGAAGCGCTGCTGGGCTTCGTCTTCTTCTATCCCCTTTTCATGTCCGGCATGTGGATGGCCGGCGGCATCTATTTCTGGTGGCATTGGGAGCGCCACTGGACATGGGGCAAAGACCGCAAGCCGCCCGTGCTGGCCGGCGATCCGCTGGTGTCCATCCTGGTGCCCTGCTTCAACGAAGCCGCCAACGGCGAAGAAACGTTGCTGGCCGCGCTGGGCCAGAACTATCCGCATATCGAGGTCATCGCCATCAATGACGGCTCCAGCGACGGCACCGCCGCCATGCTGGACCGGCTGGCGGCGTCGCAACCGAAACTGCGTGTCGTGCACCTGGCCCAGAACCAGGGCAAGGCGATGGCTTTGCGCATGGGCGCGCTGGCCGCGCGCAGCGAATACCTGGTCTGCATCGACGGCGACGCGGTGCTGGACCCGGATGCCGCGGCGTATCTGGTGGCGCCCCTGATCGACAATCCGCGAGTGGGCGCCGTCACCGGCAACCCGCGCATCCGCACGCGCTCCACGCTGATCGGCCGCATCCAGGTGGGCGAGTTCTCGTCGATCATCGGCCTGATCAAACGCACGCAGCGCGTCTACGGGCAGGTGTTCACCGTATCCGGCGTGGTCGCCGCGTTCCGCCGCGTGGCGCTGGACCGCGTGGGCTACTGGAGCCTGGACATGATCACCGAAGACATCGACATCAGCTGGAAGTTGCAGCGCGACCACTGGTCGATCTTCTACGAACCGCGCGGGCTGTGCTGGATCCTGATGCCGGAAACCCTGCGCGGATTGTGGAAGCAGCGTTTGCGCTGGGCCCAAGGCGGCGCGGAGGTCTTCCTGAAGAACCTGCGTTCCATCTGGAGCTGGCGCCATCGCCGGCTGTGGCCGCTGGTAGCGGAATTCTGCCTGTCCACGGCCTGGGCGTTCGCATTCGCGATCTCGGTGTTGCTATGGGTGATCAGCCAGTTCGTCACCCTGCCCAACCAGATGCAGATCGCCAGCCTGATGCCGCCCGCCTTCACCGGCATGATGCTGGCGATGGTATGCCTGCTGCAATTCGTCGTCAGCATTCTGATCGACCGCCGCTATGAACCCGGCCTGACCCGCGCGCTGTACTGGGTCATCTGGTATCCGCTGGCCTACTGGATGGTCACCCTGTTCACCACGCTGATCAGTTTTCCCAAAGTCATGCTTCGCAAGCAGGCCCGGCGCGCGCGCTGGACCAGCCCGGACCGGGGCATCAAATCACCGGACGTCTCATGATCATCACCACGCAACGCTCGCGCGCGGGCTACCTCGTCGACCTGCTGCTGACCGCCGTCGGCTGGTTCGCCTTCGCCTACCTGTTCGGATCGGGCATCGTCGCCATCCTGCGCGCCGCGGCGGGCGGGCCGGACGTGGCCTTGTGGCCCGTCTTCCTGCCCACCGCGCGCACGCTCTGGGGATACGGCCTGCTGGCGCTGGCGAATGCCGCCATCCTGGTGGGCTGGGCGGTCTACAACCACCGGCGCTTCGGCGGCAAGGACCGCCGCAAGCCGATCCGCCCGCTTTCGGACCACCGGCTGGCGCAGAGCTTCGCCGTCACGGCGGCTCAGCTCGCGGACCTGCGCACGTCGCAGATCTCGATCATCCACCATGGCCCCGACGGCGATATCCAGCAAATAGAAAAAAGCCAACCCCGCCTGCGCTCGGTGCAAGCGGGCTGACGGCTGGCCCCTTCAGCCCCGGGTGCTGCCGGCCCGGGGCTTCTCGACATTCGGCAACAGAATCGCCACCACGCCCAGCAACGGCAGATACGCGCACACCTGGTACACATGGCCCAGGCTGGTCGCGTCCGCCAGTTTGCCCAGCGCCGCGGCGCCCACGCCGCCCATCCCGAACGCGAAGCCGAAGAACAGGCCGGCGATCATGCCCACCTTGCCCGGCACCAGTTCCTGCGCATACACCACGATGGCGGAAAATGCCGACGCCAACACCATGCCGATCACGACGACCAGCGCGCCGGTCCAGAACAGGTTTGCGTAGGGCAGCATCAGCGTGAAGGGCGCCACGCCCAGGATGGATACCCAGATCACGATCTTGCGGCCGACGCGGTCGCCGATAGGTCCGCCCACCACCGTGCCCACCGCCACTGCGGCAAGGAACAGGAACAGGTACAGCTGCGCCTCCCGCACCGACAAGCCGAACTTGCCGATCAGGTAGAAAGTGAAATAGCTGTTCAAGCTGGCCAGATAGAAGTACTTGGAAAACACCAGCACGCCCAGCACGGTCAACGCGCCAAGCACCTGGTTGCGCGACAGCCCGTTGCCCGCCCCGTCGCGTCGCGCGCGTGGCTTGAGCCGCACGCGGTTGGCGCTGTACCAGCGTCCGATGCCCGTCAGCACCACGATGCCGAACAGCGCCGCCAGCGAAAACCACGCCACGCTGCCCTGCCCGTGCGGAATGATGAACAAGGCCGCCAGCAGCGGCCCCAGCGCCGACCCCACGTTGCCGCCCACCTGGAAGAGCGATTGCGCCAGACCGTGCCGCCCCCCCGACGCCATGCGCGCCACCCGCGACGACTCCGGATGAAACACGGACGAACCTGTTCCCACCAGCACGGCGGCCACCAGCAGCCAGCCGAACGACGGCGCCACCGACAGCAGCAGCAGGCCCACCAGCGTGAAGCCCATGCCCACCGGCAAGGAATACGGCTTGGGATGGCGGTCGGTGTAGAAGCCGATGAACGGCTGCAGCAGCGACGCCGCCAGCTGATAGACCAGCGTGATCATCCCGATTTGTGCGAACGACAGGCTGAACGACGCTTTCAGCATCGGATAGATGGCCAGCAGGATCGACTGGATCATGTCATTCATCAAATGCGCCACGCTGATGGCGCCCAGCACCTTGAACGCGGTGGACGGGTCCGACGCGGGCGGTGCAGCAGCCGGCGTGGAAGCGGGAGTGGGAAGGGTGGCGTCCGTGACGCTGGCGACAGGATTCTGGGCGGAATTCATGGTGCGCATGCAAGAGGGTCCGGGCGGCCCGGCGCCATGCCGGGGACCAGCAGACAGTGTAGAAATCCGGCGCAACGAAGATCTGCCAATTTTCGTCGTGCAAGTGACAAAATACGGCTACGGCCCTTTCAGGTTTCGCCTCATCCTTTTGTCGGAAGTGACACTCGTGCCTACCCGCCCGCCCTTGCCCGACGCCGCCCGCAGCATCAATGCCCAGGACTACCAGCACCTGCCGCGCGCGGTCACGGCCATGGCCAAGGAATTCCCGGCGGGCGCGCAAACCGGCGCGCACTCCCATCCCCGCGCCCAGTTGATCTATGCGGTCGACGGCGTGATGCGCGTCACCACGCCCAGCGGCTTCTGGGCGCTGCCGCCGCTACGCGCGCTGTGGGTGCCGGCGGGCGTGCCGCATGGCGTCGACATGGTTGGCGCGGTGTCCATGCGATCGCTCTACATCCAGGCCGGGGTGGCGGCGGATTATTGGCCGCAGTGCCAGGTGATCGAGGTCAGCGGCCTGCTGCGCGAACTGATCCTGGCGTTGACGGCGGCGCCCGCCGATTACCCGCTGGGCGGCCGCGAAGAACAGGTCGCGGCACTGATCCTGTCCGAACTGGCGGCCGCCCGCGTGGTGCCCATCCAGATTCCCTGGCCGCGCGACCGTCGCCTGCAGACCATCTGCATGGCCATCCTGGACCAACCCGGCCTGCAACGCAGCATCGAAGACTGGGGCAGCGACGTGGGCGCCAGCGCCCGCACCCTGATCCGTCTGTTCCAGGCCGAACTGGGCCTGAACTATCGGCAGTGGGTGCAGCAGGTGCGGCTGGCGGACGCCGTGTGCCGCTTGTCGCTGGGGGTACCGGTGGCGCGAATCGCAGCCGACCTGGGGTACCGCAGCCCCAGTGCGTTCAGCGCGATGTTCCACCGGGCGCTAGGCGCGCCGCCGCAACGGTACCTGCAAGACGCCGATGCGCTGAACCGACGCTGAATTCCGACAAAAGCGTGCAACCGGCCTTGCCGTTTGTCACGGCGCGCAATACATTTCACAGCGCATTTCGATGCGCACGCGCGCGAAACCCCCGCCCCGCGTATCCTAGACCCCGTCCCTATATTTACGTGGCACACGCCCCCCACCGCTCCCCGGCAACTTTGGTTACTGAAACCTTATTGCGCCATGGCCGGTCTATAGCGTTCTGTCCTAGAATCGCCTGCAATGAGCACCCCCCAGCAATCCTCCGCCACCCCGGGCGGCAAATCGGGCCTTCCCTGGAAACGAATCCTGGTCAAAGCGGGTATCGCCGCGGCCGGCGCTGGCGTGTGCGGGGCCGTTCTGCTTGGCCTCGCCCTGGCGCTGGCCTGGCCCAGCCTGCCCGATCTGCACGCCATGACGGACTATCGCCCGCGGGTGCCGCTGCGCATCTATACGGCCGATAAAGTGCTGATCGGTGAATACGGCGAAGAGCACCGTAACGTGCTGCGCTTCGACGAGATCCCGGCCGTGATGCGCCAGGCGGTGCTGGCGGCCGAGGACGACCGCTTCTACAGCCACGGCGGGGTGGACTGGATGGGCGTCGCGCGCGCGGTGCTGACCAACGTCGTCAAGGGCTCGAAGTCGCAAGGGGGCAGCACGATCACGATGCAAGTGGCGCGCAATTTCTACCTGTCGTCGGAAAAGACCTATTCGCGCAAGTTCTACGAGCTGCTGCTGACCTTCAAGATCGAAAACGAGCTCAGCAAGGACCAGATCCTTGAGCTCTACATGAACCAGATCTACCTGGGCCATCGCGCCTACGGTTTCGCCGCCGCCTCGCGTACTTACCTGGGCAAGCCGCTGTCCGAGGTGACGCCGGCCGAAGCCGCCATGCTGGCCGGCATCCCCAAGGCCCCCTCGCGCTTCAACCCCATCACCAACTTTCCGCGCGCGGAAATCCGCCAGCATTACGTGCTGGGCCGCATGAAGACGCTGGACTACCTGACGCCCGAGCAGGCCGATGAAGCCCTGAAGCAGCGCTTGACGATCCGCGGCGCGGACGGCACCAGCGCGCGCGGCTTCGCCGTGCATGGCGACTACCCCGCCGAACTGGCGCGCCAACTGATGTATGGCGTGTTCCAGGAAGAAACCTATTCCAAGGGCATCGACGTCTACACCACGATCGATTCCAAGGCCCAGGAAGCCGCCTACCGCGCCGTGCGCGACGGCGTGCTGGACTACACGCGCCGTGCCGTCTATCCCGGCCCGGAAGACCAGCTCGACCTGCCCGACGGCGTGGAAAGCGACCCGCAGGCGCTGGACGAGATCCTGGACGGCGTGCAGGACAAGGCGCCCGACAGCGAAGACCTGCTGGCGGCCATGGTGCTGGCGGCCAGCCCCACGGAAGTGAAGCTGGCCCGCAGCGGACGCGACATCATCACCATTTCGGACAAGAAGGCGCTGGCCGTCGTGGCCCGCGCCCTGAACCCGAAGGCCAGCGACAGCCAGCGCATCCGCCGCGGTTCCGTGGTCTACATCCACAAGACCGGCGACAAGGAAACGGAGGGCTGGGAAATCATCAACATGCCGGCTCTGCAGGCGGCGCTGGTGTCCATGGCGCCCCAGGATGGCGCCATCCGCGCCATGATCGGCGGCTTCGACTACAACCGCGGCACCTTCAACCGGGTGACCCAGGCCTGGCGCCAGCCCGGTTCCAACATCAAGCCGTTCGTCTACGCGGCGGCGCTGGAACGCGGCTTCACGCCCGCCACGCAGATCTCGGACCAGCCGTTCATGCTGACCGCGGCCCAGACCGGCTCAAAAGACTGGCAGCCCAAGAACGACGGCAACAAGTACGAGCCCATGCTCACCTTGCGCCAGGGCCTGTACCGTTCCAAGAACATGGTGTCGATCCGCATCCTGCAAGCCATCTCGCCACAGTACGCGCAGGACTACCTGACCCGCTTCGGCTTCGATAAGTCGCGCTGGCCGGCCGTGCTGCCGCTGGCGCTGGGCGCGGGCGGCGCCACGCCTTTGCAGGTGGTCAATGGCTACAGCGTCTTCGCCAACGGCGGCTATCGCGTCACGCCGTATCTGGTCGATCACGTCACCGACCGCTCCGGCAAAGTGCTGATGCAGGCGCAACCCGTCCGCGCGGGCGACGAAGCCGCCCGCGCCATCGATCCGCGCACCGCCTGGGTCATGGACGACATCCTGCGCGGCGTCACCACCAGCGGCACCGCGGCGCGCGCGCACCAGGTGCTCAAGCGCAACGACGTCGGCGGCAAGACCGGCACCACCAACGAAGCCGTGGACGTCTGGTTCTCGGGTTTCACGCCCGCGCTGGCCACCACGGTCTGGATGGGTTTCGATCAGCCAAAATCGCTGGGCACGAACGAATTCGGCAGCGGCCTGGCCCTGTCGACCTGGCTGGACTTCATGCAGCCGGTGCTCAAGGGCGTGCCGGACGCCAAGCAGGCGCCGCGCCCGGATGGGCTGCTGGTCGAGAACGGCGAGTACTACTTCTCGGAATTCCCGCCGGGCCAGGCCGTCGCCTCGCTGGACTTGTCCTCGGGAGATGCCCTGACCGATTTCCTCAACAACAACCGCTCCACCGACGGCGTCGACACCTCGGTCAAGCCGCTGCCGGCCCCTGGCACCTCCGTGCAGCCGCCGAACCCCAACAGCCCGATCCAGGCCCCATTGATGCCGATCCCGGCGCCCCGGGCGAACAATGCCCCCGCCGCAGGTTCGCCTGCCGCAGGTTCGCCTGCCCTCGGCCTGGACGGCAACGGCGTCAGCGCAAGCGCGATCACCACCTCTGCCCCAGTCGCGGCCCGGCCGCTCTGATCCCGGCCTTGCACCGACACAAAGGGCGCCTCCAGGGCGCCCTTTTCCGTTCCACCGGCTGACGACCGGCGGCCTACTCCTCGGTCGCCAGCTCGGTGACAACCTCGCGTGGCCAGGCCTGCAGGGACTCCAGGTCCAGCAGCGTGAAATAGCCCGACCGCCAGCCCTCGGTATCGATGTGATACACGTTGCCCAATAGCAGGGGCGCCGCCACCGGCGTATGTCCCGCCACCACCGCCCGCACGCCCTTGATGAACGTCCTGTCCATTTGCCGCAAGCGTTCCCGCGACCACTGGCACGCCGCGCTGGTGCGCTTGTAGCGGTCTTGCAACGCGGATTCCAGCCTTGGCCAGAACAGCACCGGGCAATCCGCGTGCAACAAACCGACCGCGCCAGTGGACGTTTCGACCTCGATGGCAATGGGCAGCCGCGCAAATGCTTCGGCAAAGACCTCCTGCCGATCGGCCGGCAGGTCCAGGAACCAGCCGCCGCCATAGCCGCGCCAGTTCATGACGTCCACCTGCCCCGTGCGGACGTGGCGGATCGCATAGTCTTCATGATTGCCCTGCACCGCATGGAACCAGGGCTGGGCCAGCCATTCCAGCGCGGCCTCGCTTTCCGGGCCCCGGTCGACCAGATCCCCCACCGAAAACAGCCGGTCGCGCGCCGGGTCGAAACCCAGCCGGTCCAGACTTTCCTGTAGACGGGAAAAATGCCCATGCACGTCGCCCACCGCAAAATCGCGGCCGCGTTCATTGCGGGGAACTTTCAGAAATCGCTGCTCCATGATGATCCGGAAACCACCCCCCGCGAACGGGGACGGATCCGTCCCCACCAGCCGGTCGTGGCAATGCCTGCCTGTTGAAACCTGACCCTTCTTTTTAACCCGCTTTGCTGCCCGGCGCCGTCTCGCCCCGCTCGGCGTCGGGGTCAAAATATTGCGTTACGAGAATCGGTATTGTTCGTGATAATGTTCCGACTTTCCCAACTAATAACTGAAAGGGGGCCGCGCAGGCCACCTTTTGCCGTCGCCATGACAGCCGCTTCCACCATCAAGACTTGGTACTGGATCCACAAATGGACCAGTCTCGTCTGCACCATCTTCCTGCTCATCATCTGTCTTACCGGCTTGCCGCTGGTGTTCCATCACGAGATCGAGCATTGGCTGGATGACGCCAAGCCCCTGTCGGACGTGCCGGCCAACACGCCGCCCGCCCACCTGGACAAGCTTGTCGAAAGCGCCAAGTCCCTGTATCCCGGCGAAGTGATCGACTACCTGTTCTTCGACCCCGACGAACCTCAGGTCTGGGTGGGCATGGCCAAGACGCCGGGCGACGGCCAGGTCTCCGGGCACGCCGTGCGCATGGACGCCCGCACGGGCGACGTGCTGCTCGAGGGCCCGCTCTATACCGAGGACAAGTTCTCTTTCATGGGCATCATGCTGGCCCTGCACGTGGACCTGTTCGCCGGGCTGCCGGGCGAACTGTTCCTGGGCTTCATGGGCCTGCTGTTCTGCGTGGCCATCGTGTCCGGCGTCGTGCTGTACGGGCCTTTCATGAAGAAGCTGGAGTTCGGCACCGTTCGCGCCGCGCGGTCTTCGCGCCTGAAATGGCTCGACCTGCACAACCTGCTGGGCATCGTCACGCTGGTCTGGGCGTTCGTCGTGGGCGTCACGGGCGTCATCAATGAACTATCGACGCCGTTGTTCCGCCTGTGGCAATCGACCGAACTCGTGCGCATCCTGGAGCCCTACAAGGGCCAGACCGTACCGACGGAACTGGCGTCGGCCCAACTGGCGGCCGACACGGCGAAAAAAGCCCTGCCCGGCAACGAAGTGTCGTTCATCGCCTTTCCCGGCAACGCGTTCGGCAGCCCGCACCACTACATCGCCTGGATGCGCGGCGATACCCCGTTGACGTCTAAATTGAACACGCCAGTGCTGGTGGACGGCAAGACCGGCGCGCTGACGACCGTGGCCAAGATGCCCTGGTACCTGACCGCGCTTGAAGTGTCCCGCCCGCTGCACTTTGGCGACTACGCCGGCCTGCCCCTGAAGATCATCTGGGCCTTGCTGGACCTGATCACCATCGTGGTCCTCGTCAGCGGCCTCTACCTGTGGGTGGCGCGCCGCCGCGCCACCGAAGCACGCATCAACGAACTCGTGAAAAAGCACCAGGCCGCCGCCACCCCGCAAAGGACTCCCGCATGAGCGCCCGTAAAAGCAAAGGCGGCCGCGGCTTCATGTTTGTCTGGGGTGTGCCGATCCTGCTGGGCGCGCTAAGCGTGTTCGGCCTGCTGGCTGCCTTGCTTGGCACGGGCGGCTGGCACTGGGCCTCGTGGATCACGCTGACCATCCTGTTGGTCGTCATCGTGCGTTACTGGTGCTTTCCGCTGAAGCACTAGCCCGTTGGACAGAGGGGTGTCGGGGCCCCGCAGCCCCACCCCCGCCGATTTTTTACGATTGCCGGCCTTAGGCGCCGAAGCGCTCGGGGTCCGGCCCCAGGCGCGCGCCTTCCTTGATACCGTCGATCGCCGCCATATCGTCGCCCGACAGCTCAAAGTCGAAAACGTCAATGTTTTCACGGATGCGGGCGGGCGTGACCGATTTCGGGATCACGATCAGATCGCTTTGCAAATGCCACCGCAGCGTGACCTGCGCCGGCGACTTGCCGTGCTTTTTGGCCAGATCCAGGATGACCTTTTCCTTGGTGATGCCGCCTTGGGCCAGCGGGCTCCAGGATTCCGTCGCAATCCCATGCTTGGCATGGAACGCCCGCAGCTCGCGCTGGGTGAAGCCGGGATGCAGCTCGATCTGATTCACCGCCGGCACCACTTTCGACGATTCCATCAGCCGCTCAAGGTTGGCCTGCGTGAAATTGGATACGCCGATCGAACGGGCGCGGCCGTCTTCCTTCATCTCGACCATGGCGCGCCAGGCGTCCAGGAATTTGGTGCTGCCCGCCACCGGCCAATGGATCAGGTACAGGTCCACATACGCCAGGCCCAGCTTCTCCAGGCTCTCGTCCATCGCCTTGTGGGCGTCGTCGTAGCCATGGCGGTCGTTCCATAGCTTGGTGGTCACGAACAGATCCTTGCGTGCCACGCCGGCCGCTCGCAGCCCGGCGCCCACCCCCTGCTCGTTGCCATAGATGGCCGCGGTATCCACCGAGCGGTAACCGGCCGCCAGCGCCTCCTTGACGCTGGACGCCGCCTGCTCGTCCGGCACCTGCCAAACGCCCAGACCCAGTTGCGGGATCTTGTTGCCGTCGTTCAATTTCACTGCGGGTACTTTCGCCATAAGACCCTCCGTTGCTTGCACCGCGACACCGGCGCGGCGAATATGCGCCAGGTCGCGCAATCCTGGGCACAGCCCGGCTTACCCCAGGATTGAAGAGAAAAAAGGAGCGGGCTTGCCGAGCTACGCCCGCATCGCAATACCGGATAGACGTCCCCCGGCAATGGTCCGTATGCACCAGGGGTTATCAGCCAAATAATAGCGCCGGTACCCGATAATGGCCGGTAGACGCCCTCCCGCCCCCCGCATCCGGTCCCCAGCCAGCCATGACTCCCCCTGACGCGCCGCCCAGCAACCGCGGCGGTTTTTCCACCTTGCGCACCCTGTTTCCCTATCTTTGGCCCCCGGGCATGACGGGGCTGAAAGTGCGCGTCGTCGCCGCCCTGCTCTGTCTGTTCGCCGCCAAGGCGGCAACCGTCTACGTGCCCCTGATCTACAAGCACGCCATCGACGAACTGGGCAAAGGCGCCCCCGGCGCCGTGACGGTACCGCTGGGGCTGATCCTGGCCTACGGCACGGCCCGGGTGCTGTCGTTGCTGTTCTCCGAACTGCGCGACGCCATTTTCGCGCGGGTCGGTCAGCACGCCATCCGCGCCGTCGGCCTGCGGATCTTCCGGCACCTGCACGCCCTGGCGTTGCGTTTTCATTTGTCGCGCCAGACGGGCGGGTTGACCCGTGCCATCGAACGCGGCACCAAAGGCATCCAGACGCTGCTGTCGTTCCTGCTGTTCAACATCCTGCCGACATTCTTTGAAATCGGCCTGGTCTGCATCGTGCTTTGGAAAATGTTCGATGTCTGGCTGGCGTTGGCCACGGGCGCGACCGTGATCCTGTACATGGCCTACACGCTTGCCGTCACCGAGTGGCGCGCCAAGTTCCGGCGCCAGATGAACGAGACCGACTCCGAGGCCAACACCAAGGCCATCGAAAGCCTGCTGAACTACGAGACCGTCAAGTACTTCGGCAACGAAGAGCACGAGGCGCGCCGCTACGACGCCTCGCTGACCCGCTACGAACGCGCCGCCGTGCGCAGCCAGGTCAGCCTGTCGATCCTGAACGTGGGCCAGGCCGCCATCATTTCGGTCGGCCTGACGCTGGTCATGTGGATGGCCGCCACCGGCATCGCCGAAGGCCGCTACACACTGGGCGATTTCGTGCTGGTCAACACCTACCTGCTGCAGCTGTACCAACCGCTTAGCTTCTTCGGCTTCATCTACCGCGAGATCAAGCAGGCCATCATCGACATGGAACGCATGTTCGAACTGCTAGGCCAGGACCGCGAAGTGGCCGACCACCCCGACGCGCACCCGCTGCGGATCTCGGGCGGCCAGGTCGAATTCCGCGACGTCCATTTCGGCTACGACGCGCGCCGCCCCATCCTGAAGGGCGTCAGCTTCACCATCCCCGCGGGCAAGACGGTGGCGGTCGTCGGCACGTCCGGCGCCGGAAAATCCACGATTGGCCGCCTGCTGTTCCGCTTCTACGACGCCGATAGCGGCGCCATCGTCGTCGACGGCCAGAACGTGCGCGACGTCACGCAGGCCAGCCTGCGCGCGGCGATCGGCGTGGTGCCGCAGGACACGGTGCTGTTCAATGACACCATCCACTACAACATCGGCTACGGCCGGCCCGGCGCAACCGATGCCGACATCCAGGCCGCTGCGCGGCTGGCGCATATCCACGACCTGATCATGACGATGCCCGATGGCTACCAGACCATGGTGGGCGAGCGCGGCCTGAAGCTGTCGGGCGGTGAAAAGCAGCGCGTGGCGATCGCCCGCACGATCCTGAAAAATCCCGCCATTTTCCTTTTCGACGAAGCCACCAGCGCGCTGGATACCCATACCGAACGCGAAATCCAGGCCAACCTGCGGGAAGTCAGCCAAGGGCGCAGCACGCTGATCATCGCCCACCGGCTGTCGACGGTCGCCGACGCGGACGAGATCATCGTGCTGTCCGAAGGCCGCGTCATCGAACGCGGCCGCCATCCGCAGTTGCTGGCGCAAGGCGGCGTCTACGCCGGCATGTGGGCCCGTCAGCAGGACAGCGCCCCGGTTTTGCCCGCCGATTGACAAGCCCCGCGCCCTGTCCGAAGATCGCACCCTTTTCCTCACGAGGCTTGCCATGCTGGATTCCCCCGCCGCCCCCGAAGTCCGAGTCTGCGCTGCCGCCGAGCTCGTCAACGGCGGCCTGGGCGTGAAAGTGCCGGTGACCGACAGCGCGGGCCGAACGACCGCGTTCTTCGTGCGCTATCAGGACCGCGTGCACGGCTACTTGAACCGCTGCGCCCACGTCGGGGTCGAACTCGATTGGGAAGGCAGCTTCTTTACCCGCGCCGGCGACCTGATCATGTGCGCGCGCCACGGCGCGACCTACCAACCCGACACCGGCCTGTGCGTGGGCGGTCCCTGCAAGAATGGCCGCCTGACGGTACTTGCCGTCGAAGAACGCGACGGCGCCGTGTTCTGGCAGCCCGGCGGCAAGATCCGCCCGCTGGACGATCAGGCCTGACTGACTGACCGACCGACCGGCCACCCGCTGGCTAAGCGCCCACCACCGCTTCCCGGGCCGGCTCCACGCGTTCCGCATAGCGGCGCGCCAACACGGCGCAGACCATCAGCTGCATCTGGTGGAAGATCATCAACGGCAGCACCACCACGCCCATCTGCGCGGTGCCGAACAGGACGGCCGCCAGCGGAATGCCCGAGGCCAGCGACTTCTTCGATCCGCAAAAGACCAGCGTAATCTCGTTTTCCTTGGACAGCCCGAGCTTGCGGCTGCCCCACGTCGTGATCAGCAGCACCGCCCCCAACAACATCGCGTTCACCAGCACCATCGTGGCCAGATCGATCGCGGGAAACGCATGCCAGATGCCTTGCGCCACCGCTTCGCTGAACGCGGTGTAGACCGCCAGCAGGATCGAACTGCGGTCCACCTTGGACAAGGCGCGGTTGTTGCGCTGCGCCCACGCCCCGATCCACGGCCGCAACAGGCTGCCCACCGCGAACGGCAGCAACAGCTGTAGCAGGATGCGCCCCGCATCGGCCAGGCCGTGCCCGCCGCCCTGGCGGTGCAACAGCACGGCCACCAGCAACGGCGTCAGCACGGTGCCCAGCAGATTGGACGCCGTCGCGGCGCAAATGGCGCCGGGCACGTTGCCGCGCGCCATGGACGTGAAGGCGATCGACGACTGCACGGTAGAAGACAGCGTGCAGACGAACAGGACGCCCAGCCACAGCGACGGCGCCAGCAATCCAGGGAACAGCGCCCGCAAGCCCAGGCCCAGCGCCGGGAACAAGACGAAGGTGCTTGCCAGGATCAGCCCATGCAAGCGCACATCCTTCACGCCCGCCACGATGGCGTCGGTGGACAGGCGCGCGCCGTGCAAGAAGAACAGCAACGAGATGGCGATGTTGCTGGCCACCATCATGAATGACGCACCCTTGCCCACCGCGGGGAAAAAGCTGGCGAAAACCACGGTGGCGATCAGGGTGAGCGTGAATGAGTCGGGCAGGAAGCGGCGCATGGCGAGAGGATTTTCCGAGAAGTTACGGAAAACTATAGGCGCGCCTCTTGCCATCGTGAAGTCCACTGATTACTTTAACTGTCATCGGAATATCCTATGACCAGCCGTCGCCGCCATGCTCAATCCCCTCTGGCTCAAGACCTTTGCCGCGGCCGCCGCCGCGCCCAGCTTTACTGAAACCGCCCGGCGCCTGGGCCTGACCCAGCCGACCGTCAGCGAACATGTCCGGCAACTGGAACAGGCCGTCAACCGCCGCCTGTTTCTGCGCGACACGCACTCGCTCACGTTAACCAGCGATGGCCGCAGCCTGCTGGTGCACGCGCAGATCATCCTAGACGCCCATGAACGGGCCGAACGGCTGTTCGATGCGCCCCGGCTGCGCGGCCGCGTCCGCCTGGGCACATCCGACGATCTGGCGATGGGACCGCTGCCCGACGTGCTGGCCGCCTTCCGGCTGGCGCATCCTGAAGTGGAACTGGACCTGACCATCGGCGTCACCAGCGAGCTCTACAAGCTGCTGGACGACAACGGGCTGGACGTGATGATCGGTAAACGCCGCCGCGGCGACCGCCGGGGCCAGACCCTGCACAAGGAAGCCTTGCTGTGGCGGGCCAAGGAAGGCTTGCGCATCGCCGCCGACGAACCGCTGCCGCTGATTCTGCTGCGCGAGCCCAGCGTGACCCGCACGCTGACGCTGGACGCGCTGGCGCGCGCCGGCCGCAGTTGGCAGATCGTCTGCACCAGCACCAGTTACGCCGGCTGCCAGGCCGCCGCCCGCGCCGGGCTGGGTATCACGGTGCAGCCCTCGCATCTGTCCACGGCGGGCTTGGCCGCACCTGCCGGAGCCGCCCAATTGCCCCCGTTGCCGCAAGTGGAATTCATCGTCATCGCGGCCCCTGCCCCCAACAAGCCGACGCGTGCGCTAACCGAAATCCTGATGCGCAGCACGCTGACCTGACCGGGCCAGATGTCCCGCCCCCCCATTTATGCATGGGCTTCGCCATCGCGGTGTTACCTTCCGCGCATTAGCCCTCCTCGGAAAGGTTCACATGCTGTCCAGGGCGGTAGCGCTTCAAGGCCTGCTGGAGGGCAACCTAATCGCCACACGATCCATTGCCATCAATAAATTGCCCAGCCCGCCGGGCGCCGCGCCATCGATTCGGCCGCCCGGGCCGCAGACGTTGTCGGCGCTGGTCCAGCTCGGCGCCGTGCCGGGCAGCCGGCGGGCACGCAACCAGCCGTGCCGGTCCACCATGAATTGCGCGCCGGCCAGCGCATCGGGCGGCACACCGGCCGCCAACGCATAGGCATCCCAGGCGCCGCGCGCGGCCGCCGTGCAATCGGCATTGACGTCGCCCACCGCGCCGCGGGTCAGCGCGATCGTCAATAAGCGCGGGTCTTGCGGCACATCCGGCGTGCCTGGCGCATGCGCTACCACGAGCAACGGCAAGCCACGCAATCCGCGCAGGGTCTCGGCCCGGCCATCGCGGCAAACCAGGCCCACCACTGGCGCGGGGATCGCCGGCATGCCTGCGCCGCCGCTCGTACCATACGCCCGCAAACGCAGATAGTCGAACACCCGCCAGATGTCGTCGGCGCTTAACACCGCCAGGAACCCGTGCTGCGACGAAGCGGACGGCTCGGCGCCCGGCAGCGTCCGATCCCCCTGCGCCACCCGCCAATGCAATTCGCCTTCAAGACGGTTGTCGAAAAGCGGCGCGCCCAACACGCTGGGCCATACGGGCAGACCGGCTGCACGCGGTCCCCGGCCGTCCGCCGCCACACCATGGCAGGCGGCGCAATGTGTCTGATACAGCCGCCCGCCCTGCAGCACGTTGGCGTCCGAAAACTCCAATGGCGAACGCTGGTAAGACGTGGTGTGCGCCTCCGTCAGCAGCATCTGTAGCCGCGGCCACGGCGCGCTAAGCGCCAGCACGCCCGCCAACGCCGTCAGCCCGTACTGCCAGCGCCGTAAAAGCAAGGCGCACACCAGTAGCGCCAGGGCAACGGCAGACTGCGCCAACGCCAGCCATAGCTGCCGCCACGTGTGCGCGCTGACGGGCAGGTCCGGGTCATAGCGCCACGCGAACGGCCAGTAAGACACGGTCAGCAACGCCTGCGGCTGCCGCAAAATCGCCACGGCAAAAGCCAGCCCCGCTAACCCCAGCACGGCCAACGCCAGCCCCAGTCGCCTCACCACGTCGCATCCAGCCCCAGCAAGGCCAGTGCGCGATGACGCAATACCGCCAGCCTGGGGTCGCCGCGATGCCGCGGATACGGCAGGTCGTTGACGATCTCGTCCTTGATCCGCGCGGGCCGCTCGCTCAGCACCACGATGCGCGACGCCATGAACAGGGCCTCTTCCACGTCGTGCGTCACCAGCAAGGCCGTGAATCCCGCGCGCTGCCACAGCTCGACCAGTTCGGATTGCATGGCGATGCGCGTCAGCGAATCCAGCTTGCCCAAGGGCTCGTCAAGTATCAGGATGCGGGGATCATTGACCAGGGCGCGGGCCAGCGCCGCGCGTTGCGCCATGCCTCCCGACAGTTGATGCGGATACGCCTTGCCGAACGACGCCAGACCGACCCGCCGCAACGCGTCGTCCACGCGATGACGTTCGGTGTTCAACAGGCCGCGCGCCTGCAAGCCCAGTGCCACGTTGTTCCACACGGTGCGCCAGGGGTACAACGTGGGATCCTGGAATACGACAATGCGTGATGGCGACGGCCCATCGATCGGTTCGCCGTCCGCCAGTAAGCCGCCTTGTACCGGCGGCTCCAAACCCGCCACCAGCCGCAGCAATGTCGATTTGCCGCAGCCGCTGGGGCCCAGCAGCGCCACGAACTCGCCCGGTTTGACGTCGAGATCGATGTTGTCCAGCACCGGCAAAGCCGCGCCGTCCAGGTCGAAATGATGATTCACGCCCTGCACGGTCAGTGCCGCGCCGCGCGAACCGGGCGCTTGCGCCACGGCTGCCGCTACCATTTCACCACTCCTTTCTGCCACGCCAAGAGGCGGTCGCGCCCCGCGAACAACAAGGTGATCAGCCCCGAGAACACCAGCGCCATGACGAATAGCGCGCCATACATGTTGGCGTAGGACGCCCAGCCCTGCGCCCACGACAAGTACCAGCCCAGACCGGACTTCACGCCCATCATTTCCGCGGCCACCAGTACCGAGAACGACGCGCCCAGCCCCATGAACAGGCCCACGAAGACCTGGGGCAAGGCAGCAGGAATCGCCACGCGCAACACCAGGAACCATTTATTCGCGCCCATCGTGCGCGCCACGTCGTAATAGGCGCGGTTTACACCCGCCACGCCGGACCACGTCAGCACCGTAACGGGAAACCACGTCGCCAACGCGATCAGGAACACCGCCGCCGACCAGCTGGAAGGAAAGAAGAAGAACGCCATCGGCAGTAACGCGGTGGACGGCACCGGCCCCAGAAAGCGCAGCACCGGATGCACCCAATAGCCCAGCCCGCGCGACCACCCAATTGCCACGCCCGTCAGGAAGCCAGCGGCCGCCCCAAGCAGGAAGCCATTGGCCAGCAGCCACAGCGAATTGACGAGGCTGTCCGCCAGGCGCTTGTAGTCGGTGACGTACACCTCGATCAACGACTGCGGCGGGGCGAAGAATGGGCTAGGCAACAGCGCCAGCTTCGCCGTCGCGATTTCCCAAGCGCCGACCGCGAAGGCAAGCGCCAGCAGCCACGGCCCGGCGCGCCTCAAGGCGCGCACCGGCCGTGCCTGCTCGACGCCCGACACCGCCGCCAGCAGAAGTAGCGCCGCCAGCCCCAAGGCCGCCACGCCGAACTCCCGCGTATAGCCCCAAGAAGAAAAGCCCACCTCCACGTTCGGCCACCCCAGCGTCACGCCACCCACGCCCGCCCACACGACGGCGGCGGTCATGCCCGTCTTCCACAAACGCCAGCGTGGCGCCGGCGCGATGCCCGCCACGCGATCAGGCAATGCGTCAACCGAGAACATCGGGCACCACCACTTTCGCATACTTATTGATGTCCAGGTTCGCGCTCAGCACCTTGATCGTCTTCAGATCCTTGGCGTAACCCACGATTTCCTCGCGCAGCGCAGACCCCGTGGACGCGTGCCCGTGGCTATGGCTGCGCAAGATCGCCGCCACGCGTTCGGGGGGCACCTTGCCGGGCACGTACGGCGCGAAGATACGCGCCGTCTCGTCGGGGTTGGACGCGGTCCAGCGCTGCGCGTCGATCACCGCGCGCGTGATGGCTGCTGCGGCTTCGGGATCCTTGCGAACCAGGTCGCCGCGCAAGCCCAGCACGCAGCACGTGCGGTTCTCGTAGTCACCCTCAATGTTGGTCGCGATCTCGCGCAGGTTGTTGTCTTCGCGCAGCGTGTAAATCAGCGGGTCGTCGCCTGCAATCGCGTCCACCTCGCCCTTTCTCAGCACCTCGCCGAACAGGTCCTGCGGATACTGACGCCAATCGACAGAATCGGGATCGATGCCCAGTTGCGCGACGCGGATCGCAAAGAAGTTCTTCACCGGGCTGGCTTGATCCGACACCGCGACGCGGCGGCCCTTCAAGTCGTTCACGCTCTTGATGGGCGAATCGTCAGCGGTCAGCAAGCGCATGCAGCCGCCGTGCGTGCCCACGGCGAGCTTCACGTCAAAACCCTGCTCCAGAGGCTTGAGCCAACGTAACGCCATGCCGATGCCGCCATCGGCGTGGCCCGTGGCGATCGCTTCCAGCAACTGATCGGTCGAGCCGCTGAAGTTGATGCGTTCGACCTTTAACCCGTACTTTTCGAAGAAGCCACGCTCAAGCGCCACGGACACGGGCGACTGGCAGACCGCCGTCTGGCTCCATGCAATCTTGAACGCGCGCGGAGCCGAATCGGCCGCCAGCACGCGCGAACCCAGCATGCCCAGCGGCGCGGCCAATCCCGCGACGCTTGCCGCGCGCAACAGGGCGCGGCGTGAGACTCCCCGCGCGGTAAGCGCGGCGAAATGGACGTTCGTATTCATCAACCTTCCTTTTGAGCAGACTGTGAATGGCGATGATTGCCATGCGGCATCATCAGCCTGCGCTCAGGCGTTCGACAAATACAAAGTCGGGATAACAATATGGGGCGCTGCGCCGGACATCACGCAGCCGGCCCGCCTGGGCCTGTCTTGCGCGCTACTCCGGCAGGTGGTCGGGCACGCCGTCCTCGTCCACGCTTTTCACGCGGTCCAATGCGTTGCGCGCCGCCGACATGGCTTCGATCGTGCTGCGGAAACGTCGGCTGACGAAGATCTCGAAGGGCTGGCCTTCGGACTTGGCCGCATCCGGTTCCGCGGCTTCCCTCCCTTGGCCGCCTGCGTCCCCGTCCGCCTCTCCGGGCTTGGGCTTTGGCGCAAGACGCCTCGTCTCCAGGAACGCCCGCGGCGGCGTGCGGCCCTCGGGTTGCGTCGCGTACGCCACCACCGAAAATCCGTTGATCGTCTTCTCTAGCATTACGGTTTCCTATCGCCACAGCCGAAGGCGGCGCAGCTCGTTGTTAGCGACAACGGCCCGGCGGAAGAAAACTTAAGTCTCTGAAAATGTGGCCCCCACGCCGCAGCCGCTGACGCGGCCTTGCTGCCCCCCAAGGGGGCTTTTTTTTCTCGGGGCGGCCCCACGAAAAAAACAGCCGGAATTGATCCACATCAATTCCGGCTTTTTGGCGCGTTTACGCACACGCGAGTCTATTTTGTCGACGTAACGGCGTTCATGCGGACCCGCACGTAATCGGCCACCTGCTCCAGCACTTGCGACAGATGACCCCGAAGCTGTTCGAAGCCCGGGTTGCGCTCGCGCGTGGCCTCGTCCATGTACAACGGACGCCGGATTTCCACTTGCAGGCTGTGACGGTTCAATGCCGGTTGCCCGATCTGCGCGATCAATTGCACGCCCTTGTAGGGATCGTTGCGCGCGACCGTATAGCCCAGATCACGCAGCGCCTTCTCGATCAGCGCGATGAATTCGGGCTCGCAGGTCGTACCGTCGCGGTCGCCCAACACGAAGTCCGCCAACGGATGTTCGCTCTGCCGCCCCAGACGTTCGTAGGCGTCATTGGGCATGGAATGCAGGTTCAGGTGCCAGACGGCGCCGAAACGCTGCTCGACCCGGTTGATCGCCTGCGACAGGGCCGCATGGTACGGCGCGTAGTACGCCTGAATGCGGTGCCGAACTTCGTCCAGCGACAGCTTGCGATCGTAGATCGGCGTGGCCTTGTCCATCCGGCGCCAGATCAAGCCCTTGCCCAGCCGCGTCTTCTCGCCCGGCGACAGCGGTTCGGGCCAGGGCTCGGCCAACAGCTCGGGGTCCAGGTCCTGCAACGTCCGGTTGGGGTCGATATACACGCGCGGAAAATTCGCTGCGATCAGCGTGGCGCCCAACGCGGGGGCCGCCGACCACAACGCGTCCACATGCGTGTCTTCGCCCTGGCGTAGCTGCGCGCGCGTCGCCGCGGCCCCGAAGTCATCGGGATAGCGTTCACCGCTATGGGGCGAATCACAGACCAGCGGCAGGGCCGGCCCTTGGGGTTCATGCACGGAAACCGCGTTGAAATCGGCGTTTCTCATCGTCAGTCAGCCTGGATGTTGGCGGCCTTGGCCACTTTGGCGTAGCGGGCCAGGGCCTGTTCGATCTGGACCTGGAACTCTTGCGGAGTCGTCGGCATCAGCGTACCACCCACGTCCTCGGCCTTCTTGCGGAACTCCGGGTCCTTCATCGCGGCGCGCACCGCCTGGTTCAAGCGGTCGACCACGGCGGACGGCGTGCCGGCCGGCGCCACCAGGCCGAACCAGCCGCCCGTGCCCATGTCGGGATAGCCCAGTTCGATGTAGGTAGGCACGTCCGGCAACAGCGGCGAACGCTCGGCCCCCAACACGGCCAGCGGACGCAATTTGCCGCCCAGCACCTGCGGCAACGTCGACGACAGGTTGTCGGTGATCGCATCCACCTGCCCGCCCATCACGTCGTTCAAGGCCGGGCCCGCGCCACGGTACGGCACGTGCAGCAGCTTGATGCCCGACAGCATCATGAAATTCTCGATGTTCACGTGGCCCAACGAACCCACGCCCGGCGACGCGAAGCTGTAGCGGTCGGCCGGCGCGCGCTTTGCCAGCGCCACGAATTCGGCCATGTTCTTGGCTGGCAGGTTCGGGTTGATCGCAAAGATGCTGGGCACGGCCACCACATTGGCCACCGGAACGAAGTCCTTTACCGGGTCGTAATTCATCTTGCGATACACGGCCGGGTTCGAGCCATGCGTGCTCATCGTGGCCATGCCGATCGTGTAGCCATCGGGCGTGGACCGGGCCACTTGCTCCATACCCATCGAACCGCCCGCGCCCGCCTTGTTTTCGACAACGATGGTCTGCTTCAGGTCGCGGCCAGCGTATTCCGCCACCAGGCGGGCGACGATGTCGGTCGAGCCGCCAGCGGCGAACGGCACCACCAGCTTGATGGGACGGGAAGGATAGTCGGCGGCTTGGGCGACACCGGCAAAGGACAGCGTGGCAAACATGCCGGCAAGCGCGAAACGCGCGGACCGGCCCAACAGGCGGCGGGACATGGAGCTACTCCGAAAATTGAAAAGTCGTTGTGGGTCTGCAGATACGGCCGCCAGTGTCCAAACTTTACGATCCCCTTTCAAACGACTATATTGCACTCCTTCATTACCAAAGGTCATGCTCAATGCGCCTGCACTCGCCGTCCATGTCAGAGTTGCACGCCTTCATCACGGCCGCGCGTCTGGGTAGCTTCACGCAAGCGGCGCAGACACTATGCGTGACCCAGGGCGCCATCAGCCGGGCCATCTCCCGCCTGGAAGCACATTTTGGCCAGCCCTTGATGCACCGGAACGCGCACGGGCTGACCTTGACCGACACGGGCAAGCGGCTTTACGAAGGGGCCCAGGCGCCATTGCAGGCGATCGAACTGCTCAGTACCGAACTGCGGGCCGACGACCGCCGCTTCCGCCTGACGTTGTCTACCGTTCCCACGCTGGCCAGCGCCTGGCTGGTGCCGCACCTGCCGGATTTCCACCAGCGCCATCCCGAGATCCAGCTGAGTTTCGCGGCCTATCGGCGCAATGAGGACTTTTCAGGCGCAACGCCGGATGCCAGCATCCTGTCCGGGACGCCCGAACAGTGGCCGGGCTGGCAGGCCGATTACGTAATCGGTCGGGAAATGGTGGTGATCTGCCACCCGGGCCGGTTGGCGGCAAGGCAGACCCAGGGCCTGTGGAACACGCCGCACGGCCTGCTCGGCGAACCGCTGCTGTATCACTCGAACGGCAAGGACAACTGGGCGCAATGGTTCACCGCGGCAGGCGTGCCCCGCGACGCCGTCACGCTATCCAACGGTTTCGATCAAGTTTCCATCCTGGTCCGTGCCGTGATGGCCGATATGGGGATCGCGGTACTGCAACGCTGCCTGGTGCGCGACGAGCTCCAATCCGGCCGTGTTGCCGCTCCATTTCCCGATCTGCCCATCCGCCTCAGCCGCGGCTACCACCTGTGCGCGCCCGCCCAGCGCCGGGATCACTACGCCCTGGCCTGCTTTCGGCAATGGCTGCAGCAAACCGCCAGCGCGGATCCCGACGTCGTGGCCGCCAGCCCCGGCCGGCAGGCGGCTTGAGCCAGCGGCGCGGAACCATAACGTTTCACAAATACCCTGCGAACAATTTCAAAATGAAACGGGCCTCTTCTCAGAGGCCCGGTCGGCATACGGTAACGCAGCGCGATCAAGGCGCGAGCTTGAAACCCAGGTCCACGCCCCACTTGTCCGTTTCACGCAGCCATTTCGCCCCGCAGCTCAGGCAGCGGAAGTGGTCTTCACGGCTTTCCTCACGCCCTTTCTGGGTGGGATTGGTGAAACCTTGATGCCCCAGGTGCGAATGCGGCGCAACGCCCGACAGCCCCGGGTTAATGCGTTGGCAAGCCAAGCACATAACGCTCATTGATGCTTCCCTACAAACAGTGTTAGCAAATTGTAAGGGATTTCACCAATGTTTTTCTATCAAATCCTAACAATAGAGCGACAATAATTGTTAACGCCGCAATTAAACAACGCCCGGCAAGGCGGCCAGGCAGGTTGCCAGATGATAGGGCGACGTCGAGGGCATGTCGGCGCGCACCACCGCCCCGCTTGCGTCCAGGCATTCGAACCAGCCCCCGTCATGCAGGAACCGGGCGCGGAAATCGGCCAGTCCTGACGCCAGCGCGGACCGATCGCCCAGCACCGCCAAGGCGCGCAGATATTCCGTCTGCGCCCAGATGCGCCGGGTGCCGTCGATAACGGCGCCCGATTCGTCCAATGACGCCAGCACGCCCGGCCCGGCAACATCCACGCCATGCTGGCGCGACCACAGCACGGCGCGCGGCAGCGATTCCACCAGGTCCAGCCCATCGAAAACCTCGGCGGCGCCATGCACCAGCGACAGCCATTCAAACTGGTGCCCCGGTTCAAGGCGGTTATCCGCCGTGCCTTGCAACGCTTCCGAAATGCACTGCGTTGGCGCATGGACGAAAAACTGGCTGATCGCCTGCGCCAAACTGCGCAAATGCTGTGCGAACAGCGCGGGCTCGGCCACCTGCGCCGCCGCCAGATACGCCTCGGTCAGGTGCATCATGGGATTCTGCGCGGGCGGGCGCAACGGCTGGCTAAAGTCGGGGCTGAGCGCAGCGTGGTACAGCCCGTCGCGGGTCTTGAAACGCGCCTCGATGGTTGATGCGGTGGCCAGCATCAACTTGCGGGCATCGGCTTGGCGGCTGCGCTGAAAATAGGCGGCGCACGCCAGCACGACAAACGCATGGGTATAGAGATCCTGGGTTTCGTCCAGCGGCCGCGCATCGGCGTCCACGCTGTACCGCCAGCCGCCCTGTGCGTCGTCGCGGAACACGCGGCGCAACGATTCGAACAGGCGGTCCGCATGCTGGCCGGCGGCCGCGCCGGGCGCCTGCGAAAACACGTACAGTTGGCGCGCGCAGGCCATGGCACGGTAGCGCACCGGTGCAAGCGGCGCACCCGTCGCGGCATCCAGCGATTCGTAAGGGAGACCGGCCGCGTCATTGAAACCCTGCCCCATCCACAAGGGCAGAATGACGCTATCGAAATGTTCGCGCAACGCGCGGACATGATCCGCGAGAGAGTGGTTGGTCTGTGCGGCAGTCATCTTGGAACGACGCATGCCCGAATAGGGCCCCAGGTTTTGGAGCAGCAACGATAACCGAAATTTTCGTCGCAAACTTTCGAGCATTCTCCGCAGCGTCATGCACGCACAGACCGGTTCAACCGCTTAGCTTCGCCCAAGGCGCAATGCCCTATCGGAAGATATTTTCCTCAACCCAGTTCTGCGCGAAAATTTCCGCGCGATCACGTGCTTCGTCCAACGAAGCGCAGTTGCCCAAGTGGGAAAACGCGGCATCCACTTCGGTGCCGCCCTCGGCCGTTACCGTCAGCAAAACGCCATATCCGCCGGTATCCATGGCCGCTGTGGAAACGTCGATCAGTACTTCCTGGTCACGATGCTGCATGTGCTACCTCCCAGTCGGTTACCTAAACGCGTGAACCACGCGTGACGTGGCGGGTGGAGAAAATCCCGCATAAATAAATAGACCTGAAAGCGTCACGCAAGTTCATCTTACTGGCGACAAAGCCCGTGCGATACGTCTGGAAGATGCCAAACCGAACATTCCGTCTCAGGAGATTCCCGTACTGTCCGGCCAATAGCCGCGAACGGGCGACATACTGCGAAATCATTCGCAAACTATGCCGATATTCGGGCCAAGGACCACGGGCAGCCGCGATGCGGGGACGATTGATTGGCAGCCGGGACCGGATGGCAGCCAGGACGGGATGGCAGCGCCTGGCACACCTGCCAGCGTGCTTGCCGGTCAACGCACGTGTATTGCGCCCGGCTCTTCCATACGCAGGGCAAGCTTGCCCTTTTCGGTGATCGTCCAGCGGCCGTCGACGCCGGCCTGAACGCAACGCAGGGTGACCAGCGCCTTCGCGACTTCATCGGGCACGTCGACTTGAGCGGTGCCGGGTTCGGAACTGTCAGCCACCAGCCGCAGCCAACGACTCAATTCGCCTTTTTGGAAACGATGCAATGCCATGCGTGGTTCTCTCTTGAATCCCTCAACGATAGCACGCCCGCCTTCCCGCCCCAGGGTCAGGCCAGCAACCATTCCAGGGCGTTCTAGGAAGGACGCAGCACCATCGCCCGCTTGAATCGGGCGGCCACGGCGGACGCGGCCACGCTTGCGCCGATGAGCGACAGGCCCAACACCAAATCGCCCGACATGCGTTCATGGAACACCAGCGAGGACACGATCAGGCCGATCACCGGCACGCACAGCATCGCAATCGACGTGGCGACAGGCGGCATCTTCTGCGTCATGCCCAGCACCACGATGAAGGTCAACGCCGTGGCCAGCGGGCCCGTATAAAGGATGATGGGCCACGCCTCGGGCACGGCCAGAAAATCCGGCGTACCGTCGCGCATCCACGCCAGAGCAGCCAGCGGCACCGTCGCGATCGCGGTTTGCCAAGGGATCATGTCCGCCCCCAGGCGCACATGCCGGTTGCCGCGCAGCTGGATGATGTTGCAGGCCCACGCGAACGAGGCGCCCAGCAGCATGACCAGGCCGATCACCGTATGCGCCTGCCACGGGCTGAACGCCGGCGCGACGATCACGCCGATGCCTGCGTAGCTCAACGCGGTGGCCAACCATTGGCCGGCCGACAAGCGCTCTTTCAGGATCAGCGCCGACAACGGAATGACCCAGATCGAAGTGGCGTAGGCGATGACGGATGCGCGTCCGGGCGCCACGTATTGCAGCGCCCACAGCGCCAACGCGGTAAATGCGCCCATCTGCAACAGCGCCACGCCCGCTACCAACGGCCATTCCTGCCGCGTCGGCAGGCGCAGGCGTCCCATGGCGCCCAGCACCAGCACGCTGATCAGCGCCGCCGACCCGAAGCGGCTGGCGGCCAGCCACAGCGGGCTCATGTGCGTCAGCCCCAACTTCATGACCGGCCAATTCCCGCCCCAGACCATGACCGCGCCGATCAATGGCAAAAACTTGCGCAACGTGCTTTGCTGACTCATTACTGCCCGGTCTACTGCTTGATTATTCTGCACTTTGGCCGATTAACCAAAGGAAGAAATAGTCTATAGGGTAAACCCCGGCATATTTCACTTCAATTCACTTCGATAAACTCTTCCCACAGCACAAAGCGACTGCACATTCACCAGACCTAGGTAACTTATGCCGGAAATCAACCTGGATGCCACTGACATCCGAATCCTCAACGAACTTCAGCGCGATGCGAGACTGACGAATGTCGAGCTTGCCGCCCGCGTGAACCTGTCAGCCTCGCCCTGCCTGGCTCGTGTTCGCCGCCTGGAAACCGAGGGCTTGATCGATCGCCGCGTCACGCTGCTGAACGCGCGCAAACTGGGGCTGAAAGTCAACGTGTTCATCCAGATCTCGCTGGACAAGCAGCGCAAGGCCGCCCTGGACGTCTTCGAGCGCGAAATCGCCGTCCTGCCGGAAATCATGGAGTGCTATCTGATGTCGGGAGACGCCGACTATCTGATCCGGGCACTGGTGCCGGATGTGGACGCGCTGGAACGCCTGATCGTCGAGCACATCACCCGCATCCCGGGCGTCGCCAGCATCCGTTCAAGCTTCGCGTTGAAGCAGGTGCTGTACACCACCGCGGTTCCGCTCGCTTGACGATACCGCGCGTCGCTTTTCGGAAACTTGCGGGATGCCGCCGCCCCCCGCACAATGAGCGCGTCGGCTGCTATCACGCCGGCATCCCTCCCATCGCTTAGCAAGGAGCAAACCATGCCCGAAACTGAATGGTTCCCCGGTGGCACGCTACCCGATCGTCAGGGCTACTTTGAAGTGGAATTCGACACAGGCGAAACTGAAATCACGCGCTACGGCATGCTGGGTTGGGAACCCGAGCAAGACCGCGGACGCATCGTGCGCTGGCGCGGCCTGGATCCGGATATCGAAGAAGCCGAAATGCAGCGCGAAAACGCCGTGCGCACCAATGGCGACACCCTGCTCGGCTAAGCACGCCGACCCAAAAACAAAACGCCGCGGAGAAATTCCGCGGCGTTTTGTCTTGAGCGCTACGCGCTTACCAGTTGAGCTTGGAGATCTTGGTGCCGGCCAGCGAGACGCCAGCCATGAGGCCGCCGTTGTTCATCACGAAACCGACAATCGGTTGCTGCGCCGTATTGGTATCGATACGGCCGTTCGCGCCCACATTCACGACCGCCACCGTGGCATCGGCGCCGACGGTCCAGCCGCTGCTGTTGCGGAACTTGTTCAGCGCATCATCCGTCATGAACAGCAACACCATGGCCTTGGATTGCGCACCGGCCTGGAAGCCGATCGAACCCGCGGTCGTGCTGTAGTAGCCCGCATTGGCGCCGCCGACTCGCAGCACGCCATTGCCATGCTCGGCGCCTACGATGAAGCTGCCGCTCAGCACGTCAGGAAACACCAGCACGCCTCTTGCGCGCGCCACCAATTCCTTGGATTGCGGCGAGGCCTCGTACAGCTTGGTCAACGTGGCGTTGGCCGCGCTGTTCATCGACTCGCGCTTCTCCGAGGATGTCGCGGAGTCTTTGGGGCTGGTGGTGGAACAGCCTGCGAACAGCAGACTCGCTACACCGATCGTCGCCGCCGCCAGGCCAACACGACGCAGGACAGGAAAAGTATCAAACATGGAACTCTCCTTTTTGTTGTCATCCGCTACCACTGTACCGGCCAAACCCACCGGTATACGGCACGCGATTGTGATAAACGAAACAAAACCTACGGTTGCCGCTTCCCTTAACGCGTGCCGTCCTCAAATGTCATGCGCCTGCCAGACCCATCGAAGCTGTCGAAAACCAGCAACATTTGGTAGGGCGATGGCGGGACAATTGCGGGGTCCGCGCCCTTATAGAATGCCATAACGGGGCTCGCCCGTGGCCTTGTCCACCGAAACAATCCCCGACAGCACCAATTCGGCATGGCGCCTTGCTACCGCCGCATCCGCGAACGTCACGAATCTGGGCAAGGACCAGCGCTGGAGGCCTTCGCCGTCGCCCGACCGTCGGACCGTCACTTCGATGGCCAGCACGCCAGTATCCAGGCTCACGATCTCGCATCCCACTTGAAAACCATCGATATGGCGCTGCGGCCACGCGCTCATGCTTATTGCTCCTGAAACGGTTGTATCCGGGCGCAATATGCCAAAAATAGAAGCGCTTGAAAAGGAGTCCTTTCAACGGGTCATGACGCACTAATCGAGGTAGTGCGGGCGCATCTTGCAGAGGGTAAAAAACCACGCGAATTCGGACTTTTTGACCCCCCGGCGCGTTTTTCGGGATGGCGGGAAATGAGGGGCCGGCGCCCTACTTCGGTGCCAGGTCTTCGCCCGCTGGTCGGATCCACTTCGACTCCCACAGATCTTCCCCGCGTTCCAAGGCCGCGCCCAGCGCTTTGCGGCTGCGCTGCGCGACAGCGGCCAACAACGCGTTGCACACTGAAAACGCCGCCGTATAGGAATCGAACGGGGACGCGCTTGAACTGCGCGCGACCAGCACATGGTGCGCCGATGCGGCCGCAGGCGCCGACGCAGCGTCCGTGATCAGCACCACCTTGCCGCCCCGCTGCCTGAAGACCTTCACCGCATTCGCCGTGGCAACCGAATACCGCCTGAAGGTGAACGCCAGCAGCACATCGTCGGGGCCGATCCACAGCAACTGGTCTTCCAGGAACATTGGCCCCGGCCCGCCTATCGGCCTGACCGCCGGCAGGCACAGATTCAGGTACAGCGCCACATGGCTGGCCAGAGGCGCCGCTTGCCGCAAGCCCAGCACATGCACGCGGGATTTGCGCTGCGTCAGCAGGCGCACGGCGCCTTCGAATGCCCCCACGTCGAGGGCGGCGAACGTCTCCTGCAGATTGTGCTGATCATGCAGCAACGCGTTGTGCAGGCAGGCCCGCGCCGACGGATTGTCGCCGCTGACCGCGTCGGCGCGTTCGCCCGGTGAAGCCAGGCGCGCCGTCACTTCCGAACGCGCCTCCATCTGCGCCTGCGCATAGCTCTCATAGCCCAGCTTGGCCAATAAGCGGACAACGGTGGACGCGCTGGTGCCGACGCGCTTGGCTAGCGCAGTCGCCGATTCCAGCAGGCTTTGCGGATAGCGCGCCTGCATCTCCTCGACCAGCAGGCTTTCGGCCTTGCTGAGCTTCTTGGCGTAGGTGGCGATGCGTTGGTTCAGATTCATGATGGCAGCGATTCCACAATAGGCGGCACTAGGTGATAACCCCAAATTTCACAATATTCATTGCATCTTATATTCTTGCCTGCAACGAGTATTGCAAAATAGACCAATCCGACTTCGACCACAAGAGAGCGCCATGAAGCACCCCTCCGCTGCGCCGTCCCTGATGCGCCGCAGCCTCGTCCTTGCCGGGCTGGGCGCAGCCGTCCTGCCCCTGGCCGCACGGGCCAATGCCTACCCCTCCCGTCCCATCACGCTGGTCGTGCCGTTTCCCGCAGGCGGATCCGTCGACCTGATCGGCCGTATCTACGCGGACGCGCTGGGCCGGGCGCTGGGCACGACCATCGTCATCGAAAACCGCGATGGCGCAGGCGGTGCCATCGGCAGCCAGCGCGTGGCGCGCGCCAAGCCTGACGGCTACACGCTGGTCGCCTCGTCGCAAAGCTCGCATCTGGCCAACCCGCTGATGCGCAATGATCTGGGCTACGACCCGATCAAGGATTTCATTTCGATCTCGCAGTTGTCGCGCACGCCGAATGTGCTGGTGACGAACATCGACGTGCCAGCCAAGACCCTGACGGAATTCGTCGCGTTGCTGAAGGCCCGTCCCGACGAGCTGCACTACGCAACGGCCGGCATCGGCAGCATGGGCCAGCTCAACGCGGAACTGTTCAAGAACACCCTGCAGGTGCAGGCCATGCATGTGCCGTACCGTGGCGGCGCGCCCTTGATCAACGCCCTGCTGTCCAACCAGGCGCAATTCGCGCTGGACAACCTGGCGCCCTTCCTGCCCCACATCCAGGTAGGCAAGATGCGCGCGCTGGCCGTGGCGGCGCCCAAGCGCCTGGACGCCCTGCCCGACGTGCCGACCTTCGCCGAATTAGGCTACCCGGTCCTGAACGCAATGTCGTGGATCGGGCTGGCTGCCCCGGCCGGCACGCCGGACGACATCGTCCAGACCCTGCTTGCCGCCGTGCGCACCGCCGCCAGTCAGGACGGCATGCCGCAAGCGCTGGAGAAGGCCGGCGCCCTGCCGCCAGAAAACCAGACTCCGCAACAGTTCACCACCATGATGACCGAACGCCTGGCGCTGTATAAAGACCTGATCGACCGCGCCGGCATCCGCCCCGAATAGGCCCCATCCCATGCAAAATCCCGCTTTCGAACCCGACACCGCCCCCCTTGAAGTCCTGCCCCGCGACCTCTCGGCCTACCGGGAGGGCAACACCGGCATCCCTTACGTCCACCGCTTCGAGTCCGGCGTACCCGGCCCGCACGTGCTCATCAATGCCATCACCCACGGCAATGAGATCTGTGGCATGGTCGCCGCGACCCATCTGCTGGACACCGGGGTGCGGCCGAAGATTGGCACGCTCACGGTCAGCTTCGCTCACGTCGAAGCGTATGAGGCGTTCGACATCGACCAGCCCTACGAAAATCGCCAGCTGGTGCACAACCTGAACCGCATCTGGTCCGCAGCCATGCTGGACGGCACTGAAGACAGCCCCGAATTGCGCCGCGCCCGCGAACTGCGCCCGGTGCTGGATGCCGCCGATTTCGTCCTGGACATCCATTCGACCCGCGCGCCGGTCCAGCCATTCTGGGTTTACAACGAGATGGACCGCAACACCGCGCTGGCCGCCGCCGTGGGCGCGCCGTTGGTGCACCTGGTCATGCCGCAGCACAAGTTCCCGGGCACGGGCGTCATGGGCTATGGCCATCACGGCGATCCGCTATCTGACAGCGGCGGTTCGCTGGTGGTGGAATGCGGGCAGCACTTCGCCAAGTCCGCCGCCGACCTGGCCACCGATGTCTCGATGCGCTTCCTGGCGCACACGGGCCTGATCGATACCCCGGCCGGCGCCGTGCCGCCCCCGGCCCCGCAGCGGTACCGCCTGCTGGAGGTCCACATGGTGAAGTCCGACGACTTCCGCTTCACGCGCCCGGTCATCGGTTTCGAAACCTTCGACAAGGACGAGCTGATCGCCATGAACGGCACCGAAGAAATCCGCTCGCCATGCGACCGCTGCACGATCTTCATGCCGACCCGCATGCCGATCATCGGCCGCGAAGCCGTCTACCTGACCGTCGCGATCTAAGCAACGGCTGCGTCGGCCGCGGACGGATCCGGCACATCCCCGTGCCAGATCCGTTCCGCTTAAAGGTCAGGGATCAGCCGCTTGCCCAGGCTGACCACCTCGTCTTGCTGAAACCCCAGCGATTCGTAAAACCCTTGCACCGCCACGTTGCCCGTGCGGATCAGCAGATTGATCTTGGGGCACCCCATTTCCAGCAGCTTTCGCTCCACCGCGCGCATCAGCGCGGTGGCGTAGCCGCGCCGCTGATGCGCGGGCGAAACCGCCAGGTAGTTGATCCAACCGCGATGGCCGTCATAGCCCCCCATAAGCGTGCCCACGAGCGCGCCTTGGGCCTCACCCACCAGGAAGAGATCGGACTGCACGGTCAGCTTGCGCGCGATGTCTTTCACCGGATCGTTCCAGGGTCGCGTCAGGCCGCAATCGTGCCATAGCTGAACGATGGCGCACTCATCGGCGGCATGGTAGGGCCGGATGGAAAGATCTTGAGGGGTCATGCTTCGTTCCTTTGACATAGAGGACGAAAGCCTGGAGATACGCCTCGCGAGCGGGAACGGCAAAGCACAAACAAAAAGACCACGAGGGGTATCGTGGCCTTCAGGATGAAGCGCCGAAAATTCAGCGCCTGAACGTGACTTGCCACTCAACGTAGACGTCGAGTGATTCGTCGGTTATCTGCCCGGCGTGCCGGCGCGAAGTGCATTGCGTTCATGCAAACGAGCATACACGAGCCCTTGCGCGGCAGGCAACACCATGCAACGCGGCTTGAGCCATCAAGACGCCTCGGGCGCAGGCAGCGTGCCTTCCATGACGATGACCGCTTGGCCCGCAACGCCCGCCCAGACGCCGTCGGACCGAGATTCGGCGTGCGCCAGCAGCAAGCTTGCCCGGCCCATGTCCACACCCTGCTTCACGCGTAGCCGCAACATCCCGTCGCCTCGCAGTGCCGCGCGCAACGCCGTCATCGCCGCCGTCGCGCTGCCCGTGGCGGGGTCTTCGGTCATGCGTCCGGTGAACATCCGGGCCTGGATGTCCGCCGGCGCGTGGCCGGCGTCTGCGGCCGTGTCGGTGGTATAGGCATAGATGGACTTCGCGCCGTCCAGCGGCAGCAGCGCGGCATAGCCATCAACGTCCGGCGCCGCGCGGCGCAGCGCATCGCGGCTGCGCAACTGCACGACCAGAAAGATCAGCCCCACCGAGACCACCTGCGGCGCGTGCGTCGACGTGTCGATGTCGGCGGGCTCCAATTTCAAGGCCCGGGCCACTGCCGCCACCGGCGCTTCGCTAGCGCGCGACAACGGCTGCGGCGCCAACAGTTCCACGCCCTCCACACCCTTTGCGCCCGTCTTCACCGAGATCCGCACCAGGCCCGCCGCCTCTTCGAAAACGAATGCGTCCGGCGCGGGACGCCCGGCGGTGATCATTTCGCGCGCCAGCACTGCCGCGGTACCCACATTGGGATGCCCGGCGAACGGCACTTCGCGGTCAGGCGTGAAGATGCGCACCCAGGCAGTATGCGCCGGGTCTTTCGGTGGCAACACGAAGCTGGTTTCCGAATAATTGAATTCGCGCGCGATGCGCTGCATCTGCGCGGACTCCAGCCCCTGTGCGTCAAGCACAACCGCCAACGGATTGCCGCTATAGGGCTCGGTGGTAAAGACATCGGCAGTGACATATCGGTAGCGCATGCAGGCTTCTCTTTGTGCGAAGGAAAGGCAGCAGTATGCAAGGGCGCGGCCACCGCGCGACAGGCACAGAACGGTAGAACTTTCGCCATAACAGCACGGCGCGGCGCCCGGGTCGAGTAACCTGTCCGCCAAGGACGCATTCGCGCCCCAATGCACGCTTACCCGAAAGGAATGCACCATGGAAAACCCTTTTGGCGACTCCGACGAACCCTCCAGCGACCACCGGCAATATCTGGTCCTGATTTCGGCATCGAAAGACAACGCCTCGCTCGCACAGAAGCTGCTCGAAAACCTGAAGAAACACGTCGACGAGCGCGCCGCGCCGCTGTGGATCGACGCCAAGGGCATTGGCGTCCTGCTGACGACGGATCTGGTCGCCTCGGACATCTGGCGGGAAATGTTCCAGAAGGAACCCGGCCAAGACTACGGCGATACCCGCAATATGCTGGTGCTGGAAATTGGCCGCGATTGGGCTGCCCGCAGGGACGACAAAATCGAACACTGGCTGGCCAGCCACGTCGGCAATCCCCTGCCGCCCGCGCCGCGGCGGGCAGACAAGCGCCGTTAAATGAAGCCCGTCAGCAGGCGTGAAACCGCGTCTGGCTGATCCAGGGTAGGCAAATGGGCCGTGCCCGTCACTCCCATCTGCGCCCGCCACCTCCGGCGATCCTAAATCGCCGGATGCAGGAAGATAACGGGATCGACCTTACCGACGCTCGCGGTACGCAATGGCGCACATCGTCGTGACCATCATCACCATTCCGAGACAGAGCAGGATGCCCAACAGGCCAAGCGCAATCGCGGCAACCGACATGTTGGATATCGCCTTCGACAGCAAGGCGCCCGTAAGCACCAAAAATACCGCCAGCAAGAACAGCACGCTCATCATGGGCCAAGCCGGTGTCTGCCCTTCCTGGCGCGTCCGCCAAAAATCGTAGCGCCCCGATACGGCCGCCCGCGCAAGGCTCTGGAAAAACGTGCTGACCAGGTACAGTACCGGCAACCAGATAGCCGCCAGCGCCAGGAACAGGCTTACGAAGAACACGCTATCGAGAACGCCGTCCAACGCAAAATAAAGAACCACGGGCACCCGGGCGGTGGCGTACATCAAACCCGTGCCTATCGCGATAAGCAGCGCCAGCAGGCCAAGAGACATCCACTCGGGCTTGCCCAAGCGCCAGTCCGGGCTGTTCGCATGACCGCCGGGAACGACTTGCCGAAGCCAGGCGACCGACACGCGCGTCAATGCCAGCAAATTTACGACGATAAACAGGAAAAATGCCGAAGGCACCAAGGACCGATGCGGCAACAGCAGCGCGACCGGAAGCGTCATGACAAACACGGCAAGCGCCCATGGCGTCGATTTCAATAGCCGGCCGCCTTGCTGCCGGAGCGCACTTGCGGTCAACGCGAAATAGCGGTTTGCCGGGAGGTTGCTCGACACGGGGATCCTTTGCACGATTGGCTTTGCTCTGATGCGCGGAAGTTATACCAGCACTTTGCCCATTCAGCATGCCACGCAAACCGCGCGCGGCCAGACCGCCCTCCAATTCTTTCGTCTACTGGCTCCAGACCTACTTACATCTTTATCAGTTTGGCATCTACGACAAAAGGCTAGCCAGCCCTAGAATTGGATTGCTGTATTTCGGCTAGACCGCCAACCAGGAGCCATCCATGAGCGCCCTCACAACCAAAAGATTCATTACTGCGGCCATTTGCTGTGTGTTCCTGGGCGGCAATGCCCTGGCCGCTCCTCCTGAAGGGAAAGGCAAATCCGACAACTCGGGTCAAGGCCAGGGGAATTCAAGCAACGGCAAAGGCTCGGGCAAGGGCAACGGAAACGGCAACGGCAACGGCAACAGCTCAAACAAGGGCAATAACGGCAATGGCGGCAATGGCGGTTCATCGAAAGGCGGCGGAGGCGGTTCCGGTGACGTGAATGTCACGCTTCGCCACGCCGGCATCACGATCACCACCGCCAGAGGCTACGCCACGGAATATGGGATGTCCGGCTACAGCTCGTTGCCGCCAGGGGTCCGCAAGAACCTGGCTCGCGGCAAGCCCCTGCCCCCCGGCATCGCAAAGAAGATGGTCCCCGGCCCGATGCTGGCTCGTCTGCCGGTTTATCCCGGCTATGAATGGAGAGTCGCCGGTTCGGATCTGATTCTCGTAGCGGTGGCTACCGCTATCGTCGCCGATGTGCTTTTCGACGTTTTTGACTGACGTAAAGCCCAAAACGAAAGGGCCGGATCCAATGTTTCAAAGGATCCGGCCCTGCCAATCTGCCATCAAGCTGCTTACGCTACGGCAAGCAGCTCAGCATAATTAGATCAATTTGATCATGGTCGCCTGAGGACCTTTCTGCCCTTGGCCGGCGACGAACGAAACGCGCTGATTCTCTTCAAGCGATTTGTGCCCGTCACCCTGAATTTCGGAGTAATGCGCGAAGAGGTCTTTACCACCCAGTTCCGGGGAAATAAAGCCGTAGCCCTTGTCGTTGTTGAACCACTTCACGATACCAGTTTCAATCTTCAATGTATGTCCTAGAGGTACAGGGAAAAAATATTCCCGGGGCCACTATGGGCGATTCGCCTCCATAAAGATATCGCTGTTTCGCAATAACACATCTTAGGGCCCTGCCCAGCGACCATTGCTCATAGAGGTACCCTGCGAAGGTCAATGCACCACCGCTTCCGAAATACGAAATACGAAATACGAGATACGAGATACGAAATACGAAATACGAAATACGAATACGAAAAACCAATGAGAAAGGCCGTTAGTGATTTCTCACTAACGGCCTTGGAACTTCTGGTCGGGACGGCGGGATTCGAACTCGCGACCCCTTGCACCCCATGCAAGTGCGCTACCAGGCTGCGCTACGCCCCGAAAGAAAAAGAGTATAGCAGAACAAAAATTTGTTTGCACGCATTGGTGCAAAAAAAGTGCTGAATACTCAAAAAAATTTGCGCCTCATGTTCGCCGCCTGCACAAGCGGTGTGCAAGGCGGCGCACGAAGCGCAACGTACGGTTTGCTGACATCGCGCGTCGCTTCAAGCGCCACGCGCGATGCAGGTACTACGTTCGATCAAACGATCTTGGACGACTGCGCCTTCACCGCTTAAGCGGCGGTGCCGACGGTGCTTGCGCTTGCGTTGGCCGGTACGCTCGCCGCTGCGTTTGGCGGCAAGCCCAACGCATCGGCCAACATCGTCGAGACGTTACCGAGTTCGTTGCGCAAGGCCTGCATTTCGGCGCCCGACAGACGCACCGCGGCATCTTGATCATGCGGCGTGTCGCGCGCGTCGCCCAGGCGATTGCGCGCGCCGCTGATCGTGAAGCCTTGCTCGTACAGCAAGGAGCGGATGCGCCGGATGAGCAGCACTTCGTGATGCTGATAGTAGCGGCGGTTGCCGCGGCGCTTCACGGGTTTTAGCTGCGTGAATTCCTGTTCCCAGTACCGCAAGACGTGGGGCTTGACGCCACACAACTCGCTGACTTCGCCGATGGTGAAGTAACGCTTGGCGGGGATGGGCGGTAAGGTAACGGTGGGTTCAGTACGTGTCATAAGCGAATTTTATGCCGCGCGGGCGCAGGAAGCCGATAACAATTACCGACAAAGCGTATCACTCCGCGGCGTCCGCGGCATCGGGCGCAGCAGGGGTCGCCTGCTCCACCACGCTCTTGAGTTTCTGACTGGCGTGGAACGTGACCACGCGGCGTGCGGCGATGGGAATGGTCTCGCCGGTCTTGGGATTGCGGCCAGGGCGCGGCGGCTTGTCCCGCACCTGGAAATTACCAAAGCCCGAGAGCTTGACCGAATCTCCGCGAGCCAGGGCATCGCGGATTTCTTCGAAGAAGGTATCGACGATGTCCTTGGCTTCGCGCTTGTTCAGGCCGACACGCTCGAAGAGCAGTTCGGCAAGCTCAGCCTTGGTCAGAGTGCGCGGCTCGGCAGCAAGCATACTGTTCCCCATGGTTCAAGCACGCTGGCGCGCGCCGTGGGCACTGACCAATGCATCCTTGATGCGGGACAGGCAATCGGCCACACGGGCTTCGTCCAGAGTAACTTCAGTGTCCTGTAGCCAGAAACGGAAAGCAAGGCTTTTCTCGGTGACGGGTTCGCTGCCGTGGGCCTTCTCGCGCCACACGTCGAACACGCGCACATCCTGCACCACGGCCAATTGCACATCCGCCTTGACGGCCGCGGCCACCGTGTCCAGCATCGACTGCGTGGACACGGGCGCATCCACCCACAATGCCAGATCGCGCACCACCACGGGTTGACGCGACAGTTCGCGCACTTCGGGCAGCTCGCCTTCGGACAAGGCGTCAACGTTCAATTCGAAAACCACTGGCGCGTGCGCCAGGTCCGCTTGCTGCGCCCAACGCGGGTGCAGTTCGCCGATCCAGCCGATGGCGCGGCCGTCCAGTTCGATGCGAGCGCTACGGCCCGGATGCAACGCGGGATGCGCGGCGGCTTCGAAACGCAGGCGGCGGCCGCGTGCGCCGAACAGCGCTTCGACATCCATCTTCACGTCATAGAAGTCCACCTGGCGCGTCGCGACGCCCCACTGCTCTTCCACTGCCGGCCCCCAGGCCGCGCCAGACAAGCGCATCGGCTGGCTCACGCCGGCCACTTCCAGCGGACCGTCCTCTACGGACGCGTCGCGCATGAACACGCGGCCCAATTCAAACAGGCGCACGCGCGACTGCTTGCGGTTGGCGTTGTGGCGGATGTTGGCGACAAGGCCGCCGATCAGGCTGGAACGCATGACCGACAGATGGCTGGCGATCGGGTTGACCAGGCGAACCGGCGTTTCGTTGCCGGCGTAGTCGCGTTCCCAATCCGCTTCGACGAAGCTGTAGTTCACGACTTCCTGGTAGTCCTGCGCGGCGGTCAGGCGGCGCAGCGCATGCGCGCCGCGATGCACTTCCGGCTGCGAGAACATCTTGGCGCGCGCCATCGGCGGCACATCGGGGATGCTCTCGAAACCGTAGATGCGGGCCACTTCCTCGATCAGGTCTTCTTCAATCTGAAGGTCGAAACGGTACGACGGCGGGCTGACGATGAAGTCATCGCCTTCGACCGTGAAATCCAGGCCCAAGCTACCAAAGATCTTCGCGACCTGTTCCTGCGTGACGGGCACGCCCAGCACGCGGTGGCAACGCGCCAGGCGCATGCGCACGGGCGGACGGGCCGGCAGGTTGACGATCTGGTCGTCGATGGGGCCGACCTGGCCGCCGCAGATATCGACGATCAGGCGGGTGATGAATTCCAGGTGCTCGGGGATGCTGGCGTAATCCACGCCACGCTCGAAGCGGTGGCTGGCTTCCGAGCTGAACTTGTAGCGGCGTGCGCGGCCCGCAATGGCTTGCGGCCACCAGAACGCAGCTTCCAGATAGATGTTCTGCGTATCCAGCGTCACGGAGGTGGCTTCGCCCCCCATGATGCCCGCCAGGCTTTCCACCTGATCGCCCGCCACCACCACGCCCACCTTCGGGTCGAGCGTGATGGTCTGGCCGTTCAGCAGTTCCAGCGTTTCGCCTTCATGCGCCCAGCGCACGCTGATGTCGCCGCCGATCTTATCCAGATCGAACACGTGCGACGGACGGCCCAGTTCCAGCATGACGTAGTTGGAGATATCCACCAGCGCCGACAACGAGCGCTGGCCGGCGCGCTCCAGGCGCGTCTTCATCCAGCCCGGCGTTGCCGCACGGGCGTTCACGCCACGAATCACGCGGCCGCCAAAACGGCCACACAGATCAGGGGCTTCGATCTTGACGGGCAGGCGCTCGTCCAGCGTGACGGGCACGGCGACGGCGGTCGGCACGGACAGCGGCGCACCCGTCAGGGCAGCCACTTCACGCGCCACACCCAGGATCGACAGGCAATCGGCACGGTTGGGCGTGAGCTTGAGCGTGAAGAGCGTGTCGTCCAGGTCCAGCGCTTCGCGGATGGATTCGCCGGGCACCATGTCGGCGGGCAGTTCCAGCAGGCCGGCGTGGTCTTGCGACAGGCCCAGTTCGCGGGCCGAGCACAGCATGCCCGACGATTGCACGCCGCGCATTTTGGCCACGCCGATCTTCATGCCGCCAGGCAGCTCCGCGCCCACGCGGGCCAGCGGCACTTTCAGGCCGGCAGCCGCGTTCGGCGCGCCGCACACGATTTGCAGGCGTTCGCCGGAACCATCGTCCACCTGGCAGACGCGCAGCTTGTCGGCGTCGGGGTGCGGAGCGATGTCGACGATATGGCCCACGACCACACCGGTAAAGGCAGGCGCGGCGGGCACGGTGTCTTCGACTTCCAGGCCGGCCATGGTGAGCCGGTGCGCGAGTTCATCGGTTGCGATCGGAGGGTTGACCAGCGTACGCAGCCAGGATTCGGGAAATTGCATGATCAGCCGTCTGTTATTCGTTGAACTGGCGCAAGAAGCGCAAATCGCCTTCGTAGAACTGGCGCAGATCGTTGACGCCGTAGCGCAACATCGTCAGGCGCTCAAGTCCGGAACCGAAGGCAAAGCCGATGTAGCGCTCGGGATCAAGGCCGAAATTGCGCACCACTTCGGGGTGCACCTGGCCCGAGCCGGAAATTTCCAGCCAACGGCCACGGTTGGGTCCCGACGTGAACATCATGTCGATTTCGGCGGACGGTTCCGTGAACGGGAAGAACGACGGACGGAAGCGCACGACGAGATCGTCGCTTTCAAAGAAGCAACGCAGAAAATCGGTATACACGCCTTTCAGATCGGCAAACGAGATGTCCTCGGCGATCCAGAGCCCTTCCACTTGGTGGAACATGGGCGAGTGCGTGGCGTCGCTGTCGACGCGGTAGGTGCGCCCGGGTGCAATCACCTTGATGGGCGGCTTGTGCATGCGGGCGTAGCGCACCTGCATGGGGCTGGTGTGCGTGCGCAGCAGCAGCGGCAGGCCGTCGGCGTCGTTCATGTCGACGTAGAACGTGTCCTGCATCGAACGCGCCGGATGGTCCAGCGGGTTGTTCAACGCGGTGAAATTGGTCCAGTCGTTTTCCACTTCGGGACCGTCGGCCACATCGAAGCCAATGGAACGGAAGATGGCTTCCACGCGTTCCCAGGTCCGGATCACCGGATGGATGCCGCCCGGCGCGCGACCGCGTCCAGGCAACGTGACGTCAATGGTTTCCGAGGCCAGCCGGGCATCCAACTCCGCCTGCGCCAACGCGGCGCGGCGAGCGGTCAGAAGCTCTTCGACTTGTTGCTTGGCCTGATTGATCCGGGCGCCCATTTCGCGCTTCTGCTCGGGATCGAGTTTGCCAAGGCCTTTCAGCAGCACCGTCAGTGCGCCTTCCTTACCCAGGAATCGAGCCTTTGCGTTCTCAAGCGCGGCGGCATCCGTAGCCGCGGCGAACCGTTCTTGCGCCTGGGAGACCAGGTCGTCAACCAATAGAGTCATGAAATCCAGCCTTCAAAACGCAAACGGGGCTATTACAGCCCCGTTTGCAGCGATGCGCGATGAGTTAAAGCGCGCGATCAGGCAGCCAAGGCAGCCTTGGCTTGCTGCACGATGGCGGCAAAGCCGGCCTTGTCGCGCACGGCCAGATCGGCCAGGACCTTACGGTCGAGTTCAATCGAAGCCTTCTTCAGACCAGCGATGAACACGCTGTAGCTAACGCCATGTTCGCGGACGGCAGCGTTGATACGCGTGATCCACAGAGCACGGAACGTGCGCTTCTTGTTACGACGGTCGCGGTAGGCGTATTGGCCAGCGCGCATGACTGCTTGCTTGGCAATACGGAACACATTACCGCGGCGACCACGGTAACCCTTGGCGGCGGCAATGACTTTTTTGTGACGTGCGCGGGCAGTTACGCCGCGTTTGACGCGAGGCATATTAGATCTCCCTTATCAAGCGAAAGGCATCATGGCCTTGACGGAGGCCACGTTGGATTCATGAACCGCTGCCGAGCCACGCAGTTGACGCTTGGCCTTGGTGGTCTTCTTGGTCAGAATGTGGCGCTTGAACGCCTGACCACGCTTGATGGAGCCGCTGCCGCGAACCTTAAAGCGCTTGGAGGCGCTTTTCTTGGTTTTCATCTTGGGCATGATGATTCCCTAAACTAAACTCATTGTTGATTTGACATGACGCGAGGTGTTTGGCGTTGCTGGCCGAAAGCCCTAGGGCTAGCACCGATGCGACGGCAAAACTTGTAGACCTGTTGCCACTTCTTGGGGTACTTCGGGGTCTTGCTGGGTTACTTCCCTCTGGGTCATTTCCCTCGGGGTTATTCCCCTCCGCCATGGCATTGCTGCCACGCACGGCCTCCCCCAGCTCTTGGCAAAAAATGGCCGAGATCCGGGAAAGCCTTTGATTATATGGTGATTTCCTGGTCTTTGTCGAGTCGGGTGCGGCAAAAAGCCAAGCGAGCCCACCCGGGGGTTCCCGCGGGCCATCACACGCCAGGGCGGCGGTACTGCACCGCCTGCGCCACGTGCCCGGCAGCCAGCACGTCCGCCCCGTCGAGATCGGCGATTGTGCGCGCCACCCGCAGCGCCCGGTGTAACGCCCGCCCGGACCCCGCCATGCGGCGCATGGCTTGAAACAGCAGCGCCTGCGCCTCGCCGTCCATGACGCAATGCCGGTCCAGCTCTGTCCCCGTCAAGGCGGCGTTCAGTTTGCCCTGCCGGGCTTGCTGGCGGTCCCGGCAACGTATCACCCGCTCCTGGACAGGGCCGGACGCCTCGCCGGGAGGGCCGCCCATGGACTCGGGGTCGGATGGCGGCAACGCCACATGCAGGTCGATGCGATCCAGCAACGGCCCCGATATCTTGCCAACATAGCGCGTCACCTGATCGGGCGAGCAAAGACAGGCCCGCGCCGGATGCCCACGCCAGCCACAAGGACAGGGATTCATGGCCGCGACCAATTGGAAGCGCGCAGGAAATTGGGCGGCATGCAAGGCACGGGCGATCACCACCCTGCCCGCCTCAAGCGGTTCACGTAACGCTTCCAGCGTGCGTCGACTGAACTCCGGGAGTTCATCCAGGAACAGCACGCCATGGTGCGCCAGGCTGATCTCGCCCGGCCGGGGACGGCTGCCGCCGCCAACCAGCGCCGCGACGCTAGCCGAATGATGTGGCGATCGGAACGGAGGATGGCCCATCAGCGCCTCGGGCATTCCCGCCAGCGCGGCCACCGCGGCCGCTTCCAGGGCCTGGCTACGCTGCAAGGGCGGCAACAAGCCCGGAAGGCGGGATGCCAGCATGCTCTTGCCTGCGCCGGGCGGCCCGATCATCAGCAGACTATGGCCGCCGGCCGCGGCCACTTCCAGCGCACGCCGCGCGCCAGGCTGCCCCCGCACGTCCGACAAGCAGGGCGTGGGCGGCGCCGGCGGCCACGCCTTGGGCACCGCGTTCGGCAACCGGCATGCCCCCGTGACGTGCGCGGCCACGTCCGCCAGGCTGCGTGCCGACAACACATTCAGCCCCGGCACCCAAGCCGCCTGTTCCGCGCTGCCCGCCGGCAGGATCAGCGTGGCATCGGGCGCTTCGCGGGCCACGCTCAACGCAATCACCAACGGGGCCGCAACGGGCACCAGCGCGCCGGTCAAGGACAATTCGCCCGCCAGCACCAAGCCGGCCAGCGTGAGGTCGGCTACAGGCAGATCCGGCCCGCTACCGTCCGAGGGCGCGGCCAGTTGGCCGGAGGCCAGCAGCAACCCCAGCGCAATAGGCAGATCGAACCGGCCCGATTCCTTGGGAATATCGGCGGGCGACAGGTTCACCGTGATACGCCCGGGCGGAAAGCCAAAGCCGCTATTGAGAATGGCCGCGCGCACGCGTTCACGGCTTTCGCGCACTTCGGTGTCGGGCAACCCCACGACATTGAAACTGGGCAGCCCCGGACCCAGATGGGTTTCAACCCGGACGGCGTGCGCATGCAGCCCACTAAGCGCCCGGCTGGCAAGAACGGCAAGCGTCAAGACGCTCTCCCGAAGGGAACAAGAGCATCAGTATCCGCAATTACACCGCGCCCGCAGGCGGGAGCGTGACAAAAACAACCGCTACCCAAGGCGCCGTGACGATCATTCCGTTGATGATCGCGGCACATGAGACGACTAAAAAAGAAGGCCAAAAAAAACGACCGCTCCGGGCGGTCGTCGTCGTGCCAGCGCCGAGCGGCGCCAGCCTACTTGTCCAATGCCGACAAGCGCTCTTCCAACTGCTGCACCTGCGCCGCCAACTGGTCCACGCGAGCACGGGTGCGCGCCAGCAGGTCGGCCTGCACGTCGAATTCCTCGCGCGTGACCAGATCCATCTTGGTGAAAGCCTGGGCCATCATCGCGCGCACGTTCTTTTCAACGTCAGCCGCAGGGCTGCGGGCGATCAGGTCGGAAATGTTTTTCTGGATGTCTTCCATCCATTGGGTGCGGTTATTCATAGCGGCCTCTGGGTGTTCTTGATGCCTCGAGTGTAGTGCTTCAAGCGCCACGCTGCAGGACGAACGGGCAAAAAAGAGGGCGGGCCGCATGCGGTGACCGCCCATCAAAGCACAGGAGAAAACCGGGCTGCCATGGCGGCAACCCCCTACCAACATCGTTACGGGCAACCCATCTGGGTTGCCGATTGCGCGAACAGGTCCGACGATTGCTTGCACTGCGCTGCCAATTGAGTCTTGTCGGGAATCGCCGCCCACTGCGACTTGGCCGACTCGAGCTGCTGCTTGATGCTGGCAGCCGCCGGGTTGCTGCTGCCCAGCTTGTCCATGCAAGCATTGACCTTGGCCAGATACGCCTCGCATTCGGCCGGAACAGAAGCCGTGGCGCCCGTCGCCGGCGGCGTCGTCGCGGAAGGCGCGGGCGTCGTCGGTGCCGGCGTCGTGGCGGCCGGAGCCGGCGCAGAGGAAGCAGCAGGCGCAGCCGCCTTTTCGTCGCTCTTGTTGCAGCCGGCCAGTACGCCGACCGATGCCGCCAACACCAACATGCCGATCATCTTGCGTTGAATATTCATGGTGCCCTCTTTCCGTTCTTGCTTTTTATTTGGGCGGGCCGCCACACCGGTAACGTCTCTCCGGCAGCCCGATTCGCCCTGGCTCTTTCTGGATAAGCCATGGGCTGTTGTTGATTCTTCTTCAGTGCCCCCTCCGTAACAAGCGTATCCGTGTAAACCCCGGTATCAAGCACATCCCTATTTTTGCGCCGCTCCGACCCCAAAAATAGGGGCGGCTGAATCGCCTCCCATTTCCTCGACACCCACGGCCCGTAACGCTGTCCGGCCCGCAGTGCTGGAACAGGTAACGTGCGCGCCCGCTTCGCAATCCACTACAAACCGCAACACGCCCAGCATCAACTGGCTACAAATGGGGGCGTTGAAACATATTTCGTTTCAAGCCCGGGATGCCCCGCGTTACGCACCAATTTGAGGCCGTGGCGTGGTGCATGAAGCACCGTCTTGGTGCAAACAGGCACAACTCAAGCGCCTGCCCCCCGCTCACCCGGGTTCCACCAACATGGCATGAAATTTGCTTGATAGTCGAGGCCAACGTGCAACCATGAGAGGAAATGCCATGAAACTCATCATCGCCATCATCAAGCCCTTCAAGCTCGACGAAGTGCGGGTGGCTCTATCCGGAATCGGCGTCCAAGGTCTGACCGTCACTGAAGTCAAGGGATTTGGACGCCAGAAGGGTCACACCGAGCTGTATCGCGGCGCGGAATACGCCGTCGACTTTTTGCCCAAGCTGCGGGTCGAAGCCGCGGTGCCAGACCACCTTGTCGATCAAGTCATCGAAGCGATCGAACAAGCCGCCCGTACCGGAAAGATCGGCGACGGCAAGATCTTTGCCGCCCCGCTGGAACAGGTGATCCGTATCCGCACAGGTGAAGCTGGCGAAGCTGCGCTGTAAATAAATAAAGAAAGACTCATTGGAGCCTGAAAATGGATAAAGCAGATATCTCCTGGTTGCTCGTCTCTACCCTGCTTGTATTGATGATGGCCGTACCCGGTCTGGCGATGTTCTATGGCGGCCTGGTACGCAGCAAGAACGTGCTGTCTGTGTTGCTGCAAGTGCTGTGCACGTTCGTGCTGGGCCTGGTTCTCTGGTTCATCTACGGTTATTCGCTTGCCTTCACCGAAGGCAACGCGTTCTTCGGCGGCCTGTCGCGCGCCTTCTTCTCTGGCATGTTCACACCGGCTGACGGCAAGTACGCCATGTCGAACACCTTGACCGAGCTGCTGTTCGCCTCGTTCCAGGCGACGTTCGCCGGCATCACCTGCGCGCTGATCGTGGGCAGCTTTGCCGAGCGCGCCCGGTTTTCGGCCGTGCTGGTATTCACGGTGATCTGGTTCACGTTTGCCTACGTGCCAATCGCCCACATGGTGTGGTTCGCCTCCGAAACGGCGCCTGGCCTGCTGAATGCCAAGGGCGCGCTGGACTTCGCCGGCGGCACCGTGGTGCACATCAACGCCGGTGTGGCCGGCCTGGTGGGCGCCTATGTGGTGGGCAAGCGCGTGGGCTACGGCCGCGAAGCCATGCAGCCGCACAACCTGCCGATGACCTTCGTGGGCGCCGCCCTGCTGTGGGTGGGCTGGTTCGGCTTCAACGCGGGTTCGGCCCTGGCCGCCAACGAGAACGCCACCCTGGCCTTCTTCAACACGATGATCGCGACTGCTGGCGCCGTCCTGGCCTGGCTGTTCACGGAATGGGCCATCAAGGGCAAGCCCTCGATGCTGGGTGCCGCCTCCGGCGCGATTGCCGGCCTGGTGGGCATCACCCCCGCCGCCGGCCTGGTTGGCCCGGTGGGTGCACTGATCATCGGCGTGGTTGCCGGTATCGTCTGCGTCTGGGGCGTGAATGGCCTGAAGCGCCTGCTGCGTGCCGATGATGCACTGGACGTGTTCGGCATCCACGGCGTGGGCGGTATCGTCGGCGCCCTGCTGACGGGGGTGTTCAATGCACAAGTCCTGGGTGGCCCCGGCCTGGCCGAGCCCGGCATGATCGCCCACCAACTGTGGGTCCAGCTGGAAGGCGTGCTGCTGACCATCGTCTGGTCCGGCGTGGTGGCGTGGATTGCCTACAAGATCGCCAATGCCCTGTGCGGCATGCGTGTACCCGAAGACCAGGAGCGCGAAGGCCTGGACGTCACGAGCCACGGCGAATCGGCGTACCACAGCTGATCACAGCAATCGGGTTGTGAAGGACAAAAAAGCCCGGACCGCAAGGTCCGGGCTTTTTCCATTCCGCTGCTTGGCGGCGCCGAAGCGCAACGCTGGTTCAGGCCGGATCCAGCGCGTCCAGATCCACCGGCAAGGCGCGGTTCAGCGCGGTGGCGACCTTGATCCGCAACGCGTTGGAATGCGCCCGGCGCACCTCGCGCTTCACGTCCAGCAACTGTTGCGGGTGCATCGAGAACTCGGTCAGACCCAGGCCCAGCAGCAGGCGGGTCATACGGGAATCGCCCGCCATTTCACCGCAGACCGCCACTGGCTTGCCTGCACGCTCGCCTGCATTGATGGTGTTGGCCACCAGGCGCAGCACGGCGGGATGCAGGGGATCGTAAAGCGCCGCCACGTCATGGTCGCCGCGGTCGATCGCCAGGGTGTACTGAATCAGGTCGTTGGTGCCGATGGACAGGAAGTCCAGCGCCTGGACGAAGGGCTCGATCGCGATGGCAATGGCGGGCACCTCGACCATGGCGCCGACTTCCATGTGTGGCGCATACGCCTGCCCGCGTGCATCAAGCTCGCGCCGGGCGGACTCGATCGCCGCCTTGGTCGCCACCACTTCGTGCATGTGGGCGATCATCGGGATCAGCAAACGCACCGGCCCGTGGGCCGAAGCCCGCAAGATGGCGCGCAACTGCGTCGCGAACATTTCCGGACGCGCCAGGCAGTAGCGGATTGCGCGCTGGCCCAGCGCAGGATTGGTGGCCACGGTGGCCTCGCCGTCCAGCGTCTTGTCCGACCCGATATCCAGTGTGCGAATGGTGACGGGCCGGCCGGCCATGACCCGCACGACCGACGAATAAGCTTCGTACTGCTCTTCTTCGCTGGGCAGGTCCGGACGCCCCATGAACAGGAATTCGCTGCGGAACAAACCAATGCCGTCCGCCCCCGAGGCCAGCGCCAGCGCAGCCTCGTCGGGCAGCTCGATATTCGCGTGCAGCACCACATCGATGCCGTCCAGCGTGACCGAGGGCTCGTCGCGCAACAGGCCGAGTTCGGCCCGTTCGTCGGCGTAGGCGGCCTGACGACGGCGATATTCTTGAAGGATGCGGTCAGACGGGTTGACGACCACGGCGCCCGCAGCGCCATCGATGATCAACATGTCGCCGTCGCGGACCAGCTCGCGCACGTTGCCCATGGCCACAACGGCAGGCACGCCCATGCTGCGCGCGACGATTGCCGTATGCGAGGTCGGGCCCCCCAGGTCGGTCACGAACGCCGCGAAGCGGCCGCCGCGCAAGCGCAGCATGTCGGCCGGCGAGATGTCGTGCGCCACCACCACCAGCGCATCGTCGCCGCCCATATGAGACATGTCGGGCAAGATGGCGGACGTGCCGGCCAGTACATGCAGCACGCGTTCGATGACCTGGCGGACGTCGGCCCCGCGCTCGCGCAGGTACTCGTCCTCCATGGCGTCGAACTGCTGCCCCAAAATCTGGCCTTGCGTGGTCAACGCCCATTCGGCGTTGTAATGGCGCTCGGCGATCAGGGCGAGGGTCTGCTCGGCCAGCAACGGATCGCCCAGCAGCAAACTGTGCACGTTCAGCATGGCGCCCAGCTCGCGCGGCGCATCCGCCGGCAAGGTGTCGGCCAATTGCCGAAGCTCGTGCTGCGCCGAGTCCAGGGCGTCGGTCAGGCGGGCACTTTCCGAAGGAACGTCTTCCGGAGATATCCGGTAGTGCGCCACTTCCAGCGCAGCGGCGCCCATGACGACGGCCCGCCCGATGGCGTATCCCTTGGCAACCCCCTTGCCGTAAAGACAAACGACGGGGCTGGCAGCGCCAGATCCGTCGTAAGCGGGGTCCCGGGTCGAGGACGATCCGGCCTGGGCAACGCTCAGGCCGGCGGATTCAGGGGGGGGTCTATTCCTGCTCACCGAATTTGCTGTCGAACAGAGTTTCGATTTCGGAAAGGGCTTGCTCGGCGTCGCCGCCCGAAGCCTCCAGCTTGACCGTCACGCCCAGCCCGGCCGCCAGCATCATGACGCCCATGATGCTCTTGGCGTTTACGCGCTGCGCACCGCGCGAGATGAAGATCTCGCTTGAGAACTTGCTGGCAAGCTGCGTCAGCTTGGCGGCCGCCCGCGCATGCAAACCCAATTTATTGCTGATGACGATGTCTGTAGTAGGCATAGGAAATATTATGACCGCGGATGAACGCCGCAGTGTTGATCACAGCAAAACGCCAAACCGCCAACTGCTTTTCGGCTTGAATTGCCAGCCGACATAATAGGGCAAATTCCTGCCCGTCAGTCTACACGCAAGACGCCCTGCACCCCGCCGGCCAAGGCCTTCTCGCGGGTTTCCGCCAACGGCAAGTTGCGGTAGGTCAGCGCCCGCAGCAGCATCGGGGTATTCAGGCCCGCCAGCACGCAGCACTGGATGCCTTGCGCCTGGGCGTCGGCCACCGCCCGCTTGGAGATATTGGCGGGCGTGGCGCCGATCAGGTCCGTCAGCACCAGCACGCCGGCGCCGTGGTCCTGCCCCAGGATGTCTTTCAAGACATCAGGCGCCAGGTCGTCCGGCCGGTCTTCGGGCTGGATATCGTGAATGGCCAGCATGCCGTCAAGGTTGCCCATGACGTGGCTGGCGCATTCGCGCATCGCCGCGCCCAGGGGCGCGTGCACGACGATAACAATACCCGTGGTCATGACGGATTCCAGAGAGATCAGGCCGCCCGGGCAGTGGTCGCCACGACGCTTTCTAGCGCCTGGACGAACATGCCCGCGACATCGAAACCGGTCTGTTCGGCAATCTCTACGAAACAGGTGGGGCTGGTGACGTTGACTTCGGTGACGTAGTCGCCAATGACGTCCAGGCCGACCAGCAGCAGACCGCGGGCGGCAAGCTTGGGAGCCACGGCTTCGGCGATTTCGCGGTCACGCGCCGACAGTTCCTGTGCGACGCCACGGCCGCCCGCGGCCAGGTTGCCGCGCGTTTCGCCAGCCAGCGGAATGCGGGCCAGCGAGTACGGAACGGGCGCGCCGCCGATCAGCAGGATGCGCTTGTCACCGTTGACGATCTCAGGGATATACCGTTGGGCCATGATGGTGCGCGCGCCGTTGTCGGTCAGCGTTTCCAGGATGGCGTTCAGGTTGGGATCCTTGGGCTGCAAGCGGAACACGCCGGTGCCGCCCATGCCGTCCAGCGGCTTCACGATCACGTCATGATGCGTGTCGTGAAAGGCCTTCAGGCGAGCCATGTTGCGCGTCACCAGCGTCGGGGCGGTGAACTCGCTGATCTCGGTGATGGCCAGTTTTTCAGGATGGTTTCGAATGGCGGCGCCGGTATTGAACACGCGCGCGCCTTGCGCCTCGGCGTATTCGAGCAGATGCGTGGAATACACGTATTCCATGTCGAAAGGAGGGTCTTTGCGCATGACCACAGCGCCAAAATCCGCCAGCGGCAGGTCTTGCGTGGCGGACTCCGTCCACCAATCGTGGCCGTGCAGATCAGCGTCCGCCACCAGCGAGATGGGCGTGGTGACGGCCTTGACCGTGCCGGCCTCAATGTAGAGGTCGCCCTGCATGGCCACGCTAAGCGTGTGACCGCGCGCCACGAGGGCACGCATCATGGCAACCGAACTGTCCTTGTACGCCTTGAGAAGCGGCAAGGGATCAATAACGAACAATACATGCATCGCGACACCCTGAACGTACGCCGCCTTCCCTAGTGGGAAGGCGGCTTTTTTACATCGTAGCGCAGAGCCGCCCAATAAGCGAACCCGCCGGTCACGCAATGGACGGCGGGTCGGATGGGAAGCGGCCTAGCCCTCCAGGGAAGGCCAAGGCTGGAACTTACGCCGCCGACTCAGGCTTGCCCGCAGCGGGCACGGCCTTCTTCTTGGGCGCCAGCACCATGACCATCTGACGGCCTTCGAGCTTCGGCATGGCTTCGACCTGGGCAAGTTCCAGCAGATCGTCACGCACACGTTCAAGCACGCGCATACCAAGTTCCTGGTGGGCCATTTCGCGGCCACGGAAGCGCAGCGTCACCTTGGCCTTGTCGCCCTCTTCGAGGAAGCGGCGCAAATTGCGCAGCTTGACCTGGTAGTCGCCCTCGTCGGTGGCCGGACGGAATTTGACTTCCTTGACCTGGATGACCTTCTGCTTGGAACGAGCTTCGGCTTGACGCTTCTGCTCTTGGTACTTGAACTTACCGTAGTCCATCAAACGGCAGACCGGCGGCTCGGCGTTCGGCGCGATTTCCACCAGATCCACGTCGCTTTGCTCGGAAAGACGGAACGCGTCGGCGATCTTGACGATGCCCAGCTGTTCCCCTTCCAGACCTATCAGGCGCACCTCGGGGACGCGGATTTCACCGTTGATGCGATTGGCTTTTTCAGTGGCGATGTTGAAAGCTCCTAGAAATGTTAAGCAGCACTGCTATCAGGTTGATTGACGTCGCGACGGGTGGACACATCCTCGGACAATCGCGCGACGAACTCGTCGTATGCGATGGCGCCAAGGTCCAGTCCGCCCAGACCGCGTACGGCTACGGTGCCGTTTTGCTTCTCCTTGTCGCCGACGACAAGAATGTACGGCACCTTTTGCAGGCTGTGCTCCCGAATTTTACGAGTGATTTTTTCACCACGCAAATCGGACTCTACTCTAAAGCCTTGTTTTTTCAGGCTTTGTGTGGTTTCAGCCGCATAATCGGCTGAAGGTTCGGAAATGCAGCATACGACAGCCTGCACCGGAGCCAGCCAGGGAGGCATCGCGCCGGCATGGTTTTCGATCAGCATACCGATAAAACGCTCGAGCGAACCCAGGATGGCACGGTGCAACATGACCGGCGGACGGCGCTGGTCATTCTGGTCCACGTATTCGGCGCCAAGGCGCACGGGCATGGAGAAGTCGACCTGGATGGTACCGCATTGCCAGTGACGGCCGATGGCGTCCTTCAGGGTGTATTCCACCTTCGGGCCGTAAAAGGCGCCTTCCCCGGGCGAAATCTCGAATTCGCAGCCCGTGCGGCGCAAGCTTTCCATCAGGGCCTGTTCGGCCGTATCCCAGACTTCGTCCGAGCCGATGCGTTTTTCAGGACGCGTGGCGACTTTGTACAGCACTTCAGTGAAGCCGAAGTCGCGGTAGACCTTTTGCAGCAGGGCCGTGAAGTCGGCACATTCGTCCTGAAGCTGTTCTTCGGTACAGAAAATGTGGCCGTCATCCTGCGTGAAACCGCGCACCCGCATCATGCCGTGCAGCGAGCCCGAGGGTTCGTTGCGATGGCACTGGCCGAATTCGCCATAGCGCAGCGGCAGCTCGCGATAGGAATGCAGGCCGGAATTGAAGATCTGCACATGGCCCGGGCAGTTCATCGGCTTCAAGCCATAGACCCGGTTCTCGGACTCGGTCGTGAACATGTTTTCACGATAATTGTCCCAGTGACCCGTCTTCTTCCACAGCGACAGGTCCAGGATCTGCGGCGCTTTGACTTCCTGGTAGCCGTTGTTGTTGTACACGGCGCGCATGTATTGCTCGACCTGCTGCCACAGGGCCCAGCCCTTCGGGTGCCAGAAAATCAGGCCCGGCGCTTCGTCCTGGAAGTGGAACAGATCAAGTTCGCGGCCGATCTTGCGATGGTCGCGGCGTTCGGCCTCTTCCAGCATGTGCAGGTAGGCTTCCTGGTCTTCCTTGGTCGCCCAGGCGGTGCCGTAGATGCGCTGGAGCATCTCGTTCTTGCTGTCGCCGCGCCAATAGGCGCCCGCCACCTTCATCAGCTTGAAGACTTTCAGCTTGCCCGTGGACGGCACGTGCGGGCCGCGGCACAGGTCGATGAAATCGCCTTCGCGGTACAGGCTGAGCGGCTCGTTCGAGGGAATCGAAGCGATGATCTCGGCCTTGTAGGTCTCGCCGATGCCCTTGAAGAATTCGACGGCGTCGTCGCGCGACCATTCTTCGCGCGTGACGACTTCGTCCTTCTTGGCCAATTCGGCCATCTTCTTTTCGATGGCGGCCAGGTCTTCCGGGGTGAACGGGCGTTTGTACGAAAAATCGTAGTAGAAGCCGTTGTCGATCACGGGGCCGATGGTGACCTGGGCGTCAGGAAACAAGGACTTGACGGCGTAGGCCAGCAAGTGGGCCGTGGAGTGGCGGATCAGGTCAAGGCCGTCGGCGTCCTTGGAGGTCACGATCGCCAGGCGAGCGTCGCCTTCGATGCGGAAGCTGGTGTCGACCAGCTTGGATTCCGCGCCTTCGACCGTCACGCGGCCGCCCAAGGCGGCCTTGGCCAAGCCCGTACCGATCGATTGCGCCACTTCGGCGACCGTTACCGGTCCCGGATATTGGCGCTGCGAACCATCGGGCAATGTGATCTGTACCATCGGGAGTGCTTCCTGGGGTTCTTGGAACTGGAAAAAACGAAAATCGGAAACGAAAAACGCGGCCTGAGAGCCGCGTTCTAGTGGTTGTCTTGCTGAGTCCTACCGCTGACCTGACACGGTGAAACCCGACGCACGAAAAACTAACGCGACATAGGGCGAAAGTTCCGGGTCGTAGTTCGTGCCAGCGGGAAAAACATGGTTCTAAGCCTGTTGGTACGCGCCCGAGGCGGCGCGAAGCAAAGTGGCGCAATCAAGATCAACGGATCAATTGCGTTTATCGTTGCCGATTGTAGCACCATTTGCGCCCTTTCCGTCGCGTAAACGAGACAACCGCCCTCTCACGCCAGGTTGCGGCTGCCCACGATGGCAGCCAGCGCGTGCCGCACGCCGTCCCGCCATGGCGGCGAGTGGATTCCGAATTGCCGTTCGAGCAAACCGGTGTCCAGGCAGGAGTTCAAGGGCCTGCGCGCCGTGGAGGGGTATTGGCTGGAGGGGACGGGCTGGATGTCGGCCGGCGTCAGCGTGATGGGCAGCCCCGCGATCCGCGCCTGCTCTGCAACAAAGCAGGCGTATTCGTGCCAGGAGGCATGGCCTGCGGCCGCAAGGTGATACAGCCCGAACGGGAATCCGTCGCCGCCGCGCAAATAGCGCGCCACCGCGAACGCCGTCACGTCGGCAACGAACGCGGCGCCGGTCGGCGCGCCTCGCTGGTCGCTGACAACGCGCAGCGGCTCGGGCTGCCGCAACGCCATCAGCATGGATCGCAGGAAGCTGTTGCCGAAGACGCCGTAGATCCACGACGTGCGGAACACGAGATGCGCCGGATTCATGACCTGGACGGCGCGTTCGCCCGCGAGCTTGCTGCGCCCATAGGCATTCAGCGGCGCGGGCGTGTCGGTTTCGACGTAAGGATCCGGTTTGGCGCCATCAAACACGTAATCGGACGAGTAATGGACAATCAGCGCGCCCCGGCTTGCCGCCAGGGCGGCGAGCTCGCCCGCGGCCTCGCCGTTGATCCGCATGGCCCGCACTACGTCTTCTTCGGCGCGCTCGACCGACGTCAGCGCGGCGGCATTGACGATGACGTCGGGTTTTTCGCGGCGGACCACGCGCGCCAGCTGCAGGGGGTAGGTCAGGTCGCACTCGCTTTTGCCCACCGCTGCCACGATGCCCAGCGGCGCAAGGCTGCGCCTGAGCTCAAAACCCAATTGACCGTCTCGCCCTAACACCAGGATCTTCTTCAACATGCTTACGCTCTATATCAGGCCAAGGGTGCAACAGTCTGATTTTGGCGCTTTTCCTGTCCGGACAACCGCACGAAAACGTAATCTGCCTTCGCAAATTTCAGACAACCGCGACGCATGCTTCGGATTTCGCCCTGAACCGGATGAAACCGCAACCGGCGTTCCTTTTTACCGGCCTATGGGGCATCGATGAAATCTGTTTCAACGCCTGTGACCGTGGCGTCATTCTTTTCGTCTCCGCCTCGCAGCGGCGACAGCGATGATCGCCCAGGCGCTCGCAGGCACCTGCTGCTGTCGCGCCCTCCCCCCACCATTCGGGTCGCCGTGCTGGACGACCATCCCGTGGTGGCGCTGGGGGTGGCCGCCTACCTGGAAAGCCGCCCGGGCTTCCGGGTCGTCCATCGAGAAACCTCGGCGCGTTCCCTGTTGGAAAAGCTCGGCCAAACGCCCTGTGACGTGGCCCTGATAGATTTTTACCTGCCCCAGGAACCCTGGGATGGCGTCAATTACCTGCGCCGCCTGCGTCGATACCACCCCAATCTGGCGATCATCACGTTTTCGGCCGGCAATCTCTATGAAACGCAGTATGCCGCCTTTCGCGCGGGGTCCAACGGGTACCTGGCCAAGCAATGGGGGATGGTCTTGCTGCCGGACATGATCCGCGGAGTACTGAACGGCAAGGCCCCCTTCCTGTCAGTCGAAGAAGGCAAGATCCGCCCACTGCAGCCCACGCACCCGCAAGCGCTCCTGACCACCTCGGAGGTGGAAATTCTTCGGCATATCAGTCAGGGGTTATCGGTGACGCAGATCGCCGTCCGGCTCATGCGTAGCAAAAAGACGGTCAGCACGCACAAGCGCCGGGCCATGCGCAAGCTGCAGCTGGCCGACGACCTGTCGTTGGCGCTGTACCTGCGCGAGAAGTTCGCCGAATAATGATGCGCAAGGCGCCCGAGGCGCCTTGCCCAGGCCGCTCAGATGATGCGGGAATAGCTGGCGCTGGTGCTTACGCTGCGCAAATAGCCGTCAAACGCCATGGCGACGGCGCGCACGAAATACCAGCCCAGCCCGGTCACCTGGACCTCGCCCGCGCGCAAATTCACAAGGCCCAATTCGGCCAGGTTCGCCATTTGCAGCAATTCGCGGCTGAAATAGTCGCCGAAGCGCAGGCCATGGCGCGCCTCGATTCGCGCGAATTCCACGCGGCCCTGGCACATGATGTCCATGATGACCTCGCGCCGGGCCAGGTCGTCGGCATTGAGCGCCAAGCCGCGCTCGACGGCGAAATGCCCGGACTCGATGGCGGCGTAGTAGGCGTCCAGGACTTTGGCGTTTTGGCTGTAGGTATTGCCGATGCGGCCGATGGCCGACACGCCCAGCGCAACCAGATCGCGGTCGGGCTGCGTGCTGTAGCCCTGGAAATTCCGGTGGAGTTCGCCGCGCTGCTTGGCGATGGCGAGCGCGTCGGTGTTCAACGCGAAATGGTCCATCCCGATGTACGTGTAGCCCTGCTGCAGGAAGCCGTCGATGGCCGAACTAAGCAGGCCGACGCGGGTGGTGCGGTCGGGCAAGTCGGCGTCGTTGATACGGCGTTGCGGCTTGAAACGTTCCGGCAAGTGCGCATAGGCGTACAACGCGATGCGATCAGGCCGCAGCGCCACGACCTGCGAGATCGTGCGCGTGAACGATTGGGTCGTCTGCAAGGGCAGCCCGTAGATAAGGTCTACGTTGACCGAGTCGTAGCCTAGCGCTCTGGCGCTTTGCATCAGCGCCCGCACGTCTTCGAAGGACTGCACCCGGTGCACCGCCACCTGCACTTTCGGGTCGAAATCCTGCACACCGAAGCTCAGCCGGTTGAAGCCCAACTGCCGCAAATGAGCCAGGCGCGCAGGCGTGGCCGTGCGCGGGTCGACCTCGATCGAGATTTCCGCATCCGGCTCGAACCGGAAACCCGCCCGCAGGTCTTGCATCAGGCGGGTCAGTTCGTCGTCGGACAGGAAGGTGGGCGTGCCGCCACCGAAATGCAGCTGCGACACCGGGACGCCCGCGCCCAGTTCCTTAACATGCAAGGCGATTTCGTGGGCCAGCGCATCCAGATAGCGGGCTGCGCGTTCGTGATGCCGCGTCACCACCTTGTTACAGGCGCAGTAGTAACAGACCGAATCGCAAAATGGGATGTGCACGTAGAGCGAGAGGGGCTCGTCGGGCGTGGCGGCGCGCCGCTGTTGCAACGCCTGCCGGTAGTCTTCTTCGCCGAAACCGGCGTGATAGCGGTCAGCCGTGGGATAAGAGGTGTAGCGAGGCCCGTTTTTGTCCAGCCTGGCCAGCAACTGGGGCGGGAAAAATGGCTCGGCGGCGGCAGGGGCCGGTGGTTCTGAAACGAGTGGGCGTAGGGCGGCTTGCATAACCCGGATTATTCGCCTGCAGCGCCCTTCCCACCTTGATCTTGCGCAAACCTCGAGCCAAGCGAATGCGCGAGCGGTCTGGCCCTTAAAATGCGCCCATTCACGATGCAGAAAAAGGACACCCTCATGGACACTGAACTGGAAGGCCGCTTGCTGGCCATGCGCCAGGCGTTGGCGATCGCCATCGCCCTTTCCACCCGCAGCAGCCCCCAGGCGACCGATATGGCGCTGGAACTGCTGGATGACCTGAAGGCGAACCTGGACAAGACGCCGTCGGACAGCCCGTTCGAAAAGCCGGAATGGGTGGTGGGCGCGCACGACGAATTGGACGGCATCGCCCGCCTGGTGCGCGCCTTCACGCAAACGCCGGAGCCGGACGGCGACGCGCAGTAGGCCCTGCCTAGTCGTTTGCGCCGCAGGCGGCGCCGGGCGGAAGCACCCGCCAGTACAGGCCGGGGAAACCCGCGCCGACCGGCTCGTAGCCCGGCGGATGCGCATTCATGCTGAGTTCCAGCGCTCCGCATGCGGCCGCCAACCCGGGGGGCACCCACGGGCTGAAGCGCAACTGCCCGTCGATCAGTACCAGGGGCTGCTCGGGCAGCCGCAAAGCCAGTGCGCCAGCTTCCGCCGGCGGCCCCGAGATCACCCGGACCGGCCCGCCCAAGGCTTGCGTGGCCCGCCCATGCAGGGCATGCGCCAACGCCTGGGAATCGAAATACCGCCAGTCCGCCGCACGGCGTGCCAAGCCCGCCCCCGCGGGCGAGGTCAGTTCCACGCGCGCCATCAGCAGCACTTGAATCAGCATGAACACCGCTGCTGCTTCCCGTGGCCTGACACGCCCCCACCCTGCGCGGCCGCGCAGCAGTTCCATCGCGGCCGGGACCGCGAACAACAGATACGGCGTGCCCCAATGCAGTTGAACGTGCGAACCGGTGGCCAGCGTCATCGTGCTGACAAAGACCAGCGGCGTGAAACCGAAGGCCAGTAACAGCGCGCGCCCGGGATCGCCAGACGCAGCGACTGGCGATCCCGGAACGACCCCGCGACATGGCCGGCGCCGCGCCAGCAGCCACACCGCCCCCAACAGCACCCATGCCGGCATGGCTCGGTTCAGCAACTGGTCGCCCCACCATCGCACCACTTCTTGCGCGCGGGCGGGCCACGGCAAACTGGCCGCCAGCGACGATGACATGGCGTAGCCCACCGACTCAAAGTCGTTGGCTGCCAGCCAGACCAGATGCGGCGAAAACACCGCCAACGCCGTCAGCCCGGCCACCTGCAAGCCAAACCCCTGCATCGGGTCGCGCCAGCCACGCTGGCTTAGCCAGAAGACGAGCACGGCCACGCCCGCCACCGCCACCTGGTACTTGGCCAAGGCGCCCAACCCCAGGCAGACACCGAGCGCGAGCCACCAGCCGATACGGCGCGTCGTGTAGGCCTTCCAACAGGCAGCCGCGCAGCCCACCACCAGCGGAATCAGCACGATCTCGTGGTTATAGAAGTACAGGCGGCCGTTGTAGAAGGTGACGCACAAGCCGGCCAGCAAAGCGGTCATGGCATAGGCGCGCCCGCGCAGTTCGCGCATCAGGCGCCACAGCAGCGCGAAAGCGCCCAACGTGCACGCCGCACCCGCGACATACGTTGCCCACGCCGACCATCCCAGCAACTGGACCACCGGCCATAGCAGCCACGTCGGCAACGGCGGATGCTTGTAATACCCCCATTCCAGGCTGCGCACCCAGGTCAATTGCTCGATATTGTCGGTGGGCGGCGCCAGCGCCCCCCGGTCCAGCAGGGGCAGCCAGCACAAGGCGAACACCAGCAGCCCCACGCCAATCGCCCAGCCCTCCAGCCGGGCCGCCCGCATTGCCCCCATTCCCACTCCGCATCTCCCTGCCGCCCATCGGCGGACGGCCTCCAGCCCGACATCGGGCCGGCGGAATTATCGATTTGCGGAGCCGCCGAAGCCCGGCGGTTTTGTTGGCCAATTGTTCTAAAACTGTAAAGCCCGGGGGCGTTTCAGATCATGCCTAACTGGCCTGACCACTTGCTAGGAAGACGTGAAATCCCTCTGATCGTTTTCCCTGAATCACCGATATTTCTCTTCTATTTCAATGGCGGCATGCCTATATTGGTGGCCTGACCACCAGGCCATTCAAGTTGGCAATCACGCCATGAGCACGTTCCAGGCTGTCGCTGCTACCCGGCTGTACCGCATGATCGCCGACCAGATCGCCGGCCGGATCCGTGCGGGTGATTTCCCCCGCGGCGGGCGGCTGCCGTCCGAGCGCGAACTGGCGGAACAATTGCAGGTCAGCCGGGCGTCGATCCGCGAAGCCTTGATCGCCCTGGAGATCGAGGGTTACGTGGAAGTGCGGGTCGGTTCTGGCGTGTTCGTGACCATCGCGCCGGATGGCGCCGGATTTCCAGCGACCGCCGGTTCGGCATCGCACGCCGCGGCGGACCGCGACGACTTCGGCCCCTTCGACCTGCTGGAAGCCCGCATGCTGATCGAGCCCGAATGCGCCGCGCTTGCCGCGCACCAGGCGACGCCCGCGCAGATCGCCGCCATCCGCGACGCGCATGCCGACATGTCGCTGACCGATTCGCCCGGCCGCCACGACCGCGAATTCCATAGCGCCATCGCCGTCGCTTGCGGCAACGCGGCGTTGGCGTCGGCCGTCGCGCATTTGTGGAATCTCAGCCAGGCGAGCCCGGTGTACAGCCGCATGCAGGATTACTTCGTCACCACGCAGGCGTGGGCCGCCGCCCATGCCGAACACCAGCGCATCCTGAATGCCATCGTGGCGCGGGACCCGATCCGGGCACGGCATGCCATGCATACGCACTTGCTGGGCATCCTGGCGCGCCTGCGCGAAGACTTCGATTCATTCACAGACCTTCGAGGCAACCCATGACATCGTCTTCCCTTTCCATCAACGGCAAGCGGCTGTGGCAATCACTGATGGATCTGGCGCAGATCGGCGCCACGCCCAAGGGCGGCAATTGCCGTCTGGCGCTGACCGCGCTGGATGGACAGGGCCGAGACCTTGTGACGGGCTGGATGCGCGACGCCGGCATGACGGTGCGAGTGGACCAGGTCGGCAACATCTTCGCGCGCCGCGCCGGCCGCAACAACGATCTGCCGCCCGTGATGACCGGCAGCCATATCGATACGCAGCCCACGGGCGGCAAGTTCGACGGCTGTTATGGGGTGCTGGCCGGGCTTGAGGTCATGCGCACGCTGAACGACGCAGGCGTCGAGACCGAAGCGCCGCTGGAATTGGCCATCTGGACGAACGAGGAAGGATCGCGCTTCGTGCCGGTCATGATGGGATCCGGCGTGTTCGCGGGCAAGTTCCCGCTGGAGACGGCGCTGTCGGCGCGAGACGCCCAGGGTCTGGCGGTGCGCGATGAACTTCAGGCGATCGGCTACGCAGGCGCCGACCCCGTCGGTGGAAGGCCGGTCGACGCCTATTTCGAGGCGCATATCGAACAGGGCCCGATCCTGGAGCATGAAGAGAAGATCATCGGCGTGGTGACCGGCTCGCTGGGCCTGCGGTGGTACGACATCACGGTGACGGGCATGGAGATGCACGCCGGCCCTACGCCCATGGCGATTCGCCGCGACGCGCTGTTCGCCGCCAGTTTCCTGGTGCAAGCGGTGATCAACATTGCAAACACGCACCAGCCGCATGGGCGCGGCACCGTGGGCGAAATTCACGCCTATCCGGGTTCGCGCAACGTCATCCCGGGCCAGGTCCGGTTCACCGCGGACCTTCGCCATGAAGACGAAGCGACGCTGGCGCGCATGGACCAGGCCTGGCGCCGCGCCTGCGACGACATTGCCGTCGCGCATGGCGTGCGGGTTGAAGTGAAAGACGTGCAGACCTTCCTTCCCACGCCCTTCGACCCGGATCTGGTGGAAAAGGTGCGCCAGGGCGCGGCCAACCGCCGCCTGCCCGCCATGAACATCGTGACCGGCGCGGGGCACGACGCGGTCTACATGGCCGCGGTCGCCCCGACGGCGATGATCTTCGTGCCCTGCAAGGACGGCATCAGCCACAACGAGATTGAAGACGCGCAGCCCGAGCATCTGGAAGCAGGCTGCAACGTGCTGCTTGATGCCATGGTGGCGCGCGCCAACGCCGCGCGTTAGCACCGCCGATTTCGCCGCAATGGTGCGCGGCCGCCTTACCCAGCACCTGTATGAAGCATGGTTGTATCGGCTTCACCCGTAGTACCCCTGAGAAATGCAGGTGGCACGAGGTTTGCTTGTTATTGCCCGGCATCCCGCCGCGCGACGGCGGTCACCTGTCAGTCCCTTTCCAGCCCGGAGGCTCGCAGTGAAATCGAAGAAATGGTTCTCCTTGAAGTTCGGCGCATTGGTCCTTGCGGCCGCGCTGCCCGCCACGCATGCCCTGGCCCAGACCAAGGGCGGCACCTTGAACATGATCGTTCAGCCGGAGCCGCCCGTGATCGTCACGGCCATCAACCAGCAAGGCCCCACGCAATTCGTCGCGGGCAAGATCTATGAAAGCCTGCTGACCTATTCCACCGACCTGAAGCCGCAGCCGGGCCTGGCCAAATCGTGGGAAGCCGCGGCCGACGGCCTGACCTACACGTTCCACCTGCAAGACAACGTCAAGTGGCATGACGGCAAGCCGTTCACGTCGGAAGACGTCGTGTTCTCGCTGGCCGACATGCTGCCCAAGACGCATGCACGCGCCCGTGTGATCCTGAACAAGTTCGTCGATTCGGTGCAGGCGCCCGACGCCAAGACCGTCGTCATCAAACTGAAGACGCCCTTTCCCGCCTTCATGTTGATGTTCGAGCCGGGCTTTGCGCCGATGATGCCCAAGCATCTTTATGCCGGCACCGACTACATGACCAACCCGGCCAACCAGAAGCCGGTGGGCACGGGCCCCTTCATGTTCAAGGAATGGAAGCGCGGCGAATACATCAAGCTGACGCGAAACCCGGCGTACTGGAAGCCGGGCATGCCGTATCTGGACGAACTGGTGTTCAACGTGATTCCCGACGCGGCTTCGCGCGCCGTGGCGTTCGAGCGCGGCAGCGTGGACGTGCTGCGCGGCGGCGATGTGGACAACGTGGACATCAAGCGCCTGCGCGCCTTGCCCAAGGTGGAATACACCACGGCGGGCTGGGAAATGTTCTCGCCGCAGGCCTACCTGATCTTCAACATGCGCAAGCCGCCGTTCGACAACCTGAAGGTGCGCCAGGCGGTCATGGCCGCGATGAACCGCAACATGGTCGTCAACAACATCTTCTTCGGCCTGGGCAAGGTGTCGACCAGCCCCTTCGTGACCACCGAGATGTTCTATGACAAGAACATGCCGGCCATGCCCTTCGACATGAAGAAGGCGCGCGCGCTGATCAAGGAATCGGGCATCAAGCCCGAGGACTACACGATCCGCCAGCTGAGCTTCCCTTACGGCTCCACCTGGGACCGCCTGGGTGAATACACCAAGCAGGCGCTGGAACAGCTGGGTTTCAAGGTCAACCTGGAATCGACGGACGCAGGCGGCTGGGCCAGCCGCACGGGCAACTGGGATTTCGACATGACCACGACCTTCACCTACCAGTACGGCGACCCCGCGCTGGGCGTGCAGCGGCTGTACATCACGTCCAACATCGTCAAGGGCTCGCCGTTCGCCAACGTGCAGGGCTACAGCAACCCCGAGACCGACAAGCAATGGGAAGCCGCCGCCTCCGAAGTCGATCCGGCCAAGCGCCAGGCGCTCTACACCTCGCTGCAGACGACGCTGGTCAATGAAGTCGCCAACGGCTTCCTGGTGGACATGGAGTTCCCCACCCTGTATCGCGGCAACGTGAAGAACCTGGTCAAGACCGCCATCGGCTTGAACGAGTCGTTCGACGACGTGTACATCGAGAAGTAAGCGCAGCAAGACGCCGCCGCGGAGTCCCCGCGGCGGCGGATCCCGGCCGCGCGACGGAGGTTGCCCAGGCAGCCCGCGCCCGTCCAGAGAGGACCCAGAGCATGAAATTCCTGTCTTTCCTTGTTTCTCGCATCGGCAAGGCCCTGGTGGTCGTGCTGGGCGTGGTGATCATCAATTTCTTCCTGATCCGCCTGGCGCCGGGGGATCCCGCCGCCGTGCTGGCGGGCCAGGCCGGCGCGGGCGACGCCGCCTATGTCGATCAGTTGCGCGTGGCCTTCGGCCTGGACAAGCCGATCCTGACCCAGTTGATGCTGTATCTGAAGGGCGTGGTCCAGCTGGACCTGGGCTTTTCCTACCGCAATCACGTGCCCGTGCTGGACCTGATCGTGGAACGCCTGCCCGCGACCTTCCTGTTGATGTCCTGCGCCTTCGTGTTCTCGATCGTGCTGGGCGTCTTCCTGGGCGTCGTCGCCGCAAAGGCCCGCTACCGGAACAAGCGCCGCTGGATCGACAGTTCGGTCATGACGGGTGCGCTGCTGCTGTACGCCACGCCGCTCTTCTGGCTGTCGCTGATGGGCATTCTGCTGTTCTCGGTGGTGCTGGGCTGGCTGCCGGCCTTCGGCATGGAGACCGTGGGCTCCGGCTTGACCGGCTTGGCGCGCGCGGCGGACATCGCCCAGCACCTGGTCTTGCCCACCATCACGTTGGGCTGCTTCTTCATGGCCGTGTACGTGCGGCTGACGCGCGCTTCCATGCTTGAAGTCATCGGCATGGATTTCGTGAAGACGGCGCGCGCCAAGGGCGTGAGCCCCAGCCGCGTCATCCGCACCCATGTGCTGCGCAATGCGCTGCTGCCGGTCATCACATTCGCCGGCATCCAGCTGGGCCAGATGGCCGGCGGCGCGGTGCTGACCGAAACCGTGTTCGCCTGGCCCGGCATCGGCCGCCTGATGTTCGACGCCCTGTTGCAACGCGACTACCAGCTGCTGCTGGGCATTTTCCTCGTCACCTCCATCATGGTGGTGGTGTTCAACCTGCTGACCGACGTGCTGTACCGCCTGATCGATCCGCGCATCGGCGCCGGTGCGCAGCAAGGAGCCGCCGCATGAAGTCATTCGCCCAACGATACATGCGCAACTACGGCGCGGTGGCGGGTCTTGCCATCATGCTTGTCGTGGTTGTCGTGGCGCTGGCCGCCCCGCTGCTGTACGAGGAGTCCCCGTGGATGATGGTGGCGGACCCGCTGATTCCACCCTTCACCAATGCCGACTACCCCTTCGGCACCGACATGCTGGGCCGCGATATCACGGCCGGCCTGGTATGGGGCGCCCGGGTGTCGCTGATGGTGGGTCTTCTGTCGACCGCCGTGGCGCTCCTCTTCGGAATCCTGGTCGGTGCCGTCGCAGGGTACTGCGGCGGCCGCGTGGATGATGCGCTGATGCGCTTCACCGAATTCTTCCAGACCATTCCGCAGCTGGCGATGGCGGTCGTGCTGGTGGCCATCCTGAGCCCGTCCGTCTATTCCATCATGGGGGCCATCGCCATCGTGTCATGGCCACCGGCGGCGCGCCTGGTGCGGTCGGAATTCATGACCCTCAAGCAGCGCGAGTTCGTGCAGGCGGCGATTGTCATCGGCCAGACGCCCGCCCGCATCGTCAGCACTCAGATCCTGCCCAACGCCATGTCGCCCATCATTGTGTCGGCGTCGTTCATGGTGGCAACCGCCATCCTGACGGAATCATCGCTGTCCTTCCTGGGGCTGGGCGACCGTAATCTGATGAGCTGGGGCTTCATGATCGGCGCCGCGCGCACGATGATCCGCGAAGCCTGGTGGATGAGCGTCTGGCCCGGCGTGGCGATCCTGCTGACCGTGCTGGCCATCAACCTGATCGGCGAAGGGCTGAACGACGCCCTGAACCCGCAACTGCGCAAGCGCGGCGAATAGGAGGCCGACATGACCGAAGCCACGCCTCTGCTGTCCATCCAGAACCTGAGCATCGCCCTGCCCCGCGGCGGCGATCGCCCCTTTGCCGTGCAAGACGTGTCGTACGACATCCGGGCAGGAGAAATCCTGTGCATCGTCGGCGAATCGGGCTCGGGCAAGTCCATGAGCGCCAACGCCATCATGGGCTTGTTGCCCGACTACCTGACACCGCAACAAGGCCGCATTCTGTTTCGCGGCAAGGACCTGCTGCGGCAGGACGAAGCCACGCTGCAAGCCATGCGCGGAAAAGACATGGCGATGATTTTCCAGGAGCCCCTGTCGGCCTTGAACCCGCTGATGACGGTGGGCGACCAGATCAGCGAAGTCATGCGCGTCCACAACGCCTACCCGGGCGCCGAACGGCTAAAGCGCACGCTGGAACTGCTGGCCTTCGTGGGTTTGCCGGATCCCGCCACCCTGTATCACGTCTACCCTTTCCGCCTGTCCGGTGGGCAGCGGCAGCGCGTCATGATCGCGATGGCGCTGGCGCTGGAGCCGGCGCTGCTGATCGCCGACGAACCGACGACCGCCCTGGACGTCACCACCCAGGCGCAGATCCTGGCGCTGATCGCCCGCATTCAGAAGGAAAAAGGCATGGGCGTGATGTTCGTCACGCACGACTTCGGCGTCGTGGCCGAGATCGCCCATCGCGTCGCCGTCATGGAAAAGGGCGTGCTGGTGGAACAAGGCCCTGCCGACGAGGTGCTGAACCGCCCTCGCCATCCGTATACCCAACGTCTGATTGCCGCGGTGCCGCATCGCCGCGGCGAAGAACGCGTGGCCGCGGCGGACGACCACCCCGTGCTCGAGGTCAAGGACCTGAAGAAGACGTATGTGATCGGCCACGGCTGGCTGGGTGGAAAGCGCGAGGTGCACGCGGTGGATGGCGTGAGCTTTGCCGTTCGGCGCGGCGAGACGCTGGGCATCGTGGGCGAATCGGGTTCGGGAAAGTCGACCATCGGCAAGTGCCTGCTGAAACTGGTCGGTATCAATGGTGGCCAGCTGATCTTCAATGGGCAGGACATCGCCGCCATGTCGGAGTCGCGCTTCCGGCCCCTGCGCCACGACATCCAGATGATCTTCCAAGACCCGTTCGCGTCGCTCAACCCGCGCCATACGGTCGGACGCATCATCAGCGACGGCCCCGTCGCCAACGGCGTGCCGCGCGCACAAGCTGAAACCCGGGTGCGCGAACTGCTGTCGCTGGTGGGGCTGGACCCGTCCGCTTTCGACCGCTATCCCAATCAATTTTCGGGCGGGCAGCGGCAGCGCATCGGCATCGCCCGCGCCCTGGCGCTTGAGCCCAAGGTGCTGGTCGCCGACGAATCGGTATCGGCGCTGGACGTGTCCGTGCAAGCCCAGGTGCTGCAACTGCTGCACGACCTGCAGCAACGCCTGCAGATTGCGCTGGTGTTCATCACCCACGACCTTCGCGTCGCCGCGCAGATCTGCAATTCGGTACTGGTCATGCATCGGGGCAAAGTCGTCGAGTACGGCTCGCCCGCGCAGATTTTCGACAACCCGCAACATGCCTACACCCGGCAACTGATCGCCGCCGTGCCCGGCCAACACTGGGATCCGACTCAGGCCACAATGGCCTGAACACGCCCCGCGAACCCGAACACAACACCAGGAGAACTCCCCGTGCAACGCCCCGCAGCCGTCCCCACCGTGCAGATCGACAATGACCAGGTCACCGTCACTGAATGGCGCTTTCCGCCGGGCGGGGAAACCGGCTGGCACCGCCACGGCATGAACTACGTGGTGGTGCCGCAAACCACCGGCCCCCTGCTGCTGGATACCCCCGATGGCCCGATCACCAGCCAGCTTACGACCGGCGTCGCCTACTATCGACCCGTTGGCGTGGAGCACAACGTCATCAACCCCAGCGAAACCGAGTTCGTTTTCGTCGAAATCGAAATCAAGCAGGCTTGACGCGTCAGCGAGGACCATCATGAAGGCGTTTTTCTCGGAAGAGCAGTTGCTGCACACCCCGCAGCAATTCATGCGGTTGGGCCGCCTCAGCGCGCCCACCGACTTGCCGTCGCGGGCCGAAAGCCTGCAAGGCGCGCTGGCGGCAAGGGGAATCAAGGTCGAAGCGCCGGCCGACTACGGCCGCAAGCCGCTAGAGAACATACACAGCGCCGACTACCTGAACTACCTGGAAACCGCTTACGCCCGCTGGCAATCGCAGAAGGCGCCCGGCGTGGATCCGGGGCCTGAAGTGCTGCCGAACCTGTCTCCGTACTACAACGGCCGCATCGAGCAGGCGGGCCGCGGCCCCTGCCCGTCGCCGTCCATCGTGGCGCAGACGGGCTACTACCTTAGCGACCTGTCCTGCCCGATCGGGCCCCAGACCTGGCGCTCGGCGCTGCGGTCTACCCATAGCGCCGTGGCCGCCGCCGATCACGTGGCCAGCACCGGCGGCATGGCCTATGCCTTGTGCCGGCCATCCGGCCACCACGCCCACCGCGACCGCGCGGGCGGCTTCTGCTATCTGAACAGCAGCGCCGCGGCCGCCAGCCGGCTCTTGCAGACCTGGTCCAAAGTGGCCGTGCTGGACGTGGACGCGCACCACGGCGACGGCACTCAGAACATCTTCTATCACCGGGCGGATGTGATGACCGTATCGCTGCATGCGGATCCCGGCGCCTATTACCCGTTCTACACGGGCTATGCCGAAGAGCGCGGGCACGGTGCGGGCGAAGGCTACAACCTGAACCTGCCCCTGCCGCACGGGTCGGGCAACGCCCCCTTCCTGGCCGCGCTGGACACGGCGTTGACGGCGCTTGGCCGTTACGCGCCCGAAGCCCTGGTGCTGGCTTTGGGATTCGACACGTACAAAGACGATCCCATCAGCGTACTGAAGCTGGACATCGACGCCTACCGCGACATCGGCGCGCGCGTGGCCAGCCTGGGCGTGCCCACCGTCGTCGTGCAGGAAGGCGGCTACATGGTGCAAGCGATCGGCCCGGCGCTGGATGCGTTCCTGCAAGGCATGGGACACGGCGGCGCCTGACGCCCGTCCCCCGCCATGTCCACCATCCCCTCCGCTGTCCTGCCGCCTTCGTCCACCACCCGCAACGCCGGGATCCTGTTGTTTTTCGCCGCGCTGGTGGCATTTGCCACGTTTGACGCGGGGTCCAAGCACATGCTGGAACGCTACCCCGCGCCGTTCCTGAATGTGATGCGGTATCTGGCGGTGATCGTGCTTGCGGTCTTCATGCTGTGGCGTCACGGTAACGGGCTACGCCTGCGTGACGCGCCCGAAAAGCCGTTGCTGGTGCTGCGCGGCGTGACGCTGGCCACGGTGGCCACCTGCTTTATGACCGCGCTGATCTGGATGCCCTTGTCGGAAGCCACCGCCATTTACTTCACGTCGCCGCTCATCATGGTGGCGCTGTCGCCTTGGTTGCTGGGCGAGCGCGTGCGGCCCGTGCAATGGCTAGCGGTGGCCGTAGGGTTTGCCGGCATGCTGCTGATCGTGCGGCCCGGCGCCGACCTGCCGCTGTTGGGCACGCTGCTGATGGCGGTGTCGGCCGTCTGCTACGCAATCTTCCAGGTGCTGACGCGCAAGCTGTCGGGCAAGGTGCCCGGGCCGGTGCAGTACGCGTACACGGCCATCATCTGCCTGGTCGTCACGGCGCTGCCAGCACCTTTCTTCCTGCCGGATCCCTGGCCCACGCCCGCCGACACCGCGCTCATCATCGCGCTGGGCGCATGCAGCGGACTGGCGCAGGTGTTGTTGATTGCCGCATTTCAGCGGGTGTCGGCCGCGACGCTGGCGCCGTTGAATTACTTTCAGCTGTTGCTGGCCGTGCTGTTCAGCACATTCTGGTTCCAGCGCCCCCCTGACAGCCTGGCGCTGGCGGGCATGGCGCTGATCATGGCTTCGGGTGTTTTTCTGGCCATGCGCCGCGCAAGCTAGGCCCGCCGTTCAGCTGGTTTCGCGCTGCACCAGCGTGAAACCCAGGTCCACGTGCCGCAGGGCAACGGGTTCGCCCGACAGATGCTGCATCAGCAGCCCCGCCGCCGATACGCCGATCTGGTAACGCGGCGTGGCAATGGTGGACAGGGGCGGCGTGGTCCAGGCCGTACCGGCCAGGTCGTGAAAGCCGATCAACGCCATTTGCTCCGGCACCCGCACGCCCAGCCTGCCGCACTGGAACACCGCGCCTTGCGCCAGGTCATCGTTGCAGAAGAAGACGGCGTCGCAATCCGGATGCTGCTGGCGCAAGGTTTCCAGCAATGATGCGCCCAGGCTGATGGAGGATTTTTCGGGCGTCATGATTTCCAGCGTGGCGTCGTAGCAACCCGCGTCGCGCAACGCCTGCCGCGCGCCTTCGCAGCGGCGCAAGGAACGGGGGTCCAATTGGGCGCCGATGATGCCGATGCGCCGGCGGCCACGCTCCACCAGATGACGGCAAGCGGCGTAGCCCGAGTCGAACTGGGAAAAGCCGACGCTCATGTCTTCGCCGTCGGCCAGCGTTTCAATCGTGTGCACGGTGGCCATCCGCTGCGTGCGCAGCAACGCCCACGTACCGGGATTGTGGTCGATGCCGGTCAAGATCAACCCATCCGGCGAATGCTGCAAATACTTGCGCAACAAGGCTTCCTCGGCGTCCGGCGAATACCCGGTCACCCCGATCAGCATGTGATAGCCATGCTGGTCCAGCACTTCCTTGATGCCCGAAATAATGTCGACGAACACCACGTTGCTTAGCGACGGAATCAGTACCACGATGGTTTGCGACCGCGCCGACGCCAGCGCGCTGGCGGCGTGGTTGGGCACATAGCCCAGTTCCTGGCAGACGCGCGCAATGCGCAGGCGCAGCGCTTCGGCCACCTTGTCCGGCGTGCGCAATGCGCGCGACACGGTGATGGCGCTGACGCCGGCGCGGCGCGCCACCTCTTGCATGGTGACGCGGCCAGCGTGCGAACTTCGAGGTTTACGGACGGACATTGGCCCTCGTGGTCGAGTGGGAAGCGCGTAGTCTGACGCAAAAAACAGGGGCTTGCCAAAGTTGAAATGTTAGCGCTAACATCCGCCAAAGCATAAGCGAAAAAAGCCCCGGAAAACGGGGTAGGAGACAAACATGCAAGCCTTCCCTTCCGGGCGGCGCGGCGGGTCACCGCTGGCCCGCGCCGCCGATTGGTGTTTTGCGCTACAGACCTGGCTGATGGTGGCCTGTCTGGCCGTCATGGTCGTGCTGCTGTTCGGCAACGTGGCGCTGCGCTACCTGTTCAATTCCGGCATCAACGCGTCTGACGAGGTATCCCGCCTGGCCTTTGTCTGGCTGATCTTCCTAGGCGCCGTCATTGCATTGCGCGAACACCAGCACATCGGCGTCACCATGCTGGTCGAGCGTTTCGGACCCGCTGCGCGCCGCGTGTCTCACATCTTTTGCCAATTGCTGGTGCTGTGGGTGCTGTGGCTGATGGCGCAGGGCAGCTGGGTGCAGACCGTCATCGGCATGGACACCGTGCTGCCGGTCACCGGCATGCGCCTGGCGGTGTTCAACACGGCGGCGCTGTACGCGTCCGTTGCCATGGGCATCCTGACCGTCATTGATCTGGTTCGTGTGCTGACCGGCGGCCCCCTGCCGGCGGAATCCAGCCCCGAAGACCCGCTGGTCTGACCCGGCCACGCCTGCCCCAACGCCCCCGCCCCC
>NZ_PCOQ01000016.1 GCF_002975275.1 Achromobacter sp. MYb9 | reverse complement strand
CTGCCTTCAGATTCCCTCGGGCGCATCAAGGTTGCGCGCCACCCACCCGACCCCGGCGACGAGCTGCGCCGTCTTGGTTTGCGCGCTGCTAGAGCGCGACTTAATGACGAGGTTTGCGGGGCCCGCCTCAAGCGTCCGCGCGGGCGGACGCTTTCTGCATACGCGTTGTCGGGGTGTTGTGACGTTGGTCGCTTGCGCGCTTTTGGCGGGTGGTTTTCTATTGGTCCCGCCGTCAGGTGGGGGAGGTGGAGCGACGGGCGGCGCGCGGCCAGCAGTCGCTTTCTTCGCCCGACCTGTACGCGCGCCACCCGTCTAAAAGGGAGGCCAGTGATTGTTGCGAGCGTCGGCTGAAATTTGCAGCATTGCTTGGGTTCCTCGCTTGGTGTGCGCGCAGCGGCATCACCAACCGCAAGACACCGCCAAGTCCCCGAGGCCGCCCGCGCGGCCGACAAGGGACGACCCCGCAAGATCTTCCAAACCAGGCCCACCCTCAAGCAGAACGCCAACACGGCAACCCACACGCGAAGCGAAATACGCAACGACGCAAGACGATGCGTAAGCTCCCAAAGGCCGCCCGCGCGGCCGGCCGGGAGCGGGCCCCGCAAGATCCTCCACCACCCCACACTGTGGAGTAAGACCTTAAGAAAACCGCCCGCCCCAGCTGACGTGAAATTGCACCTGACAGAGCCCGGCGCGTCGGCGGCGTGGGGTACGCGGGGAGTCGATAAGCCCGAGGGAATCTGAAGGAACTGCCAAAGGCAGTGACGAAGATGACGACGGGGGAGTCCGGAGCGAAGGCTCCGGACCGCAATCGTTGACCCGCGTACCCCACGCCGCCGACGTGACGGGCGTCTCAAGAACCCAACTCAACCGCCCGCCACAACCCAAAAAAAATCACTGCCGATGATAAACCTCAGCCCCCTTCTTAACGAACTCCACTGACTTCTCCTGCATTCCCTTTTGCAATGCGTCCTTTTCGCTGACGCCTTGCGCCGCTGCATAATCCCGGACGTCTTGCGTGATCTTCATGCTGCAGAAATGCGGGCCGCACATCGAGCAGAAGTGCGCCACCTTCATGGAATCCTTTGGCAGCGTCTCATCGTGGAATTCCTTTGCGGTGTCCGGGTCCAGGCCCAGGTTGAACTGGTCGTCCCAGCGGAACTCGAAGCGCGCCTTTGATAGCGCGTTGTCGCGGATCGCGGCGCCAGGGTGGCCCTTGGCCAGATCGGCGGCGTGCGCGGCGATCTTGTACGTGATGATGCCGTCCTTCACGTCCTTCTTGTTTGGCAAGCCCAGGTGCTCTTTCGGCGTCACATAACAGAGCATCGCCGTGCCGTACCAGCCGATCAGCGCGGCGCCGATGCCGGAAGTGATGTGGTCGTAGCCGGGGGCGATGTCGGTGGTCAGGGGGCCTAGCGTGTAGAACGGCGCCTCGTGGCAGTGTTCCAGTTGCAGCTCCATGTTCTCCTTGATCATTTGCATCGGCACGTGGCCGGGGCCTTCGATCATCACCTGGACATCGTGCTTCCAGGCGACTTGCGTCAGCTCGCCCAGCGTCTTCAGTTCGGCGAACTGGGCCTCGTCGTTGGCGTCGTAACCCGAGCCGGGGCGCAGGCCGTCGCCCAGCGAGAAGCTGACGTCGTAGGCCTTCATGATCTCGCAGATGTCTTCGAAGCGCTCGTACAGGAAGCTCTCCTTATGGTGCGCCAGGCACCACTTGGCCATGATCGAACCGCCGCGCGAGACGATGCCGGTCATGCGGTCGGCCGTCATGGGTATGAACGGCAGGCGCACGCCTGCGTGGATCGTGAAGTAGTCCACGCCCTGTTCGGCCTGTTCGATCAGCGTGTCGCGGAAGATTTCCCAGGTCAGGTCTTCGGCCTTGCCGTCGACTTTTTCCAGCGCCTGGTAGATCGGCACGGTGCCGATCGGCACCGGCGAATTGCGGATGATCCATTCGCGGGTTTCGTGGATGTGCTTGCCCGTGGACAGGTCCATGACCGTGTCGCCGCCCCAGCGGATCGCCCAGGTCATCTTCTCCACTTCCTCGCCGATGCCGGAGCTGACGGCGGAGTTGCCGATGTTGGCGTTGATCTTCACCAGGAAGTTGCGGCCGATGGCCATCGGCTCGACTTCGGGGTGATTGATGTTGGCGGGAATGATGGCACGGCCGCGCGCGATCTCGTCGCGCACGAACGCCGGCGTGATCGCGGCGGGAATGGCTGCGCCGAACGATTGGCCCGGATGCTGGCGCAGCAGGCGCTTGACCATTTTTTCGCCGTCGGGGCCGCTGTCGCGCAGTGTTTGCAGATAGTGTTCGCGGCGCAGGCTCTCGCGGATCGCCACGTATTCCATTTCGGGCGTGATGATGCCGCGACGTGCGTAGTGCATCTGCGACACATTGGCGCCGGCTTTGGCGCGGCGCGGCGGGCGCTGCAGATCGAAGCGCATGGCCGTCAGCTTGGGATCGGTCAGGCGTTCGCGGCCATAGTCGCTGGTCGGGCCCGACAGCACTTCCGTGTCGCCGCGCTCTTCGATCCAGGCGCGGCGCAGTTCGGGCAGGCCGCGGCGGATGTCGATCTTGGCGTCGGGATCGGTGTAGGGGCCGCTGCAGTCATAGACGGTCAGCGGCGGGTTCTTTTCCCCACCGAACATGGTCGGTGTGTCGTCCTGCTCGATCTCGCGGAAAGGGACGCGGATGTCGGGGCGCGAGCCCGTTTCATACACGCGGCGCGATTTGGGCAGCGGTGCGACGGCCGCCGCGTCGACTTCGGCGGTAGCGGCCAGGAATTTGGGATTGGCGTTCATGGAAAGCTCCAAGCGAGTTGTTGGAGCCGATCGGGAATGGACTTCCGCCAGGCGCGCGGGCACGCGTGGCGGAAATACGGCTCCCAGCATCGGCATTATCCGTACTGGTACGAAGGGACTCTCTCAACACGTCCTGCCGGAAAGGCGGGACGAGTACCCCTGCGCGAAAGCGAAGTATAGAGCGAACTTTGAAGAGGGCTGGTATTACTGCTTTACATTTGGATTCAGTCTGGGGCGACAGTGTCATTCAGGTTCGGTACACTTTTCCAATGAAACGCCCGGCGGGCAGTCGTCTCGCCGGGACCAGCCCACTTAAGAAGGAATCGAGCATGCAACTGACCCTCCGCAAATTGGCGCCCGCCCTGGTTGTTGTGACATTGGCGCTGGCAGGTTGCAAGACCGCCCCGACGAAGTCGTCCGGTGCCGCGGCTACGCCCGAAGCCGGCCAGCAGACCACTCAGCCCGCCACCGCTTCGTCGGTCGACTTCTATCTGGCGCAACAGCAGCCCGGGCCGGGCCTGCGCGAAATCGCCCTGCCTGATGGCAAGCTCTACATGCAAGCCACGCCCGTGCTGACGCGTGCCGACCTGACCGATGCTGCCGCGCTGGTGGATCGCCAAGGCCAGAACTTCGTGGGCCTGCGCTTTTCCGAAGCCGGCGCCCGCAAGTTGACGGAAGTGAGCACCAAGAATGTGGGCAACCGCCTTGCGCTGGTGATCGACCAGGAACTGGTTGCAGCCCCCAGCATCGCCGAACCGCTGAACCGCGGCGTGTTGGCGTTTGGTGTTGCCTCCGCGCAAGCCGCGTCTGAAATCGCCGCCAAGATCCGTGGCGATGCCGCGCCGGCTCCCGCTGCAGGCGGCGCCGCACCCGCGCCCGCACCCGCACCCAAGCCCTGATCTCCAGTGGGGCAAATTTGCCCACCTGACTGCCCGTTTTGACGGGGCAGACAACAAAAATCCGCATCGACTGATGCGGATTTTTTTTGCCCTGAAAGGCGTGTGCAATGTGGGGTAGGGGGGCGGTCGGTCCGGGATCAGCTGATCTTGCGTCCGCGCGGTTTGACAGTGCGGCGGGCTTGCGCCGTTTCAATGAAGGCCAGCGTCAGCGCTTCCAGGATTGCGCGCTCGTCGGCCGACAGGCTGTCGAACTGCGAGGGCGAGATACTTAGATAAGGCCACGGCGCCTGAGGCCGGCGCCGCTTGGGCGGGCGCGGCATCGTTTCGGCAACGCCCGCAGGGGCAAGAGTGTCGGACAGGTCGTAGCCTTCCATGGGGAGTTCCATGGGACCCTTGCCGGTTTCAAGCCATTCCGGTTCGACTTTCAGAATCTGCGCCAACTTGCGCACCGATCTGCTGGAGTGTCGCAGCCCGCTTTCGTAACTGGCGATTGCACTTTGCGAAATCCGCGCCAGACGCGCGAGCGTCTTCTGCGTGTGACCACGCAGAAGACGAGTTTGCTTCAATCGGTCTGAAAATGTCTTCACGCGTCGATTGAAGCTTGCTCATGGGCTACTTTGGTGGCTATAAGAATCACTTAAGTGATAATTCGGAGGTGCGAACACATGCGGGAACGGGGCAATGTGTTCGTCGTGCAACTTGACGAAATGACGAGCAATAATTTCGTCGCTGCCTTGCGTGAATTCCAATGGCAAGTCAGTGTGTGCGAGTCGCCAACCGAACTCCTGGGCCGCCTGCGCACGCAGGATGTCGATGCGATGGTGCTGCGGGGCCGAAGCGCGCGGGTGCCGCAATTGATCGCCGCGTTGCGCGGCGCAGCCCCGGATGCCGTGGTGGTCTGGCAGGCGCCCGCGGCCTCGGCGCGCGAACGCATCGAAGCCCTGGAGGCTGGCGTGGACGCCTATAGTTCCGTGCGCATGGAGGCCACGGAATGGGATGCGTTGTTGCGCAATGCGCGCAGGCGTCGGTTGCCGCCCGCGCCCGACGGGCCCGCGTGGCGAGTGCATGGCGGCGAACGCGTGCTGTCCGGACCCGGAGGCGAGCGGCTGCCATTGACCGCGACCGAACGGGCTTTTTTTCTTCGCCTGCTGAATGCCCCAGGCCAATGCCTGCGCCGCGAACGGTTTTTCCCCTGTCATTCGCCGGAGGGCGCGCGCAGCGTGGATGTCCTGGTGTCGCGGCTGCGCAGCAAGGCGCGCCGCTTTGATATCGATCTGCCGGTACTGGCCGTGCGCGGGTGGGGCTATATCTTTCTGCAGCACCATCCGGCCCTCGAGCAGCAGGGTTAAGGCCCGGAGAAACCGGGCCTGGACTAGAGCACGACCAGATTGTCCCGATGCATAAGCTCGGGTTCGGTCATGCTGCCCAGGATGCGGGCGATCTGGGACGACGGCTGGCGCAGGATGCGCCGCGTGTCCACCGACGAATAATTGATCAGGCCTCGGGCGCATTCGCGGCCCTGGCTGTCGACGCAGGCCACGACGTCGCCGCGGCCGAATTCGCCTTGCACTTCCGTGACGCCGATGGGCAGCAGGCTCTTGCCTTCGCGCAGCAGCGCCTGCACCGCGCCGTCGTCCAGCACCACGCGGCCGCGCAGTCGCAGATGGTCGGCCAGCCATTGCTTGCGGGCGGACCATACGGGCAGCACCGCGCGCAATTCGCTGCCGATGCATTCACCCTGGGCCAGCCGCGTCAGCACATTGCGTTCGTGGCCCGAGGCGATGACCGTATGCGCGCCGCTATGCGCCGCGCGCTTGGCCGCCAACACCTTGGTCAGCATGCCGCCCGTGCCGATGCCGCTGCCGGCGCCGCCGGCCATGGCTTCCAACGCCGGGTCGCCAGCTTGCGCATGCGACATGAACTTGGCGTCGGGATTCTTGCGGGGATCGGAATCGTAAAGACCACGTTGATCGGTCAGGATGATCAGCGTGTCGGCCTCGATCAGGTTGGTGACCAGCGCGCCCAGCGTGTCGTTGTCGCCCAGTCGAATCTCGTCGGTGACCACCGTGTCGTTTTCGTTCACGATCGGCACAACGCCCAGCCGCAGCAATGCGAACAGCGTGCTGCGGGCGTTCAGGTAGCGGTGGCGGTCGGCCAGGTCTTCGTGCGTCAGCAGGATCTGCGCGGTGCGCAGGCCGTATTCGGCGAATGCGGCTTCATAGGCCTGGCACAGGCCCATCTGGCCGACGGCCGCGGCCGCTTGCAGTTCGTGCATGACGGACGGGCGCTTGCGCCAGCCCAGGCGGGCCATGCCTTCGGCGATGGCGCCGCTGGAAACCAGCACGATCTGCTTGCCCTGCTTGTGCAGGGCGGAGATCTGCGCGGCCCAGTGCGCCACGGCGGCGCGGTCCAGGCCTCGGCCTTCGTTGGTGACCAGCGACGAGCCGACTTTGGCGACAAGGCGCTGGGCGTGGGTGACGACGGAAACGGCGGGTGTTTCAGCAGACATGATGGGCGCCGGCTGCGGCGAGAAAAGACGTAATCGTAAGGACTGCGATTATGGCTTATTCGTCGGCGGCACGCGGCGCGGCGGGCTTGTCGGCATCCGTGCGGGTGTCGTCGAAGCGCGGGTCCGGCGCCACATAGGTGCCGTCTGCCTGGTCGCGCGACACGTATTCCTTCTCGCGCTCGGCATCCAGGTAGTCTTGCAGCGCGTAGAGCAGGTCTTGCGTGCCTTCGCCGGTCAGGCCGGAAATGGCGAACACAGGGCCCTTCCAGTCGTAGAGTTCCAGGAAGCGGCGCTTGGTGTCTTCGGGATCGGGCACCATGTCCAGCTTGTTCAGGACGAGCCAGCGCGGCTTCTCGGCCAGTTCGGGGTCGTAGCGGCGCAGTTCTTCGACAATCGCGCGCGCGTCGACGACGGCTTGCTCGACGGGGTCGGCGTCCGGGTCCGGCGTGGAGACGTCCACCAGGTGCAGCAGCACGCGGGTGCGCGCCAGGTGGCGCAGGAACAAGTGGCCCAGGCCCGCGCCTTCGGAAGCGCCTTCGATCAGGCCGGGAATATCGGCCACGACAAAGCTGCGCGACGGCGAGGTGCGCACCACGCCCAGGTTGGGGTGCAGCGTGGTGAACGGGTAGTCCGCGATCTTCGGCTTCGCATTCGAGATGCGGGTGATCAGCGTGGACTTGCCGGCGTTCGGCAGGCCCAGGAGGCCCACGTCGGCCAGCACTTTCAGCTCCATGCGCAGGTAGCGGTGCTCGCCTTCCTTGCCTGGCGTCCACTGGCGGGGCGCGCGGTTCAAGCTGGACTTGAAATGGATGTTGCCCATGCCGCCCTGGCCGCCAGCGGCCAGCACGACCTTCTGCTCGTGCGTGTCCAGGTCGAACAGGACTTCGCCGGTTTCGGCGTCATGGATGACCGTGCCCACCGGCACGCGCAGGGTGATGTCCGGGGCGGCCGCGCCGTACTGGTCCGAACCGCGGCCGTTTTCCCCGCCCTTTGCACGGTGCAGGCGCGCGTAGCGGAAGTCGATCAGCGTATTGATGTTGCGGTCGGCGACCGCATAGATGGTGCCGCCGCGTCCGCCGTCGCCGCCGTCAGGGCCGCCTTTGGGGATGAATTTTTCGCGGCGAAAGCTCGCCACGCCATTGCCGCCTTTGCCGGCGACCACTTCAATGGTGGCTTCGTCTACGAATTTCATGGTGTCTGCGCGTGTAGTGGTAAATAGGGCAGCCGCCCGTCATGGGGCGCTGCCAAGGGGCAAGGAAGAGCTTACTCGTCCTGGTGCCTTAAAACAAAAAATAGCCGCCCGCGCTGCACACACTTCGTGTGCTTGCTACCCCCAGAGGGGCGCTTTTCGTCTTGGGGCGGCCCGACGACAAAAAAGCCCTGCCGCATGCGACAGGGCTTTTGCCGTTCGGGCACGCGTAGAGCCGCGTGTCCTGACCGTGCTTGTCCGATTACTCGGCAGCGATGATCGAAACGGTCTGCTTGTTCAATGCGCCCTTGAAGCCGAATTGAACCTTGCCGTCGATCAGTGCGAACAGGGTGTGGTCCTTGCCCATGCCGACGTTCACGCCAGCGTGGAAGCGCGTACCGCGCTGACGCACGATGATCGAACCAGCGGGAATCAATTCACCGCCGAAAGTCTTGACGCCCAGACGCTTTGATTCTGAGTCGCGTCCGTTTCGCGTAGAGCCGCCGCCCTTTTTCTGTGCCATGTTTAGCTCCTGCTAAGTGGTACCGAGTCGCTTCTTAAGCCGTGATGGCTTCGATGCGGATTTCGGTGTAGTTCTGACGGTGGCCCTGACGCTTCTGATAGTGCTTGCGACGGCGCATCTTGAAGATCTTGACCTTGTCGTGGCGGCCTTGCGCAAGAACCGTTGCCTTGACCACAGCGCCGGAGACGAGGGGCGTGCCAACTTTCAGTTGGTCGCCTTCGCCCACGGACAGCACTTGGTCCAGGGTGATTTCTTGCCCAATGTCTGCCGGTATCTGTTCTATCTTGAGTTTTTCGCCAGCGGCAACGCGATACTGCTTGCCACCGGTTTTTACGACCGCGTACATGGGGTGTTCCTTAAATAGGTAAATGGGTCCATCCGCGCGACCCGCCCTGCTGGGTGGGATTGCCGCCCTGGAAAGATCGCTTTCATGTCTTGGTGCCAGAACCTGGCAAGAAGGAAAGCGCCTGTGTGCTTTCAAGCACCGTAGTGCCTGGAAGTACCCCAGAGGGTTTACGCGGACAACCGACGTAATTCGGGCATTGCTGACCGAATCCAGGATATTAGCCCGGGACTTTTCAAAAGTCAAAAAGCCGTTGCAGACTAAGGGCTTAGGTGTGGCGGCCAGGCTTCAAACTGGCGGGATCACCCGGCGCGCGATGTGGCGTGCGACATCGCGGATGCCTGCCATCACGTCGCGCCGGTGGTCGTCGTCCAGCCTGTCAGTGGGAATCGACGTGCTGACCGCGACCCGTTTGCCCAGCGGGGTCACGCCCACATAGGCGGCATAGCAGACCAGGCCCGCCGCGATTTCCTCGCAATCCTGGCCCAGCCCCGTCTGGCGCACCTGATCGAGTTCGCGGTAGAGCGCATCCGGGGTGGCCAGCGTGCGGTCGGTGACGCGCGGCAGTTGTGTCGGCAGGCGGGCGGCCAGCTCGTCCGGGCTCAGGCTGGCCAGCAGCGCCTTGCCCAGCGCGCAGGCGTGCGCGGGCAACCGCATGCCCGGTTCCGATACCAGTCGCACGGGGCGGCGGGCGTCTTCGCGGGCAAGGTAGACCACGTCGAACCCTTCCAGCACCGCCAGTTGCACGACCTCGTTGCAGCGAGCGACAAACTCGCTGGCGGCGGCATGGAAGGCGGCCGTTACGCCGTCGTGGCGCAGATAGGCGGTGCCCAGCGACATCAATTCGATGCCAACGATATAGCCGCCGTCCTTGCGTTCGATCCAGCGGCGCTGTTCCAGGCAGTCCAGCAGCAGATAAAGCGTGCTTTTGGCCAGCTGGCAGGTCTGGGCCAGTTCCGCCGCCTTGACCGGCGTGCCGCGGCCGGCAAGCACCCTCAGGATGTCGTGCGTGCGGCGGATGGCGGGGACGTCGTATTCAACAGGCATGACAGCGTATTTCCAATATATTGGAATGAATATCAAGATGTTGGACATGATAATGCCATTCCCCTAGACTCGTCTTCCACCCATCGAATGCCGGATCGCGGGCCACGCCCGGTGGCGCGGCAGGCATCACGCGAGGAGACAACATGAACCAGCAAGACACCCTGCCGTCCGACCTGCCGGAAGCCCTGCTTGTGGGCCGGGTATGGCGTCCCGCACCCGTGAACGGCCCCAGCGTCGTGGTGGTGCGCAACGGCGAAGTCTTCGATATCACCGCCGCCGCGCCGACCGTGGCGGACCTCTTGGACCGTGCCGACCGCGTGGACGTGGCGCGGAACGCGAAGGGGGAATCGCTGGGCGACGTGCGGGCATTGATGGCCGCCACGCTGCAGGGCGGCGACGGGCCGCGCCTGTTGGCGCCCTGCGATCTGCAACCGGTCAAGGCGGCCGGTGTCACCTTCGCGATCAGTTTGCTGGAACGCATGATCGAAGAAGAGGCGGGCGGCGATGCCAGCCGCGCCGACGAGATCCGCGTGCGGATGCAAGCGTTGATCGGCTCGGATTTGTCGCGCTTGCGCCCCGGTTCCGCCGAGGCGACCAAACTGAAGGCCGAGCTGGTCGAGCGCGGGCAGTGGTCCCAATACCTGGAGGTGGGCATCGGGCCCGACGCCGAGATCTTCTCGAAGGCCCCGGCGATGGCGTCGGTGGGCTTCGGCGCGCAGATCGGCGTGTTGCCGGAATCCGAGTGGAATAACCCGGAACCCGAAATCGTGTTGGCGGTGGACAGCCGCGGCGAGGTCGTGGGCGCTACCTTGGGCAACGACGTCAACCTGCGCGACATTGAAGGCCGCAGCGCCTTGCTGCTGACCAAGGCCAAGGACAACAACGGGTCGTGCGCCATCGGCCCCTTCATTCGCCTGTTCGACGGCGGCTTCAATATGGACAGTGTCCGCCAGGCCGACGTGTCGCTGCGCATCGACGGCGCGGACGGTTTCGCGCTGAGCGGCGTGAGCCACATGCGCGAGATCAGCCGCGATCCGCTCGATCTGGTGCGCCAGGCCTGCGGCGCGCACCACCAGTATCCCGACGGCTTCATGCTGTTCCTGGGCACGATGTTCTCGCCCAGCCAGGACCGCAAGGGGCCGGGGACGGGTTTCACGCACAAGCTGGGCGACCGCGTGGTGATTGCGTCCGAGCGCATCGGCGCGCTGGTCAACGAGGTGCAGCTGAGCACGCAGATCGCGCCGTGGACGTTTGGGGTGCGCGCGCTGTACGCCAATCTGGCGGGGCGCGGCCTGTAACGGGAGATCCGGGGGCGGGGCAGGAGGGCGCGCGCGGGGTGGACGCCGGGGTGGACGCGGCCGCCGGCCCCCCGTAACACCCCGTATAATCGCTGGTCGAATCCCCCGCCGTCCCTGGCGGGCCCAGCGGTAAGAGCCCCCACGCGGCTCGTTTCACTTGTCGGATACGTCTTGAATCTCCCCGCGCTTATTGCCCCCATTGCTGACGATATGAAGGCTGTCGACGCGGTTATCCGCGATCGGCTGAATTCCGATGTGGTGCTGATCCGCACGATCGGCGACTACATCATTGGCGCGGGCGGCAAGCGCATGCGCCCGGCCATGGTGCTGATGGTGGCGCGCGCCCTGGGTTACGAAGGGACGCATCACCAGTTGCTGGCCGCCGTCGTGGAGTTCATCCACACGGCCACCTTGCTGCACGACGACGTGGTGGACGAGTCCGACCTGCGCCGTGGCCGCGACACCGCCAACGCCGTCTTCGGCAACGCCGCCAGCGTGCTGGTGGGCGATTATCTGTATTCCCGCTCGTTCGAGATGATGGTCGAGGCCGACTCGATGCGCATCATGGGCATCCTGTCCCAGGCCACCACGGTGATCGCCGAAGGCGAGGTGCTGCAGCTCTTGAACGTGCACGACCCGGACGTGTCGCAAGAGCGCTACCTGCAAGTGGTGCGCTACAAGACCGCCAAATTGTTCGAAGCCGCCGCCCAGGTCGGCGCCGTGCTGGCGGGCGCAACGCCCGAACAGGAAGCCGCCGCGGCCGCTTACGGCCGCCATGTCGGCACGGCCTTCCAGCTGGTGGACGACGTGCTGGACTACAGCGGCGACGCCGCGGCCCTGGGCAAGAACGTGGGCGACGACCTGCGCGAAGGCAAGCCGACGCTGCCACTGATCCGCGTGATGGAAGTGGGCACGCCTGAACAACAGCAACTGATCCGCGACGCCATCAAGACGGGCGACGCCGACTTTGCCGCCGTGGCTGCCGCCATCCAGGCGACCGACGCGCTGGAACACGCGCGCCTGGCCGCCGTGGCCGAAGCCGATCGTGCCCGCGAAGCCTTGTCCGCTTACCCCGTTTCCCCTTTCCTGAATTCTCTGCTAGAATTCTGCGCTTTCGCGGTGAATAGAGATCGCTAGCGCGGAAACCCAATTCGGGGAATTGAAAAGCGAGGGTGAAAAACCCGCGAGGTTGAAAAACCCGATTTTCAAAAAAACTGAATTTAGGTTCTAATAGCGGTCGCTGTTGATAGTGAAAAACAGCAAGATGTTTGGTTGCACTGAGCGTAGCCGAGCAAGCAGGTGGGCAGAGATGCCTAGATAGTAAGACTCGGGGCGTAGCTCAGCCTGGTAGAGTACTGCGTTCGGGACGCAGGAGTCGGAGGTTCGAATCCTCTCGCCCCGACCACTTGATGTGGTCGAATTTTTGAAAGTGTTTCCCGACACTTTTAGCTGAAAGCCGGTATCGCGCAAGCGGGCCGGCTTTTTTGCGTTTGGGGTTCGGGGTTTGGATTGGAAGATAGCAGGAAGGCAGCAGAACGAGGCGGTGCCGATCGCGTCGCAAGTTTTCCGGTGAATCAGACTGTCCAATCCTCCAGACGAAGGCCGGGAACCCGGGCGAACTCGCGGGTGTTGTTTGTCACCAGGACAAAGCCTTGAGACCGGGCATGGGCCGCGATCATTGCATCGTAGGCTCTTGCGTGCCTGATCGCCGGGCCGCTTCGCCCAGGGCCCGCAAGCCGGAGGCCATTGCGGGGCTCCAGGGCCGGGCGATGTTCAGCCGCAAGCAGTGGCCGTATTTTCCCGACGCGGAAAAGAGCGTGCCGGGGGTATAGGCGATGCCGTGCTGCACCGCCGTGCGCAATAGAGCCAGCGTATCCGTTTGGTCGGGCAGTTCGAGCCATAGCCACCAGCCGCCGTCGGGACCGCGCACGCGCGTGCCCGCCGGGAAGTGCTGGCGGACGCAATCCTGGGCCAGCGGCACGACGGACGCCAATCGCGCACGCAGCTTGCGCAGATGCGCGGGCAGCTTGCCGGATTTCATGTAGTCGGCAAGCACTTGCTGTTCCAGCAACGGCGCGGCGAGCGAGCTGCTGATCTTCTGCGATTCCAGTTGGCGATGACGCCGGCCGCCCAGCACCCAACCCACGCGGAACGCGGGCGCCATGCTCTTGCTGCACGAGCCGCAGTAGATCACCCGGCCATCGCGGTCCCAGGCTTTCACGGCGGGCGGCCGGTTGGTCTTGTGCCCCAGGTCGCCGAAGACATCGTCTTCGATCAGCGTCAGGTCGTGGCGCCGCACGATCTTCAGCAGGCGTTGTTTGGCGGCCTCTGGCATGCAATCACCCAGCGGGTTCTGGAATGACGGCATGGCCACCACCGCCCGCACACCGCCATGATGTTCCAGGGCGTATTCCAGCGCCTCCAGGCTCAGGCCCTGGCCGGGCACGCAGGGCACTTCCAACGCGCGCAAACCCAGGTTTTCGATCGTTTGCAGCAGCCCGAAGTACACCGGGGACTCCACGACAATGGTGTCGCCGGGCTTGGCCACGGACCGCAGCGCGATCTGCATGGCTTCGGTGGCGCCATTCGTGATCAATACGTCTTCGGGCGCGGCGTCGATGCCGCAGGTCGCCAGATGGGCAATCAGCTCGGCTTTGAACGCCGGTAGCCCGGTGCCGGACGGGTAGGCGCCCAGGGCCAGCGGATCGCGCCGCAAGTGGCGCTGCGCGATTCGCGCCAGGGCATCGCCGGGATACCATTCCGGCGCGGCGCTGGCCAGGTGCAGCGCCAGCGGCAACGGTTGCGCCGTCAGCGCGTACAACTGCGTCATCCGGTGCTGCAGGGACGCCAGCTGGTCATATTCCATGCGCACGGGGGTGGCAACCGCTGCGGGCGCACCGCGGCGGGCTTGGTGCAAGGCCTTCCAGTCCGCCACGTACATGCCGGATTTGTAGCGTGCTTCCGCATAGCCCTCGCGCTCCAGTTCCCGGTAGCAGCGAGTGGCGGTGGACACACTGACGCCATGCGTGGCCGCCAGTTCGCGGACGGAAGGCAGGCGCTCGCCCACGGCGTATTCCGAGGCGCGGATGGCGACTTTCAGCCGCGAAGCGACAAGCGCATAACTGTGCTGCATAACAGACAGGAAAAAGTACGATCTGTGCAGCTTAACCCAGGGCCCGCCTGTTGCCGCCGCGGCGCACCGTCGCGGGCACTATCTAGCCTTTCTCCCATCAGTTCGAAACCGGAAGGCGCAACCCATGCACGCAGATAATTTCACCCTGGCCCGCTACCTTGAACGCATCGGGCATGACGGCGATACCCGCCCCGATATCACGACGGTGGCGGCGCTGATGCGCCGCCAGTTGTTTACCGTGCCTTTTGAGAACCTGGACGTGCAGGCAGGGCGCGTCGTGTCGCTGGTGCCCGAAGATATCGTGGAGAAAATCCTCGAGCGCCATCGTGGCGGCTATTGCTACGAGGTAAACGGCCTGTTTGCCATGGCGCTTGAAGCGCTGGGCGTGCCTTACCGCTTTGTGGCGGCGCGCCCGATGTTCTATCCCGTCAAGCGTCCCAAGACGCACATGGCGTTGGTGGTTCACGCAAGTGGCGCCGACTGGCTGTGCGACCTGGGCTTTGGCAGTTATGGAATACGGGCGCCGATGAATCTGGCGGAGCTGGACGCGGAGGTGCCACAGGATATGGACGCCTTCATGCTGAGCCGGCTGGACGGCGACGCATTCGTCCTGAAGGCACGCGCCGGTGGGCAATGGTTGAATCAGTACGCGTTTGATCTGTCGCCCCAGGAATGGGTGGATTTTGTGCCGGCGAACTATCTGAACTCGACCCATCCGGACGCGATCTTCGTGCAGAAGCGCGTGGTGGTGCTGCACAACGAGACGGGCCGCAGCATGCTGGTGGGCAACGCCCTGAAGGTGGTGCGCGATAACGACGTTGTCGAGACCGCGCTGGATGACGCAAGCGTGGCTGACGAGCTGGAACGGCGTTTCGGGCTGTACCCGGTCGTGTGATCGGGGGGGGCGGAAACACTCGCAACAATAAATTACGGACCTTGCGGTGCCTATCCCTGCGCTTCGATGCGGTGCCCGTGACCCCGGCGGGCCCGCAACCCGCGCCACGGCTTGATCCTGGTGGCAAGCCGCCCGCCAGGGCGGCCGCGCGACCTCGGACCGCGCCATGTTTCAGTCCGCGATCCGGTGGTTGCGGCGCTTTCCCAAGTCAGTAGGATGCGCGGTCACGCATCCGACTCAGCCCCCTTCAAGGACCGATCCCATGACGCTGCCCCGACTGCGAGTTGCCCTCTCTGCCATGACGCTTGCCGTGGCCGTGTCGGGATGCGCGACCCAGCAAGATTCCTATGGCAAGGGCACCATGGACGACCCGCGCTATGCGCAGTTGCTCGACTTGATCGACAAGGCATTGAAGGCGGACATGGCGGTGGTGCTGGTCGCTGACCTGATGCCGCACGCCTCGCTGAACGACGCGGAATCCATGACGAAATGGACCGGCAATGTGATCTTCACGCACGAACAGCGCCCGGATATCACGTTTGGCCGCAAGTTCCAGAACAATGCGCTGCAACGCGACAAGGACGCCACCTATTTGTTCAAGGCGTACGAAGTGCATATCTTGCCGCCGGGCAAATACTTGCTGACGGGGGGCGACGATTACAAGCTGAATGCCTTGCTGGACCAGGTGGGTGCGCGCAGCGGTCCGGAGGGGTCAGGCAGTGGGGCCAACGGTACGGCCTATCTGTCGCCGGAGCTCTATCGCGAATACTACAAAGAGACCAATTGGCACGAAGGCACCACGGGTAGCCAGATAAAGACGCGCACGGTCTGCACGGCGGTGCATCGCGGAACGGGCGCCTGCGTCAGTTGGGGCGAAGAGCAGTACACCGAGACCACGCAGGGCTCCCGCGCCGGCTATTACGAGCAGACGGATTCGCGGGACGTTCCGGCCATCAAGGTGCAGTCGCGCGTTCCGCCGAAGCGGGCGCTGGCCAGCTTTACGCTCAAGGGCGGCCAGTTCGTGCTGAGCCAGCGCGTGCACATGAAGACGCCCAGCTACAAGTACAAGCAGTCGGGATGCCGGGCGGTCGATCCGAAGAAAATCGAGTGCCCGCTTGAGGACTTCACCGTCTATACGCGCCCGGCGCCGATGGAGCTGACCCAGAAGCTCATCGCGCAACGCGACTTGAGCGATGCGCACCGGCAGTTGCTGTCCACCTTGCAACCCATGCAGATCACGCCGCTGGGCAAGCAGGGGATGGAAGATCCGATCTGGGGCGTGCCGCTGTCGATAGGCAGTGGAAGATAAGGTTGGCCGACCGTATGCAACATCAAAAGCGTTCTTGCACAATGGTTCGTCATCTGTTCTTTACAGCCTCGTTGGCCATCGCCGGCAGCGCGGTGGCTGCGCCCTCGTTCAACTGCGCCAAAGCCACCACGCCGGTCGAAAAAGCCATTTGCGCCAACACCGCACTGGCGGATCAGGACGCGGCCATCGCGCGGCAATACCACGCCGTGCGTGGCAAGCTCGACGCCGAGGCGGCCAAAGCCCTGACCGCCGATCAACGTTATTTCCTTGGCGTGCGCGACGAGGTCTATGCCGAGCCCTTCTCGGGAAGCACGCCGGTCAAAGAGATTGGTACCAGGATGGATTACCGCCTGCGTTTCCTGAAGGCCATCAATCCGCAGCCAGCTGCCGGCTTTATCGGTAAGTGGAAAAACGTCGAGGGCGAAATCGAGATCACGCAATCCGCCGATGGCCAGTTGTTTGTGTCGGCCAATTCGTCGCAGCCTTATAACGGTCGCTGGGTGTGCGATATGAGCGGCAACGCGGTGGTCTCGGGCGACACCCTGAAAGTCGCCTATCAGGATGGCACGCCCTGGGTGCTTGCGCTGACGCGCCGCGGCGCCGTGCTGGTGGTTCGTGAAGTCCCGCCGACAGGCGTGAAAGACGAGGGTTTTGGCCCGCCCTTCTGCGGCATGAATGGCAGCCTGTCCGGCGACTGGTTCGCGGTGCGCTGATCACACCCCGAAGGTTCCCCGGTCCGCGCGCTGGATAGCCATCCGGGTCCAGCGCGCGGCGGTCGCTCGGCCTATTTGGCCGCGACCAGCGGGCAGCCGCCTTGTTTCAACGGACGGAACGCGTTGTCGCCCGGGATCGTGCGCAGGAGCTTGTAGTAGTCCCAGCGCGCCTTGGATTCCGCGGGCTTCTTCACCTCGACCAGGTACATGTCGTGCACCAGGCGGCCGTCCTCGCGCAGGTAGGCGTTGCGGGCGAACATGTCGTCGATCTTCATGCCGCGGATCTGCTTCATGACCGCATCGCCTTCCAGCTGGTTGCTTTCCTTGACGCCCTTCAGGAAGGTCAGCACGGACGAGTAGACCCCGGCCTGCGCCATCGTCGGCACGCGCCCCTTCATGCGGGCGGCGTAGCGTTTGCTCCAGTCGCGGGTGCGCTCGTCCATGTCCCAATAGAAGCCCGTGGTCAGCACCAGGCCTTGCGCCTGCTCCAGGCCCACGCCGTCCACGTCCGTGATGAACATGAGCAGCCCGGCCAGCTTCTGCCCGCTTTTGATCAAGCCAAATTCGTTGGCTTGCTTGATCGCCATGGTGGTGTCGCCCGAGGAATTGGCCAGCGCCACGATTTCAGCCTTGGACGCTTGCGCCTGCAACAGGAACGACGAAAAGTCGTTCGAGGCGCGCGGGTGCTTGACGGCGCCCAGCGTCTGGCCGCCGGCCTGTTTGACCGCGTTTTCCGTGTCGGCCTGCAAGGCGTGGCCGAAGGCGTAGTCGGCGGTCAGGAAGTACCACTTCTTGATGCCGGATTCCGTCAGCGCGCGGCCGGTGCCGTTGGCCAGCGCGTAGGTGTCGTAGGTCCATTGGGCGGTCGAGGCCGAGCACGCCTTGCCCGTCAGGTCCGACGTGCCGGCGGTCGAGGCCAGGAACGCGATGTTGGAAGTACGGGTGATCTCCTGCACGGCTAGCGCGACCGACGAGGTTGGCACGTCGACGATGGCCTTGACGTTGTCCTGGTCGATCCAGCGGCGCGCGGTGGCCGAGCCGATGTCGGCCTTGTTCTGGTGATCGCCGGATATGACCTCGATCTTGCGGCCCAACACGGTGGGCCCGAAGTCTTCGACCGCCATGCGGGCGGCTTCGACCGAGCCTTGCCCCGACAAGTCGGCGTTCATGCCGGACAGGTCGGTCAAGACGCCGATGCGGATGGGTTTGTCGGACTGGGCCTGCGCGGCGGGCAGGGCGAAGGCGCCGGCGACGAGCAGGGCGCTAAGCAATGGTTTCATGTCTTTCCTCCTGGATGGGGTGCCCGCTCTTGGGCGGGTCTAACGGGCGGGACGGAACAGCGGACGGGAACGCTGGAACTACGTCGCAGCGGCGGGGGACAGCAAGTGGCACAACAAGAATTGATCGGTCTGCGCGTGCGCATGGCGGTTCGCGTCGAACTGGGCATCGATGGCGCGTTTGGTCAGGCGCAGCGCCAGCGTGGGGCAGGCGGCGGCCTCCCCCGCGAGCTCGGTGGCGGCGCGAAGCACGTCGCCGGCAGGGGCGATGCGGTCGGCCAGGCCCCACGCTTCGGCAGTGGCCGCATCCAGCCGCAGGTCGGTGAATAGCGCCCGCTTGGCGCGCGCCGGGCCCACCAGGCTGGCCAGGCGCGGCAGTCCGCCCCAGGCAAGCGGCAGGCCCAGGCGGACTTCCGGCAGGCGCAGGAACGCGTCGGCGCCCAGCACACGCCAATCGCAAGCCAGGGCCAGCACGGCGCCGCCGCCCACCGCCGCGCCTTCGATGGCGGCAACGGTGACTTGAGGCAGGTCGCCCCAGGCGCGGCACAGCACTTCGCCGCGAGCCAGCGCGCGTTGCGTCGCCAGCGGGTCGTCATGGTTCCAGAGCGCGGGGTCTTTCAGGTCAATGCCCGCGCTGAAAAGGGCGGGTGCCCCGGTCAGCACGACGGCGCGGATCTGGTCATCGCTGGCAAGTTCGGCCGCGGCGTCGATCAGCGCGTCCATGGCCGCCAGATTCAGCGCGTTGGCCTTGCCACCCCGGTCATAGCGCACCACGGCCACGCCTTTGTCCCGCTCGATTGAAACCATGCTCATTCGCTGTCCTTCAGGTTTATTTCGTGGATATACTACCAAGTATGTTGAAAGTCGCAAGACGCCGTGGGGCATCTGCCGGGGGGTGTGCGGGTAAGTCCGCATTCGCCAAGCCTGGATGGCTGCGGAAAAGTCATGAAAAATAAGCGAAATAACAAAGCGAGGAGACCGTTGATGAACGATGAGGCTCGGGCGGCGATTCCCGACCGCCAGGCGTGCGTGCTGCGCTATCTGTTGGAAAGCCAGGCCAAAAAGATACCGGACAGAATCTTTGTCCGTTTCCATGGTGGTCCGTCGTGGACCTATGCGCAGACGTTGGCGCAGGTGCGTCGGCGGGCGGCGGCGCTGCGCCGCGAAGGTGTCAGGCAGGGCGACCGCGTGCTGTGCTGGATGGGCAACGGGCCAGAGCTGCTGACCAATTGGTTCGCCATCAACTACCTGGGCGCGGTGTACGTGCCGTTGAATACGGCGCTGCGGGGGCGGCCGCTTGCGCACGTGCTGGAAAACGCGCAGGCCTCCCTGATGCTGGCGCACCGGGCGTTGGTCGGACGCTTGCAGGCGCTGTCGCCGGGAGCGCTGACCCGCGTGTTGCTGACCGGGGAAGGCGAGACGCCCGCCGGCATGCCGTCCGCCGTGTCGTTCGCGGCGCTGGTGGATCCGACGGGCGAGCCGGCGGCCGACCTGCTGGCCACCGAGACGCCCATCGAACCCTGGGATACGCAGTCCATCATGTACACGTCCGGCACGACGGGGCTGTCCAAGGGCGTGGTCACCTCGTATGTGCAGCTCTACACCATGGGGCCGGATGCTTTCGACTGCATCGCGCCGGACGATCGCTGCATGATCGCGGGCCCCATCTTCCATTGCGGCAGTACCTTGTATGTGTACGCGATGCTGGCCTGCGGCGGGTCGATCGCCATGGTGACCGAATTCCGCACGGCCGAGTTCTGGGACGCGATTCGCGATACCGAAAGCACGGTGGTGCTGTTGCTGGGCGTGATGGCCAACTTCCTGCTCAAGCAGCCGCCCTCGCCGCGCGACCGCGACCACACCTTGAAAAAGGCGTTCATCGTGCCGTTCGGCGAAGACGCGCCGGCGTTTCAGGCGCGTTTTGGCGTGGATCTATACACGGTCTACAACATGACCGAGATTGCCAGCCCCTTGAGCGCGGGCCCCGGGCTGACGGAGGCGGGGCGCTGCGGCAAGCCGCGCCCGTGGTTCGAGCTGCGGGTGGGCGATGCGCAGGATCGCGCGGTGCCGGACGGCCAGGTCGGCGAGCTGCTGATCCGCTCGCATCGGCCCTGGGCATTGTTTTCCGGCTACTACCGCAACGCGGAAGCCACGGCCGCGTCCATGCGCAACGGCTGGTTCCACACGGGCGACGCCTTCCGGCGCGACAACGAGGGCACATTCTTTTTCGTGGACCGGTTAAAGGACGTGATCCGCCGCCGCGGCGAGAACATTTCGTCGTTTGAGCTCGAGGGCGAGATCTGCGCGCATCCGGCCGTGCGCGAGGCGGTCGCCGTGGCGGTGCCCAGCGAACACGGGGAAGACGAGGTGCTGGCGGTGGTGACGGCCGTGGACGGCGCCGACATCGAACCCGCCGCGCTGGTCAATTGGCTGGCGGAGCGGGTGCCGCACTACATGGTGCCCCGCTATGTGCGCGTCGTCGAGGAGTTGCCGAAGACCGCTAGCGGCAAGCTGCAAAAGCATGTGCTGCGTAGCGAGGGGCTGGCCGACGGCACGTGGGACCGCGATGCTGCCGGGATCCGGTTGCGCCGCGAACGGTTGGCGTGAAGCAGGGGCGGGCGGCTTGCTCCGGAAGGGCAAGCCGCTTGTCTCAGGGGCGCGCGCCCAGTCCGGCGATGATGGTGTGGACGACCTTGCCCGCGAGAATCTCGCGGTCGTCGCGCGTTTCCCCCAGGCGCGGCCGGTACCAGACGGCCAGCCAGTTGATGGCGCCCAGCGCCGCCTTGACCGCGACGGAGACGTCGTCGATGGCCAGAGAGCCGTCTTCCACGCCCTCGTAGGCCACGCGCTTGAACAGCGCTTCGAAGTCGTCGCGGATGGTCATGAGCTCGGCCAGCGTCTGGCGCTGGGCCGGCGTGGTGGCGCCCAGGCGGTGCATGTGCACGCCCTGCACGACGACCGTCTCGAATGCCAGGTTCTCCATCATCGACAGCGCGTGGTGCTTGAGCATCAGCGCCAAACGGTGGGCGGCGGTGCCTTTTTCCTTCATTGCCGGGCGCACGGCCTCGAAATTGCGCCGCATGCCTTCGCGGTGCACGTCGAAAAACAGGTCGGTTTTGGACCGGTAGTAGTGATAGACCCGGCCCTTGGTGGCGCCCAGCCGGCGCGCGACGTCGTCGATGCTGGATGCGTGGAACCCTTGCTCCATGAAGCACTCGGCCGCGGCCGTCAGCAGTTCGATGTTGCCCATGCCGTCATCGCGTGCAGCCGTCACCGTAGGTTCCCCATTCATGCGCTTCTACTCCATCCATGCGTTGCGGCAAAGCGCCAGTTTAGCCAATTGCCAGTCGATGCATTGCATGGCGGAAGGCGCGTTGCGCGCTCGTGGCCGCTTGCGATCGACTGTACAAACCCAAAAAACGAAGTTTATACTACTCGGTATGTTTTAGTGCCTCAAGGCACGGGCCCGTGCCGAATCGCGCGGTTTTTCCCCTGGATATTCCCCGCCGCCCCATGACCACAGATCTTGTTCAAGCAACTTGCAGTCCCCAAGCCCTGGCCGACCAGGTGTCGCAGGAAATCGGCGTGTCGGAATGGGTGACCATTTCGCAGGCGCAGGTGGACCGGTTCGCGGACGCTACCGGCGATCACCAGTTCATTCATGTGGACCCGGCGCGTGCGGCGCGTGAAAGCGCGTTCGGCGGGCCGATCGCGCACGGCTTCCTGTCCCTGTCGTTGCTGACGGCGTTGAGCCAGAAGGTGTTGCCCGCCTTCGATGGCGCCATCGGCATCAATTACGGCTTCGACAAAGTCCGCTTCCTGACGCCGGTGCCGGTTGGCGCGCGGGTGCGCGGCCGTTTCGTGCTGAGCGAGTTCACGCCGCGCAACGCGCGCGAGTTCACCACCCGGTATGCCGTCACCGTCGAGATCGAGGGCGCGGCGCGCCCCGCGCTGGTGGCCGACTGGATCACCATGACCATTCTTCGAGGATGACCCCCATGAGCATTCGTTTCGATGAACGCGTCGCCATCGTGACCGGCGCCGGCCAGGGGCTGGGCCGCAGCCACGCGCTGCAACTGGCGGCGCGCGGCTGCCGGGTCGTGGTGAACGATTTCGGGGGCGCGGCCGAGGCGGTCGCCGACGAAATCCGATCCGCGGGTGGCCTAGCCATCGCCGATGGCGGCAATGTCTGCGACAGCGCCGCGGTGGACGCCATGACGGCGCGCGCGATGAACGCCTGGGGCCGCGTCGACATCCTCATCAATAATGCGGGCATCCTGCGCGACAAGACCTTCGCCAAGATGAGCGCCGACGACTTCAATGCGGTCGTCGACGTGCATCTGCTGGGCTCGGCCAATTGCGCGCGCGCCGTCTGGCCGATCATGCGCGAGCAGCGCTACGGCCGCATCCTGATGACCACGTCCACGTCGGGCATGTACGGCAACTTCGGTCAGTCGAACTATGGCGCGGCGAAGGCCGGCGTGGTGGGCCTGATGAACGTGCTGCATCTGGAGGGCCAGAAACATGGCATTCACGTCAACGCGCTGGTGCCCACGGCGGCCACGCGCATGACGGCCGCCATGTTCGATGCCGATGCACTGCGGGCGCTGGACCCGGTGCATGTCACGCCCGCCGCGCTGTTCCTGGTGGCCGAGGGCGCGCCCAGCCGAGTGGCGCTGCTGGCGGGTGCCGGCACCTATGCGCGACTGGCCATCGTGGAAAGCGCGGGCAGGTATTTCCCGGAAGGCGAACGCACGCCCGAGAACATCGCCGCGCACTTCGACGAGATCGCCAGCCTGGCCAGCCTGATCGAGCCGCCCGAGGGCCTGGCGCATGTTGCCCGCATCCTCAAGCGCGCGCAGGAGGCGGCATGAGCGGCGCGGCTCCATCGCTGGCCCAGCCGCAGCGCGCCGCGCCGCACGTTCGGAGCGACTATCCGCGCCTGCTCGCGATGACGACGCGCCTGCGCGACATCGATGTCTACGGCCACATGAATAACGTGGTCTACAACGAGTACTTCGATACGGCGGTCAACCAGACGCTGGTGGAACTGGGCGTGCTGGATCTGAACAACAGTGAAGTGATCGGCCTGGTCGTGCATAGCCAGACGTCGTACTTCCGCCCCGTGGCGTTTCCTGATCGGGTCGTGCTGGGATTACGCGTGGGCCGCCTGGGCCGTACCAGCGTGACCTACGAGTTCGCGCTGTTTCGCGGCGACGATGACACCGCGGCCGCGCAGGGCAGCTACACCCACGCCTACGTCGAGCGCGCCAGCAGCCGGCCCGTTGAATTGCCGCCCGATTTGCGGCGCGCGCTGGAGCCGCTGGTGCGTGCCTCGGCGCCCGCCTGAACGACGTCCGGGAGCGACCGTGATCGACCACACCCTGCCTCGCGTCACGTATTCCAATATTCACACGGACTTTTCGGCGGTGCACGACGTGCTGGACCGGCGCCTGCCCGATTTCGAATCGCGCATGCTGGGGCTGGACCATCGCCATCGCTTCGATGGCCGCGCGGTGGCGGGCGAGCCGTTGCAGGAATCGTATTCGCCGATCGACCATTGGCTGCTGATCGGCCGCTTTCCCAGCGCCGGCGCCGAGACGGTCGACCAGGCGGTTGCCTGCGCCCGGCGCGCGCAGCCGGCCTGGGCGGCGCAGGGCTGGGCGGCACGCATCGCAGTGCTGCGCCGGCTGGCGATGGTGCTGTCCGAGCGCAAGTACGACTTCGCCATGGCGACGATGATCGAAATCGGCAAGTCCCGCCTGGAGGCGCTGGGCGAGGCCGAGGAAGCCGTCGACCTGATCCGCTACTACTGCGATCAGGCCGAACGCAGTGATGGCTACCGGCAGCCGCTGGCACGCGCCTTCGACAATGAAAGCACGCATGACGTGTTGCGCCCCTATGGCGTGTTCGCGGTGATCGCGCCGTTCAATTTCCCGCTGGCCTTGTCCGTGAACATGGTCTGCGCGGCGCTGCTGGCGGGTAATTCGGTGGTCTACAAGCCCTCGCCGCGCGCCGCGTTGACGGGGGCGCTGCTATTGAGCGCCTGCGATGGCGCGGGCGTGCCGCCAGGTTGCGTGAACGGGTTGTTCGGCGGCGCGCAGACGGGCGCCATGCTGGCGCATCACGCGGGCATCGACGGTTACGCGTTCACGGGCAGCCTGGAAGTGGGCATGGATTTGTTGCAGGCCGTGGCCGCGGGCCGCCACGCACGCCCCGTCATTGCCGAGATGGGCGGAAAGAACCCCACTTACGTCACCGCCAGCGCCGACCTGGACACGGCGGTGCAGGGCGTGTTGCGTTCCGCTTTCGGCTTGCAAGGGCAAAAGTGTTCGGCCGGCTCGAAGGTCTACGCGCACGCGTCCGTGCACGATGCCTTTCTGGAACGCCTTCGCGCCGCCGCCGAAGCCGTCTCCGTGGGCGACCCGCGCGAACGCGGCGTCTTCATGGGGCCGCTGATCGACGAAGCGGCATGGCGGCGCTACCGGACCGCCTGCGAAGACGTCCGGGCCTCGGGCCGCTTGTTGGCGGGCGGACGGCGCCTGAGCGCGGGCGAACTGGCCTATGGACATTACGTGCGGCCCACCGTGGCGGCTGGCCTGCCCGCCGACCACCGCTTGAACCGCCAGGAATTGTTCCTGCCGGTCGTTTCCGTGTTGCCGTTCACCGATCTGCATGCCGCGATCGACGACGGCAATGCCGTCGACTACGGCCTGACGGCCGGCTGCTACGCCGAAGACCAGGACGAGATCGACCTGTTTCTGGCCCGTGCCCACGCCGGCGCCTTGTACGTGAACCGCGCCAGCGGCGCGACCACGGGCGCATGGCCGGGCATCCAGACGTTCTGCGGCTGGAAGGGGTCGGGCATGACCGGCAAGGGCGGCCTGGGGCCGTATTACGTCGCCCAATTCGCACGCGAGCAATGCCACACCGTCTGGCATCGCTGAAACACAGGAAACCACCATGAGAGAAGCCGTCATCGTTTCAACCGCCCGCACGCCGATCGGCCGGGCCTATCGCGGCGCGTTCAACGACACGACGGCGCCCACGCTGGGCGGCCACGCGATTTCGCATGCCGTGGCGCGCGCCGGGCTGGCGCCAGGCGAGGTCGAAGACGTGATCCTGGGCGCCGCCTTGCAGCAAGGCACGACGCATATGAACGTGGCGCGCCAGGCGGCATTGCGCGCGGGCTTGCCCGCGCAAGTCGCCGCGATGACGCTGGACCGCCAATGCGCGTCCGGGCTGATGGCGATCGCCACGGCGGCCAGGCAGGTGACTCAGGAAGGCATGGACATCGTGGTGGCGGGAGGCCTGGAGTCGATCTCGCTGGTGCAGAACGACACGATGAATCGCCATCGCTGGTTCGATGACGCCTTGATGCGCGAGCAGCCCGAGATTTTCATGAGCATGCTGGAAACGGCCGAGATCGTGGCCAGCCGCTACGGCATCCCCCGCGCGGCGCAGGACGCGTACGCATTGCGCTCCCAGCAGCGCACCGCCGCCGCGCAGGCCGCCGGGCGCTTCGATGACGAGATCGTGCCCTTGAGCGCCGTCATGCTGGCGACCGACCGCGCGACGGGCCACACCTCGGCCCAGCCGGTGACCCTGGCGCGCGACGAAGGCAACCGCCCCGAGACCTCGCTGGACAGCCTGGCCAAGCTGCAACCCGTCTTCAAGAACGGCCAGCGGCTGGATGCCGGGCAATACATCACCGCCGGCAATTCGTCGCAGCTGTCGGACGGCGCGTCGGCGTGCGTGGTGATGGAAGCGGCCGAGGCGCGTCGGCGGGGGCTGACGCCGCTGGGCACGTACCGGGGCATGGCGGTTGCGGGCTGTCGCCCGGAGGAAATGGGCATCGGGCCGGTGCTGGCGGTGCCCCGCTTGTTGGCCCGGCACGGCTTGACCGTGGACGACATCGGTTTGTGGGAGCTGAACGAGGCCTTTGCCTGCCAGGTTCTTTATTGCCGCGATCAGCTGGGTATTCCAGACGACCGCCTGAACGTCAACGGCGGCGCCATCGCGATTGGCCATCCGTATGGCATGTCGGGCGCGCGCATGGCGGGGCATGCGCTGATCGAGGGCCGTCGGCGCGGGGTGCGCTATGCGGTGGTGACGATGTGCGTGGGCGGCGGCATGGGCGCGGCCGGCCTGTTCGAAATCACGGCCTGAGCGCCCGCCCGATGGGCGCTATTTCGCGGTGTTCTCGTCGTCGACGGTCAGCCCGCCGTCTTTCATGATGCCCTGGGCGATCTCTTCGGCGGACTTGCCGGCAAAGCCATGTTCACCGGCGGTGATGCGGAAGCTGTCGCCTGCCAGCGGGCTTTGCAGCGTGGCCGACGTCAGCAGCACGCCGTTAGAACGCAGCTGAATGCGCTTGCCCACGCGGTTGCGCGTGAAGTCGGCCAAGGCCTTCTGGCTGTCGGGCTTCAAGGCCACATCCACGACGCGGGCGCCGGTATGCGGATCGGCGCCGGGCGTGGCGCTTGCCGCCTGCAAGGTAACGGTCTCGGCCTGCGCGGCCCAGGGCAGCGACACGGCGATGACGGCCGCGCAGGCCAGATGCTTGATAGAGGGCATGGCTGTCTCCTTCGGCTGGGCGATGGCTCCATCCTAGCCGAAGTGGCGGCGGACGACGAGGTCAGGGTTGTCCGGGCGGGCGCACGCCCAGCGCGCGCAGCATGTCGGGCACGCCCTGCAACGGCGGCATGCCCGGCGGATTGCGGGCGGCGTCGTTCAGCACGGCGGCCCATTCGCGCGGATCCGGCGGTTCGCCCATGCGCACCCGCAGGTCCAGCAGGTCCAGCGCGGCGCGGCGGTGGCCGGCGTCCGCCGCGTCGCGGAACAGGCGTTCGGCCACGTTGTAGTTCTTGGGCACGCCCCGTCCCATGCCGGCCAGTTCGCCCAGGTAGGTCTGCGCCGGAGCGAAGCCCTGGTCCGTGGCACGCTGATACCAATGTGCCGCCAGCTTGTAGTCCTGCTGCACGTGTTCGCCGTTTTCGGCGATCAGGCCCAGCGTGGTCATGGCGACTACGTCGCCGGCCAGCGCGCGGGCCTGCAACGATGCGAACCGGGGCTCGTCCAGGTATTGCGCACCGCGTTCGATTTCGTATTCCCATGCGCTCATGCGCGCCTTGATCAGGTCGCGTCCCAGCGTGGGCGATGGGCCGCGCCCCACTTGCCCGCCCTTGCCGCCCGTGCCGCCCGGCACCGCGGGCGTCTGGCCGTCGGCCAGCGTCGTGAACGTGACGGCGCCGACCAGGCTGCTGGCGTAGTGCGGGATCTGGCGGTAAGCGGTGGCGACCTGCACGTCGCCCGTCAATTGCTTGAAGAAGTTCTCCACCGGGGCGGCGGCGGCCAGGGCGTCCAGCCCTTGCGCGAAGTAGTACGCGTAGGGGCTGTGGCGGGGCCCCTCGCTGCCAAATCCGTCCTCGGCCGTGGCGCCTGGCTGCGTGGAAAACGCGATGAGTTCACCGCCGGCAGGCACGGTGTGCACGAGCCCCGCCGCCGACGCGCCGCGCGTCAGGTTGGTGCGGCAGGCGTCCAACACCATCAGCCGCGCGCGGATGTTCGCGCGGCGCAATGCCTGCGATACGCGCTTCAGGCTCAGCGACCCCTGCTGCGCCGTGCGGATGCGGACGTCGCCCACGGCCATCGGCAGCTCTACGCCGAACAGGTAGTTCACGTCATCCACGGCCACGGCGTGTCCGGCGAAGTACACCAGCGCCAGATCCGCGTCCTGCGCCCGCGCGGCGAACGCGTCGACGGCGGCTTCCATCTGCGTGGTGGTCAGGTCCGTCAGCAGGGTGACGTCGATATCGCGTTTGCGCAGCGTTTGCGCGATCAGGCGCGCATCGTTGACCGGATTGATCAGCGCGTTGGCGGGCACGGCGTAGCGGGCATTGCCGATGACAAGCGCGTACCGCCGCCGGGAAACGACCGGCACCGGCACCGGGGCCGGCGTGGCGTCCGTGGCAGGGGTGGGGGCGGCAAGGGCGCCTGCGTGCATCGGCAACAGGCCGGCGCCCAACAGCGCGGCCAGCAACCGTCGGCGCGTCAGGGGCGCGGCGGCGGGGGAAAAGGGTGTCTTCATGCGTGGAACCTCAAGGCCGGGGGCAGGCGCCCGCCGGACCGGCGGTGGCGGACAGGACGCCCAGCGCCGCGGCCGCGTCTTGCAGCGAGGATTCGCGCGCGGCGCTCAACACGTAGCGGCCGTCGGCATCCGGGCCTTCGACGATGGACACGGCGAACTGGGACAAGGTGTTGCGCAACTGCTTGGCGGTAAGCGTGTCGGGCAGGTCCACCACCAGCCGTGGGCAGGAGCCGCCGCCGCGCGTCAGCACGTCCCCGGGCGCGGGCGCATCCAGGGGCGCCTGCTGCGCCACCATCACGGCCAGCGTGACCGCCAGCGCCCAGCCCAGCGGCATCAACGGGCTGGCGGGCGTGGGCCACAGCCATTGCCGCAGCCGGCGCGCGCGGGATAACGAAGGCGGCGCAGGTTGCGGGCGTTCGGCCAGCGCGCGGAGAAACGCGGAATCGCGGTCGGCCCGGCCGATGTCGTTGTGCGCCATCTGGCGCGCCTGGGCCAGGTTGCGCCATGCTTCGACCTCGGCCCGTAGCGCGGGGTCGCGCGCCATGTCGGCATCGAAGGCGCGGCGGGCGTCGTCGTCGAGCTCGCCAGACAGATAGGACAGTACGCGGTCTTCAGACATGATCAGTCCATTCCTTTGCGCGTGCATTCGGCCACGAGCTTGCGCGCGGCGTGCAGACGGCTCTTGACGGTCGGCACATGCAGGTCTTGCTGCCGCGCGATCTGCGCCATGGGAACCTCGTCCAGATACAAGAACATCGTGTCGCGCAGGGTGTCGCTGAGTTTGTTCAGGCAATCCCGCATGCGCTTGATGAGCGACAGGTGCTCGTAGGCGTGCGCAGGGTCGGCGAACGGCGAGGGGTCGCCCACGTCTTCGGCGGGGTTGAAGACGTTGTCGTCCTGCTCGCCGGCCCCGGCAGGCTCGGCCCACCTCACTTCATGCCGCGTGCGCCGATGCATCTGGATCAATTCGTGCAACGAGCCCCGGTACAGGTAGCCGCCCAGCTTGCTGACGGCGAGTTCGTGCGCGGCCCACCCGCCGGCCGGCTGGCCGTGTTGGAAGCCTTCATCCCGGAACGTGCGCGTTTGCAGGAATTTCATGAGCGCGTTATTGAAGGCGTCCACCACGCCTTCCGGCGAGGTGTTGAAGAATTTCTTGCGCAGCTTCAGCGTGATGTGCTGTTCTGCCTTGTTGCGAAATTCCAGCGCGTAACGTGGATCGGCATGCATGATGCGGAGCAGCGCGTCGACGTTGTTGATGACGTAGCGCTTGGGGTCGAGCGAGTTCATGGTTCAGATTCTTGATGTCGAACTGGACGCGGAACGTCAGCCCATCGGCGGAAAATGCCGCAGCCCTCCAAGGCGAGGGCTGCGGCACCTTAGCCGCGCAAGGGCGGAAAATCAAGCGCGGCGGCGCAGGACGGCAATGCCGCGGACGGTGAAGGCAACGGCGATGGCCAGCGACAGATAGAAGCCGAAGCCGAAGCTCAGGCTGCTCCACAACGATGACGCCATGTCGCCGGCCATGTTGCGGCTGGCGCTTGAATTGCCCATGAACCCGGCGAACTGACGTGTGGCGTTCATGAGCTCGCGCACCTGCGACGCGACGCCGGCCAGGGCGATGCCCCAAAGCGCGAGCGGCAGGAAGTAGCCCAGGCGGGCAGCGCGCTGCGGCATCAGGGACGGCAGCAGCGGACCGATCACGGCCAGCAGCCACAACAACGCATAGATGCCGGCGCCCGTGCTTTGCGAGCCCCGGACGTCGCCGCCGTTCTGCAGGCGCAGCAGGTCATAGAAGCTGAGGCTGGCGTTCGAGCCCATGATGCGTACCGTGATCACGGCCAGCGCCGTGGTGGCCAGCAGGAACAGCAGCGCGCCCGCGGCGTCGCCACGGTTGACGCGTTGGGCGGCGGTGGCGGCCCAGCGTGCGCCGTGGGTCTTGGCCTGGATCAATACGTCGCGTAGCGCTTTACCTTGCATGGTCTTTCCTTTTTTGGTTGGCGGCGGGAGTGCCTGTACCCATCGCTATGCGTGGCCGCCGAAAAGGTTCGATTTTTTTTCGGTGAAAATTTTTCGAACCTTTTCGGGCCCGGTGCGTAGCAGGGGGCAAGGGCGCGGATTTCCCCGCCGCCATCCTTCCTTACGGAGAGTCGAATCATGTCCAACCCCACCGCCCTGACGGCCCTTTACCAAACCGTGGTCCAAGAAGAACTGGGCCTGGTCGCCCGCATCGACGACGACGGCGATGTGCTGTTCCGCCACCCCGACCTGGGCACCATGTACTTCAGCCTGAGCGAGACCGACCCGGAGTTCCTGCGCCTGGTCTACCCCAGCTTCGTCGACGCGGACGAGCTGGGCCTGACCCGTGTGCAACTGCTGGAAATCCTCAACGCGGTGAATAACCGTTGCAAGGCCGTCAAGCTGACGTTGCAGCAGGACCAGGGCCCGAAGGCCGGCCGCGTGTCGGCGTCGCTGGAGAGTTTTGTGGCGGCGTCCAACACCTTGCCCGCCGAAGCGCTGTTGCGCGCCATCGCGACGCGCTGCGTGTCCACCATCCGCCATAGCGCGGGTGAACTGGTGAAAGATGCGCTGGAACACAAGCAGGCCGCGACCGATTGAGCGCCGCGCTGGCAAGACGCAATTGAAACAACCCTGGCCCTGCGTTGTAACTTTGAGATACATTGCAGGGCTTTGACGGAAACCGCGCCCGGCCGGCGCCGGTTTCCCGCCACCACGATGATGTCGATGCGCCCGTTCTTATTCCGTTCGTTGATCCTCCGCCTTGCTGCCGTGCTGTTGTTGTTGGGAGGACTGAGCGCGTGCGCGGTCAAGACCAATTCCCGAGGCGGACTGGTCTATGGCGTCGATACCGCCGTGTTGTTCGGCACCGAGATCGGCCAGTTCCCGCTGCAGGATGGGGGGCTGGGCACGCTGCGCCGCGAAGGCAAGAACTTCTCGGTCAAGCTGTCGGGCAATCAACGCGTGGTGCCGTTGAACAACGTGGACTCGGCTCGTATCGCGCGCACCGAGAACGTGGGGCCGCGTACCGTGGTCGTCATCGAGACGCAGCGCCGCAACTGCGATTACCGCTATACCGTGCTGGCGATTGAAGGGTCCGACGTGCTGTCGTGGGACCTGGGCAACTGCCGCGACCGGCCAGCCGTGCTGGTGCAGGACGACCGCAGCGCGCTGACTTTCGATTTCCCGAAGGGCTCGAACATCGAGCGTTTCGTCTATACGCAAGACGGCCGCATGCGGCGTGGCGACGTCAAGACGGTGGCGGGCATGAACCCGCGCGCCAAGCCTTTTGCCGATGAATCCCTGTATCCGCCGGGATATCTGGAGTCGGTGCGTGTGCACGGCGTCTTCCCGCCGCCTGCGGCGCCCGCCGCGAAAGCGGGCAAGCCCGGTAAATCCGGCAAATCGGCCACGCCCTCCCGGCCCGCCGCGCCCGCCAGGACCACGCCAGCCGATACCCAGACGAGTGGCCAGGATTCGCGCGCAAGCCGCGTCGTCCCGCCGCCGGCGCAGCGCGCGCCGGGCGGTGACGGACCCGGCTCTGCCAGCGGCGCGGCGCCGCGCGCGGCCGCAGCATCGCGGACGCCGGCCAAGCTGGACCTGCCTGACGAAGAAATCACCTCGACCCGTCTTGATCTGAGGGACTGACGTGCGGCAAGCCCAGATTCGCCAACTTCTTTTCCTGATCGTCCTGACCGTCGTCTATCTGAGCTTCGAGCTGGGATTCAACGCGCGCCTGCTGGACGTGGTGGGCAGCCGCGCCACGCCGCACGATATCGAAGAACTGGAGTTCTTCGGCCGGACGCTGTCCGGCATTGCCGCGGCGCTGGTGGTCCTGCAACTGCTGCTGACCCGGCGCTTGCGCACCGGCGGCAAGCCGTCGTACTTGAAGATCGGCGTCGCCTGCGTGGTGACGGCGCTGGTGGTGTTCAGTGCCATCAAGATGCTGGTGAACGTGCTCGTGGACACCCGCGACGGCGATTTCCGCCGCATCGCCGCCAATGCCGGCTTGTTGCAGCGGTCCCTGGTGCAGGGCGATCTGCATCTGGACGGGCTGGTCGACGACGACGTCTATGCGCGGCCCGAAGGCAAGGCGTTCCTGGCCGTGTTCCAGGTGCTGCTGTCCAATATCGATAACCTGGACGAGAAGGTCGAACCCAAGAAGCGACAGGTGATCCGCACCGATCTGCAACGCCAGATGAAGACCTTCAGCTTCGACGGCCGCGACGTCCGCATGACGGCGCCGGGCATCCGCGGCTATCACCAGGTCTATACCAGCGTGATGCAGTCCGTCGCCGACCGCTGGAAGCAATATGCCGGCGTGCCGGTGGCAAACGACATCGGACTGGCGCGCGAACAGGACCGGGCCTGGAGCGATTACCGCAGGAATCTGTCGCGACGCGGCTGGACGCCCGAGAACGTGCCCGCGCGCTATCAGGCCCGCGTGGTGCAGGACGTGCGCAAACGCATCCCCGTGCCGGGCGGCTGGCAACCCCATGACCGCGCGACGTTCAACGAGGCGGTCGCGCAGCAATACTGGAAGACGATGCGCAGCCGCACCGTCCAGGTGGAGGGCGACGCGATTCCGCCGGGCCTGTCTTACGAAGACTTCGTGGCGCGTCCCGGTGTGCAGAAGCTGCTGCGGCAGACCCTGATGGTGCCGGCGAGCCTGGGCGTGGCGTCCAACTACACCGATGCGGCCAGCTTCAAGCGCCTGTACGACGCCATGCTGGATCGCGCCGTGGACGAGGCGATGCCGCGTTTCTCCGCCAGGAATGAGGATTTCGGTCGCGGCGGCCAGCACTACAAACTGGGCCAGGACGCCGCGCGGGCGGCGATCGTGCCGCCGGTGGCGCTGCTGTTTTCGTTGCTGGGCGCGGTGGGCCACTTTGCCAAACTGTTGTATCTGATCGCCAAGCTGGTCGTCTGGCTGCGCACGCCCGCCGGGCAGGAGCCGGGCCGCGCCGCGACACGCGCGGCAGGCTTGGCGCTGGTGTTGACGCTGGCATGCGTCTGGACGGCGTTTTCCTTCATGCAGAACGGCGTGACGCAGAGCGAGCTGTTCCAGCAGATGTCGCGCGCCGAGTCCGGCGGCGACGACGAATCGGTCGGCCAGGCGCTGCGCCGCCGCGTGCTGGCCAACATTGCGCACGTGGTGGTGGTGGGGCAGGCCTACACCTATCCCTTCAACGAAGCCGTGCGCACGCGCGTGCTGGGCGGTATCAAGTACGGATACCACGGCGATGCGGACTAAGCGTTCGATGCGGGGTTAGCGGGCCAACCGCCGGCGGTATACGGGTTTTTCCCTATTTGCATACGTATGCAAGGCTTCGAAAGTGGGCGCGCTGATTCGAACCCCTAACGTTTGCAGGGCCAAAAGACCATGATCCGCTATCTGAAGCGCGGCCGGACCGCCGCCGTAAAGACCGACGACGACGCCAAGGTGCGCGCTACCGTCGAAGACATCATTCGCGACATCGAGACCCGTGGCGACGACGCCGTTCGGGACTACAGCCGCAAGTTCGACAACTGGGACCCGGCGGACTTCCGCCTGTCGCGCGCGGAAATCGAGGCCGCCCGCAAACAGTTGTCGGCGCGCGAGATCGAAGACATCAGCTTTGCCCAGGCGCAGGTGCGCAACTTTGCCCAGATCCAGCGGGATTCGATGCGCGACGTGGAAGTGGAGACCTACCCTGGCGTGGTGCTGGGCCACAAGCACGTACCGATGAATGCCGTCGGCTGCTATATCCCCGGGGGCAAGTATCCCCTGCTGGCCTCGGCGCACATGAGCGTGCTGACGGCCAAGGTGGCCGGCGTGAAGCGCGTGGTGTCGACGGCGCCGCCATACCAGGGCAAGCCGCATCCGGCCATCGTGACCGCGATGGACATGGCCGGGGCCGACGAAATCCTGGTGCTGGGCGGCGTGCAGGCCGTGGTTGCGATGGCCGTCGGAACGCCCAGCGTGGCGCCGGTGGATATGCTGGTCGGCCCGGGCAACATGTTCGTGGCCGAGGCCAAGCGGCAGTTGTATGGCCGTGTCGGCATCGACCTGTTTGCCGGTCCTACCGAGACGCTGGTGATCGCGGACGATAGCGTGGACGGAGAGTTGTGCGCGGTCGACCTGCTGGGGCAAGCCGAACATGGGCCCACGTCGCCTGCGGTGCTGCTTACCAACAGCGAACAACTCGCGCGGGATACGCTGGCCGAAGTCGAACGCCAATTGACCCTCTTGCCAACCCGCGGTATCGCCGCCCAGGCCTGGGCAGAATGCGGCGAAGTCATTGTTTGCGATACCGTCGAAGAAATGTTGCAGGTCGCGGACGACCTTGCCTTCGAGCATGTGCAGGTCATGACCCGCGACCCGGACTACTTCCTGCACAACATGACGAACTATGGCGCGCTTTTCCTGGGCCCGCGCACCAATGTCAGTTTTGGCGACAAGGTGATCGGCACCAACCACACGCTGCCGACCAATCGGAACGCCCGCTACACGGGTGGACTCTGGGTAGGGAAATTCCTGAAGACCTGCACCTATCAGCGGGTGCTGACGGATGCGGCCAGCGTCACGATGGGCGAATATTGCTCGCGCCTGTGCCACATGGAGAACTTCGCCGGCCACGGCGAGCAGGCCAATATCCGCGTTCGCCGTTACGGCAGCCGGCCCGACCTGCCCTGGTACCAGCCGGTTGAGGCGCAGGCATGATTGCGTTGCCCAAAGGACCGAACTTCCGCCTGGACGGACGCCGAGCTCTGGTGACGGGCGGCAGCGGCGGTATCGGCCTGGCCGCTGCCGCCGCGCTGGGACGCGCTGGCGCGCACGTGACGGTGGCGGCCCGGCGCGAACCCGAGCTGGCGCAGGTGTGCGAAGCGCTGCGCGCCGAGGCCATCGACTGCGCCTCGCTGGTGTTGGACGTGACGAATTCCGTCGCCGTCGATCAGGCGATCGCGGCAGGCGGCCCGTTCGACATCCTGGTGAACAACGCCGGGATGAATCGTCCCAAGCCGCTGGTGGAGCAGTCCGACGAGGATATCGACGCGGTGCTCGACCTGAATGTGAAGGCGGCGTTCTACACCAGCCGCGCGGTCGCGCGACGGCTGTTGAAGGAGGGGATGTCCGGCTCGATCATCAACGTGTCCTCGCAGATGGGGCATGTGGGCAGCCCCCGGCGAACGTTGTACTGCGCAAGCAAGCACGCGCTTGAAGGCATGACGCGCGCCCTGGCATGGGAACTGGGCACGGCGGGCATCCGCGTGAACACCGTATGCCCGACCTTCATCGAAACCCCCATGACGGCCGGCATGCTGGAGCAGCCCGGATTCCGCGACTGGGTGTGCGCGCGCAACGCGCTGGGCCGTGTGGGCCGCTTGGACGAAGTGATGGGCGCCATCGTATTCCTGGCCAGCGACGCGTCCAGCCTGATGACCGGCAGCGCGTTAATGCTGGACGCCGGATGGACAGCCGCATGAAGATCGCGCCGCGCGCCCAGGACGTGGCGGATCTGGCCGGCGTCTCGCAGTCCGCCGTCAGCCGGACCTTCACCCCTGGGGCCAGCGTCTCGGAAGAGACGCGCCGCAAGGTGCTTGCCGCCGCGCAAAAGCTGGGATACCGGCCCAACGCGCTCGCCCGCAGCCTGATCACGCGGCGCAGCCGCATCGTGGCGCTGGTAATGAGCTATCTGGAGAACCAGTTCTATCCGCTGGTGATCGAAAAGCTCTCGCAAAAGCTACAGAAAGAGGGCTACCACGTGCTGATGTTCATCGCGGAAGTCGATGAGGCGGCCGACGGCGTGCTGGCGGAAATCCTGCAATATCAAGTGGACGGAATCGTCATGGCGTCGGCCATGCTGTCCTCGAACGTGGCGCGCAGCTGCGCGGAGGTCGGCGTGCCGGTGGTGCAGTTCAACCGGGTGTCCATCCTGGGCGGGCTGGCGCGGCATGCCAGCAGCTCGGTCACGTCCGACAACTACGCGGGCGGCCAGATGGCGGCGCAATTGCTGGCCGCGCGCGGCTATCGGCGTTTTGGCTATCTGGCGGGCCTGGAAGATTCTTCGACCAGTATTGAACGCGAACGCGGCTACCGCGATGGGTTGCGCGAACTGGGCCATGCCGTGCACCGGCGTGAAGCCGGCCACTACGATTTCGACCGGGCGCAGGCCGCCGTGCGACGGATGTTCGCCGACGATGCGCCGGACGCGTTGTTTGCCGGCAATGACCACATGGCGATCGCGGCGCTGGATGTGCTGCGCCAGGAACTTCGCCTGCGCGTCCCGCAGGACGTCGCCGTCGTGGGCTTTGACGATGTGCCGCAGGCGGCGTGGGGCGCCTACCGCCTGACGACGATTCGCCAACAGGTCGAACCGATGGTCGAGGCCACAGTCGGCTTGCTGCGCGAGCAGATGCAAGCGGAATTGCGCCCGCGCGACATCGTCGTGCCGTGCAGCCTGATTGAACGCGCCACCGTCCGGGCAGGGCCTTGAAACGATTTTTTGGCAACACCTTGAAAGCGCGCGCAGACCGCGCTCATGATCAATCGCAGGAGACACACGCATGCGCAGCATTTTTGTACGTACCCTGACCGCCGTTGCGGCGGTCGGGCTGACCGCTTCCCTTGCCCACGCCCAAGGCGCGGCGCCGGCCTGGCCGGCCAAGACCATTCGTTATGTGGTGCCGTTTTCGCCGGGAGGCGTCTCGGACGGCGTCGCGCGCCTGATGGCCGAGCAACTGAGCGCCCGGCTGGGGCAGTCGGTGATCGTGGAGAACAAGCCCGGCGTGTCCGGCATCGTGGGCACGCAGTTAGTGGCCCGCGCGGAGCCGGACGGCTACACGCTGGTGGGCGGCACCATCACCACGCATGCCGTCAATCCGTTCTTCATCAAATCGCTTGGCTATGATCCGGTCAAGGATTTCACGCCCGTGGCGCTGGTGGGCATGGTCAGCAATGCGTTGGTGGTACGAGCCGACAGCCCGTTCAATACGGTGCAGCAGGTTATCGATGCCGCGCGTGCGAAGCCCGACGAGCTGACTTACGGCACGGCGGGGGCGGGCACGTCGCAGCATCTGTCGGGCCAGCTTTTTCAGTCCATCTCGGGCACGCGACTGCGGCAGATCGTTTACAAGGGCGGCTCGCAGTCGATGGTGGATCTGATCGGCGGCCAGATCGACATGGTGTTTGAAACCGTGGCGGCGGCCCGCCCCATGATTGATTCCAAGCGCGTCAAAGTGCTGGGCGTGACGTCGGCGGCGCCGCTGGCGGACTTGCCCGGCGTGAAGCCGCTGGCGGAACTGGGGCTGCCGGGATTCCAGATGCAGTCCTGGCAGGGCATCTTCGCGCCCGCCTCCACGCCGGCGCCCGTGGTCGATCGCCTGGCCCGCGAAGTGGCGGCCATCGTGGCCAGCCCGGATGTGCGCGCCAAGCTGATGATGCTGGGCGTGGCGCCGGACGGCCGCGGCTCTGCGCCGTTTGCGCAATTCCAGCGCAGCGAAATCGATAAATGGGGCAAGGTGATCAAGGACGCCGGCATCCAGGCCGATTGATCCCCGCGTGTGACCTTTCCCAGGAGACTTGCATGACTGATTCCCGTTTTCCCCTGGACGGCCGTCTGCCGGATATGCTGCGCAGCGGCAAGCCGCTGCGGGGCCTGTTCAACGGTTTGCCCAGCCCGGCCATCGTCGAGATGTGCGCCTACGCCGGGTTTGACTTCATCATTCTCGACAACGAACACGGCAGCGCCGACTTTGGCGTGACCGAACACATGCTGCGCGCGGCCCGGGCGGCAGGCATCGCCGCCGTGGTGCGCTGCTTTGAACACGATTTGCCGCGCATCCTGGACATGGGGGCCGGTGCGGTGCAGGTGCCGATGGTGGAAAGCGCCGAGCAGGCGCGGCGGCTTGTTTCCCTGGTTCGCTATCCGCCGTTGGGCCGAAGGGGAAGCGCCTTCAGTACGCGGGCGGCCGGCTATGGCGCGTTTGGCGGCGCCGGCCACACGCAGCGCAGCAACGACGGCATCGCTTTCATCGCCATGATCGAAACACCCGAAGCCATCACCGCTGCCGCCCAGATTGCCGCGGTGGAGGGCGTGGACGCGGTGTTCATCGGGCCGAATGACCTGGCGCATGCGATGGGCCATGGCAGCGACTGGACGGCGGCGCCTGTGCAACGCGCCATCGAGCAGGGGCTCAACGCCATCGCCTCCGCGGGAAAGTGCCCCGGCATTATTGCGCTGACGCCCGCCGACGAGGAAAAGTACGGCGCATTCGGCGCCCGCTATTTCGCCAACGTTTCGACCAGCATCATTACCCGCGCGCTGGCGCAGGCGGCATCCGCCGGGCGTGATACGCAGTTGCGGTATTGATCCTGGCGGCATGGCGGGAAATCCGCCTACACTTGCCGGTCTCGTTCCCGCCGACCTTCGCAAGGAAACCCCATGACCGCACGTGCCGCCTGGTTCCTGTCCTGCCTGCTTTTCGCGGGCGCCGCCCACGCCGGGTCCGCGCCGGCCGAACTATCCTGCGTGTCGGAAAGCGGCAAAGTGGCGCTGAAGGGGGTTATTCCGTCGCCGTCGTCAGAGGAGCTGAACATCAAACTCAGCTATTTCGACGCGAGCTTGACGTTCACTTCGGATACCGCCTCCATCAACTACCTGGTGTCGGATTTTCCGCAATCGGTGTTCACGCTGCTGGTGCCGTCCGGGGACACGGCGTTGACGCTCTATGCATTGCCGTCCAGCGTGGCGGTTGAAAAGAACGCCACCGGAGACATCGTGGGCACGTTCCAGGCCAAGCTGACGGCGCCTCGGCCGCGTTCGACTGCCGGCGCGCAGAACGACAGCCCGTTGAAGGCCACGCTGAAATGTGATTACCGCTATTCGCTGTAGTTGCAGGCCAGGTGGCTACAGGGCGGGTGTGCCGGATAGATGCAGCGCCACCACTTCGGTGTCACCGTTGCGGAAGGCAGGATAGCGGTTGCGGACCAGCGGGTCGTGGCCCGGAATGACGTGGTCCGGGGATTCCGCGTGCTTCAGCAGCGTTTCGTAGCCGGCCAGCATGTCGGCCACGTTCAGCACGATTGGAAACGGCGCGTCCAGCCCCATGTTGTCGTAGTAGTGGCTGGCGTCGGACGCCAGCACGATCCAGCCGCGCGCCGTGTGCACGCGCACTGACTGCAGGCCTTGCGTGTGGCCGCCGATGTGCAGCAGTTGCAGGCCCGGCGCGATCTCGTCGTGGCCGTGATAGAAAGCCACCCGCTTGTCATAGACCCCGCGCACCACGTCGACCACGTCTTCCACCGCGTAGGCGTGGCGCAGCATGTCGAAGCGCATGTTGCACCCGCAGGCGTAGTGCAGTTCGCTTTCTTGCAGATGCAGCCGGGCGTGCGGCAGCTTGCGGATATTGCCGGCGTGGTCGTAGTGCAGATGCGTGACGATCACGTCCTGGATGTCGGCCGGGGCGATGCCCAGCGTTTTCAAGGCGTCGATGGGGCAGCGCAGGAATTCGCGGCCCCGGGCGCGGGCGGCCGATTCGTTAAAGCCGGTGTCGACCAGCCAGACGCGCGCGCCGTGGCGGATGACCCAGACGAAATAGTCCATGGGCATCGGCCCGTCGTGGGGGTCGGGTGGCGTGATGAAGTTCTGCCCGCGGCGGCGGGCGACCGTGGCGTAGCGCAAGGCATAGACTTCGTGGTTGGGCAGCGTCATGCGAATCCCCCTGTGGTGCGGATGTGGTCGAGTTCGGGCCGCAGGTAGTCCAGCAGGCGTTGCGGGTTCTCGACCATCGGGAAGTGGCCCAGCTCGGGCATGGCGGTGAAGCGCGCGCCGGGGATCCGCGCAGCGACGCGACGGCTGTCTTCCGGGCTGGCGGAGTAGTCGTAGGCGCCCGTCAGCAACGACACGCCGAAGCGGTGGGCGTCCAGGCCAGCCAGATGTTCGGCGGCGTCGAAGTCTTCGCTGTAGAACCACAGGTCATTGGCGTACACATTGAAGCCCCCTTGCGCGTAGATCCAGGCGGCGTCGCGGCGCGCTTCCAACGTGGCTGCCGGCCCCATCAGGCCGCGCACATAGGCGGGGTTGTGCGCCGCCTGGTTGACCTGTGGATGGCACAGCATCGGCGTGCGCCGTCCGGTGGCTTTCCAAGGCGCTTCCAGCGCCACCACGCCTGCCACGTCGTCCGGATTGCGGGCGGCGGCAACCAGCGCCATCGCGGCGCCCATCGAGCAACCCAGCAACACGGCGGGGCGGCCAACCAATTGGCGGATGACCGCCACGCACGTCCGCAGATAGGCGTCGCGGGTCAGTCCCGTTTCGGTCCACGCCTGGCCGGGCTGCGGCATGCTGCGCCCGTGGCCGGGCATGTCGAAGGCGATCATGCGCCATTGGCCGCGCAGGCCGGGGTCCGCCATCAGCGCGTGGTACTGGCGCGAATCGGCGCCCGCGGTGTGCAGCATCAGCAGCGGCGGGCCGGCGGGCAGGCCGCTGGTCTCGTAGTACAGGGACGTGGACGCCAAGCCCAGGTCGAGCGTGGCGTAGTGGCCGGTGATGGCGCTGCGGTCCAGCAGGGCGGGCGCCGCGTGGAGCTGTCCGCGCAGGATCTCGAACAGTCGTTCCAGGGGATGCAGGGCCTGGGCGATGGCCAGTGCGTCGCCTTTCACGCGCAGGCCGTGGGCCTGGCGGTGGGCGGCGGTGAAGGAGTGATAGCCGGGCGGTGGCGAGGGATCAAGCAGTTTGCGCCAGGTGTCCGGCGGGGCGCTGATGACGAGGCATTGCGAGGGGGCGGCGGGTTGGCCCGCCCAGGCAGGGACCCGGTCTTCGGGATCCGCGCCGGCCTGCAGCCAGATGGCGCATGGCAGGCCCCTGGCTGCGGCGATGAATTCGCTATCCTGCTGCGCCAGGGCCGCCGCGGCCCTCAGTTCCTGGACGATCGCCTTCACGTGTTGATGCCTCCTCTTGTTGGCGCCTGAGTACTTCCAGCGCAGTGCGTTCCGCGTTCACGATATGGCTCTGCGCGGCCGCCTGGGCGCCTTGTGGATCCCGAGCCTGGATGCGCTCGAAGATATGGTCGATTTCGGCCATGCTTTCCGGCAGCCGGTCGGCGCGCGCGAACGACGTGGCGCGCAACAGATTGATGCGCGACAGCAGGCCGGGCAGCATGTCCTTGATCAGATCGTTATCGCAGCCCGATAGCAGCACGTCGTAGAAATCGCGTTTGGCCGCCAGCAATGCCGATTTATTGCTGCCCTTGGCCTGACGGTGCAGCGCGTCCACGGCTTTGCGCAGGCGTTCGACGTCGGGGTCGCTGGCCAGCCGCGCGAATTCATGCGCGGCAAAGCCTTCCAGCAGGGCGCGCAGCGAATACAGGTCGCGGGCGGCTTTTTCAGTGATGCGCACCACCGTCGGGCCGCGGTGCGGCTCGATCGAGATCAGGCGTTCGGCCTCCAGCGTGCGCAGCGCTTCGCGCAGCGTGCTGCGGCTGATGTTCAGCTGTTCGCACAGCTCGGCCTCGCGCAGGCGTTCCCCGCCCTTGATGCGCCCGTCCATGATGGACGTGCGCAGGAATTCCTCAACGCGGGTGCGCAAGGTGGTGGGTTTTTCGAATACTGCGCCGGTGGGGGTGGGCATGGCTGTCTCTCGCTTAGCGTAACGGCGGGCGCGGGTGGCAGCGGGGGCTTTTGGCCCGGCTGCGGCGAACCGCCGGTTCAACGTAAAGACGCAATATATCCCGCCGGCGCGCCATCGCTATAACCCGAGGTAGGCGGCGCGCACGCGGCTGTCTTCCAGCAGCGCGCCGCTGGGGCCGGACAGCACCATCGAACCGGATTGCAGCACGTAGGCGTGTTCGGCCACCGACAGCGCCAACCGGGTGTTTTGCTCCACCAGCAGGATGGTCAGGCCGCTGCGGTGGATGTCGATCATGGCCTGGTGCATTTCCTCCACGACTTTGGGCGCCAGGCCGTGGCTGGGTTCGTCCAGCAGCAACAACCGGGGTTCCAGCATCAGCGCGCGCCCGAACGCCACCATCTGCTGTTCACCGCCGGACAGCGTGCCTGCCTGCTGCCGGCGCCGTTCATGCAGCCGCGGGAACAGGGCGTAGACGCGATCGCAACTGCGCTTGAGGCCCGCCGTGTCATGGCGGCGGGTGTAGCCGCCCAGGCTCAGGTTTTCCTCGACCGTCATTTCCGGAAAGACGTGGCGGCCTTCCGGCACGTGGGCAATGCCCAATTCCGGGATGCGGTGCGGCGGCAGGCGCAGGATGTCGCGGCCGTCGAAGACGATGCTGCCGCTGACCTTGTCCAGCAGCCCCGAGATGCAGCGCAACAGCGTGCTTTTGCCCGCTGTGTTGGCGCCGACGACCGCGATGAAACCGCCTTCGGGCACGTCCAGCGAGACGTCGTGCAGCACCGGGCTGCGGTCATAAGAGGCGGTCAGTCCCTGGATCTGCAACAGGCTCATGCGGCCACCCCCGCCTGTTCCATCGACTTGCCCAGATAGACCTCGATCACGGTTGGGTCGGACGCGATGTCGGCGGGGCTGCCTTCGGCGATCTTCTGGCCGAAGGACAGCACCAGGATGCGGTTGCACAGCCGCATGATGGCACGCATGTGATGCTCGACCACGATGAAGGTGATGCCCGCTTCGTCGCGCAGCGTGCGGATCAGGTCCAGCATCGCGTCCATCTCGGATTCGTTCAGCGCCGCCATCACTTCGTCCAGCAGGAAGACCTTGGGGGCGGTGCACAGTGCGCGTGCCAGTTCCACCCGGGCTTGCTCGGGAAACGAGAGTTCGCCAGCCGGCTTGGCCGCGATGGCGGACAGGCCGACGCGGTCGAGATTGTCGCGCGCCACCTGGCGGGCATGTGGCACGTCGTGACGCAGCAGGCCGCCGACCAGCACGTTGTCCAGCACGGTCATTTCGGGAAACAACGCCACGTTCTGGAACGTCTTGGTCATGCCGCGCGCCGCGATCTGATGGGGGCGCAGGCCGCTGACGTCCTGGCCGTCCAGTTCGATGCGGCCGCCCTGGCTGGCGTACAGGCCCACCAGCAGATTGAACAAGGTGGTCTTGCCGGCGCCATTGGGACCGATCAGGCCCAGGATGTCGCCGCGCGCCACGCTGAAAGACACGTCGTCCACGGCTTTCAGGCCGCCGAAGCGGCGCTGCACGTTGGAAACCTTCAGGATGTCAGGCATGCTGGCCCCGCCTAAGGTTGCAGAGCCGCGTCCACAGCGCCGACAGGCCGCGCGGCTCGATCAGGATGATGGCGATCAGGATCAGCCCGAACGCCAGTTGGGAAACGCCCGCCGTATGGCCGGACAGCCAGTCGTTGAACGTTTCTTCCAGCGGGATGATGACCAGGGCGCCGATCAGCGGGCCGGCCACGGTGCCCACGCCGCCGATGATGCAGATCAGCGCCACGCGCACCGAGATGCCCACCAGCGAAAACACGGTGTCCGGATCGAAGAAGTAGATGAACTGCGCGTACAGGGTGCCGCAGGCGCCCATCAGCGCGGCCGAGATCACGGCGGCCAGGATGCGCGTACGTGCCGTGTCCACGCCGATGACCTCCGCCGCCTGCGGATTGGCCTTCACGGCGCGCAGGCGATAGCCCAGGCGCGAACGGCTGATCAGCGCGAAAACCACCGACGTGACCAGCGCGGCCCCCAGCATCAGGTAGTAGTACGGGATGCTGGACTTGAACTGCATCTGCGCCACGCCTTCCGAAAACGGGATCGACAGGCCGACCGGCCCGCCCGTCACCGATGCCCAGGTGTTGGCGATGGCGCGCAGCACTTCGCCGAACGCCAGCGTGGCCAACGCAAAGTAGTGGCCGCGCAGCCGCATGGTGGGCAGGCTGAGCAGGGCGCCCGCCACGGCCGCTACCGCCATCGCGGCCACGATGCCCAGCCATGGCGAAATGCCGAATCGCATCAGCAGCAGTGTCGAGGTGTAGGCGCCCAGACCGAAGAAGGCCGCATGCCCCAGTGAAATCTGGTTGGCCAGGCCGCCCACGATGTTCCAGGACTGGCCCATCGCGGCAAACAGCAGCACCAGCGTCAGGACGCGGATGCCATAGCCTTGGTCTTCCATCAGCCAGGGGGCGGCCAGTGCGATGGCCAATAGCGCGGCCCACGGCAGGGATTGTCGAGTCATGGCCATCAGGCAGCCCTTTTCAAAAGACCTTCCGGGCGCACGGCCAGGACAAGGATGAAGATGGCGAACAGCACCAGGTTCTGCAATTGCATGGGCAGCACCAGCGACGACAGCGACTGGATCACACCGACCGCGACCCCGCCCACCACCGCGCCCATCACGCTGCCCAGCCCGCCCAGCACCACCGCCGTGAACATCAGCACGCTGAATTGCGCGCCGACGGTGGTCGACGCCGTGAGGTAGGGCAGGATGATGCCGCCGCCCAAGGCCGTCAGGCCCACGCCCAGGCCGAAGGCCAATTGATGGACGCGATGGGTAGAGATGCCCGACAGCCGGGCAGCCATCGGATCCTGCGCCGTCGCGCGCACCGCCATGCCCCACCAGGTTTTTTTCAGCACCCACCACAGCGTCAACCCCGCCACCGACGCCACGATGAAAGCCAGCAGATAGGGCGCGCTGAGGAGGATCGGGCCGACCGCCAGCGCCGTCATCTGATAGGGCGTCTGCACCGAGCGGAACTCGGAACCGAACAGGATCAGGGCCAGGTTCTCCATCACGATGAGCAGGCCCACCGTCAGGAAGATCTGCGCCACCGCCGGCGCCTTCAACACGCGGTCGATGAGGAACTTCTGCGTCAACACGCCCAGCACGAAGGCCACGGCGAACGACAGCAACGACCCGAGGAGCGGGTCCAGCCCCAGCAATTTCCAGGCGAAGTACGCCACGAACATGCCCACCATCAGAAATTCGGCCTGGGCGAAGTTGACGATGGAAACCACGCCGAAGACCAGTGTCAGTCCGATCGAAATGACCGCATACACGCCGCCCAGCAAAATGCCGTCCACCAGTGCCTGCAAGAATTGCATGACCGTCCTCCGGTTCGCGCCGAGCGCTCAGTTGGCGGTGATGACGCGGCCCTTGGCCAGCGCTTGCGGCCACACCGAGACCAACTCGTTGTTTTGCCACTGGACCATGATGGGTTGGGCCAGGGTGTTCAGGCCGTTGGCGTCGAAATGCACGCCGCCGCCCGACATCACGCCGGCCCAGCCCTGATCGTATTTCTGCGCGCGCAGCGCTTTGGATACCGCCTCGGGCTTATCGGACGCCGCCACTTCCAGGGCCTGGGCCAGCACGCCGGCGCATACCGCGTGTTCCAGGGCCTCGTGCGGCATGAAGGTACCGAAGCGCTTGCGGTAGCGCTCGGTATAGGCCGGCGCCTGGTCGTAATTGGCCGGTGCGATCGACAGGACGGCTTGGGAATAGGGGCCCAGCGCTTTCGCGAAGTCGGGAATCACATAGCCCGCCGCGCCGCCCACGATGGGCACGGTCAAGCGTTGCTGGCGCATCACCCGGATGATCAACAGGCTGTCGTTCAGGTAGGAAATCGGGAACACGATCTGGGCGTCGGATGCGCGCAGCTTGCTGATCAGCGGGGTGACGTCGGTGATGCCCAGCGGATAGGCTTCATCCAGCACGATTTGCGCACCGGCCGCCTTGGCGGCATTGCGCACGCCCACGGCTTGCGAGGTGCCGTAGGCCGTGTCTTCGTACAGCAGCGCGATTTTCTTGATGGCGGATGCGCCCGCCACGACGGACGCCGCATAGTCGTATTGCGCGCGGCCCAGCACCGAGCCCTTCGATACCACCTGGAAGATGTGTTTGAAACCGCGTTCCGTCAGCACGTCCGAAAACGACATCGTCAGCAGCGGGATGCCACGGCGTTCGGTCACTTCGGACACGGCCAGCGTCAGCGACGAGGCATAGGCGCCAATCAGCGCCACGCAACGGTTCTGCGTGATCAGGCGCTGCGCCACGGTGGCCGCCGTGGTGGGCTGCGAGGTGGCATCGGCGATAACCAGCTTGAGCTTGGCGCCGCCCAGCGACTTGATGCCGCCCGCCGCGTTGATTTCGTCCGCGGCAAGTTCAAGGCCCTGCCGCGAATTGATGCCGAACTGCGCATTCGCGCCCGACAACGGCAGGATCACGCCGACGTTGATATCGGCCGGCGCCGCCAGCGCACGGCCGGGCAGAGTGGCCGCCAGCGCGACCGCGCCCAGTCCAGCGACAAATTCCCGGCGCCCGTGGCGCAGAGCCTGCGTGGGGTTGCTTTTCATGCTTGTCTCCTGGCTTTTTGTGGAATGGGGCGCACGGCAGCCAGCCCGGCGCTTTGCCGCATTATTGTGTTCATTTTTTAAGCAGTCAAGCATATTGTCAGACAATCTGACTGTTGACGGGCGGGCGAAAATTGACTGACAATCAGACAAAACAGACCGAGCACAAGCCGGTTCGACGCCCGTCATCATCACTAAACGAGGAACCTATGGCAGACATCCAATCCGAAACCCAAGCCCTGTTCGACCAAGGCCTGAACCTGCGCCGCGAAGTGCTGGGCACCGAGTACGTGGACGGGTCCCTGGCCCGCGCCAACGACTTCATGATGGCCTTCCAGCACATCACCACCGAATGGTGCTGGGGCTACACCTGGGGCCGTCCGGGTCTGGAAAAGAAGACGCGCAGCATGCTGAACCTGGCCATGCTGACGGCGTTGAATCGTCCGGCCGAAATCAAGCTCCACGTCAAAGGCGCGCTGAACAATGGCGTGACCGTTGAAGAGATCAAGGAAATCCTGCTGCAGGCCACCGTGTATTGCGGCATCCCCGCCGGCCTGGACGCCTTCAAGGTTGCCAACCAGGTGCTGGAAGAAGAGGGCGCCTTCAAGGCGCAGCAAGCATGAACGCCCCGCAAGAACGGGTGGGGCTCGTCGGCATCGGCAGCATGGGCTGGCCGATGGCCGCGCGCCTGGTGCAGGCCGGCTATGCGGTGACGGTGTTCGACGCCGTGCCGGGCCAGGCCGACAAATTCGCGCAGGACGTGGGCGGCCAGGCCGCCGCCACCTGCGCCGCGCTGGCGGCGCAATCCGACATCGTTTTCACGATGTTGCCCACCAGCGCCATCGTGGAACAGGTGCTGAGCGGCGAACAAGGGCTGCTGGCCGGCCTGCGCCCGGGCAGCGTCGTCGTCGAAATGAGCTCTGGCGTGCCCGCGCATACGCAGCGGCTCGCCCAGGCGGTGGCCGCCGCCGGCAGCCAGATGGTGGACGCGCCCGTGTCGGGCGGGGTGCCGCGCGCGCGCACCGGCGAACTCGCGATCATGTTCGGCGGTCCTGCCGCCACGCTGGAACGCGTGCGCCCGGCGCTGTCGGCGATGGGCACGTCGATCACCGCCGTCGGCGACGTGGGCAGCGCCCACGCCATGAAGGCGTTGAACAACCTGGTCTCGGCCGGCGGCTTCCTGATCGGCGTCGAAGCCATGTTGATCGGCCAGCAGTTCGGCCTGGACCCCAACGTGATCGTCGACGTGCTCAATGCGTCCACGGGCATGAACAATTCCACGCAAAAAAAGTTCAAGCAGTTCGTGCTGTCGCGCCAGTTCAATTCGGGCTTCGGCCTGGACCTGATGGTCAAGGACCTGGGCATTGCGCTGGGCATTGCCACCGATACCGGCACGCCCACGCCGTTCGCGTCGCTGTGCCGCGAATTGTGGGCCTCTGCGGGCAAAACCCTGGGCAAGGGCCAGGACCATACCGCCGTCGCGCGCCTGTCCGAGCAACTGGCCGGCGTGGAACTGGCCGCCAAGAAAAGCTAGGCCGCTTCAACCACGGCGCGGCTGCGGCCGCGTCGTCTTTTCAACCTGCATCACAAAAAACCGCCAAGACAAGGTGGAGGGCCGGCTGTTGCCGGCAGAAACAGCGAGGAGCAAAACATGAAGAAGACTTTTCTGGCGACCCTGGGCGCCGGCCTGATCGCGCTTGCCGCCAACGCGTCCGCGCAGGACTACCCCACGCGCCCCATCTCGATGGTGGTGCCGTACGCGGCGGGGGGATCCACCGACGGATTGGCCCGCATCGTGGCGCAAGCCATGGGCGAGAACCTGGGCCAGACCGTCGTGGTGGAAAACATGGGCGGCGGCGGCACCATGATCGGCAACCAGCGCGTGACCCGCGCCGCGCCAGACGGCTACACCATCACCTTCGGCAACATGGGGTCGCTGGCCATCGCGCCGTCGCTATACCCCAAGAGCAAGTTCGATCCGCGTCGCGACATGAGCGCGATCGGGCTGGTGGCGACGGTGCCGATGGTGCTGTCCGTCAGCAAGAAAAGCGGCATCGCCACGCTGCCTGACTTCGTCGAGCGCCTGAAGAAGCATGGCGCCGACGTGAACTTCGGCAATGCGGGGTCCGGCTCCACAAGCCATATCGCAGCGGCCTATTTCATGCACGTGACCCATACGCAAGGGATGCAGATTCCCTACCGGGGCGCGGGCCCGGCGATTGCCGACCTGATGGCCGGCACGGTGGACGCGGTGATCGACCAGACCGTCACGATGATCCCCATCCACGAAGCCAAACGCGTCACGGCGCTGGCCGTGGCCTCCCCTGCGCGGCTGCCGCAGATCCCCGACGTGCCGACGTTCGCGGAAGGCGGCGTGCCGGATTTCAACATGAGTGTCTGGAACGGCATCGCCGCGCCGGCCGGCACGCCGCCCGCCGTGATCGCGCGGCTGGAACAGGCCTTGACGGCCGCGCTGAAGAGCCCTGGCGTACGCGAATCGCTGGATAAGCTGGCGGCTCAGGCGCCGACCGAGAAAGAGCAGGGCGCGGCGGCTTTCCAGGCGCTGATCGCCCGCGACGTGCCGAACTTCGCGGCCTTGATCAAGGATGCCGGCATCACGGTAAATTGAACCTTCCTCTGGTTCGATTCCATTCTGGGAGATCCACGCATGTGTCCGACCCTTTCCGATGCTTCCGCGCAGGAAGCGCCCCTGTGCCTGGCGCCCTTGCTCGAGATGGACGCCGCCACCTTTGACATACCGCCCGGCGCCTGCGATACGCACGCGCATGTGGTGGCCGCGGATGCCGCCGCCTATCCGCTGGTGCCGGAGCGCACCTACACGCCACCGCCCGCGCCGGAGTCCGCTTACCTGGGCATGTTGAAACAAACCGGCATGGCGCGCGGCGTGCTGGTGCAGATCAGCGTCTACGGCACCGACAACCGCTACATGCTGGAGGTGCTGCGCCGCCATCCCGACCAGTTGCGGGGCATCGGCGTGGTGGCCCCGACCGTGACGGACAGCGAGCTGGCGGACATGCATGCCGCGGGCGTGCGCGGCTTGCGCATCAATGTGCTGTTCGGCGGCGGTATCGGCTTTGACGCGATGGAGACCTTGGCGCATCGCATTGCCGGCCTGGGCTGGCACATGCAGTTTTTGATGGATGCGCGTCAGTTGCCCGAGCTGTTGCCGCGCATGCGCAAGCTGCCGGTGCCGGGCGTGGTGGACCACATGGGTCACATGCCTGTCGCCGAGGGAGTGGGCAGCGCCGGCTTCCAGGCCTTGCAGCATCTGGTCCGGGACCATGGCTGGTGGGTCAAGCTGTCCGGCGCCTACCGCATCAGCGACCGCTTCGACGATTTCAGCGACGTGGTGCCCTGGGCACAGGCGCTGATCGAGACGGCGCCTGACCGCATGCTGTGGGGCAGCGACTGGCCGCACGTGCATCAGACGCGCATGGTCAACACCGGCCGGTTGCGTAATCAGCTGGCGTCGTGGGCGCCGGATGCCGCCCTGCGCCATCGCATTCTGGTCGACAACCCCGAACGGCTGTACGGCTTTGCGCCGGCGCGGTAATCCCGGGAAACCGAACCCTCCAAGAGGCGAACCATGCAATGGTATAGAGAGCTGAACAAGACGGAACGGCGCACCTTCATCGCCGCGTTCGGGGGCTGGGCCATCGACGCCCTGGACTTCATGGTGTTCACCTTCGTGATCGCCACGCTGATGACGTTGTGGGGCATCGATAAAGGCCAGGCTGGCATGCTGGGCACCGTCACGCTGCTGTTTTCCGCCATCGGCGGATGGCTGGCGGGCATCCTTGCCGACCGGTACGGCCGGGTGCGCGTGCTGCAATACACGATCCTGTGGTTTTCGGCGTGCACGGTGGCCATCGGCTTCGCGCAGAATTTCGAGCAGCTATTCGTGCTGCGGGCCTTGCAGGGCCTGGGTTTCGGCGGCGAATGGGCCGTCGGCTCGGTGCTGATGGGCGAAATCGTGCGGGCCGAACACCGAGGCAAGGCCGTGGGCACCGTGCAAAGCGGTTGGGCCGTTGGATGGGGCGTCGCGGCCATCCTGTACACGGTCGCGTTTTCCATCCTGCCCGCGGAATGGGCCTGGCGCAGCCTGTTCTGGGTGGGCGTGCTGCCGGCCTTCCTGGTGCTGTACATCCGCAAGAACGTGCCCGAACCCGAGGTGTTCCAGCGCGCCCAGGCCAAGGTGCAGGCCGGCGAGGCCCGGGCATCGTTCTGGACGATCTTCTCGCCCGCGCTGTTGAAGACCACGGTCATCACCGCCGTGCTGTGCACCGGCGTGCAGGGCGGCTACTACGCCATCACCACCTGGTTGCCGACCTACCTGAAGGTTGAGCGCCAACTGTCCGTATTGAATACCGGCGGGTACCTGATGGTCATCATCTTCGGATCGTTCTGCGGGTACATCGCGGGCGCTTATCTGGCCGACCGCCTGGGCCGCCGCGCCAACCTGTTGATCTTCTCGGTGCTGTCCACGGCCAGCGTCTACGTCTACACGCAATTGCCGCTGACCGACGGCCAGATGCTGTTCCTGGGTTTTCCGCTGGGCTTTGCCGCGTCTGGCATCTTCAGCGGAATCGGCGCCTATCTGACGGAACTGTTCCCGTCCGGGGTGCGCGCATCGGGGCAGGGGTTTGCGTATAACTTCGGCCGCGGCGTGGGGGCGCTATTCCCCAGCCTGGTGGGATTCCTGAGCCAGACGCACGGCCTGGGTTGGGCGATCGGGGCATTCGCCACCGGCGCTTACGCGGTGGTGATCGTGACGGCGCTGCTGTTGCCCGAAACCAAGGGGCGCGTGCTGGAGTAGGGCTGCGCGCCCGCTTTTTTGAACAGATACGGGTTTACCCGGTATCTGTTCAAAAGCCATAATTTGTATGATGACCCGATAACTTCTATTCAAGAGACAGGTCATCATGCTGGTTGCGCCGCCGACTTTCCCGCCGCTTTCCTGGCGGTCCCGCCCCTGCGTGCCGGGGGCGTTCCATGACTGAAGAATCCCGCGTTCGCGAAGACATCTGCACTGTCGGCGCCAGCCTCTACAACCGTGGCTACACCGTGGGCGCGGCCGGCAACATCAGCGCCCGCCTGGACGACGGCTGGCTGATCACGCCTACTGACGCCTGCCTGGGCCGGCTGGACCCGGCGGAGCTGGCCAAGGTCGACCTTGCCGGCCAATGGATCTCGGGCGCCAAGCCGTCCAAGACCCTGGTGCTGCATCAGGGCATCTACCGTGCCAGCCCCGAATCGCGCGGGATCATCCACACGCACTCCACGCACCTGGTCGCCCTGACGCTTGCCGGCGTCTGGCGGCCCGACGAGGTGCTGCCGCCCCTTACCCCGTATCAGGTCATGAAGGTGGGCCGCATCCCGTTGATCGGCTATCGCCGCCCCGGCGATCCGCAAGCCGCCGCCGAGGTGGCCGCGGTGGCCGGGCAAGTGCGCGGCGCGTTGTTCGAGCGCCTGGGCCCGGTGGTGTGGGAACGCTCGGTCGCGCACGCGTCCCATGCGCTGGAAGAACTGGAAGAAACGGCTCGCCTGTGGCTCATGAGCCACCCCCGGCCCGCGCCGCTATCCGCCGACGCCATTGAAGAACTGCGCGCGACCTTCGGCGCGCGCTACTGACCCCGCCATTCCTATAAAGCTGCCCGGACGCGCGCTGCGCGTCACACGGCGGCACACCCTTTTGGAGACTTGTCATGCCCCCGATGGAAATCGCATCGACCGCGCCCGCCGCGGCGATGCAGCCTGAATCCCGCGAGACCGCCCGCGCCTATGCCAAGGTGTTCTGGCGCCTGGTGCCGTTCTTGATGCTCTGCTATGTGATCGCCTATCTGGACCGCGTCAACGTGGGTTTCGCCAAGCTGCAGATGTCGCAGGACCTGGGCTTCAGCGAAACCGTCTTCGGCCTGGGCGCCGGCGTGTTCTTCATCGGGTATTTCCTGTTCGAGGTGCCCAGCAACCTGCTGATGCACCGGCTGGGCGCGCGCATCTGGATCGCGCGCATCATGATCACGTGGGGCATCCTGTCCGGCATGTTCATGTTCGTCGAAACGCCCACCGGCTTCTACATCCTGCGGTTCCTGCTGGGCCTGGCCGAAGCCGGTTTCTATCCGGGCGTGATCCTGTACCTGACCTATTGGTACCCGGCCCACCGCCGCGCCAAGATCATCGCGCTGTTCATGTCCGCCATCCCGGTGGCCGGCATCTTCGGCAACCCGCTGTCCGGCTGGATCATGGAAGCCTTTCACGGCACGCACGGCCTGCAGGGCTGGCAGTGGATGTTCCTGATCGAAGCGGTTCCCGCGTTGCTCATCGGCGTGGCCACCGTCATGTACCTGGACAACGGCATCTCCAGCGCCAAGTGGCTGACCGCCGACGAAAAGCAGGTCCTGACCCGCGAGATCGAGCAGGACCAGAAGCAGACGGGCACGCAGAAGCACTCGCTGCGCGCCGTGTTTTCGGACAAGCGCGTGTGGTGGATGTGCCTGATCTACTTCGCCTTCGTCGCCGGCCAGTACGGCCTGACGTTCTGGATGCCGACGCTGATCAAGTCAACCGGCGTCACGGGCGCCTTCAACATCGGACTGCTCAGCGCCATCCCGTTTCTCTGCGCCATCGTCGTGATGAACCTGCTGGGCCATTCGGCGGACAAGCGGCGCGAACGCCGCTGGCACCTGATCGTGCCGGCGCTGGCGGGCGCGGTGGGTTTCACCGCGGCGGCCTCTTTCGCCGACAACACCGTGGTGTCGCTGATCTGCCTGTCGATGGCCGCGGCCGGCGTGCTGACGTGCGCGCCGTTGTTCTGGTCGCTGCCAACCGCCTTCCTGTCGGGCACCGCGGCGGCGGCGGGCATCGCCATCGTGAACTCGGTCGGCAACCTGGCCGGCTTTGCCAGCCCTTACATGATCGGCTACCTGAAAGACCTGACCAGCTCGACCGCATCCGGCATGTACGTGCTGGCCGCCGTGCTGGTGATCGGCGCCATCGCGGTCTGGTTCACGCCGGCCAAGCTGGTCAACCGCTGATGGCCGTGCGCCGCTCTTACTTCAACTTCAAGGAACCACCATGCCGCGCCTAGCCGCCAACCTCACCATGATGTACGCCGAACATGCCTTCCTGGATCGTTTCCAGGCGGCCGCCGGCGATGGCTTCACCGGCGTCGAATTCCTGTTTCCCTACGAATTCACCGCCGCTGATTTGAAAGCGCGTCTGCAGGACAACGGCGTGACGCAGGCGCTTTTCAACGCGCCGCCCGGCGATTGGGCCGCTGGCGAACGCGGCATCGCGTCGCTGCCGGGCCGGGAAAGCGAGTTCCAGCGCGGCATCGACCAGGCGCTGGAATACGCCGACCAGCTGGGCAATCGCAGCCTGCATGTGATGGCCGGCCTGATCCGTCCGGGCGACGACCGCGCGGCGCATCGCGATACCTACCTGAAGAACCTGGCGTTCGCGGCGCGCGCGGCCGAATCCGCCGGCATCACCATCGTGATCGAACCCATCAACACGCGCGACATCCCCGGCTTCTTCCTGAACCGCCAGGACGACGCGCAAGCCATCTGCGCCCAGGTCGGCGCGCCCAACCTGAAGGTGCAGTTCGACTGCTACCACTGCCAGATCGTCGAAGGCGACATTGCCGTGAAGCTGCAGCGCGACATCGCCGGCATCGGCCACATCCAGATCGCCGGCGTGCCCGACCGGCACGAGCCCGACCTGGGCGAACTGAATTATCCCTACCTGTTCGAGCGGATCGACGCGCTCGGCTACACGGGCTGGATCGGCTGCGAATACCGTCCCAAGGCCGGCACCTCCGCGGGGCTGGGCTGGGCCCACCCTTATCTTGCCAACCATTGAGCATCCCATCATGAAGATTCTGATCACCGGCGGCGCCGGATTCCTGGGCCAAGGACTGGCCCGAAAACTGCTCGCGCAAGGCGTGCTGACGCTTGATGCCACCGGGCCGCAACCCATCACGCAGATCGACTTGCTGGACGTCGTCAAATCCGACGCGGTGACCGATCCGCGCGTGCGATCGCTGGAAGGCGATATCTCGGACCCGGCGGTGCTGCGTCAGGCAATCGACGCGGACACGCGCGCCATCTTCCATCTGGCCGCCATCGTCAGTGGCCAGGCGGAAGCAGATTTCGATTTGGGGATGCGCATCAACCTGGACGCGTCGCGCGCCTTGCTGGAAACGTGCCGCGCCGTGGGCCACACGCCGCGCGTGATCTTCACCAGCTCGGTGGCCGTATACGGCGGCGCCTTGCCCGAAACCGTGCGCGACGACACGGCGCTAAGCCCGCAATCGTCCTATGGCACGCAGAAGGCCATCGCCGAACTGCTGCTGGCGGACTACACCCGGCGCGGTTTTGTTGATGGCCGCGTGCTGCGCCTGCCCACGATCAGCGTGCGCCCGGGCCGCCCCAACGCTGCTGCGTCCTCGTTTGCCAGCGGCATCATTCGCGAACCCTTGAACGGCGAAGCGGCCGTCTGCCCGGTCGGCGCCGATACGCGCCTGTGGCTGCTGTCGCCGCGCGGCGCGATCCAGGCGCTGATCGCGGGTTGCGAATTGCCGGCCGACGCCGTGGCCGACCGTTCGCCGATCAATCTGCCCGGCGTGTCGGTCACGGTGGCCGAGATGGCGCAGGCGCTGCGCGACGTGGCGGGCGACGAAGTCGCCGACCGCATCACGTGGCAAGCCGACGAGCGCGTCGAACGCATCGTGGGAAGCTGGCCGGGCCGGTGGGACACCACCCGCGCTACCCGCCTGGGCCTGAAGGGCGACAGCGACTTTGCGGAAATTATCCGCGCCTACCTGGCCGACGACCTGCCGCGCTAAGCGCGGCCGGCAGCCCCTGGATTTTCCGGAACGACGAAAGACATGACCTTGAACCAAACTTCTTCGCGCCGCGTCGGCGTCATCGGCCTGGGCGCCATGGGCGCGGGCATCGCGCAAAGCCTGCGCCGCGCGGGCCACGACGTGCACGTCTACGACATCCGCCCGGAAGCCGCCGCGGCCTTTGCCGCGCAGGGCGGCGTGGCTTGCGCCACGCTGGCCGACATGGCCGCCGCCTGCGACATCGTGATCAGCGTGGTGGTCAATGCCCAGCAGACCGAAACCGTGTTGTATGGCGACGGCGGCATGGCGGCCGCATTGCGCGCGGGGGCTGTCTTCGTGATGTGCTCCACCGTGGATCCTAGCTGGTCCATCGCGCAGGAAGCGCGCCTGGCCGGGCAGGGCGTCCTGTACCTGGACGCGCCGATCTCCGGCGGGGCGGCCAAGGCCGCCGCGGGGCAGATGACAATGATGACCGCCGGCAGCGCCGCGGCCTACGAGGCCTGCGGCGCGGTGTTGGAATCGATGGCAGGGAAAGTCTATCGCCTGGGCGACCGCGCCGGCGCGGGCAGCAAGGTCAAGATCATCAACCAGCTGCTGGCCGGCGTGCACATCGCGGCCGCCGCCGAAGCGATGGCGCTAGGGTTGCGCGAAGGCGTCGACGCCGATGCCTTGTACGAAGTCATCACGCACAGCGCGGGCAACAGCTGGATGTTCGAAAACCGCATGGCCCACGTGCTGGCCGGCGATTACACGCCGCTGTCGGCGGTGGACATCTTCGTGAAGGACCTGGGCCTGGTTCTGGATACGGCCCGCCACACGAAATTCCCGCTGCCGCTGGCATCGACGGCGCACCAGATGTTCATGCAGGCGTCCACCGCCGGGCACGGCCGTGAAGACGACAGCGCCGTCATCAAGATCTTTCCGGGTATCACCTTGCCGGAGGCAAAATGAGCATCAAACTGGGCTGCATCGCCGACGATTTCACGGGCGCCACCGATCTTGCCAACAACCTGGTGCGCGCCGGCATGCGCACGGTGCAGACCATCGGCATTCCCGGCGCGCCATTGCGCGATGACGCGGATGCCGTGGTCGTGGCGCTGAAGACGCGGACCCTGCCCGCGGACGAGGCCGTGGCGCAGTCCCTGGCCGCGCTGGAATGGTTGCAGGCTCAGGGCGCCGAGCAGATCTATTTCAAGTACTGCTCCACGTTCGACAGCACGCCGCAGGGCAACATCGGCCCCGTGACCGATGCGTTGATGACGCGGTTGGGGACGGGTTTCACCATCGCCACGCCGGCATTCCCCGACAACAAGCGCACGGTATTCAAGGGCTACCTGTTCGCCGGCGACGTGTTGCTGAACGAATCGGGCATGCAGCACCATCCGCTTACGCCGATGACGGATCCGAACCTTGTCCGCGTGCTGTCGGTGCAGACCTCCCGCAAGGTTGGCCTGATCGATTACACCGTGGTGGCCGCCGGTACCGAGGCGATCCGGGCGCGCATCCAGGCGCTGCAGGCCGAGGGCGTCGAAATCGCTATCGTGGATGCGGTTTCCAATGACGATCTGCGGGTCCTGGGGCCCGCTCTACGCGGGATGGCGCTGGTGACGGCGGGGTCCGGCGTGGCGATCGGCCTGCCGGGAAATTGGGGGCTGACGCCCGTCGGCGCTGCCGCCCAGGCGCGCGTTGATGGCCTGCGGGCAGTCGTGGCGGGAAGCTGCTCCACCGCCACCAACGGGCAGGTGGCCGCCTTCGTCGCCAGCGGCCGTCCGGCCTATGCGCTGGATCCGATGCGGCTGGCGGCGGGCGAAGACGTGGTCGCGCAAGTGCTGGCCTGGGCCGAGCCGCGCATGCAGGATGGGCCGGTGCTGGTCTATTCCACCGCGCAGCCGGACGCGGTCAAGCAGGCGCAGGGCGTGCTGGGCGCGGAGCGCGCGGGCGCCATGATCGAAGACGCCATCGCGCGCATCGCGGTCGGCCTGGTGGAACGCGGGGTGCGGCAGTTGATCGTGGCGGGTGGCGAAACGTCGGGCGCGGTGGTGCAGGCGCTGGGGCTTGAGCAGATCGCCATCGGCGAACAGATCGACCCGGGCGTGCCGTGGTGCGCAGGCTATACGCCCATTGCGCAGGGCGATGTCAGCATCGCGCTGAAGTCCGGCAACTTCGGCACGCCGGATTTTTTCATCAAGGCGTTCGGATAGTTTCCGGCGCGCCTAGCGATGCGCCTGGCTCAGCCGCTTGGCCGCATTCACCATGTGGATGCGGGCCGCTTCGCGGGCGCCTTCCACGTCTTGGTCGCGGATGGCTTCGACGATGGCGATGTGTTCTTGCATCACATCGCGCATCAGGTTGGCGTGGCGGGCCTCGTTGCCGCGCGTCACGCGCGTGGCGGCTTCCAGGAACTGGCTGACAAAGGCCAGGGTGGTCAGGAAGTACGGGTTGCCGGTGGCGCGCGCGATGCTGCGGTGAAACGCCACGTCTTCCTTCACGCCGTCGCCGCCGTCGGCGACCGCTTGGGATATTGCCGCCAGCGCGTGGTCTATTTCCGTCATGTCGCGCTTTTTGCGCGTCGCCGCGGCCTGGGCGGCGATTTCGGTTTCCAGCGCGCGGCGCAAGTCCACGATGTGCAGCACGGCCTCCAGCGAACTTAATTCGGTGGCGTCGATCCGCAGCGCCCGGTTGCCCGTCAGGCCCGTGACGAACACGCCGCTGCCTTGCCGCGCTTCAACGATGCCGTCTTGCCGTAGCCGCGACACCGCTTCGCGGATGACGGTGCGGCTGACGCCGAACTGTTCCGCCAGCGTGGCTTCGGTGGGCAGCTTTTCACCGGGCAGCACGCGGCCCTCGTCGATTTCGGCGAGCAGGCGCTTGGCGACGGTGTCGGTCAGCGTGGGAGGGGAGGGAAGTCGTGGAAACGCCATGGATAATGACCGCAAAAGGGGGGCGGCAGGCCGGTGTCGAAGCCATCGGCGGGCCCGGCGCCAATGATAACCGGTTGCCCCACGGCCGATTGGCCCTGAAAGCAGCCTTGCATAGGCGTTAGGCCGCAGGACCGGGGCGCGCCGTCATCAGGCAGTCGATGAAGCACTGGGCGGCCGGCGTGGGCGGGGAATCGGACCGCGTCAGAATGGACACCCGCGCCGCGGGCAGTTCGTGCGCCAGCGGCAGCATGCGCAATGGCCGCGGCATCAGTTGATGATCGAACAGCGCCTGCACGAAGATGCCCAGCGCATCGCTTTGCGCCATGATGGCCAGCGCGATCGCGATGGACTGGCACGGGATGATGTCTCGCGGCGGCGGCAAGCCATGGGCGTCGAACGCCAGTCGCAGCAGGTTGGCCGGGGCCTGGATGTTGCCGGGCAGCAGCCACAGCGCGTCGTGCATGTCGGCGAGGCTGCGCGCGCGGCGCAAAGGGTGGCCGATGCGGGCGCCCACCGCCATCGGCAGGGTGAACAAGGTCTGGCGCGCGAAGCCGTCGTCGATGTTGCCGTCGTACTCGGTTTGCACCAACAGGTCGTAGTGGCCCGATTCCAGTTGCTCGTGGCTGTAAGGCGGGGCGACTTCGTTGAACGATACGGCCACGCGCGGCATCCGGGCGCGGAACGCCATCAGCGCGGCAGGCAGTGCCGTCAGCGCCGAAGAGCTGATGGCCAGATTCAGCGTGCCGCCTTCGCCGTCCCGCATCTGGCCGATTTCCTCCTGCGCCTTTCGCGCTTCCTGCAGGATCAGCACGGCGCGCTTGTACAACGCCTCGCCGTAGGTCGTCAGTTCCACGCCGCGGGCGCTGCGGCGCACCAGTTCGGCTCCCACGCTGTGTTCCAGTTCCCGCAGGCTGCGCGTCGCCGCGGGCTGGGTGACGAACAGCGCGCGTGCCGCGGCGCGGATGCTGCGGTGGTCGGCGATCAGGACAAAGGCGCGTAATTGGCGCAGGTTCATGGAGGAGAGCCCGGGGTCGGAACCGTCTAAAGACGGGTTGGCATATAAGAAAAAGGTTTCACTGGAACAAAAATACTGTCTTTTCCTTATCGTGCGCCATCCGTATATTCATCCACGCGGGTCGTCACAGCGTCCGGATTCACGGACCGGCGCCCCACGGACATCAAGGGGAAAACATGTCTATCGCCATCGCCGCCGCTCCTGGCCGGCAGCCTCTGCATTCGTCGGCCGCGCGCCGGCGCGTGATCGCCGGCACGACCATCGGCAACGCGCTGGAGTTCTTCGACTTCACCGTCTTCACGTTCCTGATGCTGATCATCGGCCCGTTGTTCTTTCCGGCCGCGTCCAGTTATGGCCAGCTGCTGCTGACCACCGCCACCTTTGGCGTGGGTTTCCTGATGCGGCCGGTCGGCGGCATGCTGATCGGTTCGTATGCCGACCGCCATGGCCGGCGCGCGGCCATGACGCTGACCTTATGGCTGATGGGGCTGGGCTGCGCGCTGATCGCGGCGGCGCCCACCTACGCCCAGCTGGGCGTGATGGGTCCCGTGCTGATGGTGCTGGCGCGGCTGATCCAGGGCTTTGCCGCGGGCGGCGAGGTGGGCGCCTCGACCACCCTGCTGTTGGAGCATGCTCCGCCGAACAAGCGGGGGTTCTATTCCAGCTGGCAGTTCGGCAGCCAGTCGCTGGGGGTGATGCTGGGCGCGTTGACCGTGGCGCTGTTGACCGCCGTGCTGACCAAAGACCAGATGCAGGCGTGGGGCTGGCGCGTGCCCTTCGTGATCGGCATTCTGACGGTGCCGGTCGGGGCCTACATCCGCCGCAACCTGGAGGAAACGCTGGAGCCTGCCCATGCGCCCCAGGCCGCGCGCGCCGCGTCGGGCCACCAGCCGCTGCGGCTGGTGTTCGCGCACCACAAGGCGCGGGTGGTCAAAGGCATCCTGCTGGTGATCGGCGGCATGGTGTGCGCGCAGATCATCGGCTTCTACATGCCCGCCTACGCCAGCAAGGAACTGGGCCTGCCGGCGTCGTCGGGCTTGTTCGCCAGCGTCGTGCTGGGGGCCATCGGCTTTGCGATCGCGCCATTTGTCGGCAAGTTGGCCGATCGCTATGGCCGCAAGAAAGTCATTTTCTGGTCGCGCGTGGCAACCATCTGCGTGTTGCTGCCGTGCTTCCAGTGGCTGGTGTCCGCACCCAGCACGGCCCGGTTGATGACCGTGATCGCGCTGCTGGCCGTCTTGCTGGCGTTGCAGATGGCGCCCACGATCACGATGCTGCCCGAACTGTTCCCCAAGGCCGTGCGCACCACCGGGATGTCGGTCGTGTATGGTCTGGGCATCTCCGTCTTCGGCGGTTTCGCGCAGTTCTTCGTGACCTGGCTGCTGCACGTCACCGGCAACCCTCTGGCGCCTGCCTGGTATTTGATGGTGACCGTGGCGCTATCCACCGTCGTGCTGTTCTGGATCCAGGACCGCACCGGCCATGCAATCGACTCCCAGGAGGCATGATGCCCAGCAGTACGAGCTACTTCCCCCGCAGCTACGCCGAATCGCGCGAGCGCTTCTTGTCCGATGCCGCGCGCCTGGGCGCCGACGTGCGATCGTGGCCGATCGAAGCCGTGGGCAGCGACGGCGAGGCGCTGGCCACCGATACGGCGCTGATCGGCGCAGCCGACGCCACGCGCCTGCTGATCATGACGTCGGCCACGCATGGCGTGGAAGGCTTTTGCGGCGCGGGTTGCCAGTTCGCGCTGATGGACGACGCCCCGATGCAACAGCGCGCGCGGCAAGCGGGCGTGGCCTTGTTGCTGGTGCACGCGGTGAATCCCTACGGTTTTTCGTGGATGGCACGTACCGACGAGGGCAACGTGGACCTGAACCGCAATGCGCAGCCGTTCGGCGGCACGCCGCTGCCGGCCAATCCGGGCTATGGCGATTTGCACCCCTTGCTGCTGCCCGAAGAATGGCCCCCGTCGGACGAGAACCAGCGCGACCTGGCCCGCTATGTGGCCGAACATGGGCAGGCCGCTTTCGCGCAGGCAGTGTCGCGCGGGCAGTACACGCACGCCGATGGGCTCTTCTACGGCGGCGCCGCGCCGGCGGCATCGCTTGCCAACCTGCGGCGCATCCTTGAAACGCAGGCCGGCCGCTACGCGCACATCGGTTGGATCGACGTGCATACGGGCCTGGGCCCGCGCGGGCACGGCGAGAAGATCTATGCGGGCCGACGCGATGACGCCGAAGTGGCGCGCGCGCGGCAATGGTGGGGCCTGGACATCGCCGTGCCGTTTCAAGGCACGTCGGCATCGGTCGACATCACCGGCCATCTGGCGGGCCTGATCTATCAGGCTTGCCCCGAATCGTCGCCGACGCTGATGGCGCTGGAATACGGCACCGTGCCGTTCGACGATATCGTGCTGGCGCTGCGTGGCCGCAACTGGCTGCGCTCGAATCCCGACGCGCCGCCCGCCTTGCGCCGCGACATCCTGCAGGCCACGCAGGACGCGTTCTATTGCCATGCCTACGACTGGCATGGCATGGTGCTGGGCCAAAGCCGCGTGGCGGTGCTGCAAGCGTTGTGCGGACTGCAAGCCGCGGCCTGACCCCATCGCCGGCAACGCCCGCAATCCTGCCTTGATTCCCCGGGTTGCACCCGCCGCGGGTCTTTCCCCGCAGCGGGTTGCACCTGTGGGGACGGCCCCGCCAGGGATTACCCGCGAGTGAGGGGTAGTCTTGGGTTATCCCTAGTTGAGCCGAGCAGCAACCCGTCGATATGCTTCGGTTAACCGAAGGAACCGCAGAGTTCAAACCGGAGGAGTTTCAAACCGAGCCGGCACTCGCTGACAAGGAATCAGGATTTGCATAGCGCGCCTCCTTTGGACCCGGCCGTCACGGCCGCCCGGATCAAGCCCATTCGCGTGATCCCGTGGGCAACGTGGCTGCACCGCGTCTTCGTCGTTCTGATGTATGCGTTCATGCTCTGCCCCATCGTGCTGGTGGTCTGGCTGAGCTTCTTCAAGGACGCCATCCTCTACTTTCCCCCGTCCGGCTACACGCTGTCCTGGTACGTGAAAGCGTGGCAGAACCCGGCGTTCGCCAACGGCTTCCTGTTCAGTCTCCAGGTGTCGCTGGTGGCGGCCGCCATTGGTGTCGCGATGGGCGTGCTGGCCGCGGTGGCCATTGCCCGCTACCGCTTCCAGGGCAGCAAGGGCATCAACACCTTGCTGCTGTCGCCGCTGCTGATTCCCGGCATTGTCGCGGGTGTCGGCATCTACCTGTTCTACCTGCGCGCCGAGGAACTGCTGGACCAGGACATCATCGGCACCTTCGGTGGCCTGGTCATCGCGCACGTGTGCCTGACGATCCCGTGGACGGTGCGCCTGGTGACGGCGGGGATGGCCGGCCTGGACGGTTCCATCGAGGAAGCCGCGCGCAACCTTGGCGCCAGCGCGCCGGTCGCTTTCATGCGCGTGACGCTGCCGATGCTGCGCCCCTCCATCGTGGCGGCGGCGCTGTTCAGCTTCGTGGTGTCGTTTGAAAACCTGGAGCTGTCGTTGTCGCTGGTGGGGCCGGGCCGCACCACGCTGCCGATCGCCATCATGCAGTACCTGGAATTCAATCTGGACCCGACCATCGCTTCGGTGGCTTCGGTGCAAATCTTGCTGTTGGGAATCATCATGCTTGTGACCGACCGCTACGTGAAACTCAGTCAGGTGGTGTGAGAAATGGCGAAGGTCTCAATCGAAAATATCCGCAAGCAATTTGGCGCGGCCGTCGCGGTATCCGACTTTTCACTGGAGATCGCCGAAGGCGAACTGGTGACGTTCCTGGGCCCCAGCGGCTGCGGCAAGACAACCACCCTGCGCATGATCGCCGGATTCATCACGCCCACCGCGGGCCGCATCCGCATCGGCGACACCGATGTCACGCGGCTGCCCGTGCACAAGCGCGACACCGGCATGGTGTTCCAGCGCTATGCGCTGTTTCCGCATATGACGGTGGCCGAGAACGTGGCGTTCGGGCTGGAAATGCATAAGGTGCCCAAGGCCGACCGCGACGCCAAGATCCGCCGCGTGCTGGACATGGTGCGCATGACCGAACTGCGCGAGCGCTATCCGCGCCAGTTGTCGGGCGGTCAGCAGCAGCGGGTGGCGATCGCGCGCGCGCTGGCCATCGAACCCAAGGTGTTTCTGCTGGACGAGCCGCTGTCCAACCTGGACGCCAAGCTGCGGCTGGAAGTGCGTGAAGAGATTCGTTCGTTGCAGCAGCGTCTTGGCCTTACCACCGTGTTCGTCACGCATGACCAGGAAGAGGCGCTGGCCATCGCCGACCGCATGGCCATCATGCACGACGGCATCGTGCAGCAGGTGGGTGCGCCCGACACGCTGTATGAGCGACCGGCCAACCTTTTCGTGGCCGACTTCCTGGGCAAGATGAACGTGTTCACGGGGCGCGGCGACGCGGCCAATCAGTTCCACACCGACGCGGGCCAGTGCATTGTCACGCCTGGCGGGGCCGGTGCCACGCATGTGGGCGTGCGCCCGGAACGCGTGCGGCTGGCCGGCCAGCCCGAAGGCGGCAACGCGCTGGCGGGCGTCGTTGAGTCGTCGTTGTACCTGGGGTCGGTGCTGGAAGTGCGCGTGCAACTGGAAGGCGGCAACCGCATGATCAGCCAGATCGTCAATGGCGGCGCGGGCCGCGCCCAACCCGCGGCAGGCGCGCGGGTCTACGCATGCTTCGAGCCCGAAGACTGCGTGGCCTTCACGCAATAGGAGCCGCCATGACGACTGCGAACCAAGACGGGCGGCCCAGCCGCTGGTTGGGGCCGGGGCTGGCTTTTCCGGCGTCGCTGGTAGTGCTGGTGATCATCATGGTCCCCATCTTCCAGCTGGCGCGCTACAGCTTCAACCATTTCGATCCGGCGGAACTGATGCAGACCGCCTTCACCTTCGAGAACTACGCCAAGTTCTTTGGCGACCCGTACTACCGCGATATTTTCTTCACGACCTTGTGGGTGGCCGCGCTGTGCACCGTGCTGGCGCTGGTGTTGGGCTTTCCCGTGGCGTATTTCCTGGCGCGCACGCAAAGCCGGTACAAGAGCCTGTTCGTGATCCTGCTGGTGTTCCCGCTGATGGTCGGCAACGTGGTGCGGGCAGCGGGCTGGATGGTGGCGCTGGGCAACGCGGGCGTCGTGAACGCGGTGCTGCAGGGCGTGGGCCTGATCGACCGGCCGCTGACGTTGATGTACACGCCGACGGCGGTGGTCATCGGCACGACCGCCGTCGTCATGCCCTATCTGATCCTGACCTTGCAAAGCGTGCTGGAAGGCATGGACCTGTCGGTGGAAGAGGCCGCGCGCAACGTGGGCGCCAGCTTCTTCACGACGTTCCGCCGCATCGTGCTGCCAATTGCCGCGCCCGGCGTGGCCGCGGGCACGATGCTGGTCTTCATCCTGTGCATGAACGCCTACGCCACGCCGGTGCTGCTGGGCGGCTCCGGCCTGACGATGATGGCGCCCGCGTTGTATGACCAGATCACGCGGGCCTCGAACTGGCCGTTCGGCGCCGCCCTGGCCGTCATCCTGGTGTGCGGCACGCTGGTCATCGCATTGATTTCGAATTGGCTGATCCATCGGCGCTACATCAAGACCATGGCGTCTTGATTCCGAATCTATAACAAGGAACTTTCATGGCATCCGTACTGTTCAAAAACGCGAACCTGCTTGATCCCTTGCAGGCCGACCTGCTGGAAGGCCACCATGTGCTGGTCGAGGACGGCGTCATCAAGGAAGTCTCCGACAAGCCGCTGTCCAGCGCATCCGCGCAGGTGATCGACGCCGCCGGTCGCACCCTGATGCCCGGCCTGATCGACCTGCACGTGCACGTACTGGCCACGCAGCTGAACCTGAGCACGCAGGGCGTGTTGCCGGACGCGTTGGTGATGATGCGCGCGGTGCCGATCATGGCCGCGATGCTGCGCCGCGGCTTCACCACGGTGCGCGACGCGGGCGGCGCCGGCTGGGGCTTGAAATGCGCCGTGAATGAAGGCACGGTCAAGGGACCACGCCTGTTCATATCGGGCCGCGCCATCAGCCAGACGGGCGGCCACGGCGATCCGCGTCCGCGTTCCGACCACCTGCGCCCCATGAGTTTTTGCGGCTGCTGCTTCCGCGCCGGTGACATCGGCCGCGTGGCCGACGGCATCGATGATGTGCGCAAAGCGGTGCGCCAGGAACTCCAGATGGGCGCCGACCAGATCAAGATGATGGCCTCGGGCGGCGTCGCCTCGCCCACCGATCCCATCGCGTCCTTCGGTTATTCGGAAGAAGAAATCCGCGTCATCGTCGACGAGGCGGCTAGCCGACAGACTTATGTGATGGCGCATTCCTACACGGCCGATGCCATCGAGCGCGCCATCCGCAACGGCGTGCGCACGATCGAACACGGCAACCTGGTGGACGAACGCGTGGCGCGCTTCATGGCCGAGAAGGGCGCCTTCGTGGTGCCCACGCTGGTGACCTACGAAGCGCTGGCGAACGAAGGCGCCGACTACGGCTTGCCGGCGGACTCGGTGGCGAAGATCGCGACCGTGCGCACCGCCGGCCTGCATTCGCTGGAAATCTACAAGAAGGCGGGCGTGAAGATCGGCTACGGCTCGGATCTGCTGGGGCCGTCGCAGCGCCTGCAAAGCGACGAATTCCGTATCCGCAACGAAGTGCTTTCCACGCAGGAAGTGATTCAGTGCGCCACCACCACGGCTGCCGACGTGCTGAACCAGGTGGGCCAGCTTGGCCGTATTCAGCCGGGCGCCCTGGCGGACGTGCTGCTGGTGGACGGCAACCCGTACCGCGACTTGTCCTGCCTGCTGGGGCAGGGCGAGCATCTGGCCCTGATCATGAAGGGCGGCGTCATCGAACACAACGGATTGGGGGTGTAAGCGCCATGAGCGATCCCACGTTTTCGCAATCGGAAGTCGGCGAGGAATCCCGCGACGTCAACGCCGCCAAGGGCTGGCACCCGCCGACCGCGCCCGCGCCGCGCGACCGTGGCCTGGGGCCGTTCCCCCGGCTGATCCTGCGCGGGGCGACAATCATCGACGGCACCGGCGCGCCGCCCTGGGGGCCGGTGGACATCGTCATCGAGAACGACCGCATCACCGCGCTGGTCAACGTGGGCACGCCCCACAAGGCCATCGACCCCAAGCGCCGCCCCGGCCCGGGCGACCACGAAATCGACTGCCACGGCAAGTTCGTCACCCCCGGCTTCGTGGATGCGCACGCGCATATCGGCACGCCGTACCATGCCATGAGCGGCATCGTCCCGCCCGCCGACTACATCTACAAGCTATGGCTGGCGCATGGCGTGACGACCGTGCGCGAGATGGGTGCGATGGGCGGGCTGGGCTGGACGCTGGAACAGCGCGAACTGTCCGCCGCCAACAAGATCGCCGCGCCGCGCATGGTGGTGCATTCCGTATTTCCCGCCGTGAACGACCGCGTCAAGACCATCCACACGCCGGAGCAGGGCCGCGAATGGGTGCGCAAGCTGGCTGCGCGCGGCGCGGACGGCATCAAGTTCTTCGGCGCCCCGCCCGCCATCATGGAAGCGGCGCTGGACGAAGCCGCGCAACAGGGGCTGCGGTCCGGTTGCCACCACGCGCAGATGGCGGTCACACGGGTGAACGCGCTGAAATCTGCCCGTTGGGGGCTGACCAGCTCCGAGCACTATTACGGCTTGCCGGAAGCGCTGTTCGAAGACCGCATCGTGCAGTCCTTTCCGACGGACTACAACTACAGCGACGAATACTACCGCTTCGCCGTGGCCGGCCAGACCTTCATGCAGGCCGCGCAGCCGGGGTCGGCCAAGTGGCGCCAGGTCATGGACCAGTTCCTGGAAGTGGGCCACACCTTCGTGCCCACCTTCAATATCTACGACGCCAACCGCGACCTGATGCGCGCGCGACGCGCCGATTGGCACGACGAATACACCTGGAAGGCGGTCTGGAAATACTTTCAGCCCCAACGCGGCGGGCATGGCGCCTACTGGTATCGCTGGAGCACCACCAACGAGATCGAGTGGAAGCAGAACTACCGGTTGTGGATGCAGTTCATCAACGAATACAAGAACCTGGGCGGCCGCGTATGCGCAGGCAGCGATTCGGGCTTCATCTTCCAGATCTACGGCTTCGGCTTCGTGCGTGAACTGGAGCTGCTGCAGGAAGCGGGATTCCATCCCATCGAAGTGCTGCGCGCGGCGACCTCGCAAAGCGCGGCGCTGCTGGGCATCGATGACGACACCGGGTCCATCGACGTGCAGAAGCGCGCCGACCTGCTGATTCACGACCAGAATCCATTGACCGATTTCAAGCTGCTGTTCGGCACCGGCGCCATGCGATTGAACGACGATACGGCCAAGGTGGAATGGAAGCGGTGCCTGCAGACCACGATCAAATCCGGCGTGGTGTACGACACCGCGGAACTGCTGGCCGACGTGCGCAAGATGGTCAAGGACAGCTGGGCGGAAGACGCGGACGGCGAACGCCCGCCCTTTGGCGGCTCGCCGGCGGGTTCGCCTTGCGACAACGCGGAAGCGGACGCCTGACATGGCGGTCGACCTGTTCCTGCTTTGCGGTTTCCTGGGCAGCGGCAAGACCACGCTGCTGGTGGACTACCTGCGCGAACCGGCGTCCCGAGACACCGGCGTGATCGTCAACGAGGCGGGCGAAGTCGGTGTGGACGGCGTCATCGTCGCCAACGATAGCGACAACGTGCCGATGACGCTGATGGCCAACGGCTGCGTCTGCTGCTCGCTACGCAGCGACCTTATCTACACGCTGAGCGCGCTGCTGGACGCACCGCGTCCCGACGGCGAAGGGCCGCTCCAGCGGGTGATCCTGGAATGCAGCGGCTTGTCGCGCCCCGGGCCGATCATCGCGTCGCTGGCCGACCCCGAGCTGGCCGCGCGCGGCCTGAGGCTGACGGTGGTCTGCACCGATGACTGCGCGCGGGACCCTGACGCGCTGGCCGAGCTGGACGAAGCCATGGCGCAGTTCGGCGCCGCGCACCGCATCGTGCTGACCAAAACGGATCTGTTGCCGGCGGACGCACTGCAGGCGCGCGCCACGCGTGCCGCCAACCTGAATCCGTTGGCCGCCGTCATTGCCGAGCCGGACCGCCGACGCGCCGTGCAAGCCGCGTTTGCGCCATCGCAGGGTGTCGCGGACCTGGCGGGACTGGCCGCGCGGATGCTGACCGCGGGCAGCCAGGCCGCCGCACACCCGCGCATCCGCGTCATGGCGGCCCGCGCGCACGCAGACATCAGCTGGACCGATTTTTCGGAATGGCTGGACAACCTGGCGGGGCTTTGCGGAGAGCGCCTGTTGCGGGTCAAGGCCGTGGTGCGCGTCAACGACTGCGCCGAACCCATCCTGATCCAGTCCGTGGGCACCACCTTCAGCGCGCCGCAACGCCTGACGCGGCAGCCCGATGCGCCAGACGCCATCATCGTCATCGCGCGCGATATCGACGCCGGCCAGATCCAGGCGTCCGCGCCCCATGCGCCCGTGGATATGCTGGCCTGAACGCCGCCCGAACCCGGGACGCGCGGCCGGGCACAGCCGGTCACGCGTCCGCACCGTAGCAAGTCGTCAGTTCCCCTTCGATACGAGGTTGTTATGCAAGAGAAAAACCTGACTCGCCGTGGCTTCATCAAGACCGCTTCCGGCCTGGCGCTGGCACCCGCGCTGGGCTGGGTGCCTGGCATGGCGCACGCCGCCGAAAAAGAGATCGTCGTGGGCACCTGGGGCGGCGATTACCAGAACCTGCTGCAACAGATCATCAACCCCATCATCGACAAGAAGGGCGTGAAGGTCGTCTACGACACGGGCAACGCCGTCGGCCGCGTCACCAAGCTGCGCGCCGAAAAGAACTCGCGGCGCGGCAGCATGGACGTCGCGCTGCTGGGTGAAGTCGACATGTACGACGCCGAACGCTCGGGCACGCTGGAGCCGATCGACGCGAGCAAGCTGCCCAATCTGGCGCATGCCATCGGCGCGCTGAAAACCGCGTATTCGATCCCGCATATCTTCAGCGCGATGACGTTGGTCTACAACACCGAGAAGTTCCCGACGCCGCCGGATTCCCTGGAAGCGCTGCTGGATCCCAAGCTGAAGGGCCAAGTGGGCTTTTCGGACATTCTGTACCTGTACAACGCCGTCTTCGTGGGCCTGGGCGCGGGCGGCGACACCAAGAGCTTCGACGGCGGCAAGCGCTTCCTGACCAAGCTCAAGGCCAACGCGCCGCGCATCTACCCGTCCAACGAGGCGGTCGCGTCCGCCTTCAAGTCCGGCGAAATCGCCATCGCATGCATGTGGAAGGCGCGCGCCTTGCAGTGGAAGGACAGCGGTTTGCCACTGGGCTTCGTGATCCCCAAGGAAGGTTCGGTGCCGGTGTCGTTCGAAGCCGGTATCGCCAAGAACAGCCGCAACAAGGATGCGGCCTGGGAATACCTGAACGCGATGCTGGACCCGCAAGGCCAGATCGGTTTCGCCGAAAAAATGGGTTACGCGCCCACCGTCACGAATGCGTCGCTGCCCGACAACCTGAAGCGCGTGGGCTTCTCGGAGGCGGAAGTGAAGCTGCTGCATGCCTATGACCTGAAACGCCTGACGGAAGGCAAGGCCGACATGCTGGAATTCTGGAACAAGGAATTCAAGGCGGGTTGATCGGCGCGGGCGTCAGGACGCGGTAGCGCTGCGTCCGGCCCATTGATCGCGGTTCAGCGCGGCCGATAGCCCCGGCCGCGCGATTACGTCTGAACGAAGTCGCCCTGCGTCATCTTGCGTCAATCATGAAATGTTATATCATTCGTCAGTTATTTGTAATGATATAACATCCAAGAGAGCGAAGATGAAAGGCAAGAAGCTAGGGGCCAATGAGGAAAGAGCCGGGGCACAGGCGCTGCGGGCCAACCGCCGCGGCGCGTTGAAACCGCTGGTGTGTTCGTTGATGCTGATCGCACCCGTCGCGCAGGCCGAGGCCCAGGCCGAATCCGAACGCGCCAAGACGCTGGCCCCCATCACGGTGTCCGCCAACCCGTTGGGCCTGGACTTGAACAGCACGACCTTGCCTGCCTCCGTGCTGGAGGGCGATGCGCTGATCGAACAACGCGCCGGCACCTTGGGCGACACGCTGAAGAACCTGCCGGGCGTCAATAGCGACACCTTTGGCGGCGGCGCCAGCCGTCCGGTGATCCGCGGCCAGACCGCGCCGCGCGTCAAGGTGCTGTCCGACGGGTCCGAGGTGATGGACGCGTCCAGCATTTCCCCCGATCACGCGGTGACGGTCGAGCCGATGTTGGCCGAGCGTATCGAAGTGCTGCGCGGGCCGGCCACCCTGCTGTACGGCGGCGGCGCCATCGGTGGCGTGGTGAACGTGGTGGACAAGAAGATCCCGACGTACGTCCCGGAAAAGGGTATCGAGGCCGAAGCCGAATTGCGCGGCGCAACCGGCACCAAGGAGCGCGCGGGCGCCGTGGGCATCACCGCGGGCGAAGGCCAGTTCGCCGTGCGCGTGGAAGGCATGAAGCGCCGCACCAGCGACTACGACGTGCCCGATTGGCCGGGTGGAAAGTTGGCGGGTTCGTACAGCGAGTCGTCGCAAGGGTCGGTCGGCATGTCGTGGATCACGCCGCGCGGCTACGTGGGCCTGGCGTTCACGCACCTGGAAAGCAAATACGGTCTGCCCGGCCACAACCATGAATACGAAGGCTGCCATCCGCACGGCACGCACCTGCATTGCGGCGGCCACGACCACGGCGAAGAGGAAGAAGGGCACGACCACGAGCACGAACATGAGGGCGGTGACGTGCCCTACGTGAAGCTGCGCAGCAACCGGCTGGACCTGCGCGCGGAATACCAGGACCCGTTCGCGGGCTTCGAAAAAATCCGTGTACGCGGCGGCCTGACCGACTACCAGCACGACGAGATCGAAGACGGGCAGGTGGGCACGCGTTTCAAGAACAAGGGCTACGACCTGCGCGTGGAGCTGCAGCACAAGCCCATCGCTGGCTGGCGCGGCGTGGTGGGCGTGCAGAACGCCTACAGCGATTTCCGGGCCGAGGGGGAAGAAGCGTTCCTGCCCCGCAGCAAGACGCGCTCCAACGGCCTGTTCGTGCTGGAGGAATACCAGTTGAACGATTGGCGCTTTGAAGTGGGCGCACGCCAGGACTGGCAGCGCATTTCGCCGTCGGGCGGCGCCGCGCGCAGCAGCCTGTCGGGCACCTCGCTGTCGGCCGCGGCCATCTGGGACTTTGCGCCGCAGTACTCCGTGGCGCTGTCCTTGTCGCGTTCGCAACGGCTGCCCAATGCGCAGGAACTGTACGCGGACGGCGTCCACCTGGCCACCAACACGTACGAGCTGGGCAACGCCGACCTGGGCCGCGAAACATCGCACAACATCGACCTGACCCTGCGCAAGCACTCGGGCGACACCACGTTCTCGGCCAGCGTGTTCCACAACCGGGTCAAGAACTACATCTACGCGAATACGCTGGACCGTTATGAAGACTTCCGCCTGATCGAATACACGCAGCGCGACGCCGAATTCACGGGCGTCGAAGGCGAGTTGCGGCACCAGTTCACCCCCGTGTTCTCGGCGGCGGTGTTCGGCGACTACGTGCGCGGCAAGCTGACAAGCGGCGACGGCAATCTGCCGCGCATTCCGGCGGCGCGTGCGGGTGTGCGCGGCAACGTGACGTGGCAACAGTGGTCGGGCGGCGTGGAATACGCGCGCGTGTTCTCGCAAAAGGACATTGCGTCGTACGAAGACAGCACCCCGGGCTACAACCAGGTCAACGCCGTGGTCGCGTATCGCGGCCGCTACGGCGAGACGGGCTACGAAGTCTATCTGCGCGGCACAAATCTGTTGAACAAGCTGGCCTACAACCATGCGTCGTTCATCTCGTCGGTGGCGCCGCTGCCGGGCCGCAGCGTGCTGCTGGGCGTGCGGATGACGTACTGATCGTCTGCTGCTGCGCGCCGGGTGCTCCGTTTCGACGGCGGGATTCCGGCGCTGGCAGCCCGAGCGGCGGGCGGTGTGCTAAGTTGCCGGAGATGCCGCCCGGCCCGGAGCCCGCCATGCTGAAATTCGCCGCCAACCTGTCGATGATGTACCCGGAACACGCGTTCCTGGACCGCTATGCCGCCGCCGCGGCGGATGGGTTCCTGGGCGTGGAATGCATGTTCCCGTACGAGGCCCCCGCGGCCCTCGTGCGCGCGCGCATGGATGCGGCCGGCGTGTCGCAAGTGCTGTTCAACGCGCCGCCCGGCGTGGTCAGCCAGGGCGAGCGCGGGCTGGCGGCGTTGCCCGGCCGGCAAGCGGAATTCCAGGCGGGCATCGAACAGGCGCTGGCTTACGCAACGGCACTGTCCTGCTCGAACGTCCACGTGATGGCGGGCCTGGCGCCGGCGGACATACCGCGCGAGGCCCTGCTGGACTGCTATCGCGAGAACCTGGCCTGGGCCGCGCGTCAGGCCAGTTCGGCGGGCGTCACGGTGCTGATCGAGCCCATCAATACGCGCGACATTCCGGGCTATATCCTCAACCGCCAAGACGACGCGCATGCCATCGTGCAGGCGGTCAACGCGCCTAATCTGAAGGTGCAGATGGACCTCTACCATTGCCAGATCGTGGAAGGCGACGTCACCGCCAAGCTGCGCGAATACCTGCCCACCGGGCGGGTGGGCCACCTGCAGATTGCTGGCGTGCCGCTGCGCCACGAGCCGGACCGGGGCGAGCTTGATTACGGCTGGGTGTTCAACGTGCTGCGCGAACTGGATTACCGCGGCTGGATTGGCTGCGAATATCGCCCCGCGGGCGACACGTCGGCCGGCCTGCGGTGGCTGTCCGCCGCCCGTGGCTGACTGCCGCGATTGCTGCCAATGCGCGATTTCCCGATGAGGGTTTCCCGGGTTGCCCTGAAATGCGCGTCGCTGTAAATATAATTAATATGTTAACTAATAAGAAGCAATCGAACGCCATTCGAGGAGACCAGGTCATGACCACAAGCTACATCCGCCGCGCCTTGCTGGTGGCGGCGCTGACGGGGGCCGCCGCGTTTTCCGCCCCGGCTCCCGCTGCGGACTTCCCCGACCATCCGATCCGTTGGCTGGTGCCGTTCAGCCCCGGCGGGGGCAGCGATATCGCCACCCGTATCGTCGCCCGGCACGTGGGCGATTCGTTGGGCCAGACGGTGGTGGTCGAAAACCGGCCTGGCGCCGCCACCATCGTCGCCGCGCAAGAAACCGCCCGTGCCGCGCCCGACGGCTATACGCTGATGACGGCGGGCATGAGCACCCTGGCCCTGAACCCCTGGCTGTACAAGAACCTGCCCTACGATCCGGCCAGGAACCTGACGCCGGTATCGACGCTGGTGGCGCTGCCCATCGTGCTGGTGGTCTCGCCCGATTCCGGCCTGGCCGACCTGCCTGCGGTGATGGCTTACCTGCGTAGCCCCAAGCCGGGCAGCTATGCCTCGTTGGGCGTGGGCAGCCCCCATCATCTGGCCATGGAACTGTTCCTGGAATCGTTCGGCGGTCGGGCGACGGCCATTCCCTACAAGGGCACGCCGCCCGCCTTGCAGGACGTCGCTTCCGGCGTGGTGCCGATGATGATGGCCGACCTGGCCGCCGCCCGGCCGTTGATCCAGGCGGGCAAGCTGCGCGCCATCGCGGTGCCGTCGGCACGGCGGTCGGCGCAACTGCCGGACGTGCCTACCTTCGCGGAAGCAGGCGGGCATGTGTTTGAAGCGGCGGCGTGGCAAGGCGTGGTGGCGCCGGCTGGCACGCCAGCGCCCATTGTCGAAAAACTTAGCCGCGCCATCGTCGCGGCGCTGCAATCGCCCGACGTGATCAAGCAATTGACGCTGCAAGGCATGGAGCCCACCGGCAGTACACCGCAGGCATTCGCTGCCTATGCCGGGGAGGAATACAAGCGCTGGGGTGCGGTGATCCGCCACAAAGGCATTTCGGCGGAGTAAAGCGCAGCAAGCCGGGGCTGGTGCCGGGCCTGGCGCTTCGGCCCGGCTTAGTCCGGAGCCGGTGGGGCAGGCAGCTTGCGGGTGCGCTGCGCGGTCGCGGCGCAACCCGCGGATGCCAGGATGATCCCGCAGATGGCCAGCCACTGCGTTTGGGTCAGGTGTTCATTCAGCACGATCACGCCGGCCAACGCGCCCATCGCGGGTTCCATGCTGAGCAGCACGCCGAAGGTTTTCTGCGGCAAACGCCGCAACGCCACCATTTCCAATGAATACGGCAGCGCGCTGGACAGGATGCCTACGCCGATGCCGGCCAGGATCAGCTTGGGGTCAAGCAAGGCCATGCCCGCGTGGGCCGCGCCCACGGGCAGGGCGACCATCGTCGCCGCCAGCAGGCCCAGCGACGTCGCCTGCCCGCCGTGCACATTGCCGGCCATCTTGCCGAAGATGATGTAGAGCGCCCAGCAGACCGCGGCGGCCAGCGCGTAGGCGATGCCGGTCGGGTCCAGGTCATGGATGGATTGCCCGGTGGGGATCAGCAGCACCAGTCCGGTCAGCGCGCAGGCGATCCAGACGAAATCGATCGCGCGCCGCGACAGCACCACCGCCAGCGTCAGCGGCCCGGTGAATTCAATGGCGATCGCCACGCCCAGCGGCAGCGTGCGCAGCGCCATGTAGAACAGCAGGTTCATGCAGGCCAGCGTGACGCCGTACAACGCGATCTTGGCGGCGTTCTGGCGGGTCAGCGGAAAGCGCCACGGGCGCCAGAACGCGATCAGGATGATTGCCCCGATGACGATGCGGTAGGCCGTCGTGCCCTGGGCGCCCACTTCGGGAAACAGCGACTTGGCGAACGACGTGCCAATGCACAGCGAGGCCATGGCGCCAATCAGCGACAGGGTGGGAAGCAGGGTGGAGGCCGAGGCGTTGTGCCCGGTATTCAGCGTGGCGGCGGTCATGGAAGCGGCGTGAGGCGAAAAGCGGGGAATCAGGGGGTTGGGTTCGCGGCGGTGGAGTAAAGCACAAACAGGGCCAGGCCGACCATGATGGCGCCCAGCAAGCCTTGCTGCATCCGCAGGAACCACGGATTGCGCCCGACCCAGCCGCGGATGCGCGACGCGCCATAGGCGAAGAAGCTGCCGTAGGGCAGGCTCAGCACCTTCATCGTGATGCCCAGCACCAACATCTGGAGCCAGACCGGCCCGTTGTCCGGAGTCGTGAACTGCGGCAGGAACGCGATCATGAACAGCAACACCTTCGGGTTCAGCAGGTTCGTCATGAACCCTTGCCAGAAGGCGTCGCGGGCGTCGCCCGGCCGGGCGCTCAAGGACACGTCGGCCGACTGTGCGCAGCGGATGATCGCCTTGATACCCAGATAGCCCAGGTACAGGCCGCCCGCCGCCTTGATGCCCACGAACAACGCGGGAAAGGCGCGCAGCACCGACGCCAGGCCCAACACCACGGCGGGCACCTGGATGAAGCCGGCCGCCACATTGCCCAACACGCTATGGAAGGCGGGCCGGAATCCTTGCGTCATTCCGCGTGACAGCGTCAGCGCCATGTCCGGGCCGGGCGTGAGTTTGAGCGCCGCGTCGGCGGCGAGGAAAAGCAGGAAAAGCTGGAGTGAGGGCATTGCGGGATACGGCTGGAAATCCCGCGTGGCGGGTGGCAGGCTCCCAGTGTAAGCAAGGCGGCTGATGAATTCCTGCGTCAGGCCGGGCTGAAATGAAGTTTCCCGTCGAAATGGGGCCGGGTTCCGTCGCCGTCAGGATTAGAATCTGGCGATGGCCCCCTTCGGCCGGATACCCTGCGTTCCGAGACCCCATGGAACTAGACGATTTCGACCTTCAAATCCTGCAAAGCCTGCAGGAAGACAACCAGCGCACCAGCCAGGACGTCGCCCAGCGCGTGAACCTGTCGCCGGTGTCCTGCCTGCGCCGCATGAAGCGGCTGCGCGAATCCAACGTGGTCACGGCCGACGTATCGGTGGTGGACCCCGCCGCCGTAGGCCGCGGCATCATGATGGTGGTGCTGGTGTCGCTGGAGAGCGAACGCGCCGACAAGCTTGATCAGTTCAAGCGCGCGATGCAGGGCGCGCCCGAGATCATGCAGTGCCTCTCGGTCACGGGCGAGGTCGATTTCGTGTTGACGCTGACCATGTCCGACATGGCTGAATACGAAGTCTTCGCCCAGCGCCATTTCTGGGGCAACCCGAACGTCAAGCGCTTCTCGACGCTGGTGGTGATGAACCGCGTGAAGAACGGCTTGACGGTGCCCGTGGCTACATCGGCTTGAGGCCCAGCGCCTGGATCATTTCCTGATATTTGGCGACTTGCGCCACCGCATAGGCGTCGGCGTCCTGCTGGCTCATGGGCGGTAGCAGCAAACGGCCTTCCGCTTCCATCCGCTCGCGCAGTTCGGGTTGCAAAAGCGCATAACCGACGGCGCGACGCAGGGTGTCCACGGCCGGCGCCGGCGTGTCCTGGCGCACGTAGTAGCCGCCCGCGATCGTGTAGACGAAGTCCGGGATGGTCTGGCTTTGCGAGATCCGCGGCAGTTTGGCCAGCGGCGTGGGCAAGGTATCGGAAAAGCTGGTCAATATCTTCAGCTGCTGCTGCGCCGCCATGCCTTCCATCGCCTGCTGGTAGGGCAGGACCGCGAAATCGACCTGGCGGCCGATCAGGTCCTGCAAGGCAGGCGCCGCGCCGCGGTACGGCACATGCAGGAATTCAGCGCCCACGCGCCGTCCCAGGTACTCGGTCATGATGTGATAAAGCGACCCCACGCCGACGCTGCCGAAGGTCAGGGGCTTGGCCCCGGGGCGCTTGGCGTAGGCGATGAAGTCGTCGACGTTCGAGACGGGCAGGTCGGCGCGCGCCAGCAACACGATGGTGGCTTCGCTGATGGGTTGGGTCAGCCGGAAATCCTCGGGCTTGTAGCGCGCCGCGCTGTTCAGGAACGGGCTCAGGATGACCTCGTTGGCGGAACCGTGCAGGAAGGTGTAGCCGTCGGGCGGGCTGGTCAGCACGCGGCGCGCGCCCAGCATGCCGGCGCCGCCGCCCACGTTCTCCACGACGACCTGCTGTTTCAGCGCATGGGCGATGTGCACGCCGAACTGCCGTGCCGAGGCATCGCTGGCGCCGCCAGCCGGATAGGGCACGATCAGGCTCAGGGGCTTTTCGGCGGGGTACTCCGCGGCATTCGCCAGCGGGGCGGCGGCGCAGGCCGCCAGGCAAATGGCGGCCGCCCGGGCCGGTAGGTTCCAACGCATGCTGCTTCTCCCTTGTCTTCGCTGTTTTAGGGCGTTCCGGATTTCCGGACGGCTCCATGCAGTCTAGGCAGCGGCGTTTGCCCGCATCAATGTCGGGCGGCGGGTCGGATCATTGTGATTTCCGCAACGATGCGCGGGTCGGCCGGCATGCGGACGCGTCAGACGCGCCGGGCTTCCAGCGCGGGAAACGTCTTCAGGATGTGGCGCAACATGCTGGCCGTCGCGGGCGGCAGGTGGCGGCCGGCCAGGCTGATGACGTGGGTGCGGCTGTTGTTCAGGATCGGGTTGGCCAGCGGCAGCGACACCATCTGGCGGAACTGCGCGCCCTTGAGCGGCATGGACAGCGGGTTCACGACATAGCCCAGCCCCTGGCTGGCGAACTCCCACAGGATCTTGAACGAGTTGGTCAGCAGCGCGGGTTTGAGTTTGACGTTTTCGTCCAGCTCCGCCGCCTGGATGTGCTGACGCACGCCGAACGATTCGTCCATCGCGGCCCAGCCGTAGGGCGCCAGGTCCGACAGCCGCAGGGCCCGGCGCGTACGGGCCAGGGGATGGGCCTTGTGCACGTGGACGCGCATGGGGGCGGCGCGCGAATAGTGCGACCGCAGTCGCACGTCGTTGGGCGGCTGGAAGGCCAGCGCGATCTGCGCGCGCTCTTCCACGATGCAACGCACGGTTTCGTTGGTGCCCGCGACATGGATGCTGTAGGTGATGTCGGGATGTTCGCGCACGAACGACAGCAGCACGGGTTCAAGCAGCATGTCGACGAAACCCTCGCCCAGCGCCAGTTCCACATGGCCGCGAGTCGCGCTTTTCAGGTTGTTGACCTCGGCCTGGAAGGATTCGTTCAAGTCTTGCTGCCGGCGCGCGAACAACGCCACCAGCCGGCCGGCATCGGTGGGCACGACGCCGCGGCCGCGGCGTTCCAGCAAGGTCAGCCCGGTGTCCGATTCCAGCCGTGCGATGGCGCGGCTGATGGCCGACGGATCGGTATTCAACTGGTCGGCCGCGGCTCGCAAGGTGCCGGTCTCGATGACTTGCAGCAGACATAGCGTCCGCTTGAACTCCAGGACATCTTCCATCAAGGCGCTTCCTTGCCGCGGTGTTGGCTTAGGGGGAATCGTTGCAAAAACCGCATCGATAAGTGCGGATCATTGCTATCGGCTTTGTACTCGGGCCTGTCTATAGTTGATAGCCGTATTTCCCCCAAGCCTGTCCTACGGAGACCGTCCCATGACCATCGTCGAATCGCCCGTCAGCCCTGACTTGCTGCGTCAAATGCGCGAATGGCGCCGCGATCTGCACGCGCATCCTGAAACCGCGTTCTGTGAATTTCGCACGGCCGACCTGGTGGCCCGCGAACTGGAGCGAGCCGGCGCCGTCGTGCATCGCGGGCTGGGCCAGACCGGCGTGGTGGGCACGATGGCGCGGGGCGCCGGGCCGGTGATCGGCCTGCGCGCCGACATGGACGCGCTGGACATGCAAGAGCTGGGCGATGCCTCGCACCGGTCCACCATCGCCGGCAAGATGCATGGCTGCGGCCACGACGGCCACACCGCGATGCTGCTGGGCGCGGCCCATCATCTGGCCAGCGATCCCGGCTGGCGGGGCACCCTGCATTTCATCTTCCAGCCCGCCGAAGAGCATGCGGGCGGCGGCCTGGCGATGGTGCGCGACGGGCTCTTCGACCGATTCCCGTGCGATGCCATCTTCGCGCTGCACAACTCGCCCAATCTGCCGTTCGGGACGGTGGCGACCCGCGTGGGCACGGTGATGGCCAATTGCGATACCTACGAGATCACGGTGACCGGCAAGGGCTGCCACGCGGCCCAGCCGGAACATGGCGTGGACCCCATCGTGGCGGCGGCGCAGCTGGTCGTGGCCATGCAGACCATCGTCAGCCGGAATGTGAAGCCGACCGACGCGTTGGCCCTGAGCATCACGCAGATCCATGCCGGCGATACCTGGAACGTGGTGCCCAACAGCGTGCAGCTGCGGGGCAGTTGCCGCACGTTGACGGCCGCCACGCGCGAACTGGCCGAGCGCCGGCTGCGCGAGGTGTGCGCGGGCGTGGCCGTGACCTCGGGCGCGTCGATCGACGTGCAGGTGTTCCGCGGCTATCCGGCCTGCGTCAACACCGGCCCCGAAGTGCAACTGGCCGCCCGGGCTGCCTCGCGGGTGGTGGGGGCGGAACAGGTGGACACGGCGTGCACGCCGCGCATGGGGTCGGAAGATTTTGCCTACATGCTGGAGCAGCGGCCGGGCGCCTATGTGTTCGTCGGGGCGGCGCGCCCGGGGCTCGACAATCCGCCTGTGCATAACCCGTACTACGATTTCAACGACGATATCCTGCCGCTGGGCGCGCATTACTGGGTCGAGTTGGTGAAAGAGGCAATGCCGGCGTAGGCTGCCGCCGGTCGGCGGTTCAGCCCGGCGCCGGCTCTCCGGGCTGTGGCTGCCGTGCCGCCAGAATGGCGCTGGCGTCGCCCGAAATGCTGCGCAGATGCAGGTCGCGTTGCGGTAGCGGGATGTCGATGCCGGCCTGCTTCAACGCGCTGTACATGCCCGTCAGCATGTCGCTGCGGATATCGATCCAGCGGTCGAAATCAGTGGTCCAGGCGCGCAGACTGAAGTCCAGCGCGCTGGCTCCGAACCCCATGAACAGCACGACCGGGGCGGGGTCGGCCTCGATGCCCGGCGTCTGCCGCGCCACGTTCGCCAGCAGTGTGATGACCTCGCGCGGGTCCGAACCGTAGGCCACGCCGATACTGACTTCGATGCGCCGGCTGCGGTCCAGCATCGTCCAGTTGGTGAGTTTTTCGGATAGCAGCGTGCCGTTCGGCACGATGACGTCGGCACCTTCGAAAGTCTTGATCCGCGTGGCCCGCATGCCGATGTCGCGCACCTGCCCGGACGTGCCGCTGATGTCCACCACGTCGCCGGGTTGGATGGGGCGTTCGAACATCAGGATCAGCCCCGACACGAAGTTGTTCACGACGCCTTGCAGCCCGAAGCCGATGCCCACGCCCAGCGCGCCGAACACGATGGTCAACTGGCTGGTCTGGAAGCCCGCGGCCGACAGCGCGATGCCCAGGCCCAGCAGCAGCACCAGGTAGTACGTCAGCGACGCGATGCTGTTGCCTACGCCGCGCGGCAGCGCCATGCGGGTCAGCACCTCGTCGTGCAGTACAAGGCGTATCGTGCGCGCCGCCCAGAACGCGATCACCACCGAGATCAGGAACACCAGGACGTTGCCCAGGCTGATCGAGATCTCGCCCACCGCCAGCGTGTAGGAAAGGACTTCGGCCACGAACGCATAGGTGGCGCGCAGGATGCGGAAGCGGTCCATGGCGTAGAGCGCCCAGCCCACGGCGGCACCCGCCGTCAACAGGCGGATCAGCAATTGCACGAGGGGTGGCGCATGGTCGCGCGCCAGCCGAAAGCGCGAGATCCCCTGGCGCGCCAGCAGCAATTGCAGCAGCGTGATGATGACGGTCACGCCGGCGTACAGCACCAGCCCGAAGTAGCCGCTGCCGATGACGGCGCTGGTCAGCATTTCCGCCAGGGACACATTGCCGAACAGGTTGGCGGCCAGCGACACGCACAGCAACGCGGCGGCGCCCCAGGCAATGGCCCGCAGGGCGCGCCCCAGCGGCGTCGACGCGGTAGGCGTCAGGCGGTGGACGCGGCGCATCAGCCACAAGATGGCGGCCAGCGCGCACGCCGTCAGCGCCACGGTGGAAATCCGGTAGAACAGCGTGTTGGCCAGGAACAGGAAGCCCAGCCGTTCGGCCAGGAACAGGGCGGTGATCACGGGCGGCCAGTAATCCATCTGCCGGCGGGCGGATGGCGGCAGCAGCCGCAGCACGGGCACGGCTGCCAACACCAGCGCAACCTGCTGCACCATCAGCGGCGCATCCGGCTCCAGGGCCAGCACGCCCAGCATCGACAGCAGCAGCCACGTGGATAGCGGGCGGCCCAGCACGCCGGCGGCGGTTTCGCTCATCACGCCCGCGCGGATCGCGTCGCGGCTCTTTCGGGCCAGCCACAGCAACAGCGGCAGCAGCAGCACTTGCAGCACGCGCAGGGCGCGCTGATTGCCGCTGTCGGCCGCGCCGTAGTCCCGCGCGAAGCGCACCTCGATCTCCAGGCCGGTCCGCAGCAGGGCCATGGTGTTTTCGCCTGCTTTCTGCGTCCCGCCCAAGGCCCACAGCGGCGGCGAGTCCACGCGCATCAGGCGGGCGTCGATGTAGTCGATCGCGTCGGCCACCGAGCGCTGGCCGGTCTTGATCCGTTCTTCGACGGCGTTGGCGCGTTGTTCCAGTTCGACCTGGCGGGAGAGGGGGGCCGACAACGCCTGCCCGGCAGCGTTCAACTGCGCCAGGACTGCATCCACGCGGTCGGCCAGGGCGGGTGGCAGGCTGGCGGCGTCGGGGGCGTCCTTGAGGGCCTGCCAGGCGACCCGGCGGCGGAACAGATCGGCGGCGTCGTTGGCGTACCAGGACGTGGCCTGCCGCAGGTCGGCATGCCAACGCGCCAATCGGCGCGCGTCGAAGAGCCAATGCCGTTCCAGGCTTTCCACCCGCATGATGGGCAGGGTGCGCAACTGGGCCGGCTGGAATTCATAGAGCTTTTCGTCGACGGACTGGGCGATGGCGTCCAGCGCGGGCGTGAGCGCGTTGCCCGGATCGGGCGCCGCCGCGCGTTGCAGCACCCCTTCGGCGTAGCGCATGTCGGTATCCGCCCGCAGGGGGATGTCAGCGATCTGGATGACAGGGGGCGGCGCCTGCGCGGGAGCGGGCGGTGCCAACGCGGCCTGCGTGCTTGCCTGGGCAGGCAGCCCCAGGAGCAGGCCAAAGAGCAGCCCAAGGAACGGGCCAATGAACAGCCTGGGAAACAGGCTGAAAAGCGATCCGAACAGGCCATGAAGGATTCGTGCTCGGACGCGCATGTCGCGACTCCGTTGGGATGCGGCGAACCGGGGTGCTACCCACTCTAGCGCATCACCAGTCCGCCGTCCACGAACAGCACTTGCCCGGTCATGAATCCGCTCCAGTCGGACGCCAGGAACAGCACCGGGCCGGCGATGTCTTCGGGCCGGGCGATGCGCCGCAGCGGCGTGGCGGCGGCCAGTTGTTCGCGGAACGATGCCTGGGCGGCGCCGCTGGCTTGCGTCGGGTAGACCAAACCGGGGGCGACGCAGTTGACCCGTATCCCGAAAGGGCCCAGTTCCGACGCCAGGTTGCGGCTGAACGCCACCAGGGCGGCCTTGGCCGTGGTGTAGTCGTGATACGGCACCACCGGTTGCTCGACCAGATTGGTGGCGATGTTGACGATGCAGCCTTGCGCGCGCTGCTTGAAATGCGGCAGCGCGGCGCGGCAGACGTTGAACGCGGCGCCGACCGCGCCGTCGAATTGCGACTGGTAGTCCTGCCAGGCGATGTCGTCGAACGCCGTCCGCTGGCGCGGATCGAAGGCGTAATGCCGCAAGGCATTGTTGACGACCACATCCAGCCGGCCGGCGTCCTGCACGATGCCGTCGACCATGCCGCGCACCGCTTCCGGTGAACCGACGTCAGCCTGCACGGCCCAGGCGTCGCCGCCGGCGGCCTGGCATTGCGCCACCACGGCCTGGGCCGCGTCGGCATTGCTCAGGTAATTGACGACCACCGTCGCGCCTTCCCGCGCAAAGCCGCGCGCGATCTCGGCGCCAATGCCGCGGCTGGCGCCGGTCACCAGCACCACCTTGCCTGCGAACTTCAGGGCAGCGTTCATGTCAGGCCGCCGGCAGCAGGCTGGCGTCCACGGCGGCCGCCACGTCGATGCGCTGCTGCACCAGGCCCAGCGCTCGGTAGACATCGGCCGCCTTCTGCAGCGAGTCCAGATCGATCGTGCCCAGCGGCCGTCCGCCCGAGGCGATCGACGCGGCATTGCGCAGCTTGATCACTTCCAGGTTGATGGCGCGGTCGGTGCCGTCGATGGCGCGCTTGCCGGCCAGCGTGGCGGCTTCCTCCGGCTGGGCGATCATCCACGCGGCGCTGTCGCGGTATGCCTTCAGGAAGGATCGCAGCAGCGCCTGCTTGGGTTGGAGAATCTGCTCGCGCACCACGAACAGGTCGCTGGACACGTTAAGGGTGTCGGCCACGTTCATCACGTTGACGTCACCCAGGCCGCGCCGGCGTCCCACCAGCAGCCCGGTGTCCGTGGCCGCGGTGGCATCGACCTGGCCTTGCAGCAGGGGGGCGAAATTCAGTACGCCGGTCACCACGATTTCAACGTCCGCTTCGGTCAGGCCCGCCTGGTGCAGCAGCACCAGCAGGTTCTGGCGCGTGCCGCTGGCCAGGCTGTAGACACCGATGCGTTTGCCTTTCAAGTCCGCCGGACGCGTGATGCCGGCCGACTTCAGCGACACCACGTTGAAGACGTTCCGCGGATAGATGTCGTAGATGGCCCGCAGCTTTTCGCCCTTGTCCAAGGCCATGAAGAACGAGCCGGGGTCGGTGAACGCCACGTCGGCCTGGCCGCTGAGGATATTGCGGATGGCGTCGCCGCCACCCGCGCCCGGCAGGTAGACCAGTTCCACGCCCTGCGCCTTGAAGAAGCCCTTGTCGGGTTCGGCCAGGATGTTGGTGATTTCACTGATGGGCTTGCTCCAGCCGGCCAGCGTGATCTTGCCGGAAGCAGCGGTTCGGGCATCTTGCGCGCGCGCGGCCAGCGGCGCCAAAGACGCCGCGGCGAGGCTCGCGGCCGCAGCCAGCAGCGTGCGGCGGGTAGGGGACGGGAGCATGGGAAGAGTCCTGGAAAATGTCATGAATGATCGGCGTAGGGGCGCAGCAGCCGCCGCTCCAGCATCAGCGTGGCCTGATAGCCCAGCAATCCGATGGCAGCGATGGCGGTCAGCGCGGCGAACATGAGGGGCGTGTCCATCATGCCCTGCGCGGCGATGATGACGGCGCCCAGCCCGCGGCTGGCTCCGATGAATTCGCCCACCACGGCGCCTACCAGCGCCAGCACCAGCGCCACGCGCAAGCCGGCCAGAATGCCCGGCAGGCCCGCAGGCAGCTTCAGGCGCAGCAAGGTCTGCCCGCGCGAGGCGCCCAGCATGCGGAATAGCTGCAGGCGATTCGGATCCACCTGCCGCAGACTGGTCAACGTGTTTTCCATCAAGGGAAAGAAGCAGATCAGGGCGGTCATGACGACCGTGGGCGCCATGCCGAATCCGAACCACAGCACGAATAGGGGGGCCAGCGCCAGCTTGGGGACCACCTGGCTGACAATGACGTAGGGTTTGAGCACACGGTCCAGCAGGGCCGACTCGGCCAGCGCCACGCCCATCGCCAGGCCGGCCGCGCCACCCAGCGCCAGGCCCAGCAGCATTTCGGCAAGCGTCGCGCCGATGTGTGGCCACAGGTAGCCGGTGGCAAGGCTGGTCCACAACGTTTTGGCCACGACGGAAGGGGCGGGCAGCACCAGCGCAGAGATGCCCGCTTGCCGCACGGTCGCCTCCCAGGCGCCCACCAGCACCGCAAGCAGGGCCCACGCAAGCAGGCGGGAATTGAAAGCCTGCTTCATGGGCGCGCCCCGTTCATGAATCCGAACACCTGCGCGCAATGCGCGTTGAAGGCGGCGCCATGCCGCATCGACTGCGTGCGCGGCGCGGGCAGGTCGACATGCACGTCGGCCACCATGCGCCCCTGATGCATGACCGCGACGCGGTCGCCCAGGTACACAGCCTCGCCGATGTCATGCGTGACGAACAGCACGGTCGTCTTGCGCAGGCGGCACATTCGGATCAGGTCGTCCTGCAGCTCGCCGCGCGTGATCGCGTCGAGCGCGGCGAAGGGCTCGTCCAATAGCAGCAGGGCCGGGCGAAGGATCAACGCTCGCGCCAGCGCCACCCGGCTTTGCTGGCCGCCAGACAATTGCCGGGGGTAATGCCGCGCGTGATCGGACAGGCCCAGCATCGCCAGCAGTTCGTGCGCATGATCGATGTCGTTCGCGGATGGCCGGCGCTGCAGCGACACGGGCAGCAGCACGTTGTCGATGACGCGGCGCCATTCCAGCAGCGTGGGCGCTTGAAAAACATAGCCCAGCTGTGGGCCAGGCGCGGCAGGCGTGCCGTCCCACAGCCGGACGCGGCCGGACTGCGGCGTCAGCAGGCCCGCGGCCAGCTTGAGCAGCGTCGTTTTGCCGCAGCCGCTGCGGCCGACCAGGCAATGGAATCCGCCCGCCGCAAGCCGCCAGTCGATACCGTCGACGATGGCCGGCCTGCCGGGGTAGGTGTAGACGACCCGTTCGATGTCCAGGAAAGGCGCGGACGGATCGGCGTTCATGGCTCGTAGCGCGCGTACGGTTCGGCCGCGGCTTCGGCGGACGGCTCGATCTCGGCCATGCGAACCAGGTCCAGCAAATTGAAGCGGCCATCGTGGTGCCAGCCGGCTTCTGGCATGCTCATCGCGCCGATGGCGCTGATGCGCGTGACGCCCGCCGCGCCCAGTTGCTCGGCCAGCCGGTACAGCTCTTCCGGCGTGGCGGCAACGCCGGCGGTTTGCAGGAATTCGCGGCGAGCCTCCACCAGCGGCGCCACGTCGTCCAGCGCGTCGATGCCGGCTACCGTGATGCTGCGCTGCAGGGCCGTCGGTGTCAGCGACGCCGCATCGTCGGCGTAGGCCACGCTCCAGGGCGCGGCGGGGTCGCCGATCAGGGCATCCGCGCCGTCCGGCGACAGCGTCCATTCGATCGACTGGCGCCACTTCGCCACGGCGGCCGATTCTTCCAGTTCCAGCGCGCGGCGCGGAAAGCGCCGCTGCAGGTTCGACAGCTCGCCCGCCAGATAGCCGGCGAAGTCGCGCGGCGACACCGGGCCGCCACGCTGCACATAGAACACATGCGGGGAATAACAGCCTTGCTGGTCATAGCGCATCACGTCCCACGCGGCGCGGCGGGCTAGCGCGGGCGCCTTCTGGGCATCCAGCGCCATCGCGCTGACCACGCCGAAACCCAGCTTGTGGCCGTGGGCCAGAAAACGCGTCGTGACGGGCAGGCGGCGTTGAATGGCGTGCAGCGCGTCATTGCCGCCATACGCCACCACCGTGTCGGCCAAGGCGTAGAGCGCCGACGCGTCGTCGCCGCCGGCGCCGCGCCACCACACCACGGCCAGGCAATCGGCCAGCGGCGGATGCGTTTCCGCCAGCAGTCGCGCGAACCAGCCCGCGAACAGCGGTTCGGCGCTGGGCAGCTTGCCGATATTTCCCGCCTTCACCAGCAGGCCGCAGACCAGGCTCCATAGCGCCAGCGCGGGCACATTGCCGGCCCAGCTGTGCGCAAGCAGCTGCGGACCGTAGGCACGCACGGCGCCGCCCTTGGCCGCAGGCTGGAAACCGTCCAGCACCTTGGGGTTGGCAAAATCTTCGGCCACGAAGCGATGCAGCTGCGGGGCGCGAAAGGTCTTGAAAAAACCGGTCAGCCCTAGCCGCACCATCTCGGCGTCGTAGCCGCTGACGATCGGCAGCAGCGCGTCGGCCTGCCGCCGATACGGGTCGTCCGGATCCAGCAGGCGAGCGATGGCGCGGTCGATGACGGCGATGATTTCCGACACCGTCATCGTCTTCAGATGCTGCGCGCTGGCGTGCTTGACGCGCTGTGCCAGCGCCTGCATCTGCGGCGCGGACAACACCGGCACCGCAACGTCGACGCGCTGGCCGCCCTGCTCGAACGGCAAGACTTGCCACTGGACATCGGCCGCGGCCAGTCCCGGCAAGTATCCCGCTTCGACCCGCACGGTCTTCATGGCGTGGCCGACCGGATGAATTCTTCCACCGCCAGCGAACAACCCTTGGCCTGCGCGCCTTCGGCGCGGCCCAGCAGCAAGAAGCCGCCGTCGGCCGGCAGCCCGACGTCTTCCGTCAGGATGGTGTTGACCGAATTGAAGTTGCCCAGGTCGCAGTGCGCCAGGATGCCGCGCTCGCCGGCCGGCACCGTTTGGCCGGTGGCCGGATCCACCAGGCGCGAACGGATCCAGTGCGGGCCCGACTTGACCGACGGCACGACGGCATTGCCGTCATCGTAGAACTGCGTGCTGAGTTCCGTCATGCCGTACATGTTGATGCACAGCGCGCGCGGCACGCCCAGCAGCGCCGACAGTTCCGAATAGAAGGTGTCCAGCGGCAATTCGCGCGACTGGCCCTTGTAGCCGCCGGTATCCAGGATGCGGCTGCCCGGCGGCAGGCGGAATGAACGGCCTTCCTTGCGCAACGCGTCGATCACATGCACGAAGCTGAAGCTGGCGCCCAGCAGCGCATAGGGCTCGCCCCGGCGCTCGGCCTCTTCCAGCCGGCGCCACAGGCCGTCCAGGTCGATGCCCTGCGCCGACATGAAATAGCGGCTGTCTTCCGTGCCGAACGCGGACTTCGCCAGCGCCAGATAATGCGCCAGCGACGAATTGGGCATCTCGATTTCGTCGGGGAACAAGATGCCCATTGGCAAACGCGCCGTGCCCTGCATGACGCGCTGGGCGAAATTGCGGGTCATGGACAGGTCATAGACGTCCAGATGCGGATGAAAGTGGCGCCCGCGCATATCCGCGCGCGTCGTGCCGCTGGTCATGAACACGCGCTCGTCGGGCCGCGGCGCTTCACAACGCAGCTCCATCGCTTTGAAGGCGTCGATGGGCACCGCGGGGATATCGCTCCACGTCTTCACGTTGCGCACGGTCACGCCGCGGCGCTGGCAGAAGCTGCGATAGGGCGCGCTGGCCCCGTACTGATAGGCGAAAAGCCGCAGCGCAAGCTGATCGAACTGTTCGTCGGTGCAGCCGTCCTGGGCAATGAATTCGAGTAGGTCCGCGACCGGCGGGGCGACGTTGTTCATGGGCGTTCGTTGATTCCAGTACAAGGAAGCTCCGAAGCCCGCCTGCACAAGCGGCGCATCGGCGCGGCCTGGCAAGGCGAATGCTCTTCTTACGCCGGCATGAACCGGGTCAAGTTCGCGGGTCTGAATCTCAGCACTGGCGTGCACCCCGGAGCAGGGGAGATTTTACCCTGCAATGGGTTTACGTCCGTCTGGCCCGCAATTTCACGAGTTCGCGCCAAAAGTCCGCGAGGGCTTCGCGAAAGGCGGGCGATGATGGTTTTGTGTAATTCAATTGAATTGCAATCGAACGATCCCAAGTTCATTCCAATAGGAGGCCTGTCATGCCTGCCACTGCCCTGGTTCAAACCCGCATCGACCCGGTCCTGAAAGAACGCGCGACGGTAGTCCTCAACAACATGGGGCTCACCGTGTCGGACGCCGTGCGTATTCTCTTGACCCGCGTGGCCAACGAAGGCGCGCTGCCGTTCAATTTTGCCGTGGACCCCGCCGCGCACGACGCTTGGTTTCGTGCCAAAGTGCAGGAAGCCTTGAGCGACACGCGCCCGGCCGTGCCCAACGAAGAGGCTTCAGCCCATTTTGCCAAACGCCGCGCCGCCGCCCTGCGCAAGGCTGAGGGCAAGGCGTGAGGGTTGAGTGGTCAGCGTTCGCGATGGAAGACCGCGACAGGATTTTCGACTACATCGAATGTAAAGGGACGCGTTGAGGCCTCGACGAGGAGGCGTCGTGTCTACGGCGCTGATTTTCAGCGTTTTGGTGCGTGGGAGTTTGCTGCAAGATGGGGTTGGTGGCCTGGGGCGGAATCGAACCACCGACACAAGGATTTTCAATCCTCTGCTCTACCGACTGAGCTACCAGGCCAATACCTGAACAGGTACGCTTTGCAAAAAGCCCAGCGCGGGGCTGGGCTTTTTTTGGGGTTTGGTATTGGCTGCCTGTTGGCTACCGCAACCCCAATAATTCTTTTGGTGGCCTGGGGCGGAATCGAACCACCGACACAAGGATTTTCAATCCTCTGCTCTACCGACTGAGCTACCAGGCCAACGAAGTCCGCAACTATACACAAATTTCTGGCCGTGCGCCAGCCAGCGCGGAAAAATCCTCCATCCCTTTTGGCAGGCGCACTTGCGCCAAGTGTTGGGTGAATGGCACGGATGGGTGCGGCGCAGGGTCGCGGCAGGGGGGCAGATTGGCCTGGGGATAACCCGCAGGGGTATAATCTTGAACGGTCTGCTGTTACGGGCAGGGGCATGTTGCAGGTTCGCCTTTCGCACTCTTTCGCACCTATTTGCACGTAACGCATTGTTCTTGGTGGCAGTTCTCTTGGTGGCAGTTCTTCACGCTAACTCATGTCGGTAGCTGTCCTTGCCTTCGGTCTGAATCACACGTCCGCGCCGGTTTCGGTCCGCGAACGCGTGTCCATGCCCGTCGATCTGGTCAAGCCCGCGCTGGAAGGCCTGCGTTCGGCGTTTGGCGGCTCGGTCCGCGAAGCCGCCATTCTGTCCACCTGTAACCGCACCGAAATCTACTGCGCCGCTGACGGCCACGTTGCCGATCAACTGCCCGCCTGGCTGGCTGAACACAACCGCCTGGACGCCGGCACGCTGCGCCCGCACCTGTACCGCCATCATCAAGACGACGCCGTCCGTCACGCCTTCCGCGTGGCCAGCGGCCTGGATTCCATGGTGTTGGGCGAAACCCAGATCGTGGGCCAGATGAAGGACGCCGTGCGCGCCGCCGGCGAAGCCGGATCGCTGGGCACCTTGCTGCATCAGATGTTCCAGCGCACCTTCTCGGTCGCCAAGGAAGTGCGGTCGCAAACCGCCATCGGTGCGCAGTCGGTGTCCATGGCCGCCGCCGCCGTCCGCCTGGCCGAACGCGTGTTCGGCAATCTGGACCAGGCCCGCACGCTGTTCATCGGCGCGGGCGAGATGATTGAATTGTGCGCCACGCACTTTGCCGCGCAACGCCCACGCAGCATGGTCGTGGCCAACCGCACCGCCGAACGCGCCGAAATCCTGGCCAATCGCTTTTCGGCCAGCACCATGAAGCTGTCCGACCTGACCGAACGGCTGTCGGAATTCGACGTCATCGTGTCCTGTACGGCAAGCTCCTTGCCCATCCTCGGGCTGGGGATGGTGGAACGGGCCACGCGCCTGCGCCGTCACCGCCCGATGGTCATGATCGACCTGGCCGTGCCGCGCGATATCGAACCCGAAGTCGGCCGCCTGGACGACGTCTACCTGTACTCGGTGGACGACCTGGGCCGCCTGGTGCAGACCGGCACCGACGCGCGCCGCGCCGCCGTCGTGCAGGCCGAAGCCATCATCGAAACTCGCGTCCAGGGCTTCATGCACTGGATGCAATCCCGCGAAGTGGTGCCCGTCATCCGCGACCTGCACCAGGCCGCCGAAGACGTCCGCGCCGCCGAACTGGAACGCGCGCGCCGTTTGCTGGCGCGCGGCGAATCGCCCGAAGCCGTGCTGGAACAGCTGGCGCACGGGCTGACGCAAAAATACCTGCACGGCCCGCTGGCGGCGTTGAACCGCAGCGAAGGCGACGACCGCAAGCAGTTGCTTGCCTGGATGCCGCGCCTGTTCCCCGGCCGCGACTCCCGCCGTTAGCGAATCTGTCCCACGTCCCGCCTCCTGGCGGGCGTTCGTCTTGTGGGCGCCCGCTATTCCTGTCTTTTCTTTGGTCATTCCCCCATGAAATCTTCCATGCGCAGCCGGCTGGAGCATCTGTGTAACCGCCTGACCGAGGTGGACGCGTTGCTGGCCCAACCGGAAACCGCGTCCGATATGGACCGTTTCCGCAAGCTCTCGCGCGAACGCGCCGAGCTGGAACCCGTGGTTGAGGCCTTCACGGCTTTTGCCCGGACCGAGGAAGACCTGGCGACTGCCCAGGAAATGCTGTCCGATCCCGACATGAAGGCCATGGCGGAAGACGAGATCAAATCGGGTCGCGGCAAGCTGGAAGGCCTGGAAAGCGCATTGCAACTGTTGCTGCTGCCGCGCGACCCCAATGACGGCCGCAGCGTGTTCCTGGAAATCCGCGCGGGCACGGGCGGCGACGAAAGCGCCCTGTTCTCGGGCGACCTGCTGCGCATGTACACGCGCTACGCGGAAACGCGCGGCTGGCGCGTCGAACTGATGTCGGAAAGCCCCTCGGAACTGGGTGGCTACAAGGAAGTGATCGCGCGTATCGACGGCGATGGCGCCTATGGCCGCCTGAAGTTCGAATCCGGCGCGCATCGCGTGCAGCGCGTGCCCGCGACCGAAGCGCAGGGCCGGATCCACACGTCGGCCTGCACCGTGGCCATCATGGCGGAAGCCGACGAGATGTCGGAAATCGTCATCAACCCCAGCGACCTGCGCATCGACACGTTCCGCGCCAGCGGCGCCGGCGGCCAGCACATCAACAAGACCGATTCGGCCGTGCGCATCACTCACTTGCCCACGGGCCTGGTGGTGGAATGCCAGGACGACCGTTCGCAGCACCGCAACAAGGACAAGGCCATGCAGGTGCTGGCCGCGCGCCTGAAAGACAAGGAAACCCGCGAACGGCAAAGCAAGGAAGCCGCCGAGCGCAAGAGCCTGATCGGCACGGGTGACCGTTCCGAGCGCATCCGCACCTATAACTTCCCGCAGGGCCGCGTGACGGACCACCGCATCAACCTGACGCTGTACAAGCTGCAGCAGATCATGGAAGGCGATCTGGAAGAGCTGACCGGCGCGCTGATCGCCGAACACCAGGCCGAGCAGCTGGCGGCCCTGGGCGACGACATCTGAGCCGCGCGCCATGACCACGCCCCTGCTCAACAGTCTGCTGGCCGACACCCGGCTGCCGCGCCTGGAAGTGCGCATGCTGCTGGAGCACGTGCTGGGCAAACCGCGCGCGTGGCTGCTGGCGCACGACACCGATCCGCTGGATCCCGCGGTGGCGGCGGCCTACGAGGCATTGCTGGCGAGGCGCCTGGCCGGAGAGCCCATGGCCTATCTGCTGGGCCACCGCGAGTTCATGGGTCACCGGTTCCGCGTGACGCCCGATGTGCTGATCCCGCGTCCGGATACCGAGGTGCTGGTGGAGACCGCGCTGGAATGCGTGGCTGGCGTGGCGGGCCCCGCCGTGCTGGACCTGGGCACGGGCAGCGGAGCCATCGCGATATCGATCGCGCTGGCCCGCCGCGATGCGCGGGTGATGGCCTCGGACGTCAGCGCGGCCGCGCTGGCGGTGGCCGCCGGCAACGCCTGGGACCTGACCGCGTCGGTGCGTTTCGTGGAAGGCAGCTGGTACGGCGCCGTGCCGGCGGGCGAGGGCTTCGACCTGATCGTGTCGAATCCGCCCTATGTGGCCAGCGACGACCCGCACCTGGACCAGGGCGACCTGCGTTTCGAGCCGCGCGGCGCGCTGACCGACGGCGCGGGCGGGCTGGAAGACCTGGGCCGCATCGTGGCGGGGGCCGGCCGGCACCTGAAACCGGGTGGATCGTTGTGGCTGGAGCACGGCTGGGACCAGGCGCAGGCGGTGCGTGGCCTGCTGGCCGAGGCCGGCTTCGAAGAGGTGCGCAGCCGGCAAGACCTGGCCGGAATCGAACGGATTTCGGGCGGGCGCTGGCGGTCCGCCGGACGTTGATCCGCGCGCTCTGTTACAGATTCTGCCCCTGAATTCCCGGCATAGGCCGGCGCCGCATCCGGGTAATCCGGGCGGTTTCGCCGGCTGTACCTATAATTGGCGTATTCCGTTATGCCTGTCCAAGAGACCACCATGAGCGACGTTCAAGAATTCATCCGCGAAACCGTGACCCAGCACCCCGTCGTGCTGTTCATGAAGGGCACCGCCCAATTCCCGCAATGCGGCTTTTCCGGCAAGGCCATCCAGATCCTGAAGGGCTGTGGCGTGAAGAAGCTGGTTACCGTCAATGTGCTGGAAGACGACGAAGTCCGCCAGGGCATCAAGGAATTCTCCAGCTGGCCCACCATCCCGCAGCTGTACGTGGCGGGCGAGTTCATCGGCGGTTCGGACATCATGAACGAGATGAACGAATCCGGTGAACTGAAGACGCTGCTGGAGCAATCCGGCGCCACGGCCTAAGCCGCCCATGCGGCGACTGGTCGTCGGCATCACGGGCGCCACCGGCGCGCTCTACGCGGTGCGCATGCTGCAAGCGCTGCGCGGCGTGGACGATGTCGAGACGCATCTGGTGGTGTCGGCGTCCGGCGTGCTGAACATCAAGCATGAACTGGATGTTGGCCGCCACGACATCTACGCGCTGGCCGACCACGTGCACTCCGTGCGCGACGTGGGCGCCACGCTGGCCAGCGGCGCGTTCCAGACGGCGGGCATGGTGATCGTGCCCTGCTCGATGCGCACGTTGGCGGCCGTGGCCCACGGCCTGTCCGACAACCTCATCACGCGCGCCGCCGACGTCACCCTGAAGGAACGCCGGCGCCTGGTGCTGATGGTGCGGGAAACGCCCTTCAACCTGGCGCACCTGCGCAACATGACCGCCGTGACCGAAATGGGCGGCATCGTGTTTCCGCCGCTGCCCGCCTTCTACCACCGGCCGGCCTCCATCGAAGAGATGGTCGACCACACGGTGGCGCGCGTGCTGGAACTGTTCGACATCGTCGTGCCCGGTCCGCACTGGGAAGGCATGAAGTAGGGATCCCGCAGGATCCCCGTTGCGCTGGCCTATTGCAGCCCGCTCATTGCAGCCCGCTCATTGCCACCGGCTCATTGCCACCGGCTCACTGCACCAGCCCCAGCCCGTTCAGCGCCGCCAGGTTTTCCGGCCATTGGCGCGCGCGGGCGTTCTGCAGTTCGATGCGGGCCCAGGCCATCCAGCCTGCCCATTCGATGCGCTTGTCCCACGCTGTGCCCCATGCCTGCAAGGCCGCCAGGCCGGCGGCCGCATGCTGCTCGGCCGCGTCGAAATCCCCCGACGTCAGCGCCAGCTGCGCCAGCAGCAGCCGGGGTTCGCCCACCCACGGATTGTGCGCGACCGCGGCTTCCAGCAGATGGCGGGCGCTGTCCATTTCCGTCAGCGGATGCATGCGCGTGATGACCTGCCAGTACAGCGCGCTGGCGGCGGCTTCGTCGCGCGGGCTGAGCGTGGCACGGCACTGGTCGAACGCGGGCGGCACGGGGATGCCCGTGTCGGCGGGCATGCGCGGCAGCGGCGCCAGCAGGTGCGAGAGCATCGACAGGATGTTCGACGGCGGCTTCAACGGGCCGGGCCACAGCGACGACGCCCAGTTCGTCTTCAGGTCACGGCGCTGCTGCTGCGGATAGCCGGCGAAGATCTCGTCCTGCCAGCTGTGCCATTGTTCGCCGATGTCGGCGGCGGACACCACGATGAAGGCGGCGACCTGGCGCGGCGTCAGGGTGAAGACCTGGCCGTCGGCGCCTTCCAGCGTCATCCCGTCGTTGCCTGCGCCCTGGCCTTGCAGCACCGCCTGCACGAATTTCGTGCGCGGCATCGCGCAGAACAGGCTGACCCATTCTTCAGCTTCCGTGCCCAGCACGTCGCGCAAGGTAGAGCGCTCGCGTTCGCGGTCGAACAGCGTCAGGTCCACGTATTCATTGCCGTAGACGCTGTGGAACAGGCCCAGCAGGCGCACTTCGCGCGGCTGGTCCCATAGCGTCAGCGTGCGGTACACGCCCAGCAGGTGATGCTTGAAGGTGCCGGCCTTGTGCCAGTCTTCGCCGGCGCTGCGCGCGAACAGCAGGTCAAGCAACGCGGGCAGGTCCGCATCGACGGCGGCATAGTGATCGGCAAGCAGGGCGCGGGCCTGCGGGTGGAGGTCGTTGGACGTGGGCATGGCGTTGGCGTGATGAATGAATGCAGCCGCTATTGTGTCCGCATGGCGCGGGCTTGTCATGGCCGTGCGCCTTATATGGTTTTGGGCATATCAATATGAATATTCATGGCTTCCGGTTTTGAAGCGCCGTCACTAGAATCGCGGGTCATTCTTTCTTTCCGTAGAGCCCCACCATGCGCCTTCGCCATTCCCTGGCCGTTCTTGCCTCGTTGATCAGTATTGCCGCCGGCCCGGCCATGGCGCAGGACGCCGAACTGAAGGTGGGCGTGACCGTCGGTCCGCATGCGCAGATCGGCGAAGTGGTGCAGCAGGTGGCGGCCAAAGACGGCCTGAAAGTAAAGCTGATCGAGTTCAGCGACTTTATCCAGCCGAACGCGGCGCTGGACGCCAAGGAGCTGGACCTGAACATCTACCAGCACAAGCCTTTCCTGGATTCGCAGAACAAGGCGCGCGGCTACAAGCTGGTGCCGGTGGCGACCGCCGTGGTGCAGCAGATGGGCATCTATTCCAAGCGCGTGAAGTCGCTGGATGCGCTGCCGCAGGGCGGCAAGGTGGCGATTCCGAACGACCCGACCAACGGCGCCCGCGCGTTGCTGGTGTTGCAGGCCGCCAAGCTGATCAAGTTGAAGGACGGCGTGACGGTGACGGCGTCGCTGTTCGACGTGGTCGAAAATCCCAAGAACCTGAAGTTCATCGAAATCGAAGCGGCGCAGTTGCCACATTCGCTGTCCGACGTGGACGCGGCCGCCGTGAATTCGGCCTACGCCATCCCGGCCGGCCTGTCGCCCGCCAAGGATGCGCTGGCGCTGGAAAGCAAGGACGCGCCGTTCGCGGCGGTGGTGATCGCCGCGCGCGAAGACAACAAGAACGATCCGCGCATCGCGCGGTTCATCAAGGCGTACCAATCCGATGAAGTGAAGGCGTTCGTGGCCAAGCAGTTCCCCGGCGCCTACTCCACCTCCTGGTAAGCGGCGCCGCGCCTGGCGGCGGGGCCGTCAGGCGTATTTGCCCGTCAATCCGCCGTCCACGAGCAGTTCCGTGCCGGTGATATAGGACGCCTCGTCCGAGGCCAGGAACGCCACCGCTTTCGCGATCTCCCAGGGGGTGCCCATCCGGCCCATCGGCACCTGCTTGTCGCGCGCGGCCAGGGCCGCCTGAAGGTTGTCCGGGTCGAACATCCGCGCCACGTTTTTCGCCACGCGAGGCGTATCGATCAAGCCCGGGATGACGGTGTTCACGCGGATGCCGTCGGCGGCGTATTGCTGGGCCGCCATGCGCGCGAAGTGAATCACGGCGGCCTTGCTGACGCTGTAGGCCAAGTGCGGGTAACCGGTGTACCGGATGCCCGCGATGGACGACACCGTGACGATCGCGCCGCCGCCTTGCGCGCGCATCAAGGGCGCCAGCAGGCGCGTGGCGATGAGCAGGCTGGTCACGTTCACTTGCTGGATGCGGTCCCAGTCTTCCAGCGAGATCTCTTCCGGTCCGCCCACTTTGCCGATGCCGGCGTTGGCTTGCAGGATGTCGATGCGCCCGTAGCGGCGCAGCGCGGCATCCACCGCGGCCTGCATCGCGTCGGGATCGGCCACGTCCGCCTGCACCGGCAAGGCGCTGCCGCCCGCCTGCTCCACTTCATGCGCGGCGTCTTCCGCGGCGGCCAGATGGGCGTCAAGCGCCACGATGGCCGCGCCTTGCCGCGCCAGGGTCACGCAACTGGCTTTGCCGATGCTCCAGCCGGTGGCCGACGCGCCGGCTCCGGCCACCAGGGCGATCTTGCCCGCCAGGCGCGTGTCGGCGGCGGCGGCCGTCATGCGGAGTCCCCGCCGTCTTGTTGATGGGTCTTGCCCTTGCCCACGTACGGGATGGCGTGGTCGATGGTTTCCCAGATATAGCGGCCCGACGGGCTCTGCTGTTCTTCCGCCACGTGCGACACCAGCCCGGCCGCGCGCGAGATCACGGCGAATCCGCGCATCAGGTCGGTCGGCACGCCGATCTCGCTAAGCAGCGCTGCCACTGCGCCCGTGGCGTTGATGGTGATGTGTTTGCCATAGGTCTCGTCCACGGCCGCGGCCAGCAGACGCAGGGCCTTCACCGATGCGCCGTCCAGGTCCGGCTCGGCCTCGGCCAGCGCCAGCAGCTTGATCGAACGCGGGTCGTCGGGCTTGTGCAGGTGGTGCCCGAAGCCGGGCAACGCGCGGCGCTGTTCGCGGAATTCACGCGCGATGGCCAGCGCTTCCGTCCGGCCATCCGCCGCCTGCTTGATGCGGTCCAGCAGCCGCGAGCAGTTCTCCATGGTGCCGACGAACTGGCTGCCCACCGCCATCAGGCCCGAGGCCACCGCGCCTTGCAGGTTTTCCGGCGCGCTCATGTAGATCAGGCGCGTGGCGATGGCGCTGGGCGTCATGCCGTGCTCCATCAGCGTCACCAGCACGGCGTCGACGATGCGCATGTCCACCGGGCGCGCGTCGCGGCCCAGGATTTGCATGATCATGACTTCGGTAAAGGTCTTCTTGCCGATCAGGTCTTCGACCAGGTCGACGTCGCGGTACGACATCCCGGTCAGGTGATGGGCGCAAAGGCGGGTTTCGGGCGTGTTCATGGCGTCTCCTTTTGCGCGGCGTCGCGCACGGCGTTTTTCAGGACCTTGCCGACGCTGGAGCGTGGCAGGCTGTCATGGATATGGAATTGCTTGGGCGTGGCCACCGGGCCCAGCAAGGCGCGCACGTGGGCCTTGAGCGCATCGGCGTCCGCCTGCGCGCCGGGGTGGAACTGCACGGCGGCGTGGACGGCTTCGCCCCACTTGTCGTCCGGCAGCCCGAAGACCGAGCATTCATACACGGCGGGGTGCGAGGACAGCGCGTTCTCGACATCCACGGGATAGACGTTGAAACCGCCGGTGATGATGACGTCGCGCAGGCGGTCCTTCAGGAACAGGTAGCCGCGCGCGTCGATCAGGCCGGTGTCGCCGGTATGCAGCCAGCCGTCGACCAGGGTTTCGGCGGTCTTTTCCGGCAGGCGCCAATAACCCGTCATCGTCAGGTCGCCCTGCACCACGACTTCGCCGATCTCGCCGCGCGGCAGTAGCGCGCCGTCGGGGCCCATGATGGCCACGTCCGACAGCCAGGTCGCGCGGCCGACAGAGGCGCGGTTCTGCGGTGCCTCCAGGTCGGCGGGGCGCAGCACGGTGGCGATCTGGGGCGCCTCGGTCTGCCCGTAGGTGGTGCCCAGTACGGGGCCGAAGAAGTCGCGTGCGCGATCGATCTTTTCGGGTGGCATGGGCGCGCCGCCGTAGATCAGGTTGCGCAGGGCGGGAAAGTCCGCGCGCGACACGCCGTCCTGCGCCATGATCATGTAGATCAGCGTGGGCGGCATGAAGCTCAAGGTGCCGCCGCGCTCGCGAAATGCTGCCGTGATGGTCGCGGGGGTGACGGTGTCCAGCAGCAGGTGCGCGCCGCCGCAGGCCAGCACGGGCAAGAGATAGGTGCCCGTGCCGTGGGTGATGGGGGCCGACACCACGTAGCGGTCGTCGCGGGTCAGCGCCCAGCTGGCGATCTGGTTGATGATGCCGGCGTTCCAGGCGCGGTAGGGCTGCATCACGCCCTTGGGCAGGCCCGTGGTGCCGCCCGTGAATTTGATGGCTTGCGTGGCGTCGCGGGACAGCGCGTGGCGCACCGGCTCCTGGCCGGCGTATTCCCGCAGCAACGCGTCCAGGCGCAGGCCGCCGCCGTCTTCGCTGCCGCCACGCGGCGGGCTTGCCTGGCCGGCTTCCAGGTTGATCCGGGCGCTGTTCGACGGCGGCGCCAAGGGCTCGCCGGCGTGGTCGACGATGACGATGGAAGGTTCGGTGGCATCCAGGATGCGGCCGATCTCGCGCGCGGTGCTGCGATAGTTGAGCGGCACCCAGACCTTGCCGCTGGCCAACACGGCCAGCAGCGCCAGGATATGCCGCGCCGAGTTGCCGGCGCAGATGGCGACCCGGCTCTGCGGCTCGGGATCCAGGCGCTGTAGCGCGGCCGCCAACGCCCGTGTGTCGGCCGCCAGTTGCGCATAGGTGACGGCGCCTTCGGGGCCGTCCAGCGCGACGCGTTCGGGATACTGCTCGGCCGCGCGGAAAAAGAAATCGATCGGGTACACCTGTGCTCCTTGGGTATTGGCGGGCCTTAGTTGGCCTTGAGGTCGGCGCGTTTGACGACGGCGCCCCATTTGCCGATTTCGCTATCGATCTTTTTCGCGAAGGTCTCGGGCGTATTGGGCTGGGCGGGCGCATAGAAGCCGGACTGTTGATAGGAGGCCTGCAGCGCGGGGCTGGCCAGCGCCTGGTTCAGCGCTTCGTTCAGGCGCGCGATGACAGGCGCGGGCGTGCCGGCGGGCGCGACCAGGCCAAACCACGATTCCACGTCGAAGCCGGGCAAGCCGGATTCGGCCAGCGTGGGCACGTCGGGCGTGGACGGCAGCCGCTGGGGCGACGTGACGCCGATGGCGCGCAGCTTGCCGGCCTGCACGTGGGGCAGCGACGATGGCAGGTTGTCGAACATGGAATCCACCTGGCCGCCCAGCAGGTCGGCCACGGCGGGGCCGCTGCCGCGGTACGGCACATGCAGGATGTCGGCGCCCGTTTCCATCTTGAACAGTTCGCACGACAGGTGGATGGACGAGCCGCTGCCAGACGACGCGCACGTCAGCTTGCCGGGGTGCTGCTTGGCGTAGGCGATGTATTCCTGCACGGTCTTGACCGGCACCTTGGGGTTGACGACCAGGATGTTGGGGATGGTCGCCACCAGGCCGATGGGCTTGAAATCCTTGATGAAGTCGTAGTTCAGCTGGCTGTACAACGTGCGGTTGATCGTGTTGGCGATGGACCCCATGTACAGCGTGTAGCCGTCGGGCGTGGCGCGTGACACGATTTCCGCCCCGATGTTGCTGTTGGCGCCGGTCTTGTTTTCGACCACGAACGTCTGGCCCAGCGCTTCCGACAGCGACTTGGCCATCAGGCGGGCGACGATGTCGGTGGCGCCGCCTGCGGCGTAGCCCACGACAAGGGTCACGGGCCGTTCGGGATACGGCTTGGCCGCAAGGGCAGGGGCGCCGAGGGTCAGCGCGCCGCCCAGGGCCGTCGCCAGGGCCGCCAGCCGTCTGGTAAGTGTCTTCATTGTTGTCTCCGTCCTGTTTGTCTAATATTTGGACAGATCTTTGTCTGCCCGATTTCATATTGGGCTTTGATAGGGCGGTCATCAACGCAACGTGTCCAAAATATGAACAAGCCGGATCTGGAAGCATCGGGACCCGTCGTGCTGCGCCGCGGCTTGCGGGTGTTGGGCGTATTGCGCCAGGCGGGGGCTGCGGGCCTGCACGTGGTGGACATTGCGCGGGCGGCGGGCATGCAGCGGTCCACCGCCTATCGCTACCTGGATGTGCTGGTGGAGGAGGGATATGCGCTGCGCGAATCCGAGGCGCCGCGTTGGCGCATCGCGGAACTGGGCGTGATGATGGCGGGCGATCCGCACGCGCAGGCGGTGCGCGGGCTGCGCCCGGTGCTGCGCCAGATCAGCGATGTGACCGGCGATTCCGCGTTCCTCATCTGCCGGGCGGCGAACGATTCGTTATGCCTGCACCGCGAAGTGGGCAACTACCCGGTGCAGGTGCTGGCGGTGACGGTCGGGCACCGTCAACCCCTGGGCGTGGGGGCGGCGGGGCTGGCGCTGCTGGCGGCGTTGCCGCCGGCCGAAGCCGATGAGGTCGTGGCGCAAAACGAGCAGGCGCTGCGCGCCTACGGCGGCATGACCGGCGTGCAGATGCGGCGGTTGGTCGAGAACACGCGGGATCGGGGCTGGTCGGTGGTGGGCAACGCCGCGGTGCCGGGTGTGCTGGGCGTGGGCGTGGCGTTGTGCGACGCGGGCGGCTACCCGCGCCTGGCGGTCAGCGTGTCCAGCCTGATCGACCGGATGCAGGCGCCGCGCCAGCGCAGCATCGCGGAATTGATCCGCGGCCAGCTGGCGCAGGACGAGGTCAGGCGGCTGCCGGGGGCGGCGCCCGGTACGTCTTCTGGTAGTGCACGGTGAAGGTGTTGAACGCGTCCAGCGCCTTCTTCGGGTCGTGCCCGGCCTTGACCAGGAAGCTGTTGAAGCCCACGCGCGCCTGGTAGTGGATGGTGTCGATCATCACGTCGCCCACCGCGCGCAGTTCGCCCGTCCATTGGTACTGGGTGCGCAGCAGTTGGGCCAGCGAATAGCCTCGGCCGTCGGTGTAGTTGGGGAAGTCCACCGCGATGAAGGCGATGCCGGCGGGGTCCAGCGTGCCGTCGGGCTCGGCCAGTTCGCGCAGGTCGGCATCGGGTTCCAGTCGCACGGCGACGGGGTGCCGATGGCGGCGCAAGGTCGCGCGGGAGGCTTTCCAGACAGAAAGGGGCACGATCCAACCGGGTTCGTCGCTGGGCACCTGGCCTTCGGCGGCGACTTCCGGTTCGGGAACGAACGGCCGCGCCGTGTCGGCTTGCAGGCGGCCGTCAAGGATCAGGTGCGGGCCGGGAGCGTCGTGGGCGTACAGGTCAGGCATGGGCGGGCTCGGCGCTTTGTGCGGGTTTGGCGAAGGCGGGATCGGCGTATACGTCCTGCTTGAAGGGGTCGATGCCGACGCGGTCCACCACGTCGATGAAGCGTTCGATTTCGCTGTCGCGCAGGCCCAGATAGGTGCGGATCAGGCGGTCGACCACGCCGGGCACCTGGTCGCGGGCGAACGACGGGCCGATGATGCGGCCCACGGCGGCACCGCCGCCGCGCGTGGATTCCAGGTCGGGCAGGGGCTTGGCGGCGCCGTTCTGGCGGCCCCCCAGCGTGACCTGATACCACTCTTCGCCCGCCTTATCGACGCCCAGGATGCCGATGTGCCCCACATGGTGGTGGCCACAGGAATTGATGCAACCCGAGATGTTCAAGTCCAGTTCGCCGATCTCGAACAGGTAATCCAGGTCGTCGAATTGGCGCTGGATGGCTTCGGCGACAGGGATGGAAACCGCATTGGCCAGGGCGCAGAAGTCCCCGCCCGGACAGGCGATGATGTTGGTCAACAGGCCGATGTTGGGCGTGGCCAGGTTCAGCGCTTCCAGCTTCTGCCAAAGCTCGTGCAACTGCGCGCGGCGCACGTCGGCCAAGATCAGGTTCTGCTCGTGCGAGACGCGCAGTTCGCCGAAGCCATAGGCGTCGGCCAGGTCGGCCACGGCGTCCATCTGGTCGGCGGTGATGTCGCCGGGCGGCACGCCGGTGGGCTTGAGCGAAACGGTGACGGCGGCGTAGCCCGCGACTTTGTGCGCGTGCACGTTGGTGCGCAGCCAGCGCGCAAAGCGCTTGTCGTCGGCGGCAAGCGCGTCGGTGTTGTCGGCGTCGGTGGCGGCGGCAGCGTCGTATTGCGGCCAGACGAAGCGGGCCTTGATGCTGTCGACGAATTCCTGGGTGATGGTGTCGGGGCCGCCCTTGATGAGCTGCCATTGTTCATCGACCTGCTTTGCGTAGACCTCGGGCGTCAGGTCCTTGACCAGGATCTTGATGCGCGCTTTGTACTTGTTGTCGCGGCGGCCGTGCAGGTTGTAGACCCGCAACGCGGCCTGCATGTAGGTCAGCAGGTCTTGCCATTCGACGAAGGGGTTGATCAGTTTGCCGACGATGGGCGTGCGGCCCATGCCACCGCCCACCCAGACGCGGAAGCCCAGCTTGCCGTCGCGTTCAACGGCTTGCAGGCCGATGTCGTGCACGCCGACCGCCGCGCGGTCTTGCACGGCGCCGCTGACGGCGATCTTGAACTTGCGTGGCAGGAAGGCGAATTCCGGGTGCAGCGTGGACCACTGGCGAATGATCTCGCACCAGACGAGCGGGTCGACGAGTTCGTCCGGCGCGACACCGGCGAAGTGGTCGGTCGTGGTGTTGCGGATGCAGTTGCCGCTGGTCTGGATGGCGTGCATCTGGACGGTGGCGAGTTCCGCCAGGATGTCCGGCACGTCTTCCAGGCGGGGCCAGTTGAACTGGATGTTCTGGCGGGTGCTGAAGTGGCCATAGCCGCGGTCCCACTTGCGCGCGATGTGCGCCAGGGTACGCAGTTGGCGCGACGCCAGCATGCCGTAGGGGATGGCCACGCGCAGCATGGGCGCGTGGCGTTGGATGTACAGGCCGTTCTGCAGGCGCAGAACGCGGAATTCATCTTCGGTAAGCTGGCCGTCGAGGAAGCGGCGCGTCTGATCGGCGAACTGCGCCACACGCTGCTCGACAAGCTGCTGGTCGACGGGGTCATACACGTACATGTCTACTGCCCTTGAAGTCTTCTCGGTCTGAGTCCCTTCACGCCCGGCGCCGTGCGGCGGGAAAAGGGGATTCATAACCGTAACAGGCAGCAGACATCAGCGTCTAAGTCATTCTCGTAATATGGAAATAAGGCCCCCACGCTGCGCACGCTTCGCGCGCTTGCTGCCCCCCGAGGGGGCGCTTCCCCCTTGGGGCGGCCCGGCGGGGGAAGGGGCCCCCACGCTGAGTCTGGGGCGCTTACAGCGCCGCATTCACGGCCCAACGCGCCACGAAGACCAGGATAACCACCAGGCACGCGGCCAATAGCAGCCCGGTGGCGATCAGGGGGCCGGGTTTGTTGTGGGCGATGTCGGCCTGATAGCCGCGGCCGCGGCGGACGCCGAAAAAACCCCAGAGCACGGAGCGGACCGTGCGCAGGAAACTAAGCATATGCGCCTCCTGGCGGATAAAGGGGAGTGGGCACTGTAGGCCGTGCCGCCCTTCGCAGACAGAGGCAGATCCGCGTCAACCGACCATATCAGACGAGGGCGCCCCGGGCGCGCCGATGCCCCGGACGATATGGTCCAGCAATTCGCGGGCGGCGGGCGAGATATGACGCCCCGCGCGGCTCAGCACATGCAGGCTGCCCTGGTTCAGGATCGGGTTGGCCAACGGCAGGCTGGCCAGCCGCTGCGCCCGCATGTCCGCGGTGACGGCGATGGGGGGCGTCAGCGCATAGCCGATGCCGGCCGCGGCGAATTGCCATAGCGCCTTGAACGAAGACGTCGTGAGCACATTGCGCAATCGCACCTGCTCGCTGATCTCGGCGGCCTGTATATGTTGGCGCACGCCAAACCCCTCCTGCATGGACGCACCCGGATGGTCGGCCAGATCGGTCAGCAGCAGGGGGCGGTTCAGCCGGGTCAGCGGATGGTCCTGGCGCACGATGGCGCGAATGGGTTCGGGGCGCGAGTAATGGGTGCGCAGGCGGGCATCATTGGGCGGTTGGAACACCAACCCTATATAGGCGCGGTCGTCCACGATGCGCTGCACGATCTCGGAGGTGCGGGCCACGTCGATATCCAGCGTGACCTCGGGGTGGCTGCGCCAGTAGCCGGGCAGCACGCGGTCGAACATCAGTTCAACGAAGCCTTCGCCCAACACCAGGTCGATATGGCCCCGTTCGGCCTTGCGCAGGCTGTCGATCTCGGAAAAGAAGCTCTCCTGGATGTTCTGCTGGCGTTTCACGTAGCGGGCCAGGATATGGCCGGCGTCGGTGGGCACCACGCCGCGCCCGCGGCGCTCGAACAGCGCCATGCCGCAGTCGCGTTCCAGCGCGGCGATGGCGCGGCTGACGGCTGACGGGTCCATGTCCAGCACTTCGGCGGCGCCGCGCACCGATCCGCGGCTCATGACCTGCATGAAATAGTGGGTGCGGCGGGCGTCGAGTTTTTCATCCATGGCGGGGCTCTTCAAAGCGGAGTGCGGCGGGATATCCACAGCGTCGACCTGGGGTTTACCCGTAAAATATCGGATACCTTGCAAAATTTTCCCAGGAAAAGGCTGTCCGTTGCATTTTACGCAACGCTAATGCGCAGGTGGTGTCATGGTTGCCCGCAAGGCCGCCGGGCGAAAATCGCGCCTGCTGCCCGCGCCGCCGTCGTCATGCGCCGGCGCGCCGCTACGAAAACTTATTCACGTTCATCAGGGGAATTCGATGTCTCACGCCAGCGTCAGCCTGGCCGCGCCCTCCATGCCGCTATCCGCCCGCATTCGCATGCTGGCCGCCATTTTGCTGGTGGTCGGTATTTCCGAAGCGATCGGCAGCGTCACCTTCGCGGTGGGCCCGGGCAAGATCGTTCTGCAACCGATGCTTTGGGCGATCTTCATCGGCGCCATCGTGGCCGCGTTCGGCCAGCGCCTGCCGGCAGGTTCGGGCATCGACAAGGCCATGCAGACCCGCATCAGCGGCTATCTGCAATACGCCCTGCTGCCGTTCCTGGCGAAGCTGGGCCTGATGGTCGGTGGATCGCTGCCGCAGGTGCGCGAAGCCGGTTGGGCCCTGGTGTTCCAGGAATTCGGCCACTTCTTCGGCACGATGGTCATCGGCTTGCCGCTGGCCCTGCTGCTGGGCATCAAGCGCGAAGCCATCGGCGCTACCTTCTCGGTGGGCCGCGAGCCCAGCCTGGCCATCATCGGCGAACGCTACGGCATGAATTCGCCGGAAGGCCGCGGCGTGATGGCCGAGTACATCACGGGCACGGTGATCGGCGCGCTGTTCGTCGCGCTGATGGCCGGCTTCATCACCAGCCTGAACATCTTTGATCCGCGTTCGCTCGCCATGGGCGCCGGCGTGGGCTCGGGCAGCATGATGGCGGCCGGCGTGGGCGCCATCGCCTCGCAGCAGACGCCGGAAATGGCGCATCAAGTGGCCGCGCTGGCCGCTGCCGCCAACTTGCTGACGACCGTGGTCGGCGTGTACTTCACGCTGTTCATCTCGCTGCCCACGACCATCTTCCTGTACGGCAAGCTGGAACCCGTGCTGGGCCGCTTCGCGCGCGGCAAGGCCTCGGAAGCCAAGGTCGACGACAGCGTGTCCGAAGACGTGCCGGCGCATGGCGCAAAAATGGGCTTCGGTGACCGCCTGACCGCCTATATGGTTTGCGGCCTGTTCGCGCTGGTGGGCAACCGCCTGGGCTACAACGTGCCGTTCATGGACGCGCTGCCCGGCATGGGCATCATTATCCTGCTGGTGGTCCTGACCGACCTGATCCTGCGCGTGGTGCCCAAGCTGCCGGCCGTTGCCGTGTTGTCGCTGATCGCCATGACGGCGGGCTGCCCCGGCGTGCTGCCGTACTCGGACCAGATCATCGCTGCCGTCGGCAAGGTGAACTTCCTGCCGTTCACCACCGTCATCCTGGCCATGGCCGGTCTGTCGATCCTGAAAGATCTGCCTGCGTTCCGCAAGCTGGGCTGGAAGATCGTGGTTGTGTCCCTGGCCGCCAACGCCGGCACGTTCATGGGCGCGACGATGATCGCGGAATTCTTCCACTGATCGTGCGGGCCTGAACGTCGGCCGACAAAAAAAGAGCCGCCTGGAAACAGGCGGCTTTTTCTTTTGGGGCGCCGCGCCGCGATGGCGGGCGCGGTGGGCGGCAAGGGTGGTCAGCGCGTGTCGGGTGCGAAGCCGGACCGGTAGCGGGCGTTGTCGGTGACGTTCTCGGTGGCGCCGATGTTGGCCACGGCGGGCACGGCGGCGCTGGCGGCCTTCATGGCCACGGCGGCTTGCCATTCCTGCACCTGCGGATTGCCCATCGCGACCCGGTACGGTTGCAGCGGCGTCAGGCCTTCGATGGTGCCCAGGTCGTTGGCGCTGCCGGCGCGTTGCGCCAGCGGATCCGGCTGTGCCGAGAAATCGTCGACGGCGCGACGCATGCGCGCATCGGCGTACTGGTCGCGCAAGGCGTCCACGTGAGTGTGCGGTGCAGGCGGCAGGCGCGGCGCATCGGCGCCCACATGGGCATTCCGGGCGAAGACGCCGAAGGCTGCGGGCGGGTCGGCGTCGCGCAGGCGGGCGACGCGCTGGGCTTCCCAGGCCGTGGCGGCCTGCGCGGCGCGCTGGGCCTGGCGGGCAGCGGCGTTTTGCGCCACCCGTTCGGCTTCCCACGCGGGGCGGGTATCGTCCAGCATCGGGATGCGCGCCGGGTAGGGCGCGGCAACGCGAGGAATGGCGGAGATCGCAGCGACGTTCATGCGGGGCTCCCTGTCGTGGTGGGCCAGAAGTTTGGTCTGTCCAGCGGGTGACAAGTTCACTGTAACAGGACGGGAAGGCCGAAAAAAGCCCCCACGCTTCGCCCGCTGCGCGAGCTTGCTGCCCCCAAGGCAAAAAAAGCCCCAGGCCGAAGCCTGGGGCCGAGCGGCGGCGTCCCGGGGGGCGGCGCCGTACCAGGCGGGCGGCGGGACGGGACTCCGGCGGGATTTCCCGGCCATGCCGCCAGCCCAAAACCGGTCAGGGCTTGGTGGCCTGCATGGACGGGCGTTGGCTGAAGGCTTCGTACCAGGCGGCGGTGGCGGGGTGGCCGTCGCGCCAGTTCAGGTCGGGGAAGCGGAAGTCCAGGTAGCCCAGCGCGCAGCCGATGGTGATGACGCCGATGTCCAGCCGGCCTTGCAGCGACGCGGCGTGTTTTTCGATCAGGGCCAGGCCGTCGCGGACCTTGCTCAACTGGCCGTCGATCCAGCCGTCCCAGCGCAGCGCTTCGGGGCGCAGCGCGGTTTCATAGCGCGCCAGCAAGGCGGCGCCCATCATGCCGTCGGCCATCGATTGCTGAGTCAACACCTGCCAGCGGGTGCCGTCGGCGGGAAATAGCGCGCCGCCGCCCAGTGCGTTCAGGTATTCGCAGATCACGCGGCTGTCGAAGATCGACTGGTCGTCGTCGGTGATGAAGGTTGGCACCTGGCCCAGCGGATTGCTGGGAATGATCGTCTGGTCACGGGCAACAGGGCCAGCGGCGCTGGGCAGCTTTTCGATGCGGTCGGCCAGTCCAAGTTCATGCGCGACGACCATGCATTTACGGACGAACGGCGAAGCAGGCGAGTGGAAGATCTTCATGGGGGGTCCTTGGCGGTAGAGAGGCGTCAGTGTTGTGCATGGGCCAGGTGTTGTCCAGCCACCCAGCCGAACGTCAGGGCGGGGCCCAGCGTGATGCCGGGGGCGGGATAGGCGCCGCCCATTACGGAGTGCATGTCGTTGCCGGCCACATACAGGCCGGGGATGGGCGCGCCCGTGGCGTCCACGGCCTGGGCGTTGGCGTTCGCCGCGATGCCGCAGGCGGTGCCGATGTCGCCGGCGTAGACCTTGACGGCGTAGCAGGGGCCGGCGGCAAGCGGCGCCAGGCAAGGGTTGGGCTGATGGTCTGGGTCGCCCAGATAGCGGTTGTAGGCGGTGCCGCCTTTGCCGAAATCCGGGTCCTGGCCTTGCGCGGCATAGGTGTTGTAGCGCGCGACGGTGGCTTCCAGCGCGTCGGCCGGCACGCCGATCTTCGTGGCCAATGCAGCCAGCGTCGGCGCCTGGATCAGATAGCCGGCGTCGATCAGGTGCTGGCGGGGGCGGCCGCCCGGCAACGCCAGGCCCAGCCCCCAGGTATCGATGAACCGCTGGTCGCAGATAAGAAACGCCGGGATGCTGGGCACGGTCTCGTTGCTGCGTTGCATGCCCTGCACGAACTCGTGATACGACGTGGATTCGTTCACGAAGCGCTTGCCCGCGCTGTTCACGGCAATCAGGCCGGGCTTGGCGCGGTCCCACACCAGATGCGGATAATGCAGGCGCTTGCCATCGGCGGATTCCAGGATGGATATCGGCGCCCAGAACGCGGGGCTGGCGTAGCCGGCGCCCAGGGCGGCGCCCGCCTGCTCCGACAGCCGGATGCCGTCGCCGGTGTTGTCGCGTGGGGACATGGACCAGTCGCCGCTGGGTTGCGGATAGGTGCGGGCGCGGCGCTCGCGGTCCCAGGGAAAGCCGCCGGTCGCCATCACCACGCCCCGCCGCGCGCGGACGTTCAAGGTTTTTCCGTCCCGCTTGACCGATGCGCCCAGCACGCGGCCCGCGGCGTCGCGGTGCAGGACATGCACAGGCGCGTCCAGCCAGTATTCGACCCCACGCGTGATCACGCCATGGAACAGTTGCGCGGCCAATGCGTTGCCCAGCAGCAGCCGGGTGCCACGATGGTAGCCGCGCACGCGGTCCGCCACGAAGCGCAGCACCAGCTTCATGCTGTGGCGCCAGGAGGCCATGGAACGCGTGGCGCGAAGCAAGTGGCGCACATCGGTGATGTTGACCATCATGCCGCCCAGCACGGTGAATTCCTTCAACGGGTCGCGCAACGTGCGGAAGTGGCGGCCCAGTTTGCGGCCGTCGAATTCCACCGGGTCCAGCGACCGGCCGCCCAGCGCCGCGCCCGGCAGATCAGGATAGTAGTCGGGCGACGCGGTGCGCGCGGCTACGTCCAGGAAGCCGCGCGACACCAGGTAGTCCATCATGCGCGGGCCGGCGTCCAGATACGCGCGCTTCATGTCGTCGGACGCCGCGGCGCCGACGGTCTGCGCAAGATAGGTCCAGACCTTGTCGAAGTTGTCGGGGTGGCCGGCGGCGTCGGTCTGGGCGTTCAACGGTATCCAGAGCGCGCCGCCGGAAATCGCCGTCGAACCGCCAATGCGGTGGGTCTTCTCGACCAGCAAAACGTCCAGCCCTTCCGCGTGCGCGGTCAGCGCCGCCGCCATGCCGCCTGCACCGGAGCCGACCACCAGCGCGTCGACTTCCTTGTCCCACTTGATGCTGTCCATGCTGCTTATGCTCCCGACCCGCCCAGCGATTTGCCGCCATCAACGAAGAGGACCTGGCCCGTAATGAAATCCATGTGCGGCGCGGCCAGGAAGGACACGGCATTGGCGATGTCTTGCGGTTGGCCCGCGCGGCCGGTCGGCTGCAACGCCAGTTGCGCGGCCAGGCGTTCCGGCGTCAGGTTGCGCAAGAGCGGCGTGTCGATAAGCCCCGGGGCGATGGCGTTGACGAGTATCCCGCGCCCGGCCAGCTCCATCGCGGCGGCGCGGGTGTAGCCGACCAGCGCGGCCTTCGAGGCCACGTAGTGCGGATGGTTCTTCGCGCCCAGATAGGCGCGCGATGCGATGTTGACGACCTTGGCGCCCGCCGCCATGGTGCGCGCGGCTTCCTGCGTCAGCGTTGCCACCGCCAGCAGGTTGACGTCGAAGGCTCGGCGGTAATCGTCCGAATCGACTTCGAAGAACTTGCGCTCGTCGAATAGGCCGGCGTTGTTGACCAACGCGGCCAAGGGCGGAAGCGAGCGGACCAGCGCGCGCGTGGCGGCTTCGTCGGTCAGGTCCACCACGCGGTGCGTAACCGTCAGCCCCAGTGCTTGCAGCGCTTTGGATTCCTGTTCCGCCAGCGCACCGTTGCGGTCTGCCATCACGACGCTGAAGCCGTCGCGCGCCAGGCGCTCGACGATTGCCAGGCCCATGCCGCTGGCGCCTCCCGTGACCAATGCCGTACCCAGATCCATGATGTCTCCTTATACGGCCAGGTAGCCGCCGTCCACGGGCAGCACCACGCCGTTCACATAGCTGGCCATGTCCGAGGCCAGGAACAGCACGGGGCCGACGATTTCGTCCGCGCGACCGACGCGCGCCAGCGGGGCGCGGTTCATGTACCAATCGGTGCCGTGGGCTTGCGCGCGCTGGCCCGCCGTCATCTCGGTCTCCATCAGGCCGGGCGCCACCGCGTTCACGCGCACGCCATGGGGGCCGAGGTCGCGGGCCAGCACTTCGGTGAACGAGCGCACGCCGCCCTTGGACACCACGTAGCCCGCGGTCGAGATGCCGCAGCCGTAGGCCACGATGGAGCACAGGTTGACGATGACGCCGCGCGTGGCCTTGAGCTGCTCGACAAATGCATGGGTGACGTTGAACGTGCCTTGCAGGTTGACCTGCATGACGCGGTCCCAGATGGCGGGCGTTTGCGGGTCGTCAAACCGCGCGCGCGCCGAGATCCCGGCGTTGTTGACCAGGATGTCCAGATTGCCGTGGCGCGCCGCGCAGTGGGCCGCGAAAGCGCGGACGGCGTCGGCGTCGGTCACGTCCAGCACGGCGTCCGAGGCCCGGCCGCCCGCCTCGCGGATCGCCTGGGCGGTGCCTGCGGCCAGCGCCGCGTCGATATCCGCCACGATGACCGCCGCGCCCTGCCGGGCGAAGCCCTGCGCGATGGTGGCGCCCAGGCCGCGCCCGGCGCCTGTGACGAGAACCCGCTTGTCTTGCATCATCGATGTCATGGTCTGTCCTTCGCGGCGCGTCAGGCGCCCAGATAGGCGCGCTGCACGCCTTCGTCGCTGGCGAGCCGGGCGGATTCGCCTTCCAGGGCGATCTCGCCGTTTTCCAGGATGTAGGCGTAGCTGGACACCGACAGCGCCAGCTTCACGTTCTGTTCCACCAGCAGGATGGTGATGCCCTGTTCGCGGTTCAGCCGCAGCACGATGTCGAAAATCTGCTCGACCACCAGGGGCGAAAGACCCATTGATGGCTCGTCCAGCAAAATCATGCGCGGCCGCGCCATCATGGCGCGGCCCGTGGCCAGCATCTGCTGTTCGCCGCCGGACAGCGTCGCGGCCTTTTGCTCGAACCGTTCCCGCAGGCGCGGGAAGGTGTCGCAGACCATGTCCAGGTCCTGCTTCACCGCTGTGCGATCGCGGCGCAGGTAGGCGCCCATTTCCAGGTTCTCGCGCACGCTCATGTCGCGGAAGATTTCGCGGCCTTCGGGCACCTGCACGATGCCGCGGCCCACCACGGCGTCGGCCGCCAGGCGGTGGATGGCCTCGCCCGCAAAGCGCACGCTGCCCGCCGTAGGCGCGACCAGGCGCGAGACCACGTTGAGCGTGGTGGATTTGCCTGCGCCATTGGCGCCCAGCAGCGCAACGATGGCGCCTTGCGGCACTTTCAGCGACACGTCCTGCAGCGCGCGGATATTGCCGTAGGCGGCCGAGACCGCGTCGATTTCCAAAAGAATGTCAGCCACCTGCGGCTCCCTTGCCCAGATAGGCTTCGATCACGCGGGCGTTGCTGCGCACCTCCGCGGGCGTGCCTTCCGCGATTTTCTCGCCGAAGGACATGACGGTGATGCGGTCGGAAATCGACATCACCAACTGCATCACGTGTTCCACCAGCAGCACCGTGATGCCGTCGCGTTCGCACAGTTCGGTCAGCAGGCGGTCCAGCGTTTCGATCTCGCGGTTGCGCAGGCCTGCGGCCGGCTCGTCCAGCAGCAGCAGCTTGGGCGAGATTGCCAGCGCGCGGGCCAGCTCCAGCATCTTCTGGCGGCCGAAGTCCAGGCTGCACGCCGGCGTGTCCATGAAGTCCGAAAGGCCCACGCGTTCCAGCAGGTGCTCGACGCGCTCGCGCGATTCGGCCGCCGCCGGGCGCAGCAGCTTGCCTGCGCGGTTGGCGCCATGGGCATAGGTGCCCAGCAGCGCGTTTTCACGCACGCTCAACGCGCCGAACAATTCCAGGTTCTGGAACGTGCGGGCGACGCCCAGCGCGGCCATTTCGTGCGGCTTCTTTTTGGTGATGTCCGCGCCATTGAACCGGATGCTGCCGCTGCTGGGGCGGTAGTAGCGCGAAATGCAATTGAAGGTGGTGGATTTGCCGGCGCCATTGGGCCCGATCAACGCGTGGATGCGCCCGCGCTCCACCTGCATGGACAGGCCGTTGATGGCGGTCAGACCGCCAAACTTCACGGTCAGGCCTTGCACGTCCAGATAGGGGTGTTCGCTCATGCCGCGCTCCTTTGGGCGCTCTTGGCGGCGCCTGCGCCAGAACGCGCGGCGGCGGGCAGCGGCGCCGCCGGGGGCGGTGCGCGGCGGCGCGCGTCACGGCCGGCGAACAGGCCTTTGGGCGCGAACATCATGAAGCCCATCAGGATGACTCCGTAAATGATTTCCTGGAACGACAGCGCCTGGCGCAGCAGTTCCGAGATCAACCCGAACGCCAGCGCGCCCGCGATGGCCCCGCGTACCGAACCGATGCCGCCCACCACTACCATCGTGAGGATCAGGATGGTGGTCTGGAAGCCCAGGCTTTCCGGATGGATGAACGACGCGAAGGTGGTGTACATGCCGCCCGCGATGCCGGCGTAGGCCGCCGACAGCGTGAAGGCGGTGCGCTTGATGGCGTTGACGTTCACCCCCATCGCCTGCGCGGCCACATCGCTTTCCCGTACCGCGCGGAAGGCGGATCCCAGCTGCGAGCGCGACAGGGCGATGGTGGCCCACAGCAAGAGCGCGGCGATCAGTACGACGAAGGGATAAGCCTTCAGGTCCGACACCAGTTCGTAGCCGAACAGCGTGGCCGGAGATATCCGGAAACCGTTCGATCCATTGGTGACCGACTGCCAGTTCAAGAACAACCACTGCATGGCTTCGCCGAACGCAAAGGTCGACAGCGCCAGATAGATGTCGCGCATGCGCAGCGCCAGCGCGCCGATCAGATAGCCCAGCGCCGCGGCCAGCATGCCCCCCGCGATGATCGAGATGAAGAACGGCGGATGCCACAGATTGTTGATGAGGCCGGCGGTGTAGATGCCCACGCCGTAGAACGCGGCATGCGACAGCGCGAACTGCCCGGTTTCGCCGATGACCAGATGCAGGCCCAACGCCAGCACGACGAACACCATCAACAGGTTGACGACGTAGATGACATAGCCGCTGGCCACGAAGGGCAGGGCGGCAAGCGCCACGGCCATCAGCGCCAGCAAGGTGCGATCGATCTTGTTGCTCATACTTTCTTCACCTGCAATTTGCCGCCCAGCAAACCTTGCGGACGCAGCAGCAGCACGACCATGATGGCCACGAACGGGGCGACCACGATGGCATTGGTCGAAATGAACAGCCCCACCAGGTTTTCGGCCACGCCGATCACGAAGCCGCCCACCACCGCGCCGGGCAGGCTGGTGATGCCGCCCACGATGGCGGCCGCGTAGGCCAGGATGGCGATGTGGCCGATGTCCGGGGTGATGAGAATCTTGGGCGTGATCAGCAGCGCGGCCACGGCCGAGATCAGTCCCGACAGCGCCCACACCATCATGCGGATGCGCGTCAGGTTCACGCCCGTCAGCCGCGCGGCCTTGGGGTTCATGCCGACGGCGCGCATGGCACGGCCGACGCGGGTGTAGGTGAACATCGCGAACAGCAGCAGCATGACGCCCACCGCCACGGCGAAGATCACCATGTCCAGCTGCGTCAGCACGGCGTCGCCGATGATGACGGCATCGGTCGGGGCCAGCGGCGGCAGCGAGCGCGGTGTGTCGCCCAGCCCGGTCTGCCGCACCAGCCCCTTCAGGGCATAGGCAAGCCCCAGCGTGGCGATGACCATCTGCACGCCCACGCCTTTCGAGGCAATAACGCGTTCCATCACGACACGCTGGAAAAGGCCCGACACAATGGCGACGGCGGCCAGCGTCACGGGGATGACGGCCAGGTACGGCCAGCCCATCACCAGCGTCAGGAACAGGGCGATGTAGCCGCCCACCATGAAGATTTCGCCCTGGGCGAAATTGGGCACGTCGGTGGTCTTGAAAATGATGACGACGGCGACGGCCAGCAGCGCGTACACGCTGCCCGTCACCAGTCCTGACAGCACCCCTTGCTGCAGGAACAACCAGAAATCGGCAAAGCTCATGATGTTCTCCGGCGGCCCGCGCGGTGCTGCGCCACGGCGCGGGCTCGGTCTGTGACAGGCCGCAGGCCTACTTCTGGTATTGCCAGACGCTCTTGAATGCGCCGGGAACAAGCGTCATGGCGGTGCCGTCGAACTTGATGTAGATGGCGGATTCCTGCGCGGCGCGGTCGGTCGGGCCGAACTCGATGGGGCCGGCCATGACGCCCGAGTCGAACTTCATCGTTTCCAACGCCTGCAAGACCTTCTCGCGCGTGGGCTGCGGGCCGGCGGCCTTCAGCGCATTCACCACCGCCATCGCGGGCGGCAGGCCATAGGGCATGTAGGTCTGCGGATGGCCGGGCTTGGCGGCCAGGTCCGGGTAGGACTGCTTGTACATGTCGTACACCCAGGTCAGCTTGGGGCCGCCGGGCACGTCGGACAGCACGTCCTGGATGTAGACGTTCTTGAAGGCGTCCTTGTTGCCCACGTTCTCCACCAGCTGCTTCAGGTCGGCGGTGCCATTCACGGCCAGCACGATGGGCTTGTTCCAGCCCAGTTCTTGGGCCTTCTTGATGATCAGCGCGGCGGGACGAGCATAGGTGGTCAGCAGCAGCACGTCCGGGTTGCCGGCGCGTATCTTCAGCATGGGCGCCGTGACGTCGGTGATATTGGGATTGACCGATTGCACCTGCAGGCCCAGGTCGCCCAGCTGCTTGGCCTGGGCTTGCGCCGCCTCCAGGTTCCAGCCGCCGTAGGCGTCGTCGTGGTTGATGTAGCCGATCTTCTTGGCCTTCAGCTGTTCGGACGCGAACTGCACCATGGAGCCGCCCACGGCGTGCTGCGAAATCGAGAAGGCGCCATAGATGTACTTGGACGGCGGATACAGCGCGCCGTCGCCCGAGGCGTTCAGCATGACCAGCGGCACTTTCTCGCGTTCGATGTACTCGCGCGAGGCGACCACGGCCGCCGAGCACGAGCCGCCGTTCAGCAGGAATACCTTGTCCTGCTCGTTCAGCTTCTTCACGGCGGCGACCAGGTCGTTGGCGTTGCAGCGGTCGTCCTCGATGACGAGTTCAATCTGGCGGCCATGCACGCCGCCTTCCTTGTTGACCTTGGCGTACCACATCTTGGCGGCGTTCAGCACGTCGAAACCATAGGCCATGCCGCTGCCGGACAATGGCGCGAACAGGCCGATCTTGATGGTTTTGTCTGTAATGCCCGGCTCTTGCTGCGCTTGCGCGCCTGTCGAGAAGGCCCACGCGCAAAGCGCCGCGGCGGCCGCGTAGCGACTACGTTGATTCATGTCTTGTCTCCCGTTTTTTTTGAAATACGCGCCTGTGTGTGCGGCGCTTTGCTGCATAGGCCGGCGTGCCGCCGGATTGCCTTACTGCATGCGGTAGCCGCCGTTCACGTCGATGACGCTGCCGGTGATGTAGCCGGCTTCTTCAGATGCCAGGAAGCGCACCGCGGCGGCCACGTCGTCCACCGTGCCGATGCGGCCCAGCGGGATGGCCTGCGCGGCCGCGGCAAGCGCGCCGCTACTGGTGACCGTGCTGCGCAGCATGTCGGTGTCGATCAGGCCCGGCGCGATGCCGTTGACGGTGACGCCCAGGTGCGCGGATTCGCGCGCCATGGCTTTGGTCAGGCCCAGCACGGCCGACTTGGCGGCGATGTACGACGCGCTGGAGCGGTAGCCGCCAAGCTGAGCGGCGACGGACGTGAAGGTGACGATGCGGCCATGCGCCAGCGGCGTGGCTTCGCGGCGGCGCAGATAGGCGCGGCCGCACAGGAACACGCCGCGTGCGTTGACGGCGAAGCTGCGTTCCCAGATGTCCAGCGTGGTGTCCTTGATCAAGGGGCGTTCGCCGTCGGGCTGGAACAGCAGCAATCCGGCGGCGCTAACCAGCACGGCGATCGGGCCGTGCCGGGCTTCGATGGCATCGAACGCGCCTTCGACCGCGGCTTCGTCGCTGACGTCGAACGCGTGGGCCGCATGCGGCGCGCCCAGTTCATCGGCCACGCGTCTGGCACGCGCGGCATCCACATCCGACACCACGACGCGGAATCCCGCGCGCGCCAATTCCTGGCAGATGGTGGCGCCGATGCCGCCGCCGCCGCCGGTTACCAGCGCAAGACGGGAAGCCGCGCCAGGTGCCGCGGGCGTGGATACATTGGACATGCTGTCTCCTGATTGGCGTGCCGTCTGCCTGGGCAGGCTTGGCCGCTGATTTGAATTTTTTGCGATTATGTATACATGGATGGATCGCAGGTATAGGGGCTTACCCGCATCACCCTTTGATTTGGGACATAGACACTAGGGAAAGCACGGAGGTAGGGGCGTGATCTATTCCCGCATGTATTCCTCATGTATACAATGTGGGCATGGACACGCTATCTCAACACGTTACCGATACGCTGCGGGACTGGGTGCTGCACGGCCAATTCAGCCCGGGCGCCCGTCTGGAAGAAATTCCGCTGGCCGAGAAACTGGGGGTGTCGCGCACGCCGGTGCGCGCGGCGCTGGCCACCTTGGGCAACGAAGGCTTGCTGGAGCATCTGCCCAAGCGCGGCTATACGGTGCGCGCCTATGACATCGGCGAGATCGTGGCGGCCTATGAAGTGCGCGCCGCGCTGGAAGGGCTGGCCTGCCGGCAGGCGGCCTTGCGCGGGCTGACCAACGATGCGGTGGCCGTACTGAAAAACTGCCTGGACGAGGGCGATCGGATCCTGGCGAAAGGGGTGCTGCTGGCCGAAGATCACTTGCCGTACCAGAAGGTGAACATCACCTTGCACAACGGCATCCTGGAAGCGGCGGGCAACCCGTGGGTCAAGCGCTTCGCCACGCAGGCGCAGGCCATTCCCTATGCGTCGGATCGCATCATCCTGTGGGAAGACCACGGGATCATCCTGCGTTCGCACGATGACCACCACCGGATCGTCAGCGCGATCATCGCGCGCGACGGGGCCCGCGCCGAAGACCTGATGCGCGAACACGTGTACTACGCGGGGATCATCCTGAAGAACAACTACGAGCGGCTGGCGCAGGCTTATCGTGTGTAAGCGCCGCGCCGGCCGCGGCGGCGTTTAGCCGTTGGTGCCGGTTTCCAGGCAGGGCTCGAATTCACCGGTTTCCGGGTTGCGCAGGAACAGCACGCCGGTGGCCACCCCGAAGTAGGTGCCATGCAGTTCCAGGTCGCCCTTTTCCACGCGGCGGCGGATGGACGGGAACGTCATCAGGTTGTTCAGGCTGTGTTCGACCACGGCCAGTTCCAGGCGCTTGAGCTTGGTCTGGCGGTCGCCGGTGCCGGGGCCCAGGCGTTCGGCCACGGGCTCGATCTGCGACATCCACTTGCCGATGAAGTCACCCTTGGACAGGGGCTTGGCGTCGTCGAAGAACGACCGGATGCCACCGCAAGAGGCGTGGCCCAGCACGACAATGTGCTTGACGTTCAGCCCGTTGACCGCGAACTCGATCGCGGCGCTGGTGCCGTGATAAGACGATTCAGAGTCGGGCTCACAGGGCGGCACCAGGTTGGCCACGTTGCGGACCACGAACATCTCGCCGGGCCCGGCGTCGAAGATCACTTCAGGGGAGACGCGGGAATCGCAGCAGCCGATCAACAGGATTTCGGGGCTTTGGCCCAGTTCGGCCAGTTTCTGATAGCGGCTGCTTTCCGAATGGAAACGGCCGTCCAGGAACGATTGATAGCCTTCGGTGAGTCTTTTTGGGAACATGATCTTCGCTTCCTAGTAACAAGGCCAGGCCTGCTGGCACGCCGACAGACGCAATAAGGGGCTTCGTGTGGAAGCCCCTGTTATCGAGTCGACAAGCCGGATTTTCCCATACTTGTCCCCACAGACACCTGTCTAAACCCTGATTTCAGAAGGGTTTTTTTCTTCGCATGAAGGCAGAGCGAGCGGGTAGCGTGGGGGCCACAGTCACCCCCGCCGCCGGGCCGCCCCAAGGCGGGGGAGCCCCCTCGGGGGGCAGAGAGCGCGCGCAGCGCGCGAAGCGTGGGGGCCCCCCCCTATTGGGCGCGTACGTCCAACACCGTGACTCGGGTGAATTGCAGTGGCGTGATCGCTTTCACCAAGCGGATCTGGCCCGGCGCCATGGGGCCGATGACGTCGTCGTTGACCCGTCCGACTTCGCGTCCTTGCGCGTCATACAACACGAACGTCAGCACGGCGCTGGAAATGGGCCGGCCTGATTGGTTGGCGAGCGATCCCGTAATGGTCGACAGGTTCATGTTCGTGTCGCGCACCGCCTGCACGTTGCCCAGGGTGACGCCGTAAGCCAGGCTTTGGGCGCCGGCGGCGCCGGACAGGCCGGCAAGCAAGACGACAGAGGCAAGGGCGAGTTTCATGGAAGGTCTCCTGGGACGCTGGCGTCGGGGCGCCTGCTTGTCCGCGCCGCCGTCTTCGCCGCCCGCGTATCGCGCGGACAGCTGTATCTCACACCTTTCCGCCACCGTGCACAACGGGTCAAAAGGATGAATGGGTAACAGGTTGCGCGGCTTGTTCCCATATTCGACAGGGGATGGCACAAATGCATCGGAATGTCTCCGGCTTGCGCCTTTCGGCTGTCGAAAAGCTGAATGCCCGGCGCCCGATTTCCTGGCTTTTCTTAACCTTTCCGCGCTTGCGCAGCCTGGCGGTTTGTTCGATGATGGCCGGGCCGGCAACTGGCCGGCAGATCGTGCCGTTCGCTGTCATGCGCGACCCTGCGCCAGGCGGACGCTTAACGCCCAAGGGAGAAACTCATGCTTTCCCGTACTAGCCAGCTGGCCTCGGCCATTGTGTTGTCCGCATGTTTTTTCGGGGCGTATGCGCAGACCCCCGCCGCGCCCGCGCCTGCCAAGACGCCCACGCCGCAACAGCAGCGCATGGCGGACTGCAACAAGTCGGCCACCGGTAAGACGGGCGACGACCGCAAGACCTACATGAGCAGCTGCCTGAAAGGCGAAGCGCCCGCGCCCGCCAAGCAACTGACGCCGCAGCAGCAAAAGATGAAGGACTGCAACGCCACCGCTGGCGAACAGAAACTCACCGGCGATAAGCGCAAGGCCTTCATGAGCACGTGCTTGAAGGGCTGACCGGCGGTCCGTTCTGTCGGCACCAAAAAAAAAGCGCCAGACGCGAAGTCTGGCGCTTTTTGTTTACGGTTGCCCTACACCGTGGCGATTGGCGTGACCGGCGAACCGATCGCGTGCGGCAGCCGCAGCGGAGGGGCCGTCAGCATGAAGTGATGGCGGCCGCTTGCATGCAGGAAGTCCGCCAGGTCCTTCAAATACCACAGCTCGGCAAGCGGCAAGCCCAGCTTGAACAGGCAATGGTGGTGCAGCGGCAGCATGGCGCGCGGGCCGGTCTTTTCGCGGGCGGGGTAGGCTTCGACCGCGTAGTTGTCCGCGCAGATGGCGGCGATGCCGCTGTCCGTGATCCATTGCAGCAATGCGGCGTCGGTGCCGTCCAGCGCGGCGCCGTAGGTGTGCAACACGTCGGGGTCCGGCGTGCCGTTCATGGCCACGACGGCTTCGGCGTAACCGGTGCGCAGCACCAGCATGTCGCCGCTTTCGACCGTGATGCCATCCGTTTGCAGCACATGCATCAGTTCGGCGTGGCCGATCAGCGTGCGGCCGGGGCCGTAATGGCGGAACAGGTCCACCAGCACGCCGCGTCCTTGCATGCCTTTCTGCGCCAGATGTTCCACGCCCAGCTTCAGCGCGGCCGACGGGCCGCCGCTGTTGCAGCCGCAACCCGTGTGGTCGCCGTCGGCCGGCCCCACGACGTCGACGCCGGCCTGGAAGCCGTTGTAGTAGCGCAGCTCGGGCTTGCCGTCGCCGTCGGCGTCGAACAGCGCGCCCACGTGCGCCAGCGCGTCCCACTGGGTGGAGTACTGCATGGACAGCAGCACCTGGTCGTCGCTCAGCACGTCGACGGCATCCGGGTTGACGTTCTTCAGCGGGAAGTTCAGGTACGGCGTGTCCGCAAGCCTGGTAGGGCTGAGCTGCGGCGGATGGCGGCGCGGGTTCAGCACGTTGCCTCCGGGAAGGTCCAGGGGCAACGACAGGCAGAACGTCTTGCCGGCACGGATTTCTTGCGCGCCTTTCAAGACTTGCGCCTCGGTGATGAGGTTCAGGCGGCCAAGTTGGTCGTCGGGTCCGAAGTCGCCCCAGTTGGAGCCTTCGGGCCGGTGTTTCCAGCGCTGCATGCGGTTACTCCGTCAGGAAGTCGACGACCGCGCGGGTGAAGGCTTCCGGTTGCTCCCAGTTGGAGATGTGGGAGGTGTTCAGTTCGACATAACGAGCGCCCGGGATGGCGGCGGCCAGCTCCTTGCCCTGGGCGGGCGTGGCGGCCAGATCGTGCGTGCTGCTGATGACCAGCGTGGGCGCGGTGATCGCCGACACGTGCGCGCGGTAATCGGCGTCGCGCAGCGCTGCGCAGTTGGCCGAGTAACCGGCGTCGGGCGTGCGGCGCAGCATGTCGATGAGCACTTGCGTCAGGCCCGGTTCGCCCGCGCGGTAGTCATCGGTCAACCAGCGTTCGACGAGCGTGGGGGCCATCTTTTCCAGGGTCTGGTCGGCCACGGCGGCGATGCGGGTGCTCCAGCCTTCGGCCGAGCCGATGCGCGCGGCCGTGTTGCACAGGATCAGTTTGGTGACGAGCTGCGGGTGTGCCAGCGCCAGCGCGATGCCGGTGGGGCCGCCCATGGACAGGCCGCAGAAGTGGGCTTGCTTGATGTTCAGGTGCGCCAACAGTTCGGCGACGTCGCCCGCCAATTGCGCGAAGGTGTATTCGCCGTCGGGGATGGAGGACTTGCCGTGGCCGCGCGTGTCGTAGCGCAGCACGCGGAAATGCCTGGTCAGTTCGGGAATCTGGCGTGCCCACATGTCGGAGCAGGTGCCCAGCGAATTGGAGAGCACGAGCACCGGCGCGTCGGCAGGGCCATCGATGACGTAGAACAGCCGTGCCTGGCTGAGTTCGGCGTAAGCCATGTGGGATACCTCGGATGAAAACGCGGCCGCGCAAAAGGCGGCCGCGACAGGATTACAGGTGGCAGGTGCCGTCGACGTAGGCTTTGCGCCAGCGCGTGATGGTCACGCGGTCGAAGAGGTTGGCCTGCGAAAACGGATCGGCGTCGATGAACTGCTGCGCGGCTTCGCGCGTGTCCAGGTCGACGATGTACAGGCCGCCGCCTGCGTCCTTGCCGTCGTCTTGCAGCTTGGCCCCGCACGCCAGCAGCAACTGCTTGTTGGCGTCCAGGTATTCCAGGTGCGCCGCGCGATGCTGTTGGCGCACTTCCTGGTGGTTGGGCTTGTCGAACGTTTCGATGATGTAGGGCATGAAGTGCTCCTGTCAGATCGCCGAGGGATGGCGCGCCAGCGCCGTGACGTTGATGTCCATGTACGGGAACAGCGGCAGCGACGCCAGCAGCGTGTGCAGTTCGTCATTGCTTTCGACGTCGAAAATGCTGACGTTGGCGTAGCGGCCCACCACGCGCCACAGCTCTTTCCACTTGCCGTCGCGTTGCAGTTGTTGGGCCAGGGCCTTTTCGTCCGCCTTCAGCTTGTCGGCGCGTTCGGCCGGCATGTCGACGGGAAGATTGACTTGCATTTGAACCATGAACAGCATGATGGGGGCTCCTGATTAGCGGGAAAACTTCAGCGGCAGGCCGGTCAGGGCCAACAGCTCGTCGGCGGTGACGTCGCCGAACATGTCGATGACGGTCACGCCGTCGGCGCGGATGTCGAACACAGCCACGTCCGTGTACACGCGCGACACGCAGCGCACACCCGTCAACGGGTAGGTGCAGGCTTCGACCAGTTTGCTCTGGCCTTCGCGGGTCTGCAATTCCATCATCACGAAGACGTCCTTGGCGCCGATGGCCAGGTCCATCGCGCCGCCCACGGCGGGGATGGCGTCGGGCGCACCGGTGTGCCAGTTGGCCAGGTCGCCATGCTGCGACACCTGGAAGGCGCCCAGCACGCAGATGTCCAGGTGGCCGCCGCGCATCATGGCGAACGAGTCGGCGTGATGGAAGAACGAGCAACCCGGCAGCTCGGTAACGGGCTGCTTGCCGGCGTTGATCAGGTCGTAGTCTTCCTGGCCCTTGGCGGGCGCGGGGCCCATGCCAAGCATGCCGTTTTCGGTATGCAGGATGACTTCGCGGTCGGCCGGCAGGTGGTTGGCGACGAGCGTGGGCAGGCCGATGCCCAGGTTGACGTAGGCGCCTTCAGGGATGTCCTGCGCGACGCGGGCGGCGATCTGGTCGCGGGTCAGTTTGGTGCTCATTGCTGCTCCTTGGCGGCCGGCGTGGCGTCGATCTGCACGACGCGTTGCACGAAGATGCCGGGGGTGACGACGGTTTCGGGGTCCAGCGTGCCCAGCTCGACCACTTCACGCACTTGCGCCACGGCCACGCGCGCGGCGCTGGCCATGATGGGGCCGAAGTTGCGGGCGGTCTTGCGGTAGACCAGGTTGCCCCAGCGGTCGCCACGTTCGGCCTTGATCAGCGCGTAGTCGGCATGCAGGGGGTATTCCAGCACGTAGTGGCGGCCGTTGATTTCGCGGACTTCCTTGCCGTCGGCCAGCGGGGTGCCGTAGCCGGTGGGCGAGAAGAACGCGCCGATGCCGGCACCGGCGGCGCGGATGCGCTCGGCCAGGTTGCCTTGGGGCACCAGTTCCAGCTCCAGCTTGCCGCTGCGGTACAGGCCGTCGAAAATCTGCGAGTCCGCCTGGCGCGGGAACGAGCAGATGATCTTGCGCACGCGGTTCGCGCCGAGCAGGGCGGCAAGGCCGGTGGTGCCGTTGCCGGCGTTGTTATTGATGATGACCAGGTCTTTCGCGCCCTGTTCGAGCAGGGCGTCGATCAATTCCATGGGCTGGCCGGCAGTGCCGAAGCCGCCGATCATGACGGTGGCGCCGTCGGGTACGTCCGCCAGGGCGGCCGCCGCGCTTGCAACAAGCTTAGAGATCATGATGTTCGCTCATAGGTGGCGTGTCATAATTTGTTCTTCATTAGAACTTTCGTTCTTCTGAAGAACATCGTTTCATGGGGACCGCATAGCGTCAAGGCAAGCTGGCGCAGCGCGATCTTCCATTGTTTTGCGTTGCCTTCAAGGGCAACGGACGGCTCGCCAGTGGCGAGCTTTTTTCTCGTGAGACCAGACGGATGGCGGAGCAAGATACCCAGCAACCCAGCGACAGTTACGTGCAGTCGTTCGCGCGTGGCCTGTCGGTGATCCGGGCTTTCGGCCCGGACCGCTCGCAGATGACGCTGTCCGAAGTGGCCGCGGTGACGGGGCTGACCCGCGCCGGCGCGCGCCGCATCCTGCTGACCCTGGAACACCTGGGCTACGTCACCGCCTTCGACCGCAAATTCGCGCTGACGCCGCGCATCCTGGAGCTGGGCTACGCCTACCTGTCGGGTACGCCGTTGTGGAACCTGGCGCTGCCCTACATGGAAGAAGTGGCCGAACTCACGCGCGAGTCGTGCTCCGTGTCGGTGCTGGAAGGGGCGGATATCGTCTATATCCTGCGCCTGTCCACGCACAAGGTCATGACCATCAACCTGGCCGTGGGCAGCCGCCTTCCGGCATGGGTGACGTCGATGGGGCGCGTGCTGCTGGCCGGCCTGCCGGAAGCGGAGTTGGACCGGGTGCTGGCCATGAGCCAGATCCAGCCCTATACGTCCGATACGGTGACCGACATCGCCGAGCTCAAGCGCGTGCTGGCCGGCGTGCGGGCCGACGGCTATGCCTGCGTGGCGCAGGAACTGGAACCGGGCCTGCAGTCGGTCGCGGTGCCCATCATCGATCGCAGCGGCCGGGTGATCGCCGCGATGAACGTCAGCGGCCATTCCAATCGTTTCTCGCGAGAGGCCATGCTGGAAGCCTTCTTGCCGCCTTTGCGGCACGCCGCCGACCAGATCAACCACGCGCTGCTGCGCCGCTAGGCGAACCTGGCGGCAGGGCAGGAGGCAAGGCTGGGCGGGCATGGCGGCCGGGCTCAGATCGGGGCGACGCCCAACGTGGTGCCGCCGCAGACATACAGCATTTGTCCGGTCACGAAACCATTGTCGGGCGACAGGAAGAACATGGCGGCGCGCGCCACGTCTTCCGGCGTGCCCAGGCGCTTGACGACGATGCTGTTGATGACGCGTTCGGTCTGCGGAGCGCCGGCCGGATTGCTCTTCGTGAAGAGGTCCGTGGCGATGGGGCCGGGGCCGATGGCGTTGACGGTGATGCCGTCGCCGCCCAGCTCCATGGCCAGCGTGCGGGTCAGACCCACCAGGCCAGCCTTGGTGGCGGAATAGACCACGCGGTCCGGCTTGCCCAGCGCCGCGCGCGACGACATGTTCACGATGCGGCCGAAGCCGGCTTCGCGCATGGCGGGCAATGCGGCCTGCACCAGGATCAACGCCGTGCGCAGATGCAGGTTCACCACATAGTCCAGATCCGCCAGCGTGGCCGTATCGGCGGTGCCCGGGCGAGTCGCGCCCGCGTTGTTCACCAGGCCCACGATGTTGTAGGCGGCGGTGACTTCGGCGGCCACTTCCTTGGTGCGCGCTTCATCGGTCAGATCGGCCTGATACGAGACCAGCCCGGCCGGCGGATTCTCGGGCAGGCGGTAGTCGATGTTGACCACCTTGTGGCCCGCATCCAGCAGCATGCGGATGATGGCGGCGCCGATGCCGGCACTGCCGCCGGTGACGAGATACGCAGTCGGTTTGCTCATATCAGTTCCCGTTCAAGACAAAAAACGCGGCTCTCCGCAACGCTCCGGCTTTTCCGCGCAGCGCGTAGCGGGGGACCTATCAGTGCGTGGCGTAGCCCCAGGCCAGCACGGCGGTGATGTGGATCACGCCGACCCACAGCATCATGATGACGGTATAGCCCATCACGTCGCGCAGCTTCAGCTTGGACAAGGCCAGCGCCGGCAGGATCCAGAAGGGCTGCACCAGGTCGTTCCAGGCGTTGCCCAGCATGACGGCCATCGTCGTCTGGTTCAGCGCGCTGCCGATTTCCTTGGCGGCGTCGATCATGAACGGACCCTGGATGACCCAGTGGCCGCCAGCCGACGGCGCGAAGAAGTTGATGAAGAACGAGCTGATCAGGCCCCAGAACGGCAGCGTGGCCGGCGTGGCGAAGTCCACGAACACCTGCGAGATCGACGTCACCAGGCCGGATGCGGCCATGATGGCCATGATGCCGGCGTAGAACGGGTATTGCAGGATGATGCCGGAGATCGTCTTGATGCCTTCGGTCAGCTTGGCCACGTAGGCGGCCGGCGTGCCCAGCAGGATGATGCCCAGGAACAGAATGATGAAGTTGATCAGGTTCAGGTCCAGCGAGCCGCCGTCCATGAAGTGGAACGTGACGTAGGCAATGCCCAGCGCGCCGATCAGCAGGCTCAGGATGCGGCTGTTGTTCAGCTTCGAGGCAATGGTGCCCTTTTCCAGCATGTCTTCGCTGGCGTTGGAGGCATTGGCGTCGCGGTCGATGGCCGGGTCCACTTCAACGATCTTCTCGCCCTTCTTGGGGTGCAGCCAGGCGTTCAGCAGCGGCAGCGTGATGATGATGACCAGGCTGGTGATCAGCATGGGCACCGAGAAGATGGTTTCCGACAGCGGGATGGTGCCCATCTGCTTGGCGGTGGGGTGGCCGGGCGTGGCGACCAGCACCGGGATGCTGGCGGACAGGCCCAGGCCGTACATCGTGAAGCCGCTATAGGCGGCTGCGATGATCAGGGGGTAGTGCACGCCCTTGACCTTCAGCGCCAGCTTCTTGGCGACGATGCCGCCGATGACCAGGCCGAAGCCCCAGTTCAGGTAGCTGCCCACGCCGCCCACCAGCGTCGCGACGATGATGGCGGTGTGCGGCTTGTGCACGTGGCTGACGATGCGGTTCAGCAGGCGATCGGTCAGCGGCGCGGTGGCCAGCACGTAGCCCATGGCCAGGATCACGGCCATCTGGGTCGTGAAGGCCAGGAGGCTCCAGAAGCCCTTGCCCCAGGCGCGGGTGACGTCGCCGATGCTCTGGCCTTCGATGCCCATGGCCAGCAGCACGGTCAGCAAGGTCAGTGCGATCGCGAAAACGAAAGGATCGGGCAGATACTTGCGCATCAGCTCGGTAAAGAATGAAGCGAGTTTATTCATGGTGCCTCCAATAACTCCGTAGGCGGGTTCTCTAGTGTCTTGCCCTGCCTGCGGCCGGATGGCGGCGCGGGCGGGTGCGACGTCTGGTTTTCTTTGTGTGGTCGGGCTCGTGGCCCGTTGGCGCGATGGGCCGTGGCCCCCGCGCCTTATTGGTCTTGAATTCGAGGAGGCGCCGTCAGGCGTCGCCGGCCTTGCTGTTCAGCCACGCGGCCAGTTCGCCCAGCGTGGCGCTTTTTTCGCGCAGCACGCGTTCGCGGCGTTCAGGGCTCCAGGTGTAGAAGCCCTGGCCGCTCTTGGCGCCGATCTGGCCGCTTTCGACCTTGCTCTTTAGCAGCTCGGACGGTTCGGTGCGGTTTTCCAGGTCTTTGTAGAGGTAGCTGGCGATCGCGTAGTGCACGTCGATGCCATTCATGTCGCGCTGTTCCAGCGGGCCGGACAGGGCCAGGCGGATGCCAAGGCTCCACTTGACCACTTCGTCGATGTCTTCAGCGCTGGCAACGCCCTTTTCCAGGAGCGAGATCGCTTCACGGGCCAGCGCGTGCTGGATGCGGTTGGCGATGAAGCCCGGAATGTCCTGGCGCACCAGCACGGGCCGCTTGCCCGCGAAACGCAGCGTGGCCATGACCTGGGCGACGGTGGCTTCCGAGGTGTCGTCGTTGCGCACGACCTCCACCAGCGGAATGACGTCGGCCGGGGTGAAGAAGTGGGTGCCCACGAAGCGGTCGCGGCGCGTGACCGCGCTGGCGATGGCGTTGATGGACAGGCCCGAGGTATTGGTGGCGAACAGCGTGTGCGCGGGGCACAACGCATCCAGCTTGGCGAAGATGCCGCGCTTGAGTTCCAGGTTCTCCGGCACCGCTTCAATGACGAGGTCGCAGCTGGCGGCGGCGTCCAGGCTGGGGTCGAAGCGGATGCGCTGGATGGCCTCTTGAACGCCGCCGGGGGCGTAGACGTTCAATTGGCGATCGATGGTTTTCAACGCGCGCTCAAGGGCGCCTTCCATCGGGTCGATCAGGACGATGTCGAGTCCCTTCGAGGCGAATAGCGCAGCGATGCCGCTGCCCATCGCGCCTGCGCCGATGACGGCGATGTTCTTGAGGGGAGTATCCATGAGGGTTCGCTCGGTGCTGTCTTGCAGGCTGCTGCTGTTCAGTCGGGCACGCAGGCGAATCAGGGTGATCTCTGTCTCTTCCTAGGGTGCCCTTCTGTGCAGCGAGGCCAGAAAAGTCATTTTGTTCTATATGCGAACATTTGTGCGTATATAGAATTTCTGATGAGAATAGTACTAAAAGTCATCGAGGATGGACAAATGGGGATTTTCTGGCGTTCATCTGGTGGACGTTTCAGGGGCGGCAGCCAAGCGCCAGACGTGCCTTGCACCGCCGCCGCGCCGGCATCCTCCGCGACAGACCGCCTTGCCGGCCGTCCGTCGCGGGTTGCTCATGAGGCACGCCGTCAGCCGGAGTTGCGCAACCCCGCCGCGATGCCGTTGATCGTCAGGTGGATCGCGCGTTGCACGCGTTTATCGATCTCGGCGTCCGGGTGTTTCTGCGCCGCGCGATGGCGACGGATCAGATCGATCTGCAGGTAGTTCAGCGGGTCGATGTAGGCGAAGCGTTCGCGCAGGGAATCTTGCAGGGTGGGGTTGTCGGCCAGCAGTTCGCGTTGGGTCAACAGCTTCAGCATGGCCAGCGTGCGGGCGTGTTCGGCGCTGATGGCGCCGAAGATGCGGTCGCGCAGGGCACGTTGCGGCACCAGTTGGGCATAGCGGGCGGCGATGGCCAGGTCCGACTTGGCCAAGACCATTTCCATGTTGGACAACAGCGTGCGGAAGGCCGGCCAGTCGCGAGCCATCTCGCGCAATTGCGCCAGCCGGCCGCGGCGCGAACGCGGGGCGTCCGGGGCGCCGGTTTCCAGGTAGGCCTCGATAGCGGAGCCCATGCCGTACCAGCCCGTCAGCATCAGGCGGCACTGCGCCCACGAAAAGCCCCAGGGAATGGCGCGCAGGTCTTCGATGCGCTGGCCCTTCTTGCGCGACGCGGGGCGCGAACCGATGTTCAGGCCCGCGATCTCGCTGATCGGGGTCGCGGCGAAGAAATATTCCGCGAAGCGGGGCGTGTCATAGACCAGGCCGCGGTACGTGCGCTGCGCCATGTCCGACATGAATGACATGGCGGGGCCGTGGTGCGCCATGTGCGCGTCTTCGGCGCTGGTGGCTTCGGCGCGCGGGGCCAGGCTGGATTCCAGCGTGGCGGCCACCAGCAGTTCAAGGTGCCAGCGGCCAACCTCGGCGTCCTTGTACTTGCTTTGGATCACTTCGCCTTGTTCGGTCAGGCGGATCTGCCCGGCCACGGTGCCCGGGGGTTGTGCCAGGATCGCGTCGAAGCTTGAGCCGCCGCCGCGGCCCACCGAACCGCCGCGGCCGTGGAACAGGCGCAGGCGCACATGGCGGGCCGAGAACACGTCGACCAGGGCGCGTTCGGCTTGGTACAGCGACCAGTTGGACGTCAGGAAGCCGCCGTCCTTGTTGCTGTCCGAATAACCCAGCATGACTTCCTGCGCGCCATTCTGCGCCCGTTGCACGCGCTGGCGCACTTCGGGCAGATCCAGCCACGCGGCCATGATCTCGGCGCCGCGCTGCAAGTCGGGGATGGTCTCGAACAGCGGCACGACCATCAGGCCGTCTTCCGGCGCGATGTCCTGGCCGGCAGGTGCGATCAGACCGGCCTCTTTCTGCAGCACCATCACTTCCAGCAGATCGCTCAGGGTCTCGGTATGCGACACGATGGTCTGGCGCACGGCCTGCTTGCCGTAGCGGGCGCGGCCGGCGGCTGCGGCGCGCAGCACCGCCAGTTCGCGCGTGGTGTCTTCGCTGTAGGCGATCCAGGGCGATGCCAGCGGGCGCGCTTGCGCCAGTTCGGCGCGCAGCAACGCCACGCGCTCGTCTTCGTTCAACGCCAGGTAGTCCAGCGTCTGGCCGTTGTGCTGCGTGCCGGCAAGGGCGAACAATTCAGCCAGCGCGCGTTCATGCACGTCGGAGCTTTGGCGCAGGTCGACCGTGGCCAGGTGGAAACCGAAGACTTCCACGGCCTGCTGCAACCCCGCCAACCGCAACTTGCCAAGGGGCGCGCCATGGTGGGCGGCCAGCGACGCGGCGATCACGGCCAGATCGGCCGACAGTTCTTCAGGCCCGCCGTAGGGCGGCGCCGCTACCGTGCTGCGTCGGGCCAGGTCCTGGCCGGTGAGTCCTTGCGCCGTGGCGGCCAGGCGCGCGTAGACGCCCACCAGCGCGCGGCGGTAGGGCTCGTCCCTGCGATGCGGGGAATCGTCGCCGCTGCTGTCGGCCAGCGCCAGCAGTTCGGGGTTGGCCGAGATCAGCAATGTCGTGATCGACAGTTCCGCGCCCAGCGCGTGGACCTCTTGCAGGTAGTGTTCGAACAGCACCGTGGCCTGGCGCAGCAGCGCGCGTTCCAAGGTGCTGGCATCCACGTTCGGGTTGCCGTCGCGGTCGCCGCCGATCCAGCTGCCCATGCGCAGGAACGGCTCCAGCGGCGGGGGCGGCGCGGCGAAAGGCTTGGCGGGTTCGCGGTTCAGCAGCTTGGACAGGTCCGCATACAGGCGCGGGATGACTTGCAGGAAGGTGCTGCGGTAGTACGACAGCGCATTCTCGATTTCGTCGGCCACCGTCAAGCGCGTGTAGCGCAGCATGCGCGTTTGCCACAGGGTGGCGACGCGGCCAAGCAGGGAGGCATCCAGTTGCGCCAGCTCTTCCGGCGTCAGCGGGCCGTCCCGCTGCGTCAACGCCCAGGCGATTTCGCGATGGACGTCCAGGGTGCTTTTGCGCTGCACTTCGGTGGGGTGGGCGGTCAGTACCGGCATGACGCTGGCTTCGGCCAGCAGGCGGCGGATGCGCGCGGCGCCCACGCCATGCTTGGCCAGCGTCTGCACCGCGTCACGCAAGCTGCCGCGCGCGGCGCTGTCGTCGGCCAGGGCGCGGGCGCGCTGGCGGCGGTTCTGATCGCGGTCTTCGGCGATGTTGGCCAGATGCAGGAAGTAGCTGAACGCGCGCGCGACGGAATTCGGGTCGTTGCCTTGCAGACGCTTGACGCGTTGCTCCAGCAGTTTGCTGTCCGCTTCATTGCCTTCGCGGCGGAATTTCACGGCCGTGCGGCGCAGCGTTTCGATGGTGTCGAAGACGCGCTTGCCTTCGCATTCCTCGATGACCGTTCCTAACAGGCGGCCTAACAGCCGGATATCGTGACGCAGGGGTTCTGCTGAATCGGACTTCGTGCGGATGGCATTCATCGGGCGGGGATCCGTCGGGCGGCTGGAAAAGGGAAGGGAAGAAAACGGGGCGGCTGAAAACTACGGGATGGGAAACGGATCCGATTTTACGCAGGCTTGCTTACGGGAAAGGCGCCGGGGCTGCGTTAAAGTTCGCCTGTTCCCTTCGTCTTTCTAGAAGCCCCCTTTATGCAAAATCATCAACGCCGCGCGCTTGTCCTCTTTTCGGGCGGGCAGGACTCCACGACTTGCCTGGCCTGGGCGCTGGACCGCTATGCCCATGTGGAGACGGTGGCGTTCGATTACGGCCAGCGGCACCGCATCGAACTCGACGCCCGCCTGAACGTGCTGCGCGACATCCGCACGCGTTTTCCGCAATGGGCTGCGCGGCTGGGCGAGGATCACCTTCTGGACCTCAAGGTGCTGGGCCAGGTGGGCGATACCGCGATGACAAGCGACCGGGCCATCGAGATGCAGGCCAATGGCCTGCCCAACACCTTCGTGCCCGGCCGCAATCTGCTTTTCCTGACGCTGGCGGCGGCGCTGGGTTACCGGCGCCAGCTTGACGTGCTGGTCGGCGGCATGTGCGAAACCGATTTCTCGGGCTATCCCGATTGCCGCGACGACACGATCAAGGCACAGCAAGTGGCGCTGGGCCTGGGCCTGGGAAGCCGCGTTACGATCGAAACCCCGCTGATGTGGATCGACAAATCCGAGACCTGGGCACTGGCCCAGACATTGGGCGGCGACGCGCTGGTCGAGACCATCGTCGAGGAAAGCCACACCTGCTATCTGGGCGAGCGCGGCGCGCGCCACGCCTGGGGCTACGGCTGCGGGACGTGCCCGGCGTGCAAGCTGCGCCGCGCCGGCTGGGAAAAATGGACGGCCGCGCAGGCCTGATGGCGCATATTTTCGCGGCGTGCCCGCCAATGATGCGTGTCGCTATGTTTCGCAGATTTTTGAGGTTTATTTTGATATGTTGAATATTTTTCATATAAATATGAGGAATATTCAATAAAAAATGACTTAAAACCGACCTTTTCGTATTCAGGCCCCTTTTTTTGCGACTCTGTTCCAGGTATGGAAATGCGTCTAGACATTTCGATACCGTTCGCTGGAACGGCATTATCAATCAGGGCTTAATCATTATGAATCGGTCGCGGATTATTCTCGTTTTCGATAACGAGTTTGCAAAACGGGGAATTTCGAATTCCCTCGAGCAAATCGGTTTTATTTTGAATCCCGTCTCGCTGCTGGATGGGTCGGCGACGCGCCTGTCCGGCGAGATCCTGGTGCATTTGTGCCTGCCCCGGGACCTGGACATCACCATCGGCCAGTTGCGAGCGAGTTTTCTAAGCTCCACGATCATCGCGATACGCGACATCGAGAGTCCCACGGTTCGGATCAATGCGTTGCTGGCGGGTGCGGACAGCTGTTACGGCGCCAGCATCAGCTATAGCGAAGTGGCGGCCGCCATTCAGTCCGCGCAGCGCAAGCTGACCCTTTCGTATGCGCCCGCCAGCCATGCCGCGCGCCGGCCCGATCCGGCGGCCGGGCTGGTGGCGGCAAGCCCCCCGCCACCGGAAAAAGCGTGGCGGCTGGGGGATAACGAATGGACGCTGCTCTCGCCGGCAGGCGTCGGCATCAGTCTGACGCGGATGGAAAGATCGATCATGAAAGCCATGCTCCGGCACCCCGAGAAAATGGTCGGGCGGGGCGATTTCATGTTGGAGGGCGCGGATATCGCCAGCAACGGGCGTTCGCTGGATCTGATTGTCAGCCGCTTGAAGCGCAAGGGTAATGTCGCGGGCGCTTCCATTCCGATACGAAGCATGCGCGGCAAGGGATATTCGTTCTCGGGCGAGTTGCGCCTGGACGGAGGGCGGGACGACACGCCGGAATCCCCACCCATGCGGCCGCTGCTGCCCAACGCCGACGCGTCCCAGTATCCGCTGCTGGCGGCGATTCAGGACGAGCGGCTGCTATTCCATTATCAACCTATCGTGTCGGCGCAAACGCGCGAGATCGTGGGGGCAGAGGCGCTGCTCAGGCGCAAGGAGGCCAGCGGCGGGGTGACCGACATCGACGGCCTGCTGCGGGATGCGTGCGCGTCAGAGGCCGCGCATGCGCTGGTCGGATGGGGGCTGCGGACCATCTCCGCCGACCAGGCGCGCTGGCGGCAGACCGAAGACGGGGCGGGCATGGCGGTCAACATCAATGTCTCTCCCCAGAGTTTTGCTCGCCGGGACGTGGTGGACGCGATTCTGCTCGGGGTGTTCTCGCACGGCCTTTCGCCCCGGGACCTTCGTCTTGAAATCACCGAAGAGGCCACTTCCCACATCCGCTCGGCCGATATGCGCGCCATTCTCGAGGAGTTCACGAGTTTGGGGGTCCAGGTGTGGCTGGACGACTTCGGCAAGGGCAGCAACAACCTGGAATGGCTGTCGACGCTGCCGCTGGCTGGCCTGAAGCTGGAAAAGAACATCGTCTGGAACGCCGCGCGCAATCCGGATTCCCAGAAGGTGCTGCGGTCCATATGCCAATTGGCGAAGGACCTGGGCATCACGACCGTGGTCAACGGCATCGAAACCGACGCGCACTATCGGGCCGCGCTGGATGCCGGCTGCGAACTGATGCAAGGCTTACTGTTTTCCAAACCGGTCACGAGCGAGGAACTCGCCCGCGCGCTGGCCGAGCAGCGGGCGCGCCGCGCCGCCGTCATGCCCGAGTCCGGGCGATAAAGCGCCACCGCAGCGCAAATGCGGCCGCCAGGATGGCCGCAGCCAATCCCACCGATATCCCCATCGCCGCACGCGCGCTGTAGTGCTCAAGCACAAAGGCATAGGCGACCGGCGCCGTGGCGGTCAGCAGGAAGCTGGGAATCAGTAGCGCGCCGACCAGCGTCCCGTAGCTGCGGAAATCGAACAAGGCTAGTGGCAGCGTGCCGCGGGTGATGGTCATCAGTCCGTTGCAGGCGCCGTAGAGCAACGCGTAAGCGGCTGTGGCGTAAAGATTGCCGTGCGACAGCAGGGCCAGCAAAAAGCACAGGGGAAGCAAGGTGCTGACGGCCAGCGTGAGCGTCAGCGGATGCAGCCGCGACCCCAGCGCGACGTCCGCCACGCGGGCGGCGAATTGGCCTACCCCCCACAGGGCGGCGACGCTGACGGCGGCCGTCGTCGCCAGGCCCAGGCCGGCAAGCAGGGAAATCAGGTGGGCGGCGTTGCCGGCAGCCAGGAAGTTGGTCAGCATCACGATGACCGCATACAGCGTGCCGGCTTGCCGGCGTTCATTGGCCGTGCGGGTCAGGCCAGCGGCGTGCCGGGCGGCGGTGGCGCCGGGGGCGGCGTAGCGTTGACGGGGCAGCGCCAGATACAACGGCACCGTTGCCAAGGCCAGCGCGGCGTAGACCAGCACCGCGCCGCGCCAGCCCAGCCAGCCGGATAGCGCGTGGCCGACGGGCCACATCACGGTGGAGGCCAAACCGCCGAACAGCGTGATTTGCGACATGGGGCGGCGCGCGGTGGGACCGGCGGCGCGGGCCAGCGACGCGAAGGCCGCGTCATACAGGCACAGGCGCATGCCGATGCCCAGCAGCAACCAGGCCAGGAAATACACGGGAACGGCATGCGTGGCGGCCAGCAGCGCGCAACCGGCGGCGGCGGCCATCGCGCCCAACGGCATGACGCGGTGGCCGCCCCAGCGGTCCACCGCCATGCCGGCCAGTGGCGATACCAATGCCATCGTCACGATCGCGGCGGAAAAGCCGCCGTAGACCGTGGCCGAGCTCCAGCCCAGGTCCGCCGTCATCGAGGGGCCCAGCGCGCCAATCAGATAGAACGTCACGCCCCAGCCAATCAGCTGGGTCAGGCCCAGGCAGACAATCGCGCGCGGCGGGATCACGGCCGCTGCGGCGGGGTGGCGTCGCCTGCGCCCAGGGCGCGTTGCATCAGCACCGTATCGCGCCATTCGCCGTGCTTGTGTCCGACCGACCGCAGGGTGCCAACCGGATGAAAGCCCTGGCTGGCGTGTAGCGCCAGGGACGCCGCATTGCGGCTGTCGCCCACGACGGCCAGCATCTGGCGCCAGCCCGCGGCGGTACAGCGTTCGATTAGCGCGGCCAGCAGCTTGCCGCCGATACCTAGCCCGCTGCGGCCCGCCTTCACATAGACGGAGTCCTCCACCGTGTGGCGGTAGGCGGGGCGCGGGCGGTAGGGGGTGACGTAGGCGTAGCCAACGACTTCGCCGTTGATCTCCGCCACCAGATAGGGCATTTCCTTTTCCAGCACTGCGCCGCGGCGCTGGCGCATGTCGGCGATGGAAGGCGGTTCAAGCTCGAAGGAGGCCGTGCCGTGCTCCACGTGGTGGGCGTACAGGGTCTTGATGGCGGGCAGGTCCGCGTCCGCGCTGTCGCGGATCAGAACGGTAGGCTGGGAGGTCGGCATGACAGAGGGGAAGGGTCGACAAGGAAAAACCAGTTGCCAGTGTCGCGCAAGGCAAAGCATTAATAAAGCTTTGGTTTATTATGATTTTCATAAGCAAAACTTTGGATCGAAGCGATGCGTGGCTTGAACCTGGACCATCTGCGCATGTTCGCGCAGGTTGTCGAACTGGGCAGTTTTTCGGCCGCCGCCGAGCGCGGCGGCGTGACCCAGCCCGCCGTCAGCCTGCAAATTCGCCAGTTGGAACGCCGCTTCGGCCTGAAGCTGGTCGAACGCATCGGCCGCCGCGCCGGCCCGACCGCCGCCGGGCTGGAATTGCTGGCCCATATCCGCGTCATCGACACCGCGCTGGCGCAGGCGGAACAAGCCATGTCGGCGCATGCTTCGCAGGTATCCGGGCGGATCCGATTAGGCACGGGCGCCACCGCATGCACCTATCTGCTGCCGCCCGTGCTGGCCGACCTGCGCCAACGCTTTCCCGCGCTGGATATCGTGGCCAGCACCGGCAATACGTCCGACATGCTGCGAGGGCTGGAGAACAACACGCTGGACATGGCGCTGGTCACGCTGCCCGCGCCGGGCCGCATGTTCCAGGCCACCCCTGTGCTGGAAGACGAATTCGTGGCGATCTTTCCCGCCCGCGACCCGGCCGCCATTCCCGCCGCCGCGACGCCGCTTTCATTGGCGAAGCTGCCGCTGGTGCTGTTCGAGCCCGGCGCCCGAACCCGCCGCCTGGTCGACGACTGGTTCGAAGCGGCGGGCGTGGCGGCCAAGCCCGTCATGGAACTGGGCAGCACCGAAGCCATGAAGGAAATCGTGGCTGCCGGCCTGGGTTGCGCGGTGCTGCCGAAACTTGCGGTGTCCGGCGCGGGGCAGCGCGACGCACTCGTCGTGCGTTCGCTGACGCCGCGTCTATCGCGCGACCTGGCCATCGTGCTGCGCCGAGACAAGCCGCTTAGCCGGGGGCTGCGCCATCTGCAAGAGGCGCTGCTGGCGTTGCGTGCGTGAACGCGTAAGGGTGGAACACATCCACGGGCAACTGGTTGCAATCCTCGACGCATTCGCGCACGGCGGCCATGTTGGAGAAGTCCAGGCCGCTGCGCACGCCGTGCAGGTCCAGGTTCATGGCCAGGGTCACCAGATCCACATTGCCGGTGCGTTCACCGTTGCCGAAGAGGCAGCCTTCGACCCGGTCGGCGCCGGCCATCACGGCCAGTTCGGCTGAGGCCACGGCGGTGCCGCGGTCATTGTGCGGATGCACGCTCAGCACGATGCTGTCGCGCCGCGCCAGATGGCGGTGCATCCATTCGATCTGATCGGCATACACGTTGGCTGTCGTGCATTCGACCGTGGAGGGCAGGTTGATGATCATTTTGCGGGCGGGCGTGGGGCCCCAGATGGCGCTGACCGCATCGCAGACCTCCCGCGAGAAATCCAGTTCGGCCAGGCTGAACGTCTCTGGCGAGTATTGGTAAATCCACTCCGTTTCGGGGTGGGCATCGGCCAGTGCCCGGATCTGCCGGGTGCCTGCAAGGGCGATCTCCTTGACCTCGGCGCGCGTCATGCCGAATACGATGCGACGCCATTGCGGCGCGATGGGCGCATACAGATGCACGATGGCGCGCGGCGCGCCGCGCAGCGATTCGAAGGTGCGCTCGATCAGGTCGGGGCGTGACTGCGTCAGCACCTCGATGGTCACGTCTTCCGGTACGCGGCGCTCTTGGATCAGCTTGCGCACGAAGTTGAAGTCCGTCTCCGACGCCGACGGAAATGCCACTTCGATCTCTTTGACGCCCACCGCCACCAGCTGCTCGAACATGCGCAGCTTGCGGGCTCCGTCCATGGGTTCGATCAGCGCTTGATTGCCGTCGCGCATGTCCGTGCTCATCCAGACGGGCGGCGCCAGCAGACGACGCGACGGCCAGGTGCGTTCGGCGTAATCGCGGGTGAAAGGTTGGGTGGGGCGGTATTTGTGTTGGGGTTGTTCAAGCATGGAAACCTCCGGCCGCGAGCAGGCGCCGCGGCATCAGACAGCCATCGCCGCGTGGCGCGGCGACGGCAGAGTAAACGGGGAGGTGGCTTCAGGGCCTGTCAGCGGGCCCCGGGCTGCCGGGCGGCCACGGGGCGCAAGGCCCGGCAACCGCGCGCTAGTCGCAGGGCTAGGAGGGGGGCGACCACGCGGGTCGCTCGCCCACGGCCGGCGGCCGCAAAAGCGGCGCGGGCGGGGTG